>JAZLAU010000012.1:0-85684 GCA_045613305.1 Muribaculaceae bacterium
GCTGTAGATGCCGGAGCTACCGAAATACAGATAATCTTGAAAGATGCAGGTAGAACTCTAATTCAAGTTATAGATAACGGGAAGGGTATGAGTGACACCGATGCGCGTCTGTCATTTGAACGCCATAGCACATCAAAAATTCGCAAAGCCGAAGATTTATTTGACTTGCACACTATGGGGTTTCGAGGAGAAGCATTGGCATCGATTGCTGCAATATCGCAAGTAGAACTTCACACTTGCCAAAAAGGGCAACAATTAGGCACAAAGATAGAAATCAGCGCATCAAAATGCATTAATCAAGAGCCTATTGTTTGTGCTGAGGGCAGTAATTTTATGATTAAGAACATCTTTTTTAATGTTCCTGCACGACGCAAATTTTTAAAGACGAATCAGGTTGAATTAAATAACATTATTCGTGAATTTGAGAAATTAGCGTTAGTTAACAGCAATATTGAATTCACTTTAGTACATAACGACAAGGTTCTTTATCAACTTTTACCCGGAAGTTTCAAGGCCCGTATCACATCGCTACTCGGCAAAAACCTTGAAAATCAACTTATTCCGCTTAATGTAGACACCTCATTGGCAAAAATTGAGGGTTTCATCAGCAGGCCAGAAGGTTCAAGAAAACGCAATTTCTTGCAATACTTTTTCGTTAATGGTCGCCATATGAGACACCCTTATTTTCATAAGGCTGTTATAATGTGCTATGAGCAACTTATACCTAACGAAGCACAACCAAATTACTTTTTGAACTTTACAGTTGATGCAAACACAATTGACGTAAATATACACCCAACAAAAAATGAAATAAAATTTGAAAACGAGTCTCCAATTTGGCAAATACTTTCTGCTGCAGTAAAAGAGGCTTTGGGTAAATACAATGTTGTACCATCGATTGATTTTGACACCGAAGGCGCACCCGACATACCTATTTTTAAGAACAAGGGAAATGTAGACACGCCATCGATTGACCTTGACCCTAATTACAACCCATTCAACAACACACGAGCATCAGGGTCTAATAGAACAACTAATGCATCAGTGTATATTAAACCTAATGTTAGCGGGTGGGATACATTATACAAAAAAGAAGATAAAGCAGAACAAGACAGCAATGATTTTGATGACTTTATTATGTCGAATAACAAAATTATTGAAGAAGAAACTCAAGAAAGCGTTTTGCTAAAATCTTCATCAAAGTATATGCAATTAAAAGGTAGGTATATTTTATCACCTAATGATGAAGGTCTGCTAATAGTGGACCAAAGAAGGGCACACATGCGTATACTTTATGATAATTATATGTCGCAAATATCAGGCGAAAATGTAATCTCTCAGCGAGTATTATTCCCCGAAATTATTAATCTAACACCCGCTCAAAATGCTCTCATGATTGAGTTAGAGCCCGATTTAACTAAGATAGGGTTTTGCATATCGGAATTAAGCGGTAAGGATTGGGCCATTAATGGCATTCCTCAAGGGTTAAGCAACACTAATGTGAAAGATTTGTTACTTCAAGTGCTTGATTCTATTGAAGAAGGAGGTAGTTCACTGCAAAATAGAGTGTATGAACATATTGCCTTAACAGTGGCAAAGGCAAGTTCAATAAATTACGGCAGAGTGATGTCGGATGATGAAATGGATGCTTTAGTAACAGATTTGTTTTCAAGAACAGAGCCAAATTTCACTCCCGACGGTAAACATATTCACACCACTATAACATATAACCAAATAAGTAAATTTCTACAATGAGTAAAGTCAATATAAGCATATTGTCAATAATATTATTGTTAATGGGCAGCTGTAACTCATCATCAAACATTAATGATTTGTCTGTACGACTTGATTCAATCATGGACAAACATTATCAACAATCATCTCCAGGAGCAGCAATTCTAATTGCAAAAAACGGAGAGATTATATACGAACGTTATATCGGAGTGGCCAACATGGAAACCAACTCTCCAATAACAGAAAACACAGCATTTAATATTGCATCTATTTCAAAACAATTTACTGCGGTAAGTGCATTAAAACTACAAGAGGAGGGAAAAATTAATCTTAACGACAGTGTAAAAAAATACTTCCCTCATTTTAAAAGTTGCATATGGGATAAAGTAAAACTTAAACACCTTCTTAGTCATAGTTCTGGTGTGCCAGATGCAAGACCACGAACAGACCGAGAATTTATGCTACACGCAACTGATGAACAAAGCGTGTGCTATATGGAAGAACTTGACACATTGAAATTTGAGCCCGGAAGTGCTTACGATTATATCAATCCAACTTTCGATTTATTTTACTTTATAATAGAACAGGTTAGCGGTTTAAAGTTTGAGGAATTCCAGAAATTGAGAATTTTTGACGCTGCTAATATGAAAAATGTGCAATACTTTGCTGCCAATAAGACCATCCCACACATGGCACACGGCTATATTGTAAACGAAGATGCACAATCATCTGGAACTGATAGCGATTACGAAAAGAAACGAGAAAAGTCGAATATCGATTATGTAGACAGCAATAATGTGCATTGGGCAGAATGCGACTACGGCGAAGAAACATTTTTCGCCACTAAGGCCGATGGCGGCATATATACTACAGCACGCGACTTTTTGAATTGGGAAATTGCTTTAAAGAATAATAGCATTATAAGTCAAGAGTCATTGGATATGGCTTATAACCAGATAACAAAAGTATCAGGAAGCCAATATTGTAATTACCAAAACCGAGAAAACACATTCTATGGGTTAGGATGGTTTATCGACAAGACATTTGCTTCAGACACAAAGGTGTATCACACGGGCGATAATGGAGGCTTTCAAGCATATGCATGCAAATACTTGAACAATAACGTTAATGTTATAATGTTTGAGAACCGAAATGACATAGACCGTTGGTCTACACAGCTCAAGATAGAACAAATTTTGAAAGAACATAAAATACTCGAATAATATGAACATGAAATCTGTAAGAATCGCCACGTTGGCACTAACCATGTGTTGCCTTGCGTTTCAACCATTAACTGCAGGCGAAAAATCGAAGAAAACAAGTGGGAACCCTCTATTTGAAGGTTGGTACGCCGACCCTGAAGGTGCTGTTTTTGATGATGAATATTGGATTTATCCGACCTACTCAGCAGAATATAATAAGCAGCTGTTTATGGATGCCTTTTCGTCAAAGGACCTTGTGAACTGGACAAAGCACAGTAGTGTGTTGGCAATAGAAAATATTAGCTGGCTTAACCGCTGTTTGTGGGCGCCATCAGTAATAAAAGAACACGGCAAATATTATTTCTTTTTTGGAGGAAACGATATTCAAAACAATAATATGCTCGGAGGCATCGGAGTTGCTGTTGCCGATAATCCAGCTGGACCGTTTAAAGATGCCTTAGGCAAACCTCTAATCGATAAGATTGTTAACGGAGCACAACCTATCGACCAATTTGCCTTTAAAGATGACGACGGTCAATATTATTTGATATATGGAGGATGGAGCCATTGTAATATTGTAAAACTTTCAGACGACTTGCTTAGCATAATTCCTCACGAAGATGGCGAAATCTATAAAGAAATAACCCCTACAAACTACGTAGAAGGCCCATTTATGATGAAACGAAATGGTAAATATTACTTCATGTGGAGCGAAGGAGGCTGGGGCGGTCCTGATTACAGTGTGGCATATGCCATAAGTGACTCTGTATATGGTCCATTCAAACGAATTGGTAAAATACTCGAACAAGACCCAAACATTGCCACTGGCGCAGGTCACCATTCGGTTATAAAAGGCAAAGGCGAAGACGAATATTATATAATTTACCACCGTCGACCATTAGGGAAAACTCATGCCAATGAGCGTGCCACATGTATTGAACGTTTATATTTCAATCCTGACGGCACTATTAAGCCCGTTAAAATGACATTTGAAGGTGTTGGTCCAAGCACTCTTAAATAATTTTAAATAGGGGAGTTATCCCTCACAATGTCATGCATCAGTATTGCTTATGAAAATTTAATTTGCTATTTTTGCTATATACTATTGATTTATAACGATGAAAATTTCTATTCGACAATACATATCACTCCTTTTTGTAATCTGCGTGGTTTCAGTCAATGCTTCAACCCTAAAGCAGGCAAAAGCCTTATATGAAAAGCAAAAATATGAGGAAGCTGTTGTTGCATTTAAAAAACTTTATGCAAAAAACTCAAGCAACAAGAAAAATGCGACTATCAACCACTGGTTAGGAATGAGTTTGTTCGAAACTGGCAATATTGAAGAATCAATAAAGTATTTTAAATATGCCTCGTCGAAAGATATAGCCGAATCAGATTATTATTTAGCAAAAATTGCATACGACAAACACAATTATAACGATGCTTACAGCCATATGAATAAATATATGGAAGTGATGCACGAAAACGACGTAGAATATCCTGAAGAAATGAACGACTTCATGGATTTGGTGCGCTCTGCCAAAACCATGTATGAGCACGTCGAAAAATTGACTGTAATCGATAGTTTGGTTGTAGATAAAGCTGATTTTTTCAAAGCTTATAAATTATCTGACGAAACGGGCAAATTTGTAACGTCGGACAATCTTCCATATGCACAACCCGACTCAATTACAGCAGTCTTTATGCCACAAAGTGGAGACCGAATGATGTGGGCATCGACAGATTCTTTAGGGATTTCTTGTTTGATGGAAACTTCAAGATTGCTAGACGGAACCTGGGAACCTTATCAAAAAGAAGATGAAATATTAAGCAACAATGGCGAAGTGTCATATCCTTTTATGATGCCCGACGGTTCTACATTATATTATGCTTACAATGGTCCTGGCTCACTTGGTGGATATGACATATATCTTTCAAGAAAAAATGCAGAAGATGGCACTTATTACCAACCACAAAATTTAGGTATGCCATATAACTCTGAATTTGATGACTATCTACTTGTTATTGACGAAATGACAGGTGTAGGTTGGTGGGCTACCGACCGTAATCAAATACCAGGAAAGGTTACAATCTATGTTTTTATCCCTAACACAGTACGACAAAACTATAGCATTGATGACCCAAACTTACATATGTATGCAAAACTAAATAGCATAAAAGACACATGGGAAGAAGGCGCCGATTATAGCGAATATCTTGAACGTATAGCGTCAATTAAAAACCATGACGAACAAGAGGATGACGGATTTAAGTTTGAAATCTCTAAAGGTGTAATTTACACTTCTTTAGACGATGCAAAAAGCTCAGAAGGCCGTAATTATCTTGAACAATATATGGAAGTGGCAGAATCACAAAAAAATATTGTTGAAGAGCTAAATGAATTGAGAGCACAATATCACAATGCATCAAAAAGCGAACAGGCTGAACTTAAATCAAAAATCATAAAGAAAGAAAAAGATCTTTTAAAACGAAATGATGAATTGCAATATTTGTCTAATTCGGTAATTAAGGCAGAAACAAAAAAGAAATAAAACCTAAACACATTATAATATGGAAGTTACAATTTTATTAATTGGCATATTGGCATTTATAGTGCTGTGCATATTCTTCTACTATGTGCCATTTTTCTTGTGGATATCGGCAAGAGTGTCAGGAGTTAGAATCTCATTGATTCAATTATTCTTAATGCGCATACGAAAAGTTCCAACCAGAACCATAGTGCAAGCAATGATTGAAGCCCATAAAGCAGGGTTAAGCGAAGTGAATCGTGATGACCTTGAAGCACACTTTTTGGCTGGAGGTAATGTTGAAAAGGTTGTACACGCTTTGGTATCGGCATCAAAAGCCAATATTGACCTCGGCTTTAAGATGGCAACAGCAATCGACTTGGCTGGACGTGACGTATTTCAAGCCGTACAAATGTCAGTTAACCCCAAAGTAATCGACACCCCACCAGTAACAGCTGTAGCGAAAGACGGTATTCAACTTATAGCAAAAGCTCGCGTAACAGTTAGAGCAAACATTCGTCAGTTAGTTGGGGGTGCAGGTGAAGACACTGTGCTTGCCCGTGTAGGTGAAGGTATTGTTTCCTCTATTGGTTCGTCTGAAAGCCATAAACAAGTGCTTGAAAATCCAGATTCTATATCAAAACTTGTTTTGAAGAAAGGTCTTGACTCAGGCACAGCATTTGAAATCCTATCAATCGACATTGCTGACATTGACATAGGTAAGAACATTGGCGCAACGCTTCAAATAGACCAAGCACAAGCTGACAAAAACATTGCTCAAGCAAAAGCTGAGGAACGCAGAGCGATGGCTATAGCTTTGGAACAAGAAATGAAGGCTAAAGCACAAGAGGCGAGAGCTAAAGTTATTGAGGCTGAAGCACAAGTGCCACAATCAATTGCTGAAGCATTTAGTGCAGGCAACCTTGGCGTAATGGATTATTATCGCCTTAAAAATATTGAATCGGACACTAATATGCGCGAAACAATTGCAGGCAGCGGTGCTCAAACAAAGTAATTAGATTTCGAAATTAAACACTTAATCTATAATAAAAGTTGATGTGTAAAAAATTACACATCAACTTTTTAAAAATTTAAAAACTTAATGATAAACATAATTCAAAATTATATTGATACAGTTGCAAATGAGTTCGGAATAGAAAGCGAATTTGTTCAGCGCATTGTGTATCTACTATTAATTTTGATAATTGCCCTTATTGCAGGAGTTGTTTTTAGGAAAATATTAACTCCACTACTGAAACGTTTAGTACAACACACCTCGTTTAAAATTGACGACTATATCTTTAAAGATAATATTTACAAGATATTATCGAGATTAGTTCCAGCATTTATTATATCGGTGCTCTTGCCATCATGCTTTGATAGTAATGACACAACCTCAATACTATATATAGTTTGTACACGAGGCATTTCCACATACATAGTTTTTCTGATAGCTACATTTATTGGCAAACTACTAACATTTACTGCAGATTATTACAAAAGCAAACAACCCGACAATCATTATCTTGACGTTGTAACTCAGTTTGCCAAGCTGATTGTTTATTTCATTGCATTTATTGTTATAATCTCAGTTATAATCAATAAAAATCCCGCTACTCTCATTGCTGGGTTAGGAGCAGCAGCAACAATTCTTTTGCTTGTTTTTCAAGATGCCATTTTGGGATTTGTGGCTGGCATACAACTTAATGTTAACAGGATGCTAAAAGTGGGCGATTGGATTGAGATTAAGGATTGCAACATTAACGGCAATGTTACTGCAGTAACCTTGACAACTGTGAAAATTCGTAATTTCGACAACTCTATATCAACAATTCCTCCATATAAACTGATAAGCGAGCCGTTTCAAAATTGGAGCGGAATAGAAAAATATGGAGGTCGCCAAGCAAGGCTAAAAATCTTTATTGACGTTAATAGTATTAATTTTGCTAATGCAAGTCTTATTGAAAGATTAACCACCAATGGACTTCTAACAAACGAGGACACAAAAACCGAATACAATAATATTACAAACATAACCTTATATAGGAAATTTATCGAAAATTTTCTTAGAGAGAATCCGTCAGTTGATACATGTCGCTGGCTAATGGTTCGACAAATTCAAAATACAGCAAAGGGAATACCCTTAGAAATGTATTTCTATATCAAAGAGACCAACTTTGTGAAATATGAAAATACAATAGCCGAAATCTATGAATACTGCATTGCATCATCAAAACATTTCGAGCTGCAAATTTTCCAAAGTCTCACATCAACCACAAATTAAGCATTAATATGATTGACTTTAACGACATATTAGCATCTGAATCAAAATACAACTTTCACTCACACTCGCAATATTGCGATGGTCGCGACACTATGGAGAACATAGTAAAGTCGGCTGTGCAAAGCGGTTTCAAGCATCTTGGCTTTAGCCCACATTCGCCGATACCCATACCATCACCTTGCAACATGAGCTCCGACAACGTGCAAAGTTATATTAATGAGATAGAGCGTTTGAAAGCAACATATAACGATGAAATAAGCATATATTGCTCAATGGAAATAGATTATTTGGACGATTGGAACGCAAATAATGATTATTTCCAAAATCTACCTCTTGATTACAAAATAAGCTCGGTTCATTTTATTCCTTCATTTTGCAACGAAGGTTATGTAGATGTTGATGGCAGCTTTGAGAATTTTAGGATTAAGATGCAAAAACATTTCTATAATGACATAGAAGGAGTCATCATATCATTCTACACACAAACCCTAAATATGATTGAAGCTGGCGGCTTTGACATAATAGGGCACTTCGACAAAATTGGATTTAACGCTAATAGTTTTAAACCCGGTGTTGAAAATGAAGAGTGGTACAAATCGCTTGTGCGTGAGGTGTTTGATGCCATTATGGACAACAATTATTTCATTGAGATTAACACAAAAGCTTTTGAAGCGCACAATAGATTTTTTCCAGATTATAGTTTTTGGAATTTGCTGAAAAAATATGATGCACCTATATTATTCAATACCGATGTGCATTTTCCGCATCTTGTAGAATCGGGTCGCCAACAAGCAATAGAATTATATAACAAATTATAATATAAACCAAACACACATGCCAGTAACAGTGCCATCATCACTTCCTGCTGTGGAAGAGTTAAGACAGGAAAACATATTCGTAATTGACGAAAAGAGAGCAACCAGTCAGGACATTCGTCCGCTTAAGATTGCAATTCTTAACCTTATGCCTCTGAAAATTATGACAGAGACAGATTTGTTGCGTCTGTTGTCAAACACACCATTGCAAATAGAACTCGACTTAATTGACACTGACACTTATGTTTGCAAAAACACACCAAGAGAGCACATAGAGGCTTTTTATAAGAAGTTTGACGAGATTAAACATAATAATTACGATGGCTTTATCGTAACCGGAGCACCTGTTGAAAAACTTGACTTCAACGACGTGGATTATTGGAAAGAGTTAACAGAGATTTTCGATTGGTCAAGAACACATGTCACATCAACGCTATATATATGTTGGGCAGCATTTGCCGGCCTATATCATAACTATGGCATACCAAAACATGTGATAGGCGATAAAATTTCAGGCGTATACAAACACCATATTACCGACAAACAAAACCCAATATTTCGCGGTTTTGATGATGAATTCTATGTTCCACACAGCCGATTTAGCGAAGTTCGCAAAGAAGATATAATCAAACGTAAAGAATTATCGATTATAGCAGAAGGTGAAGGATGTGGCATATATATAATAATGGCCCGCAACGGCAGAGAGTTCTATATTACTGGTCACTCTGAATACTCACCTTATACGCTTGACTTTGAATATCATCGCGATATAGAACGCGGCATGAATCCTAAAATACCGATTAATTATTATGAGGGTGATAATCCTGAAAACAAGCCTATAGTTAGATGGAAGGCACATGCGAACCTGTTGTTTTCTAATTGGTTAAATTATTTTGTTTATCAAGAAACCCCTTACGACATAAGAAATATCAAATAAGACAATAAATAATTATGAGAAAATCAGCACTTCATACAATAGAGTTATTGGCACCAGCAAAAGATGCTCAAACTGCTATCGACGCTATAAACTACGGAGCCGATGCTGTATATATGGGACCACAAAGATTTGGAGCACGAGCATCTGCCGGAAATAGTGTAGACGACATGAAGCTTGTAGTTGATTATGCTCATAAATTTGACGCTAAATTATATGCTACGGTCAACACTATCTTATACGATTCGGAGCTGAAAGATGCAGAACGACTAATCACCGATCTTTATAATGCAGGAGTAGATGCAATTATAGTGCAAGATATGAGTATTTTGCGTTTAGACATCCCCCCGATTGCCCTGCACTCAAGTACACAATGTGATTTGAGAACTCCTGAAAAAGCTCAATTTTTAAGTTCTTTGGGATTTTCGCAACTCGTAATGGCTCGAGAATTATCTTTTGATGAAATCAAGGCAATTCACAATGTTACGCCAGCAAAACTTGAAGCTTTCATCTACGGGGCTCTATGTGTTAGTTATAGCGGAAGATGCCAGGTTAGCCAGGCACTATTTGGCCGAAGTGCCAATAGGGGAGAATGTGCTCAAGTTTGCCGTATGGCCTTTGACTTGATTGACGACAAAGACCAAGTGTTACAACAAAACAAGCATTTGCTGTCTCTAAAAGACCTTAATCAAACAAACAATTTATTACGCCTAATTGAAAGCGGTGTGTCATCATTTAAAATTGAAGGCAGATTAAAAGATGCAAATTATGTAAAAAATTCAGTTGCACACTTCCGCCAGAAAATTGATGAAATCATTTCAAATAACAGCTCTTTGTATGCTCGAAGCAGTAAAGGCTTAAGTTTTTATGATTTTGACCCATGCCTTGAAAAATGTTTTAATCGTTCATACACTCAATACTTTTTAGATAATCGCATGCCTCAAAACGGGCATAGTATGGCATCATTGACCACACCAAAGTCATTGGGCGAACCTTTGGGAAGAGTATTGAGCAGCCGCAATAATCAAGTAAAAATTAATACCCAATCAAACATAAGCAACGGCGATGGTTTGAGTTTTTTTAATGGCAATGAATTTACAGGGTTCAGAGCTAATAAAGTAGAAAACGGTATAGTTTTCGCCAACAACAAGCAAAACATAGCACCTGGAACATTAATATATAGGACATACGACAAAGTGCACAATGATGCACTTGAAAAATCGCATACTCATAGAAAAATACGCATCAATTGCGACCTCCGGTCAATATTAAACACTTTAGTGCTCGACGTTTCGGATGAGCGTGGCAATAGCGTTAGCGCAACGTTAGATCTTGAAACTTTAAGTCCAGCTCAAACAGACCAAAGCAAGCGCCAAATAGAAACACTTTCAAAATTAGGCAATACAATTTATCAAATGGACAAATGCAAGATTAGCACAAACGTGTTTGTCCCAGCATCAGCGTTGACGCAATTGCGAAGAAACGCATTAGATTTATTAGACGCGGCGCAATTAATAACCTACCAGCCTGAAGTAAGGTTAAAGGAAGATTTAAAATGCAAATGTGATAAGACACAATTATATTCAGCCGACAATGTTGCTAACAAAATTGCAAGCCAAATATATGAAGACCATGGAGCAGAAATTGTTGAAAAAGCAATAGAGGTTGATAAAAATGGGACAAAGCAGCAACTTGTGATGCAAACACGTTATTGCATTCGCAGAGAATTAAATGCATGTAAAAAAACGGATAATGCCTCAGCATTACCCGATAATATCTTTTTACGCACCGGTAAAAACAAGTTAAAAGTGGTGTGTGATTGCAAAAATTGCGAAATGAAATTATATCTAATCAATTAGATTTTTCAAACTCAACAATTGGGCCAAAAGCAGATTCGTTGCAACAACACAATGTAATTTATCCGAAATGAATAAAATAGCTTGCTGTGGTTCTATATTACAGTTCAAGTTTAAATTCATCTGCATCATTCCACACAGGGAACTTTGACCGGAATGTGTTTAATTTCTCTAACGACAAGCTTGCAGAAGCCACATTGAGAGTCTCAGAGGTTTGAGAAATAATTTGGCCTTTATAGTCAATTATCATACTTGAACCACACCCATAATCTATTCCTTCAGAGTCGGTTCCGCATCGATTAACGGCACAAACATAGCAACAGTTCTCAATTGCTCTGGCCACAAGCAAACTTTTCCATGCATTAAATCGAGCCTTAGGCCAATTAGCCACAACTAACAAGACATCATAATTATTCTTAACGTTTCTGCAAAATACAGGGAAACGTAAGTCATAGCACACAATCAACTTAATGTTAAAGCCGCGAAATCTTGTTATAGGTGATTCTTTATAACCTTGCGATATAACATTTGGCTCGCCGCCCATAGTAAACAAGTGGCGTTTGTCATAGAATGTTTCATCGTTAGGTTCAATAAAAAAAGCCCTATTAAATAATTTCCCAACAGTATTTGCTAAAAAACTGCCACAAATTCCGCAACTATATTTTTGTGAAATGTTTGATAGTTCGGAAATGGTATTACCTGTATTTTTTTCGGCAACAGCAAGTGCCTTTTCTGCGCTATTTATAAATCCTGTGGTGAATAATTCTGGCACAACCACCAAATCATTTTGATAAGGTAGTTTATCGATATGCTCTTTTAAATTATTAATATTTATGACTTTATCATCTGAAGAAATATCAGACTCAATCAAACATACATTTAAAGAATTAAATACCATAGGGCACACAGTTATAAACCTAAACCAAATTTTTCGGGATACTTAGCGTTTTTGTCTTTATAATACTCTTTTACGCTAATCATATCATTTTCCAAGTTGCCAGAATACTTAAACTCCTTATCAAGGCAAATTGTTTTAGTTTTAAAATCAAAATATGCCAAGATAATAGGAATTTCTGCTCCGTATGCAATATGCAAGAACCCTTTTCTCCAGTTTTCATTGTAACTTCTGGTTCCTTCAGGAGTAAGAGCGACAACAAAGTTCTTGCTATTTTTTGCAGTTTCAATGATTGACCGTGTCAAATCGCTGCCTTTCTTACGAGGCACAGGAATACCGCCCATGGCCTTAAATAAGTGTCCAAGAGGGAAGAAGAACCATGTTTCTTTCATCAAGAATCCAGATTTCTGACCAATAGAGCTAATGCCAAGTTCACCTAAAATGAAATCCCAATTGCTGGTATGAGGGGCAACACATATCACACATTTATTAGGAAGTGGAATGTCAACATTAACTTCAACATTCCACTTCGCTAATTTTAGTATGAATTTTGATATCTTTTGCTTCAGCATTATTAGATAGCTTTCTTGTTAGCTTCGCGTTGAGCAGCAGGAAGCAAAGAGTTCATTTCCTTAACAATCGCATCGATTCCATCGCGAACATATTCAGCAATTGCCTTTTCTACAGCTTTAAAATATACGCGACGACCTTTTCTGTATTCAGAAGGATTGCTCTTATAATCCTTTGGCTGCTTATCATAGTTTACAGAAATCTTCTTAATAGCCGAGTCTTGCAACAAAGCTACTTTAAAAATAACTTCATCCATTTTCGCCACATCAATACCTTCAAAAGCATCTTGCGCAAATAGACATTCGCCTACGATATCAGCACATACATACTCAATGTTCTTTTTTAAGTTTCTCTTATTTGCCATGACTTTTAAATTTTTATAGTTCTAATTAATATTTGCTAAATTAATAAAAATTGCCGAAATAATGAAATTTCAACCCAATGTTATTCATATCGTAAGGTAGTGTTGGGCTTAATGCTCGAAATAATGTGCGACGGGCCCAACAAGGTAATGTATGATATTATGACAATAAACACATTTAACAATATCAAAGCCAACCAATTAAACTCAATTGGGACATATGGCATATAATATGTTTCACTATCTAACTTTAATACATGAAATTGCTTTTGAATAAATGCCAATAATAAGCCAAGAGCATTTCCCAACAAAATTGACTTAATAATTATCTTATGCGTTAAATATATAAATACCTTCCTGATTAATTTGTCGGTACTACCAAGAGTTTTCAAAAGGCCTATCATACGAATTCGCTCAAGAATAATCATAAGCAAAACTGAGATAAGAGTGAATGCCGAGACCACTGCCATTAGAATGATAATAATAACTACATTAATATCAAGCAAGTCAAGCCATGAGAAAAACGACGAGTTGTTGTTGTGGGTATTTGTTACATTATAAATAACAGGTTTACTCTCAGTCAAATATCCCTTTTTTGCCAATAGTGAAAATAAATCATATGACACATCACCAATTTCATCCACATTCTTAAGATTAATGCCTATGTAACCGCCCTGACCGTTTTCCCATCGATTTAAATTTTGCAAAAAACTTAAATCACCAATGATGTAATTCGAATCATGTTCGTCGAAATCGGTGTTATAAATGCCTACAATCGTGTTTTTTCTCGTTTTGATTTTATCGGACACAAAGTGCGTATAAATTCTATCTCCAACATTAACTCCAAGAGCAATGGCTATCTTTTTTGAAACAATGATTTCACTATTGTCAATATGGTTAGGCAAGCGACCATCTACCAATGATTTTCCCAAGAAGTGCCAATCGAAGTTTTCATCTACACCTTTAAAAAGAACTCCCTTAAAATCGTTATCCGTTTTCAGAATCACAGGTTGTTCGGCAATCAATGACATGTTTCTAACAGCATCGGCCAAATTGCTATCAGAATATACACCTTCTTTTACCATATCCAGATAAATTGTTGACATATTCATTGCCGGCTCAGCATTAGCATTCATGACTTTTATATGAGAATCTAACGAATATACTTTATTCTCAATCTCATGTTTAAATCCGCTAACAATGGTTAATGACAATATCATTACAGTGATGGCTAAAACTATCCCAATTGTGGCAATAGTAAGACTGGGTGACTTTGCTTTTTCATCACCATCAGAGTTTAGCTGTAACCGCTTTGCTATGTATAATTCTGTAATCAATGTTGCTGCATTTATTTGTTATCACAAAATTAACACAAAATAAGCGTTTGCATCACTTACATTTTCACAAAAGATTTAAAAATTTCATGTATCACCACAAGATATTGTGTTTTTCATTCAAGTTTATGTATTTTTGCAGTGAAATTAGAATATTGGTCATGGATTTATTTAAAAAGATATTATTAATAATTGTATCGCCAACCATAGGATGGGAGAAAATTAACAAGCTAAGCATACCTCCAAAAATACTCCAGAGTAGTGTGTTTTTCCCAACGCTTGCAGTTTTATCGCTATCGGTTTTTGTTAGGCTGTTTTATGATGATAGTTTAACATTGGCTCATACGTTGGTAAACTCAATTATAGCGTTTGCATCATATTTTTTTGCAGTATATATCTGCAGCATAGCCATTAACTTCTATTCACCGAGCTCTGACCAAAATAGCAAAGATAGATTAGATAATCTAATTGTGTTTGCACTTGAGTATTTAGTAATATTGCAAATTATAGGTAATTTATTGCCATCAAATTTTGCGGTTCTTGATTTTATGTCATTATATGTGGCATTTATTGTATATCGAGGCCTTGAATATATAAATTACACCGAAAAGCCTTTGGTTTTTGTTTCTATATCAACCGCATTATTGATATTTGTGCCTATAGTACTCACAAAGATTATGGGAGTTATTTTACCCACCACAGTATGACAATGTTGAATTATGGCAAATAATATAAACATTAAGAATCGCCGCGCAACTTTCGATTATGAGATAATTGAATCATTTACTGCAGGCATAGTTCTTACCGGAACCGAAATTAAATCTATAAGATTAGGCAAGGCAAGTCTTGTTGACACATTCTGTTATATCGAAAATAAAGGGGTGTGGATAAAAAACATGTATATTGCAGAATACTTCTTTGGAAGCTACAACAATCATAATGTACGCAGAGAAAGAAAGCTATTATTAAATCGCAAAGAAATTGCCGAAATGAACAAATATAACCAACAGAGCGGTTTCTCATTAATTCCACTGCGTTTGTTTATTAACGACAAGGGATTAGCTAAGTTGGTGGTAGCCATTGCTCGAGGCAAAAAGGAATACGATAAGCGTCAGAGCATTAAGGAAAAAGAAGACAAGCGTATGCTTGCAAGAATAATGAAAAGATAATAGGGGAGCAATGGGATAGTGGGCTTTAATCACACTCTTTAGAGCACAATATCAACACCATGTCTCCATTATGTAGAGTTGTTCCAAATAGATATTTGACGCCTCCATCTTTTACTCGCAACCGTGCTTTTAACTGCTCTGCTGTTAGTTTGAAGTTTCTTGTTGAAACGTTCAATTGTTTATACTCTTTTAACTGCTTTATATTCTTATCCTTAAAGGGTATAACTTGCATAATAGCAAACTTACGCCCAGGCAAATCTGTGTTATGAGAATCTGCGACAAATAGGTGAGACGACTTGTCTATTTTGCGCAATTTGGGATAAATAATAGGCAAGAGGTCTGTTTTGCCTGATTTCATTATACAAGAATTGGGTTCAAATAGCAAATCTCCAACCTTAGGTTCAGCAAATGCGACATCTTCACTTAACATATCATACTGAAAATCAACTCTTTGCATTTTTTCATCAAAATTCAGAGTATGAATCATCACATGCTTTTTGTCAACTTCTTGGTCAAAATTAAGTTCAAATAGCAGTTCTTTACAACTGTTCTTAATACCTAAAATCCAAACATCAGTTACAAACATCAACTCATTAATTGAATTTGAGATGTCGAGCATCGGTGAAGCTTTAATAATCAGCCGTTTAGTACATTTTTTTATATACGGCATTAATTCTAAAATGTTTGGCATACAATCAGAAAAACCAAACATTCGCTTATTATTAGCATCTCGGCGAGCCGGATCTACAAATATTGCGGAGAATTGCTTCGTACATTTTTTTATATAATCAGATGAATCTGTATTTATTACATTAATTTTATTAGCTAAATTAGAATAATTATAAGCACCGACTTTTGCGATTTCTTCATCGATTTCAATTGCATCAACCGAAGTCACATTCTTTGAAATATAATAACTGTCAATGCCTAAACCCATAGTTAAATCTAAAACAACATCGTCGGTTTTAAAAAGTGACGCATGAAATTTCGCAACCATTTCTGGCGTGCATTGTTCAGCACAAATTAACTTAGGGAATAAAAACTTCTCAAATTTTAAAATCTCAGGGAGTTTAATCCGGGTTTTATTTCGGCATTCAATCTGAAGAGCAGCAAATTTTTTATCAAAATCATATACGTCATTTTTTAGCAATAATTTACTAATGTCAGAACAATGTAAATTATCGCTGATATATTTAAAAAAAGAATCGTTGATTATGTGATTAGCTAAATTTATGCTCAACATGATAGTATTATAATTTTTGCAAAGTTAATTAATTTCTGAAAAAACTTGCACAAAAATTGATATAAGAATAAGTTTTATAATTAATATTATGTTAAATAGATTATTGGATAAAACAACCCCTATCATTTAATGATGAAAGTTTACTTAAATATTAGCTGGCGTTATCATTATCGATAATATTTTTGTATCTTTACCTAATAAAAACTCTAAGAAAAATGAACGTAAAAGAAAGAATAGAATATTTACGCACCGAAATAAACACTCACAACGTAAATTATTATATAAACAACTCTCCAACTATAAGCGACCAGGAATTCGACCGAATGCTGAGAGAGTTACAAGACCTTGAAGAATTACACCCAGAGTATTTCGACAAGTTTTCTCCTACTCAACGCGTAGGAAGCGATTTAACAAAAAACTTTAATCAAGTACGCCATGAAAGACCAATGATGTCGCTTGGTAACTCCTACTCAATTGAAGAAGTTGAAGATTTTTTGCGAAGAGCAAAAAACGGACTCAATGAATCGGAATGCGAAATTGTTGGAGAAATGAAATTCGATGGCACATCTATTTCCTTAACTTATGAAAACGGCCGATTGATACGTGCCGTTACTCGCGGTGATGGCACACATGGAGATGATGTAACCAATAATGTTATTACTATAAAGTCGATTCCGCTTCATTTAAATGGAAATGATTACCCTTCAAAATTTGAAATTAGAGGCGAAATTTTACTTCCGTGGAAAAATTTTGAAGAACTTAATAGAGAACGTGAATTTAATGAGGAACCATTATTTGCCAATCCTCGAAATGCCGCAGCCGGAACGCTAAAATTGCAAAAATCGTCTGAGGTGGCCAAACGTGGTCTGGATGCATATTTTTATTATGTTCTTGGCGACAACCTCCCCTATCAAACACATTATGAAAATATGATGGCTGCAAAATCGTGGGGATTTAAGGTTGCCAACCAAATCAAACGATTATCATCGATTGACGAAGTGCGCGATTATATTGCTTATTGGGATGGCGAACGAAAAAAACTTCCAGTTGCAACAGATGGTTTAGTATTCAAAATCAACAACTTAGAGCAACAGGAAGAGTTGGGATTTACAGCAAAATCACCACGTTGGGCTATTGCTTATAAGTTTGCTCCTGAAAGAGAATGTACACAACTAAAATATGTGTCGTTTGAAGTGGGTCGAACAGGAGTAATAACACCAGTTGCAAATTTATCGCCTGTGCTACTTTCTGGCACAATTGTCAAAAGAGCATCGCTACATAATGCCGACATTATTCAATCGCTTGACATTCATGAAGAAGACATGCTCTATGTTGAAAAAGGTGGCGAAATTATACCTAAAATTGTTGGCGTAAATTTAAAGTCACGTAAAGTGGGCGCTAAACCAATTGAATTTATACACAATTGCCCTATCTGCGGCACTCAACTGGTGAGAATTGAGGGCGAAGCCGCTTGGATTTGCCCAAACAAATATAATTGCCCGCCGCAAATAGCAGGTCGCATACAGCACTTTGTTGGACGCAGAATGATGAATATTGATGGCATTGGTGAAGAACTTGCAAATCAGCTTTATACTTCCGGATTGGTAGAAAATATTGCCGACCTGTATGACCTGACTGAAGAAGAGCTCTTGATGCTTTCACGTTTTGGCAAAAAATCTGCTGAGAGAATATTAAACGGAATAGAAAAATCGAAAGAAGTGCCTTATGAACGTGTAATTTTCGCGTTGTCAATTCCAAATGTAGGCGAAACTACTGCAAAAATATTGGCAAAAGCATCTGGCACAATGGACAACCTTATGGCTATGTCGGCTGAAGATTTGTCTACAATTAACGAAATCGGGCCAATCATTGCCGACAGCATAGTTGAATATTTTGCTCAGCCAATTAACCGAGAGATAATTGAGCGTCTCAGACTTGCAAAATTACAGTTTGCTGCTGAACATAGTGCAACCAACGATGTTACCAGCAACAAACTTGAAGGCAAAAAAATTGTCATTAGCGGTGTATTTCAAAAACATTCTCGTGATGAATATAAGCAACTAATTGAGCTTAATGGTGGAAAAAATGTCGGTTCGATTTCTGGCTCTACCGATTTAGTTTTAGCCGGTGAAAACATGGGGCCTGCAAAATTAGAAAAAGCACAAAAACTAGGCATTCCTATTATTGATGAAGATACTTTTTTGAGTATGATTGAATAATCTATATAAAGAAAGGAGATTAGCAGCTAATCTCCTTTCTTGTCTTTTATTTGAACATGTCACTCACCAATATCAGCGACATCAATTATAGATTTCATCATTTGCCACTATACGGTACTACCCTTCCATACACAACCATTCGGCCGCTGTGCATTGTGGAATTAACATAGGCCTGTGCATAATCGCTGCCCGCAAACAACTTTATCTCAATTGTAGCGCTAACACCTTGCCCATAAAGGCTATATGACACTGTAACATTGCCTTTTTTATCGGTTTTAAAACGCGGTTTGCTAACTGTGCCTTTTAATGTAAATCCACCAAGACCATTAAATCCCATTTGGCCGTTCTCTAAAGCCAACTGCACAACCCCTTCTTTATCGATAACATACACAAAGTTTGTTTCTCCTCGTGGATTTGTTATCATACGTCCTGTCCTACCAACCGACACTCGTTCGGCCATTAAAACAAAACGGCTATTTTCTAATGCCGATTGTGCATATATGTGAGCAATTGAATCAACTTTTGCTTCTAATTCTATCTCTTCCTGTGTTTTAACAGTTGAGCATGAAGCCACTTGCAAACATATAAAAAGCAAAAACGATATTTTTAGAATAATATTTCTCATCATCTATTTTTTATTATTGAAAACAAATGTTCTTTCTTTAAATATGACAAATAAACTTCAAAAAAGTTTATCGTAAGTCAGAACATTTTTTCAACAATCTGCTTTCTCAAATCTTCAATAGTTCCGTTATTGGTTATTACAATATCATAGAAGTCATCATCAAGTTTCAAACGTTCTTCATCTCGCTTCATCCTCTGAGCATCAACAAGTTGTTGAATCTTTGACTCGTCTTTTTTAATTAAAACTGTAATAATCTTAACCTCATTGCCAAACTTTTCAATCATTTCAACCAAGGCAACTTCATCAATAATATAAGTACAACCCTTTGTCGCTAGAATTTGATCTACAGTTGTCCAATAATGTCGTCCACCGAAATATGTATATGCTAACATACGACTTTTATCGGGTATTTCATTCTCAGAAACAAACCAATGTTCTTTGCCATTTGTTTCACCCTCGCGCATGTCACGAGTTGTGTATGACACAAGACTCGGTATTCCTAATTCTTCCATTATCTGGGTAGCCGTGGTTTTACCACATCCCGAAGCTCCCACTACAGCATATATTACAGGTTTTGACATATATTATAAAATTTATTCTACAAATTTATTTAATTTTGTGGTCACTAACAAATAATTGACTCATGGATAACAACCGAATAACGCTTAAAATGAGTTTCTCATTGAAACTCTTATTTTTTATTTCTAATTTTTTAATATGCTTTTTCTTTACAGCAATAGTATATTCACTGCTGGCAAATAAATTCGGAACACCCGACTGGGTTATATTGTCACAAGTGACATTACAAAACATTGTGTCATTTTCACTTCCTGCGGTTGTTTTAGCAGCATTTATAACTGGCAATCCTTTTAAATATTTAGGTATGAATGTAGCACCTAAAGCAAAGGAATTGTTATTTGTGCTACTGCTCTATATTGCGTCGATTCCGGTAATGAACCTTATAATTTACCTTAATTCAAATGTAGCATTCCCAGATTCTTTAAGTGCCGTGGAGCAAATACTCCGCAATTACGAAGAAGCGGCACAAGCTGTTACAGACCAACTAATTTCGGGCCAAAGCTTCATGGGAATTTGTGTTCTAATTCTCACTGTTGGTTGTCTTACAGGCATGGGTGAGGAAATATTTTTCAGAGGAATGCTAACTCGCTTGTTTATCGACAAACCTTTAAATAAACATCTTTCGATTTGGTTGGGTGCCATAATTTTTAGTTTTATGCATTTCCAATTTTTCGGCTTTGTTCCACGAGTGCTACTTGGCGCTATGTTTGGCTACCTAACGGTTTGGACTGGCTGTCTGTGGATACCAATATTTGCACATGCACTGAATAATTCAGTTGCCATAATTGCAAATCACTTATTTGAAAATAAAGTTATCGAAAACAAGATTGATGTTATTGGCACTCCTGAAAGTTTATTGTGGTTATCTGTAATAAGTGCTATAGCTGTATACTTGCTACTTCACAATAGACAAAAATTCATACAAAAAAGGCAGACAACTTAGTAGTCGTCTGCCTGACAATGTGTTAAATATGTTTTGTTAATCAAAACGTTTACGTCTAAACACGAAGTTGCGTCCCAAATATTTCTCTCTCACCACCGGATTTTCGGCCAACTCTTCGCTTGTGCCCTGGAACAAAATTTTACCTTCAAAAAGCAAATATGCTCGGTCGGTAATGCTTAACGTTTCGGGGGCATTGTGGTCAGTAATGAGAATGCCAATGTTACGCTCTTTTAGCTTATACACAACACTTTGAATTTCTTCAACCGCAATTGGGTCAACACCGGCAAAAGGCTCATCAAGCATAATAAAACGGGGGTTAATAGCTAAGCATCGTGCAATTTCGGTTCGGCGACGTTCGCCACCCGACAATCGGTCTCCGGTATTCTTTCTCACCTTTTGCAAGCTAAATTCACCAATTAGCGACTCCAAACGCTCACGTTGCTCTTCAGGCGTTGAATCGGTCATCTCCAACACGCACTTAAGGTTTTCTTCAACAGTTAGTTTGCGGAAAACCGATGCTTCTTGTGCCAGATAACCAATACCATGCTTGGCACGCTTATATACTGGAAAATTGGTGATATTATAGTCGTTCAAAAAAATTTGTCCCGAATTGGGGGTAATCAGACCTGTAGTCATATAAAATGTTGTCGTTTTACCCGCGCCATTTGGTCCAAGCAGTCCAACTATTTCGCCCTGATGCACATTAATCGAAACATGATTAACCACTGTGCGTTGGCGATATTTTTTAACAAGGTCATCAGTTCGAAGCACCAACTTGCCTTCTGCGCCTAATGCATCAAGTTCGTTAAGTTTTTGTTCTTCGGCATTGCGTTCAGCTGCAGTTTTCACATTCGCCAATTTTGCCAAAATCGGAATTATCTTCATTTAAATCTTTTTACTTATTATTGAGTTTGCTTTTAATGTATTCGGTAAGCAAATTAATTGCAACCTCATTGTGGCCACCCTGAGGTACTATCAAATCACAAAAGCGCTTGCCCGGCTCAATATGTTTTAGATGCATAGGTTTAAGCACCTTTTCATATCTATCGATAACCATCTCAGGTGTGCGTCCGCGTTCAATGCAGTCTCGGCTAATAACTCTAATGAGGCGGTCATCGGCATCAGCATCAACAAACACCTTAATGTCCATCATTTCCCTAAGACGGTCGTCCGACATTACAAGAATACCTTCAAGCACCACTACATCATGAGGTCCCATATTAATAGTTTCTTCTTTGCGAGAACTTGTAATATAATCATATGTAGGCATGTCGATTGATTTACCTTGCTTCAAATCGTTCAAGTGAGCAAGAAGCAAATCCCAATCGAAAGCGGCAGGCTCGTCAAAGTTAATCTTCTGACGGTCTTCCATTGGAATGTGGCTTGAGTCCTTGTAATAATTATCTTGCGAAATAACTCCAACTTCACTCGTTGGAAGATTTTCCATTATCTTCCTAACAACAGTAGTTTTTCCTGATCCAGTTCCGCCTGCTATACCAATTATCAACATTATTTTAGATTTTTATTTATTATCGATTCAAGTTCTTCACACAATCAATCAACAAAGATAATGATTAAATTGCTACCTATTAAAATTCTGAAATAAAATTTTACGGAAAACTAATCATTTAAGCATTTCAAGGCATACTTAAATTTAAGGATTTGTCAATAAACCCAAAATAAAACTAAATGATGTCTATATCTCCAAAAAATAATTAAGTTTCTTTCACGATGGGGTATTTTTAACTAACTTTGTAAGTAATTTTAAATTGAGAAAATTATGTTAAAAAAATCGTTAGGTGTATTCGGCAAATATTGCCTGTTTATCTGGAGCTGTTTCAGCATTCCTGATAAATGGCGTGAATTTTTCCGCAGGTACATTCAAGAGATTCTTCGTTTGGGAGTTGATTCTATTCCACTTGTTTTAATTGTATCTATTTTCATTGGTGCCGTTTGTACAATCCAAATGAAATTAAATATCACCTCTCCGCTTCTGCCTAAGTATGCAATTGGTATGACAACCCGAGAAATCATTCTTCTCGAGTTTTCGTCATCAATATTATGCTTGATTTTGGCTGGTAAAGTTGGTAGTAGTATCGCCTCAGAAATAGGCACCATGCGTGTTACTGAGCAGATTGATGCGCTTGAGATAATGGGTGTAAATTCAGCCAACTTCTTAGTGCTGCCAAAAATTGCCGCATTCATATCATATATCCCCATTTTAGTAGTGTTCTGTATGGTGACAAGCCTATTCGGTGGCTATCTCATATGCATCGTAACGGGTATGGTATCGGTCGACGTCTACATTTACGGGCTGCAAACCATGTTCACACCATGGTATGTGTGGTATGCATTAATAAAATCTGTAATATTCGCATTTATCATTAGCAGCGTTTCTTCTTATTTTGGATATTATGTTGAGGGCGGAGCGCTTCAAGTAGGCACTGCAAGTACGCGTGCGGTTGTGACCAGCAGCATTTTAATTCTGCTAATGGATGTTGTATGCACTAAAGTTATGTTACAATAATGATTGAAGTAAAAAACATACGCAAGTCGTTTGACGACAAAGAGATTCTTCACGGCATAGATGCAGTTTTCAAAGACGGTATCACCAATCTTATAATTGGCCAAAGCGGTTCGGGTAAAACCGTTTTGATGAAGAGCTTAGTAGGCCTCCACACCCCCGACGAAGGTCAAATACTTTATGATGGCAGAGATTTGCTTCAAATGAACACAAAGCAAAAGAAAGATTTGCGAAAAGAAATCGGAATGCTATTCCAGGGATCTGCCCTATTTGACTCTGAAACCGTTTTAGGCAATGTCATGTTCCCTCTTAAGATGTTTTCCGACATGTCGCACGAAGAGCAGCTCGAGCGCGCGCATTTTTGTATTAAGCGCGTTAATCTCATTGGTGCTGACGACAAATTCCCATCGGAAATCAGTGGCGGTATGCAAAAACGTGTGGCTATAGCACGCGCTATCGCTCTTAACCCTAAATACCTGTTTTGTGATGAGCCAAACTCTGGATTGGACCCTAAAACATCAATCCTTATAGATGAGTTGCTTAGCGACATTACTCACGAATATGGCATTACCACTGTAATTAACACCCATGACATGAATTCTGTGCTGGGCATTGGAGAAAACATCATTTTCTTGAACAAAGGCCACTTAGACTGGACAGGTAATAAAGATGAAGTATATGACAGCGACAACGAAAGTCTGAATGACTTTGTATTTGCCAACAATCTGTTCAAGAAAGTTAAGAAATATGTGAATCTTACCAACGATAAAGAGTAACGATTCGCTAATTTATTACTTAAAATAGTGAAACACATGCAAAACATAGCAATACTTGGTAGCACAGGCTCTATTGGCCGTCAAACGGTTGATATAATCTGTGAATATTCCGAATTGTTTAAAGCATATCTTCTTACGGCAAATTCAAGTGTAGACTTGCTTGTGGAGCAAGCCATAAAACTGCAACCGAAATATGTAATAATTGCAAATGACAAATATTACAATGAAGTGAAGGATGCACTAAGCTCCTACCCGATTGAAGTAAAATCTGGAATGCAAAGCATTGTAGATGCTATGGCCGATGACGCAATCAACACCGTTGTTACAGCCATGGTAGGATACGCAGGATTAGCGCCCACAATCAACGCAATTAAGCATAATAAAAACATTGCTTTAGCAAACAAAGAAACCCTTGTAGTTGCCGGAGCATTGATTAATCAACTTTTAGCCCAATCAAAATCAAAGTTATATCCTGTTGATTCAGAACACGGCGCCATTTGGCAATGCTTAATAGGAGAAAAGCCTGAGCATATTCACAAGCTGATTCTCACAGCATCGGGAGGTCCATTCCGAACAAAGACAATAGAAGAATTAGCACACGTTACTAAAGCTGATGCCCTAAAACATCCAAACTGGGCAATGGGCGCGAAAATCACTATCGACAGCGCTACTATGATGAACAAAGGGTTTGAAGTTATGGAAGCCAAATGGCTTTTCAACATCGACCTTGACCGAATTGAGGTGGTTGTTCACCCACAATCAATAATTCACTCAATGGTGGAATTTATTGATGGTTCAGTTAAGGCACAATTGGGATTGCCCGATATGAGAATTCCTATTCGTTATGCACTTGGATTCCCAGAACGGCTGTATTCTGACGCTCAGCGCATGAGAGTAACCGATTATCGCAATCTAACTTTTGAGGAACCTGACTTGGAGAAATTCCCTATGCTTGCACTAGCCTATGAAGCATCGCGAGCCGGAGGCAATGTTCCTTGCGTACTTAATGCCGCTAACGAAATTGCCGTTGCTGCATTTTTAAACGACAAAATTAAATATAATGACATAGTTCGTATTGTGAAAGAAACAATGTCGTGGGCACAATTTATCGAATCACCCACCTACGAAGACTATGTAAGCACAAACATTGAGGCTCGAAAATATGCAGAGTCAATCATTTTATAACAACTGACATTTTATTTAAATGGAGACATTTCTAATTAAAGCATTTCAACTAATCCTCTCACTACTAATCCTTGTGTTGATTCACGAGTTTGGACACTATTTCTTCTCTCGTGTTTTCAAAGTTAGAGTCGAAAAGTTCTACCTTTTTTTCCACCCTTGGTTTAAATTAGCAAAATATCAACCTAACAATAAGGGTAAAAAATGGTCGTTTTTCTGTGCAAACGACACAGAAGAACAAGAGCGTCAACGCCTTGACGAAATGAACGCCAACGACAAAGCTGTTGCATCATGGAGAGACACTGAATATGGTATTGGTTGGGTTCCACTTGGAGGATATTGCAAAATAGCCGGTATGATTGACGAATCGATGGATAAGGCACAAATGGCGTTGCCTCCAAAGCCATGGGAATTCCGTTCAAAGCCAGCATACCAACGCTTATTTATCATGATAGGCGGTGTTTTATTTAACTTCTTGCTTGCCATAGCCATATATTCAGCTATCGTATATTCATATGGTGAAGAATACATTCCATTTAAGAATGCTACTGAAGGCATGGCTTACTGCGACAGCGCACATAATATTGGTTTCCAAGATGGTGATATTCCCCTATTTGCCGACGGCCACGAAATTAACGATTACGGCGATTTCGGAAAATTGATATTTGCTAAAGAAGTAACAGTTTTACGTAATTATACCGACACAGTTAAAATAGCAATACCTGAAAATTTTGCTTTAAATGCAAATGAAGATGTTGAAAATGGTCAATACTTCATGATTTATCGCGTGCCAGTAGTTATAAAGCAACTTCAACCTCGCATGGGAGCCGAAGAAGCAGGTTTAGCTGCAGGTGACCACATTATATCTGTAAATGACGTAAAAACTCCATGCTACGACTTGTTTAAACCCGAACTTGACAAGAATGCCGGAAAAACAGTTGCTATTACATACGTTCGCAATGGCGAAAAAATGACTTCAAACGTTGAAGTTGATGACGCTGGCAAAATTGGCATAATGCTTAGCCTTCCAACCGACATTTACGAAACAGTAAGCAAATCATACAACATCTTTGAATCTATACCTCGAGGCATTGAACTTGGCTGGACTAAGATGGTTGACTACGTTAGCAGCCTAAAGATTGTATTTACAAAAGAAGGCGCACAGAATCTTGGAGGATTTGGCACTATTGGCAGCATCTTCCCCGACACTTGGAATTGGTTTGACTTTTGGCACACCACAGCATTCCTATCGGTTATACTTGCGGTTATGAACATCTTGCCAATACCAGCTCTTGACGGCGGACACGTACTTTTCTTGTTATGGGAAATTATAACACGTCGCAAGCCAAGCGAAAAATTCATGGAATATGCCCAAATTGCAGGCATGTTGCTACTTTTCGCCCTACTTATCTACGCTAACTTTAACGACATTTATCGTTTCTTCTTGAAATAACAGCATGACATACAAACAAATAATCTTAAAGAAAGGCAGCGAAGAATTTTTAAAACGCTATCACCCATGGGTATTTTCAGGAGCAATCCATAAAATGGAGCCTTGCGAAGACGGCGACTTGGTAACAGTGTACACTTCTAATGGCACTCTAATTGGCAACGGACATTATCAGTTAGGGAGCATAGCGGTGCGTATGCTAAGTTTTGACGACACAACAATAGATGTCGACTATTACTATGCACGCCTACTTGCAGCTTACGAAACTCGCGTTAGCCTCAATTTGATTCGCAGCGACAATAACTCTTTCCGACTTGTGCACGGTGAAGGCGATTTCTTGCCCGGACTTGTTGTTGACATATATGGTAACACTGCAGTTATGCAAGCCCACTCTCCAGGCATGCATTTCGCAAGAAATATGGTAGCCGAAGCTTTAGTGAAATTACCAAACGGCTTGGTGAAAAACGTATACTACAAATCGGAAACTACTTTACCATACATTGCACGCGACACTGAAAACTATTATATAATAGGTAATTACGACACTAATGTCGCAATAGAAAATGGTCTGAAGTTTCATGTAGATTGGCTAAAAGGCCAAAAAACCGGTTTTTTTGTTGACCAACGAGAAAACCGCAAACTTCTTGAATCATATTCAAAAGGCCGAAATGTGTTGAACATGTTTTGTTACACAGGAGGATTTTCATTCTATGCCATGAGAGGCGGCGCTAATTTGGTGCACTCTGTCGACAGTTCATCGAAGGCAATATCGCTAACACGCGACAATGTGGAGCTAAACTTCCCTAACGACAGTCGCCATGAAGCATTTGCTGAAGATGCCTTTAAATTCTTGAATGAGATGGACGATAAATACGACCTTATCATCCTCGACCCTCCTGCTTTTGCTAAACACAAAAGCGCATTAAAAAATGCATTGATTGGTTATCGTAAAATCAACACTAAAGCATTTGAAAAAATTAAAAAAGGTGGTATTCTGTTCACATTCTCATGCTCGCAAGCCGTATCAAAAGAACAATTTCGTCTTGCCGTATTCAGTGCAGCAGCACAATCAGGACGAAAGGTAAGAATACTGCACCAACTAACCCAACCTGCCGACCACCCTATTAACATATATCATCCTGAAGGTGAATATTTAAAGGGCTTGGTTCTTTATGTAGAATAATTAAATCATTGATGCTCAAAGCATCATACTGAATAAAAACCAACAATCATGAAAAAAGCTATTTTTATTACAGCATTATCTGCTATTATTTCACTAAACTCTTGTATGGCACCAGAAACACAACAAGAACAAACTGAATTTAATTACAATGTTGACCGTTTTGCCGACATTGAGGTGCTTCGTTATCAAGTGCCAGGATTTGAAGACTTAAGTCTTAATCAAAAGATGTATGTCTATTATTTGACAGAAGCTGCTCTTTATGGCCGTGATATTCTTTTCGACCAACACGGCAAATACAATTTGCAAATTCGTCAATTACTTGAAACCATTTATCAAAACTTCAACGGCGACAAAACTACTGCCGATTATCAAGGTTTTGAGAAATACATGAAACAAGTGTGGTTCGCTAATGGTATACACCACCACTACTCTACCGACAAATTTGTCCCAGAATTTTCTCAAGAGTTTTTTACTGAACAAGTAAACAGCTTGGCTAAAGAAAAGTTGCCTCTTGCTGAAGGCCAAACTGTGGAAGATTTTGTAGCAACCATTACAAAGGTTATTTTTGACCCAGAATATATGCAAAAGCGTGTATCTCAGGCCGACGGCAAAGACCTCGTTCTTAGTTCAGCAAACAACCTTTACGAAGGTGTAACCCAAAAGGAAGTTGAAGCATACTACAATTCTATCAAGAACGTAAACGACTCAACCCCTATCTCATACGGTCTTAACTCACGCATCGTGAAAAAAGACGGTAAGATTATCGAAGAACAATATAAAATTGGTGGTCTTTACAGCAATGCAATTGAAAAAATCGTTTTCAATCTAAACAAGGCAAAGGAATATGCAGAAAGCGACATTCAAAAAGAATATATCACTGCATTGGTTGATTACTACACAACAGGCGACCTACGCAAGTTTGACGAATATTCTGTAATGTGGGCTAAAGACACCGACTGCACAGTTGACTTCGTTAATGGCTTTATTGAAACCTACGATGACCCACTTGGCATGACAGGTGCATGGGAATCAATCGTAAACTTTAAAAATCATGAAGCATCAAACCGTACAAAACTCATCAGCGATAACGCACAATGGTTTGAAGACAATTCTCCAATTGACCCACGCTTCAAGAAAAAAGAAGTTAAAGGTATTTCTGCTAAGGTAATTACAGCTGCAATTCTTGCAGGCGACGCTTACCCTGCTACACCTATAGGCATCAACCTTCCAAATGCTGATTGGATTAGAGCAAATCATGGTTCTAAGTCAGTTACAATTGAAAACATTACTGACGCATACGACGAAGTTGCTGCAGGAAATGGATTGAACGACGAGTTTGCTTATTCTCAAGAAGAATGTGAATTGATGGACAAATATCTTACTCTTGCCGACAAACTTCACACCGACCTTCACGAATGTCTTGGTCATGGTTCTGGCCAACTTCTTCCAAATGTAGACCCTAATGCACTTGCAGAACACGCATCAACACTTGAAGAAACTCGTGCAGACTTGTTTGCACTATACTACATGGCCGACAACAAACTAATAGAACTTGGTATTTTTAAAGATGCCAATACTTATAAGGCAGAATACTACAAGTATATCATGAACGGTATGTTGACACAAAACACTCGCATCGAACTTGGCAAAGATATCGAAGAATCGCATATGCGCAATCGCAAACTTATCAGCGAATGGGCTTATGAAAATGGTAAAGCCGACAATGTGATTGAATTGGTGAAAAAAGAAGGCAAAACTTACATTAAGATTAATAGTTATGAAAAACTTCGCGAATTGTTTGGCAAACTTCTTGCAGAAGTTCAACGCATAAAGAGCGAAGGTGACTATGCTGCTGGAAAGAAACTTGTAGAAGACTATGCTATTCGTCTTGACAAGGACCTTCACAAGGAAATACTTGACCGTTATGCAGGTCTTAACATTGCCCCATATAAGGGTTTTGTTAATCCTACATATGAACTAATCACTAACGATAACGGTGAAATTGTTGACGTTAAGATAAATTACGAAGAAGGTTATATGGATCAAATGTTGCGTTACTCTCGCGACTACTCTCCTCTTACAAAGTAATATCATCTGAAACTTAATAAAGAAGGCATCTGTCAATTTTACCGATTGATGCCTTCTTTTTGTAATATTTAAGTTATGAACGAAATAATTAAAGGCTTACGACAGCAATTCTTTACATATAGGAATGGAATCTTATCCGACTATTTACGAAAAGCCGGATATCCTTATAAAATTATATTCGGACTAAATCTTCAACAAATATCTACTATTGCACAGAGTGTTGAACAAAACAAAGAATTAGCCAAAACATTATGGCAAGAATCAACCAGCCGTGAAGGACGATTAATAGCACCGTTCCTAATGCCACAAAACCAATTCAGCCAAGAAGAAGCCACAGAATGGGCTTATGGCGTTAAATGTGAAGAAGAAGCTGATGTGTTATGCCATAGGTTACTCCGCCACTTGGGTTTTGCCTATGAGCTTGCTCTTAATTTGCTTAATTCCGACAAAACATTGGTTAAGTATACAGCTCTGCGATTGATAGCAAATTTGCTTAACATGAAGCAAATAAATAATGTGGCAGAGATTAACTCTGTCATCGAAACCCATCAAGACAACGAGGCTTTAAAGTCAGTTATAGCTACAATAAAAGATATTATCGAATTTTACTAATATCTACACATCACCACGCCACTGTTAAGTGGTACAGTTAATGCACAAAAAAAGCAAGAATCAGTTTGATTCTTGCTTTTTTAATTATATCTAATTTACTATTAGAACAATCCTATCAAGAAATATTCCAACCATATAGTTGCAATACCGGCAACATAGCCTGAGAATGCCATGATTGAGAATTTCTTTAGATACCATGTAAATGAAATCTTTTCAATACCCATAGCCACAACACCAGCAGCTGAACCAATAATCAAGATGCTACCACCTACACCAGCGCAGAATGTCAACAATATCCAGAACAAACCGTCTTGAACAAACAGCATAGCATATGCTGGGTCGGCTGATGCTTGAATAAGTGCTTCTGTACTTACAGGATACATATTCATACATGCAGCAACAAGTGGAACATTATCTACAACTGACGAAAGAACACCAATGATACCATTAATTGTATATGGTTCGTGAACTGTTACATCCAACCAGTTTGCAATGTTGGTCAACAAATGAGCTTGTTGCAAAGCATGCACTGCCATCAAAATACCAAGGAAGAATAGGATTGTCGACATGTCGATGTTGCGTAATGCTGATGAAATACGGCCTTTCATCATCTTGTCGAGGTTATATTTATTAACAATGATTTCAGTAATCAACCACATTCCACCAAGTGAAATCAAAATACCCATATATGGAGGCAGGCCTGTAACTGCTTTAAACACTGGAACAAAAAGCAACGATAAAACACCGCTCACTAAGATAAACTTGCTTAAACGTGGACGAGTTATTGATAGAGACTCTCCTTGTCGTTTGTCATTATCATTAATTGGTTCAAGCGCTTCGTTCTTAACACAGCGAGATGCCAAGATTAGCGGAACAATAACCGAAACAATACATGGGATGATTAGATATACTATCAAGTTAACCGACGATACATAGTTCTTCATCCATAGCATGATAGTGGTTACATCACCAATTGGCGACCATGCACCACCACTATTTGCAGCAATGATAATTATACCCGCAAATTTCCATCGTTCGCGATTGTCGCTAATCAAGCGTCGCAACATCATAACCATGATGATAGTAGAGGTCATGTTGTCAAGAACTGCCGACATGAAGAATGTTAAAAATGCAATAACCCACATCAGATTACGCTTGTTTTTAGCAGTAATTCTGCGAGTGATGAAGGCAAAACCGTCGTACTTGTCAATTAGTTCCACAATAGTCATTGCACCAATTAAGAATACAACAATTTCAGCTGTATCACCCAATGCCTCTACAAGGCGATACGACAAATCATGATCATTAGTACCTAATGCATAGGTTGCCCACAACAGGCCGCACATTAATAGCGCAAATACGGCCTTATTAATTTGCAATACGTGCTCAGACGCAATTAGCAAATAACCGATCACGAATATCGCAATCATTAATGTTACCATCATAGTTTTTAAGACTCTTTAAAAGATTAGTAGAAAAGTTATATTTTTAGAATAGTTTATTTTTGTTACGTCGTATAATTATCGCAAGCGATAGCTATCGTTTAGCAATTTAATATCATGCTTTATGCCTCTATGTGCCAAAAAGTCTAAAATCATCGACACCAAAATCGCCGCCATCACTACATAGCATCTTGTGCTGTCAATATTAGCTGAGGCGTTTTCAACATAAGCATTAATCAACATATAGGCAACCCAACCAAGCTTTGAAATTAAGCAAACTAAGGTTAGTGATTTTTGCAACTTCAAATTTTTAAACTTTGCTATTGTCACAAGTGGCAATACGGCTGCTAAAATTCCTAAAATAAGTGCAACTACTGACATACTCGAAAGCGAGCACACACACACTGTTACAATTATTGCTGATAATAATAAATATAGATTTTGCAAACGTTGTATTACCATAAATAACTCTATTATATAATTAATGTAAAAATTTATGCAAAATTACACTTAAAAAGTTAATTAATCAATTAAAAAGATTTGAATTTCACTTATACAATGTTTATTTTTATCTTTGGCATACAATTTGCGAATAAAGGGACATGACAAAAGCAATTGTGACCATAGCAACACTATTGAAATAAATGCACAAACACGATTTTTATGGACAATAATCTAACAATAATAAAAAACGAAATATCAAAATATCTTCGTAACAAAAATCTATTTGACGCTTTTCAGAAATTAAAAGAATTGATAGAAAAAAGCGGCAACCTCTCTTTGCTATCTGAGAACACCGCATTATTTGAATCATATAAATATATGTTGGAATATATGACTCGCGGCTATGATGACCCGCAGAGAGACGACATGCTCGACCGGATTATCAATTCAATTTATACACTTACCGACAAGGCAATAGTTGACATATGCTCACTTAAACCCACTCAGTTGTTTTATATTCGCAAAAACAATAGGATATCAAATTTAGAAGAGTCGTTAAAGTCATACCTAACTTTGACCGACAACATTAGCATGTGCGCCGAAGGTGGCGGACACGATATATTAAGCCTGTATGAGCAACGCGAGTTGATTGAAAAAGATATTTTTCACTACATCTGGACGGCATTTCCTACTACTGACCAAGACATTAAACTGATTGAATCTATATTTACAACTCAAAGCAACTACCCTTCTTCACTTCGCGAGATGCTTGTGGGTGCACTGCTTTTGAGCTTGTTGCAAATATATGACGAAAACAAACTGTTGCAACTCCTTAACATTTACACCACCCACAACAATCTCGACAACACATTGGCTCTTAAGGCATTGACTTGTGCCGTAATTTCGATGTACCGACACAAGACACGTGTAACACTTTCGCAAAATGTGAAAGATGCGCTGCATCTTATAACTGATTCCGACGGCCTACACAATGACCTTAATAATATCTTTGTAAATCTTATTAAGGCAAAACATACCGATTTAATCAGTAAAGAACTGGAACAAAACATCATTCCAGACATTATGAAAATTGCTCCCGACATCATCGATAAAGCAAAGAAGAACAACGGTGTTATAGACATAAGCAGTTTAGAAGAAAATCCCGAATGGAGCGAAATATTTAACAACAGCGGAATTTCAAAAAAAATTGAAGAATTCGGCAAACTCCAATCAAGTGGCAGCGATGTGTTCATGAACACATTTGCCCACTTAAAGAACTTTGCATTCTTCCGTGAATTATATAATTGGTTTCGCCCTTTCAATTACGACAATTCGGTTGCTTACAAGGCTTTAAAGGATGCAAAATCATCAATACGAAACTTTATAGACTCATCTATATATTTATGCGACAACGACAAGTATTCTTTTGCACTGTCGCTTAACGAAATAGGAGAAGCACAACGCGACATGATGATGCAGCAAATGGAAATACCGCCACAAGAACTTGACAGCATTGAAAAAATAGCCGACCCTATGTCGCATAAAATTGCAATTGTGAACGGTTATATAAAAGACCTATATCGCTTCTTCAAACTATTCTCCCGCCGTTCAGAATTTGCAGATATTTTTAGCAGTTCTCTTAACTTATTCGACATAGAAATATTAAAGCCATACTATAACAATAGCGAAACAATCAATTCTGTAGCAGACATATACTTTAACGCCAAGCAATATAAGGAAGCTATCGTTTATTACAATCTGCTACTTTCGACATGCGACAATGTAAATCCTATTAATTTACAAAAACTTGGATTTGCATATCAAAATCAAGGTGAATTTAAAAAGGCTTTAAAACAATATTTAAACTATTCGTTGGCTAAAGAAAACGACACTTGGAATTTGAAACACATTGCCGCATGCTACAAATCGCTACAACAATACGAGAATGCAATCAACTACTACCAAAAAGCATTGATGCTCGCCCCCGACAATGTTGCTACAAACCTGTCAATTGGCCATTGCTATCTGGAATTGCACAAATACGACGAAGCACTAAAGCACTACTATAAAGTCAACTATCTTAACGAAAATAACCTATCTGGATGTAGGGCTCTCGCTTGGTGCTTATTATTAACCCATGAATTTGAGCAAAGCCGAAAATATTTCAACAAAATAATATCTTTAGGAAAATGCGAATCAACCGATTACCTAAATTTTGGACATCTTTGCTTAGCCGAAAACAAATACGACGAAGCTATATCTTACTATTACAATGCCCATACACTTTTAGGCAAAAACACCGCAAAATTTAAGGAAACCTGGAATAGCGACATTCCATCACTAATTGAAATCGGAATAAATGAAAAAAACATTCCTTTGATATTAGATTCAATACTAATTAAGCTGTATAATTAACATAGAACACCCCAAAAGACTTAGGCCTGCCATCCGAGATAAATTTAAACTTGGCATGCACAATTCACAGAAACAGGCATAGCGAATGCCTATTTTTTCGTAAATTTGCAGAAATTAAACTAACATCCATTAAATATTTATAATGAAAAAATTATTAATCGGGCTTGCCCTATTATCTTCATGTAGCTCAAATATGAACGATAGCAACATTTTAATGAAGGAATTTGACACTCCTAATGGTGCAATACCTTTCGACAAAATCAAAAAAACAGATTACGAGCCAGCTGTTGACTTCAGCATCAATCAACACAAAGCAGAAATTGAGGCGATTGTAAACAATCCAGAAACACCAACCTTTGAGAACACAATCGTGGCCTTTGACCGCAGTGGACAAGATTTAGGCCGCGTTCTACGCGTTTTCGAAGCGTTGACTCACGCACATGGTGATGACGAATTGTTGGCAATTTCAGAACGCATCACACCTAAATACTCAGAACACTCTACAAGCATAATCCTGAACGAAAAACTTTGGGAAAGAATTAAATATGTGTATGAAAACTGTGATACTACAAAGCTAGACACCGAAAGCAAAACACTTCTAAAGAATATCTATACCGACTTTGTAGATAATGGAGCATCGCTTGAAGGCGAAAACAGAGAAAAATATCGCGAAATAATGCAAAAACTTTCTGTTGCCACCCTTAAGTTTGGTCAAAACGCACTTAAGGCCACATCAGCCTATTCAATGTGGCTAACTGAAGAGCAATTAGCCGGACTGCCTGAAAGCGCAATTGATGCTGCGAAAACAGATGCTAAAGCAAAGAATAACACTGGGGGTGAATACTTAATAACACTTCAATACCCAAGTTATTCGGCATTTATGAAATATTCTTCAAACCGTGAACTTAGAAAGCAACTTTATATTGCATATAATTCACAATGTACAAGCGGAGAATTCAGCAACCTAGACCTACAAGTAGAAATTACCGACCTTCGCCAACAGTTGGCACAATTGCTTGGTTTCAAGAATTATGCAGAATATAACCTTAAGAGCACAATGGCTGCCAACCCTGCCAATGTGTACAATCTGCTTGACCAACTTCGTGATTCTTATCGCGACGCTCAAAAAGGAGAAATTGCACAAATAGAGAAGTTTGCATCAGAACTTGAAGGCAAGCAAATCACCCTTATGCCTTGGGACTACTCTTACTATTCTGAAAAACTACGTGACCAAAAGTACAGCTTCAACGACGAAGCATTGCGTCCTTATTTCGAATTAAATAATGTAATAGGCGGAGTTTTCGGTTTTGCCACAAAGATGTATGGTTTGAAATTTACAGAAAACGCTAACGCTCCAGTTTACCATCCCGACGTTAAGGTTTATGACGTAACCGACGCAAACGATAATTTTGTTGGTATGCTTTATGCCGACTTCTTCCCTCGCGACACAAAGCGCAGCGGAGCATGGATGACTGAATTTGGCGGACAATACGTAGACGAAAACGGCAAAAACATCCGACCACTTATTACAATCGTATGCAACTTTACACCTCCTACTGAAAGCAAGCCTTCGCTACTAACATATTATGAAGTTGAAACATTCTTGCACGAATTTGGACATGCCCTACACGGATTGTTGTCAGACTGCAAATACTCAAACCTTTCAGGAACAAGTGTTTATCGCGACTTTGTAGAATTACCTTCACAATTTAACGAAAATTACTTAACCCAAAAGGAATTCCTCGACAGCTTTGCAAAACACTATCAAACAGGCGAAAAGATTCCTCAAGAAATGATTGACAAGATTATTGCAGCTTCACAATTTGGAGCAGCGTATTCATGCGTTCGCCAACTCAACTTCGGATATTTGGATATGGCATGGCACACTATTACATCAAAGGTGACCGATCCTATTAAGTTTGAAGAAGAAGCGATAAAGCAAGTGGAAATATTTGCTCCTGTAGAAGGCACAGCGATATCTCCAAAATTCACCCATATTTTCTCGGGCGGCTATGCAGCAGGTTATTACGGCTACAAATGGGCTGAAGTTCTTGATGCTGATGCATTTGCAAAATTTGAAGAAAACGGCATCTTCGACCAAGAAACAGCACATTCATTCCGCGACAACATCCTTAAGCGTGGCGGCAGCGAAGACCCAATGACTCTTTATAAGAGATTCCGCGGTCAAGAACCTACAATTGACGCTTTGCTAAAGCGTGACGGCATAAAAAAATGATACTTTAAATCATTTTATAGATAATAAACTATAAATTATTATATTTGTTAATAAAATAAGGGGCATTTAAAATGCTCCTTATTTTTATTTTTATTAAATTTGTATCTTATATAGAAATACTTATTTAAGGAATAGAGCCAAAATTAAAAGCATTTTATGGACAATAAATCAGACAAGCAAAACATACTTGATGAAAGATATATTCGCATGGCGACAATTTGGGCCGAAAACTCATATTGCCGACGCCGTCAGGTGGGAGCGATTATAGTAAAAGACAATATGATTATTTCCGACGGTTTTAACGGTACCCCATCCGGATTTGAAAATGTTTGTGAAGACGAATCGGGATTAACAAAATCATATGTACTGCACGCTGAAGCAAATGCCATTACAAAAGTGGCAAGAAGCAGCAACAGTAGTGATGGTGCGACTCTATATGTAACCACATCACCTTGCATTGAATGTTCAAAGTTAATTATACAAGCAGGAATAAAACGCGTTGTCTACAACGAACTTTACCGTATGCACGATGGTCTGGATCTTCTTGAAAGAGCCGGAGTAGAATGTGTAAGAATTGATATTGACAACAAAAAAGAATAGGATAAACAATGAGTTCAATCCAAAAGACAACCAAATGGCTACCGCTAATTATGGCCATTTCTGTAATATTTGGTATTTCCATAGGTACTCGTTTTGCCGGTCAAAAGCATCTTGTTGACCGAGACCGCAAACTAAACATGATATTAAACCTCATTGCAGATGATTATGTCGACACAATGAAGGTTAGTGATCTTGTTGAGCAATCTATACCCGAGATTCTGAAGCAACTTGACCCTCATACAACATATTTAAATGCTAAGGACCTAAACTCGGCAAACGAGGACATTGAAGGAAAGTTTAGTGGCATCGGCATCTCATTTATGATATTAAACGACACAATCAATGTCATTGAGATTATTTCAGGCGGACCTGCAGAACGAGCTGGGCTACTTGCTGGCGACCGAATTGTAACGATCAACGACTCGTCATTTGTAGGCAAAAAGCTTAACAATGTGGAAGTAATGAACCATCTACGCGGAAGCAAGGGCTCTTCTGTGAAACTTGGCATCAAACGCATCAATTCTCCTAAATTGCACCCATTCACCGTTACACGAGGCGACATTCCGGTCAACTCAGTCGACGTAGCTTATATGCTCGACAAAGAAACCGGCTACATAAAAGTCAACAAGTTTAGCAAGACCACTTACGACGAATTCTTAAGCGGATTAATTAAACTAAAATCAGAAGGCGCAGAAAACTACGTTGTTGACTTGCGTGGCAACGGTGGTGGCGTAATGGAAATGGCAATATTAATGGCAAACGAATTCTTGCCAGAAAACCAATTGATAGTGTACACCCAAAGCAGAGGCAAACGAAATGACAACCAAGTGTGGAGCGACGGTAACGGGTCTTTCCAAGAAGCCCAATTGGTTATTCTGATTGATGAATTTTCGGCAAGCGCTAGCGAAATTATCGCAGGTGCTATACAAGACAACGACAGAGGTCTAATTATAGGATGCCGTTCATTTGGCAAAGGTCTTGTACAACGACAATTCACTTTGCCTGACAGCAGCGCCATCAGAATGACAATCGCACGTTATTACACTCCTTCTGGTCGCTCTATTCAAAAAGACTACAAGAACACCCAGTTGGAATATGATGCCGAACTATTAGAGCGTTTTAATAGTGGCGAATTATATAGTGCCGATAGCATGAAGATTGACAAATCAAAAGTGTATCAAACACAAAGCGGCCGTGTGGTTTATGGCGGTGGTGGTATTGTCCCCGACATTTTTGTTGCACGTGACACTACTGGAATTACATCATATTATGCTGCTGTTGTTAACAATGGCCTTATGCAAAAATTTGCATATAATTATGCCGACAAAAACAGAAAACAATATCAAGACCTTACCGACTACAAGCAATTCCTTAGAGTGCTTCCTAACAACGACGCTTTATTATATGAGTTCGTGACTTACGCTTCTCAAAATGGGGTTCCTGCACGTTGGTACTACATAAATCAGTCGCGCGAATTGCTGTTAACCCAAATAAAGGCGCTAATTGCTCGCGACATATTTGGCAATGAAGCATTCTACCCTATTTATAACCGAAACGACAAGGATATTGAAACTGCACTTAAAGCCATTAAAAAGCATAAGGCAGCATTCCCAATCCTTCCAGAAGATGAATGACATTGTTACGAATAAACACCTACTGCGCAAAAGCATAAAAGCCTCAATAGCTAACCTCCCAGAGCACAAAAGAGACAAAGAGTCTGAAGCTGTAAGGTTGGCTATTGAGCAAACAATTGAGTTTGATAAAGCAAAAACGATAATGTGCTATTGGTCGATGCCTACAGAACTCAACACATTGGCAATGATACAAAATTGGTCAAGCAAAAAGACAATCGTTCTGCCCTGTGTAAATGGCAATGACCTCGAAGTCCGCCTGTTTCAGCCGCAAATGCTGCATGCAGGATACTATAGCATTCCTGAACCAACAAAAGAATGCGAATTGATTAAGCCCAACGAAATTGATTTAATCATAGTGCCTGGTATGGCGTTCGACAAATTCGGCAATCGCTTAGGTCATGGCAAAGGTTTTTACGACAATTTTTTGGAACAAACAAATGCAACATTAATAGGCGTAGCCTTTGATTGCCAATTAGTTTCGTGCGTTCCGGTTGAAAAGCATGACAAAAGAATGCATTACGTAATAACAGCATCTAAAACCATAAATTGCGACAAAACAGAATAAAATATGCAAATAGTTAACATTGACTCTAAGATATGCGATTTGCTATCAAACGACCCCACACTCATAACCGTGATTAATCGTTTCGGCATCACGTTGGGGGTTGGAGACAAAAGTATAGCACGAATATGCGAAGAGAAGAATATCGATAAGACTTTTTTAACTACTATTCTTAACACATTCATCAGTGAGGATTATTTCCCTCAAGAAGTGTTGAGTGCATTTAGCGCAGAGCAGATTATAGGTTACCTTAATAAAACAAATGCCTATTACGAACATTATCAAATTCCTAACATCGAACGACATTTTAATTTCTTGATTGCGAAAAGTAGTCCTGAAAATAGTTCGTTGGCAATAATCTATAAATTCTTTTCAGAAGTTAAAGCAGAATTATTAAATCGCATAAACGACGATCGCACTACCCTTTTCCCAACCATTCAACAACTCGAAAGTCAAAATGGTGACAAGGAAATTGAGATAAAGCAAAACTGCTTATCACATGAAGACTCCATTGAAGACAAAATAAGCGACCTATTAAATATGCTTATTATGCACATCTCTGGCAATTATGATAGCAATTTAGCACATGCAGTTATTTTTGCATTATACGGCTTAAAGAAAGATATTAAACAGAACAACAGAATTAGAGAACGTATTCTTTATCCTCTTTACGAATCATTATTGAAGTAATATGAGTTATAATGTAGCCATAATACTATCCGACACTTTACAGGCGCTTGGAATTAAACATATTCTGAGCGAATCGTTTTCGATTTCGCCTAAAGTGTTCATGTCGTTTGATAACGTTCTCGACATGAACAATGATGTATTTGACTTCTATTTCACCTCTTCTGATTTGTTTTTGCAACACCTTGACTTTTTTTTACCTCGAAAACATAAAGTCATTATTGTAACTAATGACACAAACAATTCGTCCGACATCAATCAATTATGCTGCAGTTGCGATGAAAGTAGCATTATCAATAATCTAAACCAGCATTTCGCAAAGGCAACTACCAACAATGCAGAGCATCAAAACGAACAACTTAGCCAACGCGAGACCGATGTGCTGCGACTCATTGCCACAGGCATGATAAACAAAGAAATTGCTGACAACCTAAACATCAGCATCAACACCGTACTCACACACAGAAAGAATATTACATCTAAATTAGGCATTAAGAGTGTATCGGGATTGACATTCTACGCCATGATGAACGGAATAATTGCCCCTAAATAATTCTTCTTAGATTAAGGATTTATAGCAAGAGCGTTTTGTGATGTTTAAAGCCATTCTTTCATAATTATAACTGTAGGGCCTAAAGCTCCATAAAAAGAGCACAATCAAAGCAAACTTTTATCAACAAAAAAAACGGAGACTAAAATTAGTCTCCGTTTCATATTTACATTGCATTAATATGCATTAAATCCACTTAACGTAAGCAAAATCTTGACGATGCGCCATATTTTCGTGTTGAGGATAAATACGGAATGCATAACGGAAGATACCTGGGTTCTTCATCTTATCCTTCAATTGATAAGTTACAAATACGCCGTCTTCCTTAACGACCTTAAGTTCAGTGCTTGAAGAGAACTTAAATTGGTCGTTTTCTTGTTCGTAAATAACCAAGTCAACGCCCAAAGAGCGACCAAGACCAACAGTGTTAAGAACAACATTTGCCTCAATATCATCGCCATTTGTTGTAGTTTGACGCAAAGTGTCGCTAACTTGAATATCAACCACGTTGATATCGTTCCACTTAGATGCTACATTTTCCTTCCAAGCAGCCAATTCCTTAGCAAGAGCATAGTTGTTAGCCTTAAGCTTAGCAGAGCGTTCACCTTCCTTGCTATAGAAACGATCAATATAGTCGTTAATCATGCGAGTCATAGTGAAGTTAGGAGCAATGTGAGCAATAGAGTTCTTGATATATTGAATCCATTCTGGAGAATATCCCTTTTCGTTTCTGTTGAAGTACAATGGGATAATTTCATTTTCCAACTTAGAATAGATAGTAGCAGCATCAAGACGGTCTTGTTGACTTTGGTCAGTGAATGTACGCTTGTCAGTCAAAGCCCAACCTGCACCTTCACGATAGCCTTCATACCACCATCCATCAAGAACTGAGAAGTTCAATACACCATTCATTTCAGCCTTTTCACCAGATGTACCAGATGCTTCAAGTGGACGAGTTGGAGTGTTCAACCAGATATCAACACCAGTAACAAGGCGCTTAGCAACTACCATGTCGTAGTTTTCAAGGAAGATAATCTTACCCAAGAATTGAGGCATCTTAGAGATTTCCACAATGCGCTTAATCAAACCTTGACCAGCACCGTCAGCAGGGTGAGCCTTACCAGCAAACACAAATTGCACAGGATACTTTTCATTGTTAACAATCTTAGCAAGACGGTCAAGGTCAGTAAATAGCAAGTGAGCACGCTTGTAAGTAGCAAAACGACGAGCAAAACCAATCATAAGAGCGTTAGGATTGATGCTTTCAAGAATTTCTACCACACGAGCAGGGTCACCTTGGTTCTTAATCCATGTTTGACGGAAGTCACGAACGATGAAGTTGATAAACTTATTCTTCATCTTCTTACGCATTTCCCAAATGTCTTCATCTGGCAAGTTAAGAATTGGAGACCAAGTTTGTTCCTTATCTTGAGTAACATAGAAATCTTTACCTAGATTCTTTTCGTAGTATTCTTTCCATTCCGATGCTGCCCAAGTTGGCATGTGCACACCGTTAGTTACATAAGAAACGTGTGATTCTTCAGGAGCATAGCCCTTCCAAACACCTTGGAACATCTTCTTTGAAACTTCGCCGTGCAACCAGCTAACACCGTTTGATTCTTGACAAGTGTTCAATGCAAAAACACTCATTGAGAAACGTTCGTTAGTGTCTGGATTTTCACGACCCATATTCATCAAGTCTTGCCATGAGATGCCCAACTTAGCTGGGAATTCGCCCATGTACTTGCCAAATAGGCCTTCTTCAAAGTAGTCGTGGCCAGCAGGAACTGGAGTGTGTACAGTGTAAAGAGATGTAGCACGAACCATTTCAAGAGCTTCATTGAAAGTCAAACCTTCTTCTTGAACATAATCAACAAGACGTTGCAAGTTAAGAAGTGCTGCGTGACCTTCATTACAGTGATACAACTCATTCTTAATGCCAAGACGCTTCAACATAAGGACACCACCAATACCAAGCATATATTCTTGCTTAATACGGTTTTCCCATTCGCCACCATATAGCTTGTGAGTAATTTCGCGGTCCCATTCTGAGTTCTTGTCTAAGTCTGTGTCAAGCAAATATAGATTCATGCGACCTACATTTACCTTCCAAACGTTTGCGTAGATGATACGACCTGGATATGGAACTTCAAGAACTAATTGATTGCCATTTTCATCAAGAGCAGGTTCGATTGGCAATTGGTTGAAGTTTTGAGCTTCGTAGTTAGCAACTTGTTGACCATCAATTGAAAGTGTTTGTGTAAAGTAGCCATAACGATACATGAAGCCAACCGCTGTCATAGGAACGCGAGAGTCTGAAGCTTCCTTAATATAGTCACCGGCCAAAACACCAAGACCACCAGAATATATCTTAAGTGCATTGCACAAACCATATTCCATGCTGAAATATGACACTGATGGTATGTCTGTACGCATTGGAACAGCCATATAAGCCTTAAAATCATCATAAACCTTAGAAAGACGGCTCATAAGATCTTCGTCCTTCAAGATTTCTTCAATGCGGTCAGTGCTTAGTTGTTGTAGAACCATAACAGGATTTTCACCTGTACTTCTCCACAATTCAGGATTTAGATCGCGGAACAATGCCTTAGCTTCGCTGTTCCAAACCCACCATAGATTTTTTGACAGTTCTTCAAGATTCTTCAAACTTTCAGGAAGTTCTGCCTTAACTGTGATGTTTCTCCATGCAGGAGCATTAGTGTAACTTGCTTGTAGTTTCATACAAATTATTATTATAACTTCTTATTATTTTCTGTTTTTTGAATTTTTCAATGCAATTGAATATACATCTTGATAATATTTAATGAAATTATCCCAAGATGCCACCTTTGCTGTTTTTTGCGCTTCGGTTCTTAAACGTTTAATCTCCGATTCAGGCATATTATATATTTGCTTTATCTTCGAAGCCATGTTATGAACCAATTCGCCATAGTTAGAGTCGCTGCGATGTATAACACTTGTGCCACACTTCTCATTTTCAAAGTTGTCCTTAATCCATTGGCCAAAACCAGCAAGGTCAGTTGTAACGGTTGGCACACCAAATGCAATACTTTCAAGAGGAGTATATCCCCATGGCTCGTAATATGATGCAAATACCGTTAAATCAAAGCCTGGTATCAAATCATAATAACATAGATTAAATATGCCATCATCACCATTTAGGTAACACGGAACATAAATAAGCTTAACATTATCTTCAGCCAAATTGGTAAATCCTAATGAACACATCTTTTGATACACATTATCGCTTTCGAAATTGTGAATAAAATGTGTCACCAATGCATTATCTTGACGTTCACACTTGCCTTCCTTCAAAGCATCTACCAATTTAGGTGAAGCCTTATCGGTCCAAGCAGGAACCATAATAAATGCTAAAACCTTACGTTCTTTATCACGCAAATCAGTTCTAACAACATTTACAGCATCGATAAATGCATCCAAGCCTTTGTTTCTGAACTCGTTGCGGCCAGATGTCGCAACAATTAGAGTATTGTCATCAAATTCTTCGCCCATTAAGGCTGTAGCTACCGACAACATCTTTTCACGAGCCAATGTGCGAGATTTTTTATAAGCCTCGCCCTTTAGCACAAAATTTTGTTCAAAAGCATTAGGCGTTACATATGGATTGATTTCTAAAAGTTGTGCACATTCTTTTGCAGTAACTTCACTTACTGTAGTGAACGCATCGGCTTGATGTGCAGCAATCTTTTCGATTGAATGCTTTGATTGCATATTCAATTCCTCAGCCATTTGATCACCATTATAACCCGACATATAGTCATAAAGTGGCTTGTTGTTTCCGCAAATGCTTCGGCCTATGCTTGTGGCATGAGTAGTGAAAACTGTTGCAATCTTAGGCATACGAGACATAAGACTCAACAACCCCATTCCTACTGTCCACTCGTTGAAATGAGCAACCATTTTCTTGTTTTTGCCATAGTGCTTAGCCAAACTTTCAATAACTAAAGCACATCCATAGCCAAAAATACAAGATTCATCATAATCGCCATATGCGTGTAGTGAATCAACTTTATATTGATTCCACATCTGAGCATATAGCTCGTTTTTTTGTTCAAATAAACTTCTGTAATTAACAAGAATCGCTATTGGTTTTCCAGGAACTTCCCATCGCCCAACTCTAACAGTTAGACCTTCTGGCAATTTTGCAACCTTTTTCCAATCACTAAATAGTGTTTTTGATTCTTTAAAATATGGAGATTCGGATTCAGTCCACAAATCTGGACCTAAAAAGATTACGCTATCCTTGTTTTGCTTTTGAAGGGTCTTTGCTTTAGTTGAAAGAACCGCATAAATACCACCAACCTTATTACAAACTTCCCAGCTTACCTCAAAAAGCATCTCAGGCATAGTAATTGACTTTGCCATAGTATAAATAAAACCTTTTAAAATTTTGAAAGTGCAAAATTACAAAAAAAAAACCTATTTGCCTAATTTTCACCACATTTAGTTTATTAGCTCATTTTTGCCGTTACAAATCATATCATTATTATGTGTCTATTTTTCACAAAACACACACTTTCATATTACATTTTGTAAGCAAAATAAAACAAACTGCATAAAAATGACAAAATTCACAATTTAACTCAATTTTTAGAATATGATAATAATGCTGCAGAATAAATACAAAAAAAATGTGGGTTGACTATCATCAACCCACATTATATATATTATAATTACAAATTATATAAGCTTTCAACTGCTTCAACAGGATTTTCGGCCCCGAAAACATAACTTCCAGCCACCAAGACGTCTGCACCTGCCTCTGCAACCAGTTTGCCTGTTTGGGCATTAATGCCACCGTCAACCTCTATCATTGCGTTTGAATTCTTTTCTATTATCAACTGTTTCAATTCCTTAACTTTATTCACCGCGTTGTATATAAACGATTGACCACCGTAACCCGGATTTACAGACATTATACACACCAAATCCACGTCGCAAATAATATCGGTCAACATTGCAACAGGTGTGGCAGGATTGATTGCAACACCAGCCTTCATCCCAGCCGCTTTAATTTGCTGTATCACCCTATGCAAGTGTGTACATGCCTCAAAATGCACCGTCATTATGTCACCACCGCATTTTTTCACTTCATCTACAAACTTTTGAGGCTCTACAATCATGAGGTGAACATCAAGCACCTTGTCTGTCAATTCGTTTACACGTTTTAACACTGGAAAGGCAAATGAGATATTAGGGACAAACACTCCATCCATAATATCTACATGCAAATATTCAGCATTGCTGTTTTCAAGTTTTTTTATATCCTCAGCTAAATATCCAAAATCAGCCGACAAAAGTGATGGTGAAACTATCATAGGACGTTTTATAATATTACAATTAATTTATTTCTTTGATTTTTTCTTCAACATGTGATAAAGAACATATACCACAATTAATAATGCAAGAGCATATCCTGCATATGTTAAATATTTATTATAGTGCTCAATTTGATTAAACAAATCTGCTTCAGGCACAAATAAGCTAAGCCAGTAACCTAACAGGGCTAAAACTATGTTCCAAATTCCTGCACCTAAGGCAGTAAAAATGGAGAACGTTAACAATTTCATCTTTGCCAAACCAGCTGGAACCGATATTAATTGTCGCACAGCAGGAATCAATCGACCAAAGAAAGTAGAAATTGCGCCATGCTTTTCAAAATATTCTTCCGCTTTAGTAACCTTTTCAGATGATAGCATACAAATGTGCCCAATACGGCTTTCGGCAAATGAGTGAATTAAAGGACGACCAATAATTTTTGACAAGAAATAGTTAAAATATGCCCCAATTAAAGCTCCTACAGTTGCAAACAACACAATCAGGTAAATGTTTAATTCGCCATTGTTTGCGGCAAAATACGCAGCCGGAGGTATAACCACTTCAGAAGGGAAAGGTATGAACGAACTTTCTATAGCCATCAACAACGTAATCGTGCCGTAATTCAAATTTTCTTTATACCATAGAATTATGTCCTGCATTGTGACATTTGGCATATATATGATTGCAACAGCAACCACGGCCAACAAAATGACTACCGCTAATAATGTATATATTTGATTTTTTTTCATAATGCAAAATTAATCAAAGTTTTACAAAAGCATACCATTAGAGCCAAACATATTAGCATAAAATTCTGCTTTCTTTTGAATATTCATAGGATAAGCGCGTGATGTAGAGGGCATTCTATAATGCTTTAAGTTTTTGCCCTTATAATTAACATCTGTGCATTCACCCATTTTAGGCAATTCTGTGTCAGTTATTTCCGACATTATTGAAGCAGCTTTCTCTCCCGTTGTTACAATAACACGAATTGATTCGTTTTTATTAAGCATTGCGTCAATATCGATTGGCTCAATAACATCTAAAAACTTATCTGAAGCATTATCCTTTAACCGACACACTTTTTCAGCTGTATCATACATAGCAATGCGATGATTGTCTAAAAACGTTTTAATCTTATCCACGTCAAACCTTTTTTCACCTTCAACCACGAAATGCTCTTTGTCATTATAAAAAATTATACCCATAATTCTCCACATATCATTTATCCAGTTTGGATAAAAAAAGTCCATCGACCACTTGTCGCTTTTAGGTGGAAATGTGCCCAAAATTAGCATAATTGCATTTTGTGGCACAAAGGGCTTGAATGGATGACTCTCTATTTGCATATCAAAAACTTAAATCTTATCAGAATTTTTATTTTCACAAAATTAAACTAAAACATGCTATTTATTAAATTAAACCAATTCATTTTCAAAAAAATTAAGAATAATGCAAATTTATTACTACTTTTGTATAAAGTAACTAAACATCTATGATTATGAAATTTATCAATCAACTATTACTTACAATTGCAGCATGCGCATTGTTTTGCAGTTGTGGCACAGGCAAAGTCGTGTATATGAAGGATTCCCACAAATTGCCACAAGAAGTTTTAGACAAAGTAAATTCTGCGGCCGAACCTGCAGCAAAGCCTGGCGACCTAATTCAAATAACTGTAACAAGCCGTAACATTGAAGCAGCAAAACCTTATAATAAGAGCAGCTATTTAGGCGAAATAAGCAGAACAACCACCAACGATAACAATAATCAGTACTACCTTGTTGACAACAATGGCAACATTGAATTCCCTGTTATCGGCACATTATACGTTAACGGACTAAGCAAATCTCAAATAAGAACTTTAGTTATTTCAAAACTATACCCAAATCACCTTGCAGAGAGCCCATCTGTTGAAGTTCGTTTCAAAAATTTCCAAGTAACAATGTTGGGTGAAGTAAAATCTCCGGGATTGGTTAGTACTGACAATGAGCGAATGACTATTCTTCAAGCTATAGCACTTGCAGGTGACCTTACAATACATGGCGAACGCGAAAAAGTTCGCATTATCAGAACTGCAACTGATGGCACACGTTCAATTCACACAATCAATCTTAATGACAAAGAATTGGTGCTGTCTCCATACTACAATCTTCAACAAGACGACGTAATATATGTAGAGCCAAACGGCACTAAGAAACGTTCTTCTTGGTCGATACCACCTGCATTCTCAATCATTTTAAGTTCGGTAGGTCTAATATCATCACTTGTAACATTGGGCTTCACCATCTTCAAATAAGCACAAATATATTTTAACTGCATATTAAAACGGCGTTGTGATTACAACGCCGTTTTTTCGTGACAATAATTACCCCACACGGCCACCCTACTGCAATTTTGGCACTAACACATCATTATTGCATATACTTAATTTTCAACAAATTACACCTACAATGTTAAAAGTGGCACATATATTGCAAATCCAATAACAAACAATTTAATATCATAATTTTATAGATAGTATGAACTTTAACAATTTTACAATTAAATCGCAAGAGGTAATTCAAAAAGCCATTGAAATTACCCGCAATAATGGCAATCAGGCAATTGAGCCTATCACTATTGCAAAAGCCATCTTTCAACAAGGTGACACTCTTGTCAAGTTCATATTCCAAAAACTTGGCATATCAGCAAATCTTGTAGAGCAAAAGATTGACAAAGCTTTATTGTCACTGCCCAAAGTGAGCAATGGCGAGCCATTTCTATCAGCCACATCAAATAAAGTATTAGAATGTGCAATAAACGAATCTCAAAAGTTTGGCGACAAGTTTGTTTCTGTTGAAATTATATTCTTGGCGCTATTAGTTGAAAAATCAGACGCGTCGAACATACTAAAAGACTTTGGCGTAAATGTCAATGAGCTAACTGCATGCATCAAAGAGTTGCGTAAAGGCCGTAATGTGTCAGACCAATCGGCCGAAGAACAATATAACGCCCTTAACCGATTTGCTATCAATCTTAACGAACGCGCTCAACATGGCAAACTCGACCCCGTTATTGGTCGCGATGATGAAATACGCCGAGTACTGCAGATACTTAGCCGCCGAACCAAGAACAACCCTATGCTAATCGGTGAACCCGGAACTGGAAAAACCGCTATCGCCGAAGGGTTAGCGCAAAGAATTGTACGAGGCGATGTTCCCGAAAACCTAAAGATGAAACAAGTATATTCTCTCGACATGGGGGCTCTTGTTGCAGGCGCCAAATACAAGGGCGAATTTGAAGAACGACTTAAGGGAATTGTAAATGAAGTCATTCAAGCCGACGGTGAAATTATACTTTTCATTGATGAAATTCACACGCTTGTAGGTGCGGGTAAAGGCGAAGGCGCTATGGATGCCGCAAACATTCTAAAGCCAGCACTGGCTCGAGGCGAATTACGAAGCATTGGCGCAACAACTTTAGACGAATATCAAAAATATTTCGAAAAGGACAAAGCTTTAGAACGCAGATTCCAAATTGTAATGGTAAATGAGCCAGATGAAGAAAGTGCCATAGCAATTCTTCGTGGATTAAAAGAACGCTACGAAAATCACCACAAAGTGAGAATACTTGATGAAGCAGTGATTGCAGCCGTTCAGTTATCTGAACGATATATCACCGACCGATTCTTGCCCGATAAAGCAATCGATTTAATTGACGAAAGTGCATCAAAACTGAGATTAGAAATGGACTCTCTGCCACAGTCGCTCGACGAAATTACACGCCGCATATCTCAGCTTGAAATCGAACGTGAGGCTATTAAACGAGACGGAGACACCTCTAAAGTGCAATCAATAGAACAGCAAATTGCAAATCTTCGTGAACAAGAACACGAAATTAGTGCGAAGTGGAAAGCAGAAAAGGAACTCATCAATAGAATTCAACAAAACAAACTTGACATTGAGCAACTAAAATTTGAAGCCGAACGCGCCGAACGCGATGGAGATTATGCCAAAGTGGCCGAAATACGATATTCTTCAATTAAAAACAAAATCGATGAAAACGAAAAAATCCAGGAACAACTTCACAACTTGCAAGGCGAAAAGGCCCTTGTGAGAGAAGAAGTTAATGCCGAGGATATTGCCGATATCGTATCACGCTGGACAGGCATCCCCGTAACTAAAATGGCACTGTCGGAAAAAGAGAAGTTGCTTCATCTCGAAGACGAGCTTCACAAGAGAGTGATTGGCCAAGAGGACGCCATCGAGGCCATTTCAGACGCTGTACGCCGTAGCAGAGCTGGTCTTAACGACCCTCGTCGCCCTATCGGTTCGTTTATTTTCCTCGGCACAACAGGTGTTGGCAAAACAGAGTTGGCAAAAGCTTTGGCCGACTACCTCTTTGACGATGAAAATATGATGACTCGTATTGACATGAGCGAATATCAGGAAAAATTTTCTGTTACTCGTTTAATTGGGTCTCCTCCAGGATATGTGGGTTATGATGAAGGCGGTCAATTAACTGAAGCCGTGCGCAGAAAACCTTACTCAGTAGTTCTTTTTGATGAAATCGAAAAGGCTCATCCTGACGTTTTCAACATTCTACTACAAGTTCTTGACGACGGTCGACTTACAGACAACAAAGGCCGAATCGTTAATTTCAAGAACACGATTATCATAATGACTTCGAACATGGGCTCTGGACTTATAAGAGAGAACATGGAAAAGTTAACAGACAATAATCGCGAAGATGTTATTGAAAACACTAAAGAACAAGTGCTTAATCTTTTGAAGCAAACAATCCGTCCTGAATTCCTTAACAGAATAGACGACATTATTATGTTCACACCCCTATCTGAAAGTGAAATCAAGGAGATTGTTAAACTCCAAATTGAAGGCGTAAAATCAATGCTTAAGAACAATCAAATTGAATTAAACATAACTGAAAACGCTTTGAATTACTTGGCAGAAATTGGTTATAACCCAGAATTTGGTGCACGACCAGTTAAACGCGCTATCCAAAAACTTGTGCTAAATCAATTGTCAAAAGATATTATTGCTCAGCACATCACACCGGCCAAGCCAATTACAATAGATTTCAGCAATGACAATTTGATTTTTTCTAATGAAATGTAATTTCAGATAGTTGCCAATGGGTTAAGTAAAGATTGAATGTCTACCACGAGCCTCTTCTATAATATCTTGGTTCGATACATTATCTATATCAAGAATAATATCATAGTAAACAATCATTGTCAATAAGTGTTCCAATATGCATCAGAAGCATTATCAAAGGCATTCATCTAAGACTCATTAAGATAATCGTCCTTTGAAACCGGTACGACATACATATTACCGACAACCCCAAAACCGTTAAGAGTAAGCAATGCTTAGGTTTAACACAATCATAAAAAAGACATGGTGCTGAAAATTTCAGCACCATGTCTTTTTTATCTTATATCTTATCTGATAATCCAACATCCTGGATATTTCGCATTCAAATACTCACTAACCTTTTTTAGTGTTTTGTAAGAATTACTTTGCGCTGCATACACTCGATATCGACCATCGCATTCTAATATCCTTAAATCGTCTTGTGTATGCGATGAAATAAATTTTTCAGCTTGCGACTTGGTGTCTAACGAAGCAACAATCAAATAGAATAAACCGTTTGAATTATGCGGTATGTCTAATGCTTCTTGGGCTTCTGAATTTTGATGCGTTTTTTCTTGAGCATCGTTTACAACAACTATTTCTTGTTGAATAATGTTATCCTCAGGCAAAGCAATCGAAAGAACACCTTCTTCTGCCAAAGTAATAGCTTTTTGTGGTGCTCTTACTTTAATTGCCGAATTTAATGCTGCATAATCAACACTGTCGTCAACGGTAAGAGGAGTTGATAACATAAAAGCCAATCCAATCATAACAACAATCGAGGCAGCTACCTTAACAAAGCGTCGTCCAAAAGTTAATATTACATTTGAATCAACCAACGTTTCGCTCACCTGAGGCTCATCAGAAGCGGCAGTTAATTGTTGAATAGTCTTTATGCTCAAATCCACAAGGCCAAAGTTATCGTCACAACTATTTGCAACGTGATATGGCTCAAAAACAAGATTGCCAAATTGCTTTCTAAAACATCCTATTCTACCAATCGACACAACGTCGTCGTATTCTATCTGCTTATTTAACGAAGCAACAAAAACTTCAACTTCTCGCACTGCCATTTCATAACTCAATCCCTCCCTGCGCACTATAGAATTCACAAGCAGACCATCGTTATGATTAACTGCAGAGTTAAACACATAGAATTTACCTGGTTTTTTAAATTGGCATGTGTCTTCAAAAGAGAATGCCTTTGAATGTTGTGACAAAAACGCACCCCAACCCGGCAAGATTACACAATCATGCCTTGTCAATAAGTATTCGATATGGAGTGTAATATTAATCATTTAAAACAAAATTACTATAAATAATTCAATTTGGCAAATGCATTAATTCAAATTCATCAAATATTATTTCATGAAAAATGTCACAATCTCTCTGCTAAGACCGTGTTTAATAGCCAATTGAATATCCCTTTCTTTATCGCCATGATTATTTCGCAATTTATTTAATCTGGCTCTTAAAACATAAATGTATGGTTCACCGGGCTGCTTTGCCAATGCTACCCTGATGTCATCATCAGCCTCATTCAGCTTTTTCAGTTCCAAATAGCATTCTGCCCTATTTATTAAAGTTTGATATGAAGGTGTTTCTTGCAATTCAATTAATGCGCTATAATATTCAATAGCTCTTTCAAAATTACCCTTTGACTTCTGCAATGTTGCTTGTGCCTCTAATGTATAAGGAGAATTAGGATTAATTCGAAGCAAATCAGAAAAATCGGCCTCTGCTATTTTTATATGCCCCTTTCTCAAAGCAATCAAGCCATGATAATAGCGCGATTCTATATCATCTCTATCAAGAAGAGTAACTTTTTCAAAATCGATGTATGCATGGCTTAAACTATCAATCTCAAGGTACAAGGAACCTCTGTTCTTCAATAAAGTAACGGCTTTGGGAGTCATCGACAACGCCACATCATAGTTTTTCAAAGCCTCTACATATTTTTTCTGATAACGCTGTACCGTTGCCAAATTACTTATAAGCAAAGAGTTATTATTGTTAGCCGGCTCTTCTTTTAAAGCCAAAAGTATGTACCTTTCTGCCTGCAACCAACTTTGCGCCTTAATTTTCATATCTGCACTATCAATATAGGCTAGATATTTCGATTGTCCGAATACATTTTGCATCGAACCGAAAACAAAAAGCAGTAATATTGTGGTGAAAAATTTCTTCATGCCACAAAGTTAACCTATTTCAACCAAATTCAATTTTTCTTTAATGTTTATTTTACTAATTTTGTAAATATATAACATTAAATTCACCACGCAATGTCACCATATAAGCATATTTTAAACACGCTATTGATACTTATTGTGCTAATCCTCTCATCATGTGAGGAACATGCTCCTTCGCCCGAAAAATCCACAAGAACCATTCTCGTGTATGCTATTGCCACCAATACTCTCAATGGCTACGACGATGACGACATTTATGAAATGTCGGAAGCAATAGCCACATGCGACATCAACAACTGCCGTTTATTAATATATCGAGTAAGCTACAACAACCGAACACCCAAACTCATGGAATTGCATAGAGACAAAAACGGCAAAGTTGTTACTACTATACACAAAACTTACGACAGCACGCAAAAACTATCAGTGAGCACACAACGATTCGCTCAAGTGCTAAGCGACGTTCGCACTGTTGCACCAGCCCGCGAATATGGCCTCATTCTATGGTCACACTCTAACGGATGGGCTGAGACAAAGTCTGGCAACATCAGCAATATATCAAACCGCCAACCCAAATATTTTGGAGACGATTACGGTGCAAGTATGCCAATAGATTCCTTATCTATGGCAATACCCGACAACATGTTTAACTTCATTTGGACAGATGCTTGCTACATGGGCTCCATTGAGATTGCTTATGAGCTTCGCAACGACACTAAATATTTCATCGGTTCTCCAACTGAAATACTTTCTTATGGAATGCCTTACGACCAAAACATTCCCTGCTTTTTTGAAAACACAGCCGATTTGAAAAGTGCATGCCAAAACATGTTTAACTTCTACGACCGCCTGCAAGGAGAATACCGGTCTGCGACCATCAGCCTAATCGACTGCTCAAAACTTAATAAAATTGCAAATTTATGCCTCGAGACTAATATCAAAAACAAACAAATCAGCACTTCAGATTTGCTTTGCTATAATTCATCAAGCAACCGATTTTATTTTGATTTTCTTCAAACATATAGCAAAATAGCAACCGACGAACAATATTCCAAACTCCAACAAGCCCTTAATCAAGCTGTCATTTACAAGGCCGCAACACCAAAAATATTAAACACTATCACCATTAAGCCAGAGTCTTTTTCGGGCCTTTCCACTTACGTTATGGGCAGCGCAAATTCCCGTAACGAAAAGGCCTATAAAGCTCTAAAATGGTATAAATTTTTGTATGAATAACAAAACGGCAGAAAAACTTTATTAATCTTCTTTAAAACATCGCTTAATTAGGTGAAAAATTGACAAACAATCATTATATTTGCGTAATTATAAAGTAAGATAATAATATTGCCTTTAAGTTTATTTGTTTTAAGGTAACTTATCATAATAAATACATAAAACCGACAAAGCCTTAAAACCGCAAGCAACCATTAGCAGGAGTTATAGTCGGATGCATTATTTTAACTCCATGCTTGACAAGGTTGACAGAAAGAGCACTTTCCTTACAGGCACCGCCTGTGCTTACTTTCTTAACATATCTTTCTGCAAGAGAGCAGAAACCCTCCTTTACTCGAAAAAAATAAAAAACAAACATAAATGATAAGTAAATGGAATTACTTACCCCTAACATCCGAGCAAAGAAAAAAAGAGGCCCAGTTGTCGACTAAGTTCCCCAACTGTCCGGCCATTAGCCAGCTATTGGTGCAAAGAGGTATAGAAACTTGGGATGAAGCCCAAAAATTTTTCTATCCCTCTATGTCACAAATGCATGACCCTTTCCTTATGCAAGACATGGACAAGGCAGTAAAACGCCTTAATGATGCAATGGGGTTAAAGGAGAAGATTATGGTCTATGGCGACTATGATGTAGATGGCACAACAGCCGTCGCACTTGTCTACAAGTATCTTCTCAATTTTTATTCGAACATCGAATACTATATTCCTACGCGCTACGAAGAAGGATATGGCATATCGATGAAAAGCATTGATTACGCTGAAGAAATTGGCGTAAAGTTGATAATTGTGCTCGATTGTGGCATTAAGGCAATTGATGAAATCAAGTATGCAAAAAGCAAAGGCATCGACTTCATCATTTGCGACCATCATGTGCCCGACGACGTGCTCCCTGAAGCAGTAGCAATCCTAAACCCAAAACTTGAAGGCAACCCTTACCCTTTCAAGGACCTTTCGGGGTGTGGTGTTGGTTACAAATTTATGCATGCATTTACTCTTAGCAACGGCATAACCACACTGTACGACCTTGAAAGCCTTCTTGACCTAGTTGCCGTTAGCATTGCTGCCGATATTGTGCCTATAATGGGCGAAAACCGCGTAATGGCTTACTACGGTCTAAAACGAATTAATTCAAACCCTAACATTGGACTTCGAAGCATAATTCGCATCTGCGGTTTGGCCAACAAGGAAATTACCATTAGCGACGTTATTTTCAAAATCGGACCTCGCATTAATGCGTCTGGACGAATGCAAAGCGGTAGAGAAGCCGTGGACTTGCTTGTTGCTAAAGACATGGCCGATGCCTATGAAAAAGGTAAAAACATTGACCAATACAATAAAGACCGAAAAGAGTTAGACAAACAGATTACCGACGAAGCCAGCAAAATCCTTGAAGACAGAGGTGAAAAAATTGCCGGCAAAAAGCCTATCGTAATCTACAACAAGGATTGGCACAAAGGCATAATCGGAATTGTCGCCTCTCGATTAACAGAATTGTATTATAAGCCGTCGGTAGTACTCACCTACTCAAACGGATTAGCTACTGGCTCTTCGCGAAGTGTTCATGGTTTCGACATTTATAAAGCAATCGAATCAGCACGCGATCTTTTAGAAAATTTTGGAGGCCACACCTATGCTGTAGGGCTTTCACTGAAAGAAGAAAACATTCCTGAGTTTAAGCGCCGTTTCGAGCAATATGTCATTAACAATATCGACCTTGAGCAATTAGTTCCTCAAACCGACATTGACCGAGAACTTGATTTCAGCGAAATTAATGCAGAATTCATTGCTAGCCTTCGTCTGCTTAACCCATTTGGTCCAAGTAATCAAAAGCCTGTGTTTGTCACAAAAAATGTTTATGACTACGGCACAAGCAAACTTGTGGGCAAAACATCTGAACACATTAAGCTTGAATTGGTCGACAACAAATCAAATGTTGTAATGAATGGCATTGCATTCAACATGAGCGAATATTTTGAGCACATTAAAGCGCATAAGCCGTTTGAAATATGTTACACTATTGAGGAAAACAAGCGTGCTTTAGGCAATAATATGCAACTACTGATTAAAGGCATTAGAATCAGCGAGGAAAATGCCTAAGCATAATGACATCCATAGCATACTCAATAAGTATTGGGGATACCCAAAGTTTCGTGAACTTCAAGAAGAAATAATTAATTCCGTACTCGATGGTCACGACACTTTGGGTTTAATGCCCACAGGTGGCGGCAAATCAATAACCTTTCAGGTGCCAGCTATGTTCTTAGAAGGCATGGCATTAGTGATTACTCCTATCATATCACTGATGAAAGACCAGGTTGACAACCTTAAGGAAAGAGGAATAAAGGCCACATACCTTCACTCTGGATTAACAATAACCGAACGGAAAAAAGTAATTGAGAAATGCGCTAACGGCAATTGCAAATTTCTCTACATATCACCCGAACGTTTGGGCTCTGATACTTTTTTAAACCAAATAAAATCTATCAACATTTCCTTGATTGTTGTAGATGAGGCCCACTGTATTTCACAATGGGGATATGATTTCCGTCCATCTTTTCTTAAAATCACTCGAATCCGCGAAATCAAGCCAAATGTCCCAATTTTGGCTTTAACTGCAACAGCCACTAATCTTGTTGCCAACGACATCATCAACAAGTTAGCCCTACGCAGTCCTAACATATTCCGTAAGAGTTTCGTTCGTAATAATCTGTCGTACGTTGTACGCAGAACAGAAGATAAGAATGGCCAATTATTCAACATTCTTAATAATGTGCCGGGCAGCGCCATAGTGTATGTCAGAAGCCGCAAAAAAGCCAAACAAATATCCGACGAACTTAACTTTAAAGGGTTTTCTTGTGAGTTTTATCATGCAGGACTATCAACCGAAGAAAAGAACGACAAACAAAACAAGTGGAAATCTAACGAATTAAGAGTTATGGTTGCCACTAATGCGTTCGGCATGGGCATAGACAAACCAGATGTACGCGTAGTGGTACACACCGACATACCTAATTCTCTCGAAGAATACTATCAAGAAGCAGGACGTGCCGGACGAGACGGAAAACACTCCTACGCAGTGCTTTTAGTTTCGAAAACCGACAAGGCCACCTTAAAAAAAAGAATCAACGAATCATTCCCCGACAAAGATTTCATTAAAACTATATACGAAAAGCTTTGCGACTTTTTGAGTGTACCTATTGGCTACGGATATTCGCAAACATTTGAGTTTAACTTTAATCTGTTTTGTAAGAATTTCGACTTGCCTCTTCTGCCAACACACAGCGCTTTAAAAATACTTACAAGGGCTGGCTATATCGATTACATTGAAGAAATCGACACTCAAGCAAGAGTAATGATTCAGGCTGATAAATCTGAGTTATATAACCTATCAACTGAAAACAAGCCAAAACTCGACGATGTGCTACAAGCACTGCTTCGAACATACACCGGCCTTTTTGCCGATTACGTTTTCATCAACGAACCTTTGTTATCATACAACTCAGGACTTTCAGAAGAAATCATATATGATTCGCTTATTACATTAACTAAAATGCACATATTGCATTACATTCCACGCAAGCGTACTCCGTATATCGTATTCACCACCTCCAGAGAAGACAAGAAAGACATTATTATACCTAAATACGCTTATCAAGATTTAAAAGACCGCTTGTCTGAACGAATAGATGCAATGATTGAATATTCGTATTCGGAAACCGGATGTCGCGAAGCAATTTTAACCAATTATTTTGACGAAAACACTCTACACGAATGCGGACACTGTGACTTATGTATTGAAAGAAAGAAAAAATCAAACCACACTGCCAAAGACGTTCAAGATGGCATTTTATATATGACATCAATAAAACCTCGCAGCATCACCGATTTAACATCTACATTAAGTTTCCCAAAAGATGAGATTTTCGAGATGCTTTCATTTCTTATTGAAGAGGGATTTGTAGTTCAACTTGAAGACAACACTTACACAAACCCAAACAAAATCAAATAAATAAAAAAAACTTCTTGCTTTCCAGCAAGAAGTTTTTCATTTATGTTTTAACTAAGTATTACTTTCCTTCAAGAGCATTCAACTTAGCTTCTTCGTTAAGTTGATAATAAATGTTTGAAAGAGCGCGCTTGCAATCAGCATTAGAAGGATCCAATTCATAGCATTTTTCCAAATAAGGAAGAGCTTCACGATACAATGGATCAGTTAATGCAGCAAGTTGTGCACCTGAAAGTTTTTCATTTTCTTCAGCAACCTTAATGGCCTTGTTGAAGTACATACGGCCAAGGTCAAAGTGACCCTTAGCATATTCAGGATTTGAAGCTACAGCCTTCTTGAAATATTCAATAGCTTCTTCAATCTTACCTTCTTGTTCTAGCAATACGCCCTTCAAGTCCAAATATTCTTCATTAGTTGGGTTGTCAGCAATAGTTTGATCCATAATCTTATTTGCTTCGTCATATTGCTCCTTGTTTAGAAGGTCATTAACGATAACTCTTACATAAGTGTTATCAATCTTACCATGCAATGGATAAGCTTCCTTTGCAATCTTAACCAATTCAACCTCATTGTTAGGAATTGAAGCAGCCACACTCATTGAGTAATCGAATGTTTCCTTATCCAAACGACCCTTAGCACGAGCTTGTTCGAAAGCCTTAGCTGCGCCATGTAGGTCTTCAGCTTGCCATGCAGAAACACCTTGATAGAATCTCATTTGGCCAATGATTGTGTCAACCATTTCTGGCTTTTGATTGCCAAGATAATCAGCATTTTCAAAATCACAATAAGTGCCCCAGCAAAGTGATGCATTCTTATAATCCTTAGCGTCATAGAATGCATTACCTGCATGCATAAAGTCGTTTACGTGACCAGCCAAAGTGCTAACGATGTCCTTTGTATGCTTAGTCTTATACTTTATTTCACCAGTCTTCTTGTCGCGCTTTGGACTTCCGTCTTTATTTAGTTCAGCAACTTTGTCAAGTTCCAATGCCTTCTTGTAGTAATCCAAACCTTGTAGAAGAGCTTCAGCCATAGCTTTTTCGTCTACTGGCTTACCAATAGCTCTTTCACCAACACACTTGTCATAGAAACCATAACAAGTCTTACCTGCAATAAACCAAGTTTGAGCAGCATCCTTTGTTTCTGCATTTTCCAATGCTGGCTTGATTTTTTTCATTGCATTTTTTAGAGTACCAGAATTGGCGCTCATTCCACCAATTTCTCTTTTAACTTCGTCCACCAAGCTCTTTTGAGCAAAAACTGATGTAGACAAAGCAGCACATGCTAATAATAGAACCAATTTTTTCATGTTATCTAATTTTTTTGTTAATGATTATTCTTTTTTATTTAGACTTTCAATCTTCTGTTTGGTTTAATGTTTCGTTGCTTTCATCATTCAACGCCTCAACATTTTGAGTTTCGTCTATTTCTTCAAGCATTTCTACATCTTTTTCAGAATCAACCTTACATATTGAAGAAATAACATCCTTACGTTTTTCCAAGTTAATCAGTTTAACGCCCTGAGTTGCGCGTCCCATAACTCTCAAATCTGAAACCTTCAAACGGATGGTGATTCCCGACTTATTAATAATAACCAAATCGTTATCATCAGTAACATTCTTAATTGCCACCAATTGACCAGTCTTTTCAGTGATATTTAGAGTCTTAACACCCTTACCACCGCGATTTGTAATTCGGTAATTTTCAAGAGCAGAACGCTTGCCATAGCCATTTTCAGAAACCACAAGAATATCTTCAGAAGTGTTTTCATCTACACATATCATGCCTATCACTTCATCATCACCGGTAATTTCCATACCCTTTACACCTGTGGCATTTCTACCCATAACTCTCACCTTTTCTTCTGGGAATCTGATTGCTCTACCCAATCTGTCGGCAAGAATTATTTGTGAATTGCCGTTAGTCATAGCCACTTCTATCACGCTGTCGTCTTCACGAATATTAATAGCAATGATGCCCTTTGTGCGTGGACGCGAGTAATCGGCCAATGTGGTCTTCTTCACAATACCCTTCTTTGTACAGAAGATTATGCTATGTGAATCGTTATATTCAGGGTCACTTAGGCTTTCCACACAAATGAAAGCAGTGATTTTATCGTCAGGCTCAATGTTAAGCATATTTTGTATTGCTCTGCCCTTTGTATTGCGAGCTCCTTCATGAATTTCAAATACACGCATCCAATAGCAACGACCCTTTTGAGTGAAGAACAACATATAGTTGTGCATTGTTGCTGGATATATATATTCAATGAAGTCGTCGTCGCGAGTATCGCTTCCCTTTATGCCTACGCCGCCTCTATGTTGCGCCTTAAATTCAGCCAATGCTGTTCTCTTAATGTAACCATTGTGGCTAATAGTAATAACCACAGGTTCATTAGCATACATATCCTCAATCGAGAACTCTCCTTCATCTGGATGAATTTCTGTTTTGCGCTCATCGCCAAACTTTTCACGAACTTCTTCAAGTTCAGTGATAACCACACGTCTGCGTTCTTCCGGATCAGTCAGAATCAAATTCAACTTTTCGATGAGTTTCATCAAATCGTCATATTCTGCGCGAAGTTTATCTTGTTCAAGATTTGTCAATTGACGCAAACGCATTTGAACAATAGCATTAGCCTGTTCTTCGTCAAGGTCGAAACGTGTGCACAAACGTGATTTTGCCTCTTCAATGTTTGAGCTCGACTTGATAATTTGAATCACTTCATCGATATTGTCAGAAGCAACTATCAAGCCCTGTACGATGTGCGCTCTTGCTTCAGCTTTCGCCAATTGGAATTTTGTGCGTCGAATGACAACCTCATGACGGAATTGCAAGAAATGATATAGCATTTCTTTTAAGTTCAACGTCATTGGTCGACCATTAACCAAAGCAATATTGTTAACGCTAAAAGAAGACTGCAATTCAGTCATCTTAAACAATTTGTTTAACACAACATTAGAATTTGCATCTTTACGAACATCTATCACTATTCGCATACCATTGCGGTCACTTTCGTCATTTACGTTCGAAATGCCTTCAATCTTTTTTTCATTAACAAGATCTGCAATCTTCATAATTAGCAGACGCTTATTAACATTATATGGAATTTCTGTTACGATAATTCTTTCGTGTTCAGCCTCGGTTTCAATCTCAGTCTTTGCTCTTACAACAATACGTCCCTTACCAGTTTCGAATGCTTCACGAACGCCCGAAATACCATAAATGATACCTCCTGTTGGGAAATCTGGCGCCTTAATGTGCTGCATCAGTTCATCAACAGTGATATCGGGGTTATTTTCTAATGCAATACATGCATTAATCGATTCCGTAAGGTTATGAGGCGGCATATTTGTAGCCATACCTACTGCAATACCCGACGCACCGTTAACCAAAAGGTTAGGGAATCGTGTAGGCATCACGGTTGGCTCTGGCAAGGTGTTATCGAAGTTCATTGTGAAGTCTACTGTATCTTCATCAATGTCACGCATCATTTCTTCACCCATCTTGGCCAAACGTGCTTCTGTGTAACGCATTGCAGCAGCGCCGTCACCGTCAACCGAGCCAAAGTTACCTTGTCCGTCAACTAAGGCATATCGCATTGCCCAACTTTGAGCCATACGAACCATTGCGCCATACACCGAAGAATCGCCGTGTGGGTGAAACTTACCAAGCACATCGCCCACAATACGAGCAGATTTCTTATAAGGCGCTGTTGAAAAGTTACCCAACTTCTCCATCCCGTATAGCACTCTACGGTGCACAGGCTTAAAGCCATCGCGAACATCTGGCAACGCTCTCGAAACAATCACCGACATAGAATAGTCGATGTAAGCCGAACACATTTGACTCTCAATATTGATCTTTTGTATACGATCGTTATTCATCTTTTGTCTTTAAAATTAAACAAGTAACTTGCGCCATAAATCAGTGTACTGCAAAGCAAAATACCGACGCAAATTTTTTATAATATCAACATACAAAGATAGCAAAAATAGTTCACATTTTTAGGTTTGAAACCAATTAAAAATGCTATTTTTGCAAATAATAATGATTTTAAACCAATGACCTTTTCCTCGAAGCATAACACACAAGCCAACAAAGCAAAATATTACGCTTACGCCCTCCTTGTTGTATTCTCATGGGGCGTATCTTTTGTTAACACAAAGGTGCTTCTTGATTACGGATTGACACCGAATGTCATATACCTCTATCGTTTCACTTTAGCATATCTGCTGCTGCTCATAATCAGCAAATTCAAAGTTTCCATACTACCCCTAAAAGATGAATTAACAGCAGCGTGCTGCGGACTTTTTGGAGGCACCATATATTTCATCGCCGAAAACACAGCTCTTAAACTAACTTTAGTGTCAAACGTGGCCTTTGTTGTCAACACAGCACCGCTCCTAACAGCTTTGTTAATATTTGTGTTCCATAAAGAGGAAAAACTCTCACGAAACATGATTATTGGGTCACTGATAGCCCTCTGCGGTTCATCGCTAATAATATTCCAAAAAGGATTTTCTCTTGGCAATGGCGTGCTGGGCAGCATACTCGCACTAACAGCAGCGTTATCATGGGCCATCTATTCATTGCTCTTAAAGAAAATCGAAAACAAATACCAAGTCACCGAACTAACCCGCAAAATATTTTTCTACGGCATCATAAGCTCACTTATCTTCACAGCTGCCAACAACGACTCCTACAACATTCAGCTTTTAGCCCAACCGGTAGTATTAGGCAATCTTTTGTTTTTAGGCATCGTATGCTCCCTCATGGGGTTCTATTTGTGGAACGTCACCGTTAAGGCATTAGGCGCTGTGAAAACATCAAATTTCTTATACATTTCCCCTATCATATCAATCATAATGTCAATAATTATTCTCAACGAGAGAGCAAGCGCAATCGGGCTGATTGGCTGCGCACTCACTTTGACCGGGGTAATCATTGCCGACAAAAAGCAAAAATGCCCACGCCAATAAAAAAGGCGCAGGCATTTTTATTTTTTTTATTATTTGTCTTGATTTAGAACATCTTTTCTGGATATTCACCACATGCATGCAATTCTGCAAGCTTATCAACCACGCCTTGGCGGTCGGCTGCATATGTTACACCAAACCACTTAGAGGTTGTGTCAAGCACCTTAACCTTAGCAGTGCCGTTAGTCACTAGTTCATTCACAACCAATGGGATAAAGAATTCAGACTTTGGCTTTTCAATGTTTTCCTTCAAGAAGTCAACAAAATACTTTTCGCTGAATTCGAAGTAATCAGGAGTGAATCCCCATAAGTTCATCGATACTGGAGTGTTTGGCTCAAGAATTTGAGTTTCGCCGTTTTCGTCAACAAATGCAATTTCATGGTTTGCATCATATTCAATGGCCGTTCTTTCAACAACTGTTGTCAAGTATCCTTCTGTTGTTTCGCAAACACCGCGAGCCACAGAACCGCTTTCCGACATTGTGTTGCCAACACGGAAACCCACCATACAATAATCGCCCTTGCCTTCCTTAGGTTCAGAAAGTTCCTTTGCAATTACAGCAAACGAATCTCTTCCGTAGAAGTCATCGGCATTGATTACAGCAAAAGGTTCCTTAATAACGTCCTTACCCATAAGAACAGCATGGTTAGTACCCCATGGCTTAGTGCGTTCCGCTGGGCACACAAAACCTTCTGGCAAAGCATCAATTGCTTGGAAAACTACTTCTACTGGAACGTGGTTTTCATACTTAGAAAGAATCTTAGCGCGAAAATCATCTTCAAAATCCTTTCTAATAACAAAAACAACCTTTCCGAATCCGCTACGAATAGCATCGTAGATTGAATAGTCCATGATAGTTTCTCCGTGAGGGCCAAGACCATCAAGTTGCTTTAGACCTCCGTAACGACTGCCCATACCAGCAGCCAAAACAAATAATGTTGGTTTCATTTTACTTTATATTGAATTTAAAAATAATTGCCTCCTTATATTCTTCGCCAGGCACCAACAATTGGCTTGGGAAATTTGGCTTATTTGGCGCGTCAGGCATACCTTGACATTCAATAGCCACTCCGTCATAATCGTTATACGAACGGCCAGACTTACTTTCAGGGCTACCAGCCAACCAATTACCTGTATACACTTGTGCCGCAGGTTGAGTTGTCAACACCTCCAACACTCTGCCCGATTTTTTATCTTCAAGCGTTGCAACGTGTTTAAGTTCACCCTTCACCCAATTGTCAACCACCCAACAATTGTCATATCCTTTACCATAAACCAAGGCTGGGAAATCGGCCTTTATCTCCTTACCCAATGCCTTTGGCGCAGTGAAATCCATAGGAGTACCTGCCACTGGAGCAATCTCGCCCGTAGGTATCAACGTGTCATCGGTTGGCAAATAGTTAGAGCACGCAAGCCATAACTCTTGGTCAAAAATATCGCCCGAATTTTCTCCTGCCAAATTGAAATAAGCGTGGTTTGTCAAGTTAACAACGGTAGCCTTGTTTGTCGTTGCCGACATTATTATGGTCAGTTCATTGTCATCATTCCACGAATACTCAACTCTTGCAGCAAGTTCGCCAGGATAATTTTCTTCGCCATCAGCACTCACGCGGGTGAACACAATCTTTTCGCCTTCAACCTTACTGTCCCAGATTTGATTTTGAAAACCTTCTGGACCGCCATGCAAAGCATTAGGCCCGTTATTAATTGCCAATTGGTATTTAACACCATCAACAACTAAATTACCCTTTGCAATTCGATTGGCATATCGGCCTGGCACCTTTCCTGCACATGGGCCATCGTAATAATACGATGTCGGGTCAGAATATCCTAACGCAACATCGGCCAAATTACCGTTTCTGTCAGGCACATTAACCGACACTATGCCACATCCTAAACTCGACAAGACTACACTTGCCCCGCTTTCATTTGTTAATGTATAAAGTGTTATGTCACCCTTTTGTGACATAACACTTTTAGCTTCAATCTTCATACAATTTATTCTTTATGAGCGCCGTCTGAAATAATCACATCATAAACCTTTGGTTCATGACCGTATTTTTCATTAAACTTAGCCTTTGCTGTTGCAATGAAGTTATCATAAAGTTCATCCTTCACCAAGTTGATTGTACAACCGCCGAAGCCGCCGCCCATGATACGTGAACCAGTCACGCCACATTCTTTAGCCAAATCATTCAAGTAGTCAAGTTCTTCGCAGCTAACTTCGTAAAGTTTTGACATACCTTCATGAGTCTTGTACATTCTATCGCCCACTGTGTCATAATCGCCAGCCTCAAGTGCCGCACAAACATCAAGCACACGTTGCTTTTCTTCGATTACATACTTTGCACGCATATAGTCTTCTTCGCTGATTTCAGCCTTAACCTTGTCAAGGTCGGCCATTTCTGCATCACGAAGTGTTTCCACGCCAATCTTAGCTGCAACACGTTCACATGATTCTCTACGCTTGTTATATGGAGAATCCACCAATTCGTGCTTAACAACAGAGTCAACAAGCACAAGCTTATAGCCCTTAGGTTCAAATGGGAAATATTGGAATTCCATTGAACGGCAGTCAAGACGCATCAAGCAGTTCTTCTTACCGAAAACCGATGCAAATTGGTCCATGATACCACAGTTAACACCGCAATAGTTGTGCTCTGTAGATTGACCAATTCTTGCCAATTCAAACTTATCAATTTTATTATCGTTGAACATGTCATTCATAGCGAATGCAAAGCATGATTCAAGAGCTGCAGAAGAAGAAAGGCCTGCACCTAGAGGCACATTACCAGCAAACACTGCATCAAATCCTTTTACAACACCACCACGCTTAATAGTTTCACGACATACGCCAAAGATATATCTTGCCCATTGTTGCTTTGGAGCATCTTCTTCATTCAATCCGAATTCGGCATAATCATTAATGTCGATCGAATACACACGCACAACATCTGTGCCGTTTTCCTTAATTTGTGCTGCAATGCACTTATCAATAGCACCTGGGAATACAAATCCTCCATTGTAGTCTGTATGTTCACCAATCAAGTTAATACGACCTGCAGATGCATACATTGTGCCACCTTCACCGAAACGTTGCTTAAATTCAGCTTTAATTTGTTCTTTCATGCTTGTTAGTTTAGTTTATGATTATATAATTATAAGTTTTTACATATTTAGCAAAGCAAATATACAAAAATATTGTCAATTACGCGTTCTTAAGCCCTAAATATTAAGAACAATTTATACAATTTTAAACAAATAGATTGGCATTCACACAAAAAAAGAACGAACAGCAAATTTTACTGTTCGTTCTATATTACTTTTATAATAAAGCTTTGATTTTTTCTTCAAGACTTGACTTTGAAGCAGAACCCACACTCTTGTCAACAAGCTTGCCATCTTTAAAGAAAAGAATAGTTGGAATGTTTCTGATTCCGTATTCAGTAGCAATGTCAGAATCTTCATCAACATTATACTTGCCAATTGTCACTTGACCAGCATATTCCTCAGCCAATTCGTCAACAATAGGCGCAATTTTCTTACAAGGGCCACACCACTCTGCCCAGAAATCGATTACCACAGGCTTTCCTGATTCGATTTCCACTTTTGAGTTTTCGTCATTAAATGCAAATGCCATAGTTTTATTTATTTTTAATTATTAATTCTTTTTTCACTCTCGCAAAGATAACAACATTTTATGAATTTAATAGCAATATACCATTAAATTAATCGTCGACAAGCTCCATCTCTTTGGCCATACCATCGTCATCAATGTCAAGCTGCACCTTGTCGGGATTTCTGCGGCCTTCCACCTTATAATCCCACCCCGAGTCATCCAAATAGGCAATCAATTCTTTTGTTACGGGCATCGTTTCTTTAGAAACAAGCCTTACGGTCTTGCCTGTTTCGGGGTCAACAATATTGAATGTAAGCACACTCTTGTTTTCTGTCGATGAATCGACAAAAGAATGCAGCATTTTTGATGTCGACGAACTTATATCCGACGGATTTAATTCTATTTCTATATTATGAATCAACTTACCTTTAACATCTGGTAGCATTTCAATAGAGGAAACTTGGAAACTTACCGAGCCGTCGTTGCTATGCTCCCTTTTCTGATAAGAACCTTTAACCAATAAGAAACCGCCTTTTATTCCGTATTTATTAAATTCCACGAAGTTTCTGCCAAACAGCATCAAGTCGAAAGTCGAAGTTTTATCTTCAAGGGTTATTTTCCCATATGGTTTGCCAGTCTTTGTTTGGCGAGACACATAATCAACTACAACCCCACCAAACACCAAAGGTTGGTCAACTTTTGTTTCTTGCGCCTCAGGCATCTCTTCGAGTTTTATGTTACAAGCAAACTTCAATTCCAAGTCAAACGGGTCTAGCGGATGCCCCGAAAGATACATTCCCACAAGTTCCTTTTCCTTGTCTAAACGCTCCACATTGCTCCAAGTCTCGCCAATCGGCAACACCGGATGCGAAGTCAAGGTTTCTTGCACATCATCAAACAATGAAGCCACATGTTCCTTTTGGTCTAACTGGAATCTCTTGCCATAATTAATTATCAGCTGTGCACCAGTCTCACCCTTGTCGTTCACTGCAAGCCAATCCTCACGCTTAATTTCTTCGAAGCAATCAAAAGCACCAGCCAGAGCCAACTTTTCAAGCATTCCTTGAGGGCAAGCCGTCAAATCCACACGTTCCACAAAGTTAAATATGTCGGTATATAAGCCATTCTTGTTTCGTTCCTCAATAATAGCATCAACCGCCTTTTCGCCAACGCCCTTCAAGCCGCTCAATCCGCATCGAATATCGCCTGCCTTATTAGCGCTAAATTGCTTAAAAGATTCATTAACATCCGGACCTTTAACTGCAATTTTCAAACTCTTGCATTCGTCCATAAACTTCACCTGCTTTTCAATGTCACCGGCGTGGCTAATAACCGCGCTCATATATTCAGCAGGATAATGCGCCTTCAAATATGCTGTTTGATATGCAACCCAGCTGTAACATGTAGCATGGCTCTTATTGAACGCATACGATGCAAACTTTTCCCAATCGGCCCAAATTTTCTCAAGCGTTTTTGCGTCATGACCATTTTTAACACCGCCCTCAATAAATTTTGGCTTCATCTTGTCAACGATGTCCTTTTTCTTTTTACCCATAGCTTTACGCAAAGCATCACTTTCGCCACGAGTAAAGTCAGCCAATTGCCTCGACAAAAGCATCACCTGCTCTTGATACACAGTAATGCCATAAGTATCCTTTAGATACTTCTCCATACACGGCAAGTCATACTTGACCTTTGCTGGGTCCTTTTTGCGTTGAATAAAATCAGGGATATAGTCCATTGGTCCCGGTCTGTAAAGAGCATTCATCGCAATCAAGTCTTCAAACACCGTTGGATGCAATTCTCTCAAATACTTTTGCATACCAGGCGACTCAAACTGGAATGTACCGATTGTTCTACCTTCTTGATAAAGTTTATATGTCAGTTCATCGTCAATAGGAATATTATCGATGTCAATCTCAATTCCACGAGTGTTCTTGATGTTTTCCAATGCGCTCTTTAGGATAGAAAGCGTCTTCAACCCCAAGAAGTCCATTTTTATCAACCCTGTGGTTTCAATAACGTGACCATCATATTGAGTACAGTTTACTCTAACATGCGACTCCTTATCTTCAGCCGTACTCACTGGCACCCAATCACTAATAGGGTCTCGGCAAATGATAAATCCACACGCATGCACACCAGTACCACGCACATTTCCCTCAAGTTTTTTCGCGTACTTAATAGTGTTACGCATCAAGGGGTTTGGCGACTTTTCTGCCTCTTGCAGTTCAGGAACTTGAGCGATTGCATTTGTCAGATTCATCTTTGGCACCTTTCCGTCTGGGCCTTCTTTCAATCTGTCAGGTATCGCTTTACATAACGCATTCGATTCCGATAAAGGCAATTTCTCCACACGAGCCACATCCTTGATTGAGTTTTTTGTTGCCATTGTGGAGTATGTGATGATATGAGCGCAATTTTCCTTACCATATTTATTTTCAACCCACTCCAACACTCTAGCACGGCCATCATCATCAAAGTCGGTGTCAATATCAGGCAATGAAATACGGTCTGGATTCAAAAAACGTTCAAAAAGCAAGTCATACTTCATCGGGTCGATTTTCGTGATACCTAAGCAATATGCTACCACCGAACCGGCAGCCGAGCCACGGCCCGGACCTACCATCACGCCCAATTCCGATTGCGCCGAGTTAATAAAGTCTTGCACAATTAAGAAATAGCCAGGGAAACCCATCGTTTTCATAATATGCAATTCAAAACGAATACGGTCATCAACATCTTTCTCCAACGGTGTTGGATATAGTCTGTTTGCTCCCTCGTAAGCCAACTTTCCTAAATAGTCAGCTTCAAGCTTTATTCTTATGAGTTTTTCATAACCGCCCAATTTTGCAATTTTCTTAAGACCTTCTTCTCGCGGCAAAGTGTTTTCTCCATTTTCATCGCTCGTAAATTCGTGCAAGATATCTTCTTCCGAATACTTTTCCTTCCACACTTCCTCGCTACCAAATTCCTCTGGAATAGGGAAAAATGGCATAATTGGGTCATGCTCAATATTATATGTCTCTACTTTATCAAGAATTTCTATTGTGTTGCTCAATGCTTCAGGAACATCAGCAAACACCTCATTCATCTCTGCAGTTGACTTAAACCACTCCTGCTTAGAGTAAAGCATTCTACTAGGGTCATTCAAGTCCTTACCCGTCAACAAACAGATAAGGTGATCGTGAGCCTCCGCATCATCTTCATCCACAAAGTGAACGTCGTTAGTGCATATAAGTTTAACCCCAGTCTCTTTTGCAAGTTTAATCAATTCTTGATTAACACTTTCTTGAATTGGGTATGTTTCAAAATTAGCCCTTTGATTAGGATTTGCTTTATGACGCTGCAACTCAATATAATAGTCTTCACCATAAACCGACTTAAACCAATTTATCACATCGCGTGCGTCATCTATACGCCCGTCTCTAATCAATTTAGGCACCTCACCACCCAAACATGCCGAAGCCACAATAAGCCCCTCACGATATTTGGCCAAGTTCTCTTTATCGATGCGGGCATGGTTATAAAAGCCCTCAGTCCAGGCCAATGACACCAGTTTAATAAGGTTCTTGTAGCCAGTATAATTCTTTGCCAAAACTATAAGGTGATAACCGCGGTCGGTTTTATCGCTCATGTCATGCATATCGCCCTTTGCAACATACATTTCACAACCCAATATTGGCTTAAAGAACTTTTTCTCTACGCTGGCAATGCTCGCTTTAAGTTCGTTAAGTTTCTCTTCATCTACTTCTTCCGCGCCCTCGGCCTTTGAGAGTTCTTCCTTAAGTTTTTTAAGTTCATCTTTTATAGGCTTATTGGCGCTATTTGCTTCATCAAAAAACTCTTTGATGCCAAACATATTACCGTGGTCGGTCACAGCCATGCCAGGCATACCATCGGCCATCGCTTTTTTAATCAGTTTCTTAATCGAGGCCTGGCCATCAAGCACAGAATATTGTGTATGTGTATGAAGATGTATAAACGGTTGCATATACTAATCTTTGAATGTTATATTTCTCTTCTAATTTTCTTTGATTTCGTTGGCCAAATATCGCCATTTCGTTTTTACCTAAAATGCGTTTTTCATAAAAAATGACTCAATTTCATTAAAACAATATGCAAAAATCATCACATTTTACTCCGCCAAAATAAGCAAAACCATCGCTAAAAGCCTATTCTGCCAAACATAGCAAATTTACAAAAAAAAGGACAAAAAACCAAGACGAAAACTCAAACCAATTATCCCCCCTTCTCCATCTTTGTTTTACCAAACTTAAATTTAATCAACAAATCATTCTCTTTTCGGTTGTTTTTGGTATCTTTGTAGAAATTCGATTTATAAATAAATTAACTGCAGAATCTATCAAAAGCACATGCTTCTGCCGATAGTTTGCCAAACTGACATTTTCAAAATACACATATTTATATATAGTAGCTCTGGCATTTTATTGCAGAGATAAGATTAAATGTAAAATTAAAAACGACAAAACAACATGCTACAATTTATAACAAACAAGACCGACAAATATGGCATAATCGAACAAGTGACTGATGTTTTAGCAGGAGGTTGCAAGTGGATACAACTACGAATGAAAGATTCTCCCAAAGAAGAAATCATCGAAACTGCAAAATCCCTAAAAACCATTTGCGCCGAAGCCGAAGCAATTCTGATTATCGACGACCATGTGGACATCGCTAAAGAGTTAGAACTGGACGGTGTGCATTTAGGCAAAAATGACATGCCAGTGAAAGAAGCGCGTGAATTGCTTGGCGAAAAATTTATCATCGGAGCTACAGCAAACACCGTCGACGATGTTGTCTCATATTCGCCAATCGACATCGACTACATAGGATTGGGGCCTTTTAAATACACCACCACTAAAGCAAACCTCAGCCCAATAATCAGCACCGACAGCTATGCAAACATCGTAAAAGTTGCTGCAGCCTCAAAAAAAGAGATTCCGATTGTTGCCATTGGCGGCATCACATTCAATGACATCGACACCATAATGGAAACCGGAGTTGATGGCATCGCCGTATCGGGAGCTTTAATCAATGCGCTCAACACAACCGAAGCAACAAAAGAAATGATTAATAAACTTAATGAAATTCTACATAAGCGTTTGTCTGAAAGAGGATTGATTTAAGCCTTAGCAAAATTAATAGCCCCCAAAAGTTGGAGTGAAACTTTTGGGGGCTATTAACATCTATATGTTTACTTTTTAGTAGCCAACTACGTTTTGAACTCTTGATCGAACATCTTGAGGGTTAAAGGGCTTCACTATATACTCTATTGCACCGAGTTCAATGAGTTCTCTTTTTTCCTCAGCATTATCTTCCGACGAAAGCACAATTACAGGAATGCTTTTAAATCTGTCACTTTCCTTTAAAAAGGCCACAAACTTACGACCCGACATTGAAGGCATTCGCAAGTCAGTTATTATTAGAGCCGGCAATTCATTTTCTTGCAACCATTTGATACTCTTCAATGGATTTGAATGATACACACACTTGTATTCCTTCAAATTCATCATAAGCATCTTTGCGATGATTGGCTTATCGTCTACTATTACTATCGTTTTATTAAAACCCATTTTGTTATATTTTGTCTTGTTCAACTCTTTTTTCAAGAGTCATCACTCTTTTGCAAATTTACATAAATAATTCATACTCACCACACAAATCACAAAAAATTATATAATTATTCAAAATTGTCTTCATTTTTTATTACGATATCCCCCTCAAACTGCCAATTATAATGAGTAAATTTGCATAATAATTACATCTCATTCTCAATGAACAATATTTGCTTTAAATTATTCGTCACCTTTATGAAAATCGGAGCCTTCACTTTTGGAGGTGGATGGGCTATGATTTCAATAATTGAGCGAGAAATTGTTGACAAACATAAATGGATTAGTAAGACCGATTTTCTCGACCTTTTAGCAATGGCACAGTCTATGCCCGGCATTCTTGCCGTAAACATTGCCGTGTCGGTTGGCGACCGCATTAAGGGACTTAAGGGAAGCATAAGCGCTGCTTTAGGCACCATAATACCCTCTTTTGTAATCATCCTTTTAATAGCAATGTTTTTAACTCCCGACGCTATAAAAAACAATGAAATCTTAAACAAAATGTTTATGGGCATACGCCCATGCGTTGTAGCATTAATAATTGCGCCAGTAATAACCACCGCAAAGTCGGCTGGCATTAGTTGGAAAACTATAATAATACCTATTGCAGTGGCATTATTAATCTACAGTGGTCTGCCAATAATCTCAAATCCTATAATATTTATTCTATTGGGAGCAATAGGTGGCTACATCTATTATATTAAACACATCCAAAACAAATTGAACAGCAAAAATCAATGAACATATACATTAAAATAATAATAGCATACCTTAAAATAGGACTGTTTGGATTTGGTGGCGGTTATGCAATGCTATCACTTATTCAGCAAGAAATTGTTGGTTCGGGATGGATAACAAGTCAGCTCTTTACTGACATTGTTGCCATATCTCAAATGACGCCGGGCCCCATAGGCATTAATAGTGCCACTTACATAGGCTACGCGCTAACCGGTAGCATATTCGGCGCGATTGTTGCAACTTTAACGGTTGTTGCACCACCTTTTGCGTTAATACTATTAATAGGACATTACATTCAGCGACACAAAGACAGCGCTATGATTAAAGGCATGTTTTTGGGATTAAGGCCTGTTGTAGTTGGACTCATAGCCTCTGCGGCACTGTTGCTCATGAACAGCGAAAACTTCGGAGCCGACTCTGAAACTCTCACAAAGACCATCCCTATTTGCATAATATCTTTTTGTTTAGTCTATTTTACAAAAATGCACCCAATATTCATCATCATATTGGCTGCAATCACGGGGTTAATCATTTTTTAAATTATGAATTATCAAGAAACAATCGATTACCTATACTCGCAACACCCTGCTTTTCAAAAAGTAGGAGCAAATGCCTATAAAGAGGGTCTTGACACCAGCCTTGCGTTAAACGCCCTTTACAACGACCCCACATCGGCCTACAAATGCATTCACATTGGCGGCACCAACGGCAAGGGCTCTGTATCGCACACTTTGGCTGCTGTTCTCCAATGTATGGGCTACAAAGTTGGGCTATACACTTCGCCTCACCTTATAGACTTCCGCGAACGAATACGTGTTAATGGCGAAATGATTAGCAAAGATTATGTGATTGATTTCGTCAACGATTACATTAGCAAAGAATTCAACAGACAGCCATCTTTTTTTGAACTAACCATGATAATGGCATTCGATTATTTCCGTAATCAAAATGTTGATTTTGCCGTGATTGAGGTTGGCTTAGGCGGACGCCTTGATAGCACAAATATAATTACACCTATAATGAGTGTAGTCACCAATATTTCTTTCGACCACACTCAATTTTTAGGCAACACACTGCCACTTATTGCGTCAGAAAAGGCTGGCATTTTTAAGAATAACGTGCCAGCGGTAGTTGGCGAAGCCAAAGATGAAGTCAAGCAAGTGTTTGTCAATAAAGCGTCAACCATAGGCGCACCTATCCTTTTTGCTGAGGAGCATCAAGAAGTTTTATCGGCTGACTACAACACGCATTCTGTTACTTACCACACATTAAATTACGATAGGATTGAAAGCCAACTCTCTGGCGCTTGCCAAATAAAGAACGCAAACACCATTCTAAACTCAATCAACACGCTGAAACAGATCGGTGTCAACATTAGTGACCAAGCCGTAGCCATGGGCTTCAAACACGTTTGCGACACTACAGGATTGATGGGCCGTTGGATGAAAATCAGCGACACGCCGCTTACCATATGCGACACAGGACACAATGTTGGGGGTATTGAATATATCACAAAACAATTGAAAAGTATCAACTGCAACCAACTACACATGGTGATAGGCTTTGTAAATGACAAAGACATTGAACACATACTTGACATGCTTCCCCAAAACGCACAATATTATTTCACTCAAGCCCAAATAGAGCGAGCTAAAGACGCCCACGAGGTTTCGAACATCGCATCTTTAAAAGGTCTTCATGGCATGTGCTACAAAAGTGTAGAGGACGCCTTCAATGCCGCAAAACTCAACTCAATGGCCAACGATTGCATATTTATTGGCGGAAGCACATTTATTGTGGCCGATTTGTTAACACTCCTATCGGCTCAGAATTAATTATCCGTCAACATTTCTATTTGATATCATTTGCATAATAGCGTTGGGCAACCGACGCTATTTGTGCTCCTAACAAGCAAATCAGCCACGTAAACTGCACCCATAACAAAAACAGCGGGAAATAGGCAAAGCTTCCGTACACAGCATGATAACTCGACACATATATCGACCACTGAAACACATATTGCAACACTTCGAACGCAAAACTACAAATCACGCCACTAACTAGCGCATACTTCAATTTTACAGTTGTGTTAGGAATATAGAGCATCACCAATGTGAATACCATTATTTCTATCAATATATTTACCAGCATCAACGTTATTTTTAATATTGTAGAAATGCTTGGCAAATCAAAAAATGTGCGAATGCCACTATTAATCCAAACCGAAATGCCGAATGCGGCAATCATCAAAATCGGAACCCAAAACAATATTGAGGTATAGTCGCTAAACTTTCGTGTGAATGCTCTCTCTTTGCATTCCCATATCCTATCGAATGTGCGTTCAACGGCATCAAGCAAAAAATATAGCGTAAGAATCAAGGCCACAATGCCAACTCCAATGAAGACTCCATCGGTGGTGTGTTCGAGATATGAATCAACAAAGGACACCGCATATGTTATGGCCTCCTTCTGAGAACTAAAATGCTCAACAAGCTGCTCCTTTAAAAAATCTTGCACATTAAATCCTCTTGCAATTGCGAATATCATTGCCAACAACGGAACTATCGCTAATAAAGTTCTGTGCGACAAGGCACAAGCCGATTGCATCAAATCCTTTATTGTGTATTTGTCATACACTTCCTTCAGGATTTGCCATGCATCTTTCACATAAAACCTGTTCTGATTATAATTTTTTTTGAAGCATTCAATCATATTATTAATAATGTATTAAGATGAATACTAAAAAAATGGCAGTTGCGCTATAAGCCGGGTTATGTCAGGCTGAAAACAACCTGTCTTGTCATTTATCTGACCACCATGTCGCCATGGTGATTATATGTAGCAGTCTACCCCTCGACAATGGACGAGCAACCCTTAAATGCCGATATACTTGACCTTGCAACTCATAAGATGTGCGGCATGCTATGTTGCCATAACACCCGGTGAGCTCTTACCTCACCTTTTCACCCTTACCTCAGCTAATGCCTCGGCGGTTATTTTCTGTCACATTACTCCACCCTCGCGAATGGCTTCCCGTTAGGAAATATGATGCTCTTTGTTGCCCGGACTTTCCTCACCCAGCACATTACGCTGAGAGCGACAAGACACGCTACTGCCATTTGTATGCGATAATTTATTACAAAGATAATGACATTTCAACAATTTTTTACCCGTTACTTTCTTTTTTTATTAACCTATGCCTAAAATGACAATCATTCACCACACAATAACATGTCATTTTTTTAGCAAAAACAATTTTAATCGCATTTTTACCTTTCTAAAATTTAAATATGTGCTAAATACGCAATTTTTATCTTAATTTAGTTTAAAATATCACGTTATGGTATTGTTTTTGAAAAAATATAATATACATTTGCGATAGATTTAAAAGTTAAAATTTAACTAATATAAAATTAACAAGCAAAATAATTTAACAAAAATAGATTATGAAACAAAACACAAAATTCGGTTTGCTTCTACTTGGAGCATCAGTGCTTGGCTCGGCAACTACACTACTTGCCTCGTCTGCACTTTCAGGAAACGACAAAATCACAAGCAACAGCCAAACAGTTGCAGAAACATCTTGCCAACAAGACAACAACTTTATACGTACGGCTGGACGCATGCCCGCAATTGAGTCCGACTTCACAAAGGCGGCCGAAAGCACAATTAATTCTGTAGTGAGCATCAAAAGTTATGCAGCCCCTCGACGCCAACAATCATCAAGAAGTTTCGACCCATTTGAATTCTTCTTCGGACCGAACTCTGGCTTTGGAAGCACACCTCCGCGTCAACAACAGAGACCAGAATCTAGCGAGCAAGAGATGCAACCTCTTGGACTTGGCAGTGGCGTAATCATTAGTTCCGACGGTTATATAGTAACCAACAACCACGTAATCGACGGTGCTGAAAAATTAGAAGTTACACTTAACGACAACAGCAAATACAACGCTCGCATAATTGGCACCGACCCTTCAACCGACTTGGCGCTGCTTAAAGTTGAGGCAGAAAACCTTCAGGCTATAGTTTTCGGCGACAGTGACGCCCTAAAAGTTGGAGAATGGGTACTTGCTGTGGGCAATCCATTCGGATTCACATCAACTGTAACTGCCGGCATTGTTAGCGCAAAAGCTCGCAGCGTAACAGTGGACGGCGGCAACAGAAACAGACAAACCGTTGACATTGAATCATTCATTCAAACCGACGTTGCCGTAAACCAAGGAAATAGCGGTGGTGCACTTGTTAACACCGACGGACAACTTGTTGGTATAAACTCTATGATTTATTCACAAACAGGTAGTTACGCAGGCATATCTTTTGCTATCCCAGTGTCAGTTGTAAGCAAAATCGTCAACGACATTAAGGAATTTGGTAGCGTACAAAAAGCAGTTTTGGGTATTTCTTACCAAGAACTTGACGCCGACAAGGCCAAGGAGCACAACATCACTGCAACAAAAGAAGGCATATATGTTGCAACAGTGTCAGAACGCAGCGCAGCCATGGAAGCAGGAATCAAAGAAGGTGATGTCATTGTTAAGGTAAACAACATTCCAGTGAAAAATTCTGGTCAAATGAAGGAGCAAATGAGCAAACTTCGACCTGGCGACAAAGTCACCCTATCATATTATCGCGACAACAAGCTCCAAACCACTACAGCCACACTTAAAAACAATCAAGGCACCACTAAAGTGACCAAGACCAATGACTTCATGTCGCTTGGTTGTGCATTCAAAGCATTGAGCGAAACAAAGAAAAAGGAATTGGCACTAAATGCAGGTGTAGAAGTTGCAGGCATTAAAGCCGGAAAACTCAAAGACGCCGGCATTAAAGACGGTTTCATAATCGTAGAAATCAACGACACACGAGTGGCATCTGTAGATGATGTTGAAGCCATCTACAACTCAATAATGCGTAGCGCCGACAGCGACAAAGTTATGTTCGTGACAGGTATTTATCCAACCGGAAAAAGAGCATACTATGCAGTTGATTTGAGCGAATAATTAAGGAAACTTGAAACAAATATATAAGCCTTGGGGTGTATCCTCAAGGCTTTTTTCTGCCTAAAATCACTTTTTTTCGCTGAAAATCAAACAAAAACGAGAATACGATTCTTTTTTATGAAAAATATTTAGTAATTTTGCGTGCTTAAATATATTTCATTTACTTTTATAGATGAGACAATTAAAGATTACAAAATCGATCACCAATCGTGAGAGTGCATCTCTTGACAAGTATCTTCAAGAGATTGGCCGTGAAGACCTAATCAGCGTTGAAGAAGAAGTAGAACTAGCACAAAGAATTAAGAAAGGTGACGATCGTGCCTTAGACAAACTAACAAGAGCAAACTTGCGCTTCGTGGTATCAGTAGCAAAACAATACCTAAACCAGGGATTGAGCGTGCCAGACCTTATCAACGAAGGAAATTTAGGACTTATTAAAGCCGCTCAAAAGTTTGACGAAACACGTGGTTTCAAATTCATTTCTTATGCAGTGTGGTGGATTCGCCAATCAATTCTACAAGCATTGGCCGAACAATCACGCATTGTGCGCCTACCTCTAAACCAAGTAGGCTCTCTTAACAAAATTGGTAAAGCGCTATCTAAATTCGAACAAGAACACGAACGCCGCCCTTCTCCAGAAGAATTAGCAAAAGAGCTCGACCTTCCAGAAGACAAGATTTCTGATACTTTGAAGGTTTCGGGCCGCCACATCTCTGTAGATGCACCTTTCGTTGAAGGCGAAGACAACAGTCTTCTCGACGTATTGGCAAACGATGACTCTCCTATGGCCGACTCATCGCTTAACCAAGAATCTTTGTCGAAGGAAGTTGACCGTGCCCTTAACCAACTACATGAACGCGAACGCGACATTCTTAAGATGTTCTTTGGCATTGGTTGTCAAGAAATGACTCTTGAAGAAATCGGTGCTAAATTCGACCTTACTCGCGAACGCGTACGTCAGATTAAAGAAAAAGCTATCCGACGTCTTAAGGGACAAAAAAGCCGCTTGCTCAAATCTTATTTGGGAGGCGAATAAATTTTCACATATTTTTCTGTTACATACTGAGGCGTTGTCAAAAGCAACGCCTCTTTTCGTCAAAGGGCAACTGACAAAAATACACACCCCAAAGAATGAGAGGTTTGGTATAATTTTTGCAGCAATAATAAGTAAAAACACAACATTCATTAGGAAAAAAATTTATAGGTATGAAACAACTCAAAATTTCAGCGACAATTACGCCGCGCAATTATCCCACGTTCGACAAGTATCTAAGCGACATTAATCACATTGCCCTTATCACACCCGAACAAGAAGCAGAACTTGCTGAAAAGTATCAAACTACAGGCGACCAGCAATCGCTTGACAAACTCATTTGCTCAAATCTGCGATTTGTAATTTCAGTGGCAAAGCAATATGAGCGCAAAGGGTTAACCCTGCCCGACCTTGTTAATGAAGGCAACCTTGGACTAATTAAAGCCGCACAAAAATTTGACCCTTCCCGTGGGTTTAAATTTATCTCTTACGCAGTGTGGTGGATTCGCCAATCTATCATGCAAGCCATTAACGAGCAATCTCGCATCATTCGCATCCCACAAAATCAGACCACTGTGGCAAGTAAGGTTGAAAAGGCAGCACTACGATTCATTCAAGAAAACCAACGCCAAGCCACACCGTTTGAAATAGCAGAGATTCTTGAAATTTCTGAAAAAGAAGTGCTTGATGCCTTTGCCAATCTTGACAAATACCATCTCTCGCTAAACCAATCGCTAAGTTCCGATGAAGACAGCAACACTTTGCTCGATGTCATTCCGGGCGACACCGACCTATTAGCCGACGGGGATACAGAAAAAGAAGATTTAAGAATCGAAATCCTACGTTCTCTTTCACAACTACCCCCTCGCGACCGAACAATTCTCATTAAAGCATTTGGAATTGGACAAGATGCCGAAACGCTCGATTCTATTGCAGACGAGCACCATCTCACCCGTGAACGTGTTCGTCAAATCAAAGATACCGCAATATCACGACTCCGCGGAGCCATTGGCGCCAACTTAAGAGCATTCCTCTAACTTAAAACAAGGCGATAAACATGACCGTGTTTATCGCCTTGTTTTTTAAACATAAATTCGTTTTGAAAGAATTTATCGTAAAATATTTACATTTTTCAACTTTATTGCAACAAAAAACAATCAATTGTTTGCTAAATTAAAATATTTTCATACATTTGCAATATAAAACTAAACCATAATGACAAACATTAATTTAAATATGAATCTATCACTGCAATCTTTATTGTTGGCCCTGCTTATGCAGCTGCGATAGAGAAAGGATATTCCATATTAAAATTAGTTATGTGAAATAATAAAATATTAAATCAATCCCGCAGCCTTTCTCCTTCACCAAGAGTAAGGCTGTTTTTTATTAAAAACCGATTCTATTATGAGCGACAGATTATTCATTTTCGACACAACATTACGCGACGGAGAACAAGTACCAGGATGCCAACTTAACACTGTAGAAAAAATAGAGGTAGCCCGTAACCTGGAAATGTTAGGCGTGGATGTTATAGAAGCAGGATTCCCCATATCAAGCCCGGGCGATTTCAATTCTGTAATTGAAATCTCAAAAGCAATAACATGGCCTACCATTTGTGCATTAACTCGCGCAGTGGAAAAAGACATCGATGTTGCAGCCGAAGCGCTCAGGTATGCCAAGCATAAAAGAATACATACCGGAATCGGCACAAGCGAAAGTCACATTAGATATAAATTCAACAGCACTCCCGAAGAGATTATCGAAAGAGCTGTGAGTGCAGTAAAATATGCAAAACGCTATGTAGAGGATGTTGAATTTTATGCCGAAGATGCTGGCAGAACCGATAATGAATATCTTGCCCGAGTAGTGGAAGCTGTTGTTAAAGCAGGAGCCACAGTTGTTAATATACCTGACACCACAGGATTCAGAATACCTAATGAATATGGAGAAAAGATAAAATATCTAATGGAACATGTCGACGGATTGAGTTCTGGCAAGGCAATTCTGAGCACACACTGTCACAACGATTTAGGCATGGCTACAGCCAACACCATAGCCGGGGTTATTAATGGTGCGCGCCAAGTGGAAGTAACTATTAACGGAATTGGAGAACGTGCCGGTAACACATCATTAGAAGAAGTTGTTATGGCGTTCAAATGTCACCCTAACTTGGGCATTCAAAGTAACATCAACACCACCAAGATTTATCCAATTAGCCGTTTGGTCAGCAGTTTAATGAATATGCCGGTACAACCCAACAAGGCCATCGTCGGACGTAACGCGTTTGCTCACAGTAGCGGCATACACCAAGATGGTGTTCTTAAGAACTCTACCACATACGAAATCATGGACCCAAAAGATGTGGGCATCGACGATAATGCAATTGTTTTAACAGCAAGAAGCGGAAGAGCGGCTCTTAAACATCGTCTTCAGTCTTTAGGTGTTGATTTAAAAGGCGAAGAATTAGACAAAGCATACGAAGGCTTCCTCCGTCTTGCCGACACTAAAAAAGACATTACCGACGACGACATATTGATACTTGTAGGTAAACATATCGATAGCGACGCTCGAATAAAAATCGATTATCTTCAAGTCACTGCAGGTTCAAGTTTGAAACCTGTGGCAAGCATAGGCCTTAACATTGCTGGCGAACATTTTGAAGCGTGCTCTTCGGGTAATGGTCCTGTTGACGCCGCCATCAATGCCATTAAACAAATCATTCATCGCCGTATGACTGTGCACGAATTCCTAATTCAAGCAATAACTCGCGGCAGCGACGATGTTGGTAAAGTACACATGACAGTTGAACACGATGGAGTTTTCTACTATGGTTTCTCTGCCAACACCGACATTGTTACAGCATCGGCCGAAGCATTCCTTAACGCAATCAACAAATTTGTGAAATAAAACCAGATGAACACTTTATTCGACAAAATATGGGATAGCCACATCGTTAATCAAGTTAATGATGGCCCTACCCAACTATATATCGACCGCTTGTATTTGCATGAGGTAACATCACCTCAAGCATTCGAAACATTGAGGGGAAAAGGGCTTTCGGTGTTTCGCACAAAACAAGCCATTGCAATGCCCGACCATAACACCCCATCCGACCAGCAAGACAAAATAGATGATCCCGTGGGGCGACTCCAGGTTGAAACTCTAAAACGCAACTGCGAAGAATTTGGAATTAAGCATTTCCCTATGGGAAGTAAAGACAACGGTATAATACATGTTGTTGGACCCGAAAAAGGATTGTCATTACCAGGTTACACTATAGTTTGCGGCGATAGTCACACCTCTACACATGGTGCAGTTGGCGCCATAGCCATCGGTATTGGCACTAGCGAAGTTGCACAAGTCCTTTCCAGTCAATGCATCTTACAAGTGAAACCTAAAACAATGCGCATAAACATTGAAGGGGAACTAAAACCAGGAGTTTGCGCTAAAGATGTTGCTTTGTACATCATGTCAAAAATGACTACAGCAGGAGCCACCGGCTATGCCGTGGAATATGCCGGAAGCACAATTCGCAACATGAGCATGGAAGGACGACTCACCCTGTCAAACCTATCGATTGAAATGGGAAGCCGCATTGGGCTAATAGCTCCCGATGAAATAACATTCAATTATTTAAAAGGCAAGGAATATGCCCCAAAAGGCGAAGAATGGGAAAAGGCAGTAAGCAAATGGAAAGAATTTAAATCAGACAATGATGCCATTTTTGATAAAGAAGTTACGTTCTACGCTAGTGATATCGAACCACGAATAACCTACGGCACAAATCCGGGTGCAGGCATTGCCATTAATGAGGCAATTCCTACTGCAGAAAGCATAGAAGAATGCGACAGGGCCGATTTCATGGAGCAATTAAACTATATGCAATTCACACCAGGCTCAAAATTAGAGGGGACACCAATCGACTATTGTTTTCTTGGAGCGTGCACCAACGGACGAATTGAAGATTTCAGAGCATTTGCTAAGATAGTCAACGGAAAGAAGAAAGCTGATGGCGTCGTGGCATGGCTGGTGCCTGGTTCATGGGCTGTGCGTCAACAAATAATCGACGAAGGAATCGACAAAATTCTATCTGACGCAGGATTCGAATTACGTCTTCCAAGCTGCTCTGCTTGTTTAGCAATGAACCCTGACAAAGTGCCATCAGGCAAGTTGTGCATATCAACCAGCAATCGCAACTTTGTTGGGCGTCAAGGTCCGGGCGCAAGAACAATCTTAGCATCGCCGCTTGTAGTAGCAGCAAGTGCCATTACCGGACGAATAACCGACCCACGTAATTTCTTGTAACAAATAAAAGCGCTGTTTATCATGAAACAAAAATTTGATATAGTACAATCAACTTGTATCCCAATAAACATCGACAATTGTAATACAGACCTTATAATTCCTGCTCGTTATTTATCGTCAACAACTCGTGACATGAAATTCTTTGGAGATGCTTTTATGCACGATTTACGATTTAACGAAGATGGCACTCCCAATAAAGAGTTTGTAATGAACAAAGCAGAATTTTCAGAATCACCTCAAAATGGTGTACATGAAATAATAATTGGCGGGCACAATTGGGGATCAGGCTCAAGCAGAGAGCATGCTGCGTGGGCGATTGCTGGCTATGGCATACGAGTGGTAGTTTCAAGCAGTTTTGCCGACATTCACCGAAACAATCTGCTGAATAGTTTTGTTTTGCCTGTTGTGGTTAGCGAAGACTTTCATCAAGAATTATTTTCCACCGTTGAGAATAATCCTAACGCAGAGGTCAAAGTAGACTTGTCTAACCAAACTATAACAAACATTGAGAGCGGCAAGTCTGAGCATTTCGACATAAATTCGTATAAGAAATATTGCCTCCAGAACGCCTACGACGATATAGATTACCTCTTGAGTAAACAAGAAGAGATTGAAAAATTTGAAAAACAAAGAAACAACAATAATAAATAATTAATTATGGATTTTAAAATAGCCGTTCTTCCTGGTGATGGAATCGGACCAGAAATATCAAAACAAGGTGTTGACGTAATGAGTGCCGTATGCAAACGCTACAATCACACCGTAACATT
>JAZLAU010000013.1:0-59025 GCA_045613305.1 Muribaculaceae bacterium
ACTAGCCATTTTCTTCTCTTTTTAGTTCGCCAAATATGTGTCATCGCGTACCACAGCGTACCACGACGTACCACCTAATCCACTACCTTTCTAACGTGATTACTCACTGAAAATCATCGCGGTACAAATGAGGTACAAAAAAGAGCTGAAAAACGACTATATTAGACCTATATTAGTCATATAGCAAAAAGAAAAGGCGCTGATAATCAACGCCTTTATAATCAATAGTAATGTTTTGTAATTGTTGCTAATCGTGGGTTACTTTCCGATGCAGAAGCGGGAGAAGATGTTGCCGAGGATGTCGTGGGTGGTGATTTCACCGGTAATTTCTCCGAGGTAGTGCATGGTTTCGCGGATGTCTTGGCTTACGAAGTCGCCGCTGATGCCGGCATGAAGGCCTTCGATGGCGCGTTCGATGGCTGTTTGTGCGTTGATGAGTGCGTGGTAGTGTCGGGCGTTTGTGACAATGACTTCGTTTCCGTCGGCTTCTGGTAGCGATGCTGCTTTGATGAGCAGAGTTTGCAGTTGCTCAAGGTTGATGTGGCTTTTTGCTGAGATGAATATTTGTTGTGTTCCTTGAGGCAGAATGTTGTTGAGGGCGTTGGTGATGTCGTTGCGTTGTTGTGCTGTGATGATGTCGTCTTTGTTTATGACGGCAATCAGTTGCTTGTTATCGGCATGTTGCAATATGTTTTTGCCGAGTTCTTTAAGATTTTCGGCAGGCGTGTTTCCGTCGATAACCCAAAGCACGAGTTGTGCTTCGTTGATTTTTTTGAATGTGCGTTCTATGCCCATCGATTCGATGGTGTCAGTGGTGCTACGAATTCCGGCTGTGTCGATGAAACGGAACAGCATTCCTCCGATTGTAATTGTGTCTTCGATTACGTCGCGGGTAGTTCCGTGAATGTCGCTAACTAGAGCGCGTTCGTCTTGAAGGAGATAGTTTAGCAGGGTTGATTTTCCGGCGTTGGTTTCGCCAACGATAGCCACGGGCAGGCCGTTTTTGATTACGTTGCCAGCGGCGAACGATTGAGCTAAACGAGATATTACGAGGTGAATGTCTTGGGCAAGTTGTATGAGTCTTCCTCTGTCGGCAAATTCTACTTCTTCTTCGCTGAAGTCGAGTTCGAGTTCAATGAGAGAAACGAAGTCGAGCAATTGCGCTCGAAGTTCGGCGAGTTGGTTAGAGAATGCGCCTCTCATTTGGTTCATTGCAATTCGGTGCGAGGCTCTTGAAGCAGAAGCTATGACGTCGGCAATGGCTTCGGCTTGAGAAAGGTCGATTCGTTTGTTTGCAAATGCGCGTTGGGTGAATTCGCCGCCTGAAGCCATTCGGCATCCGCATTCAATTAGTCGGTTCACTAATTGCTGTTGCAGCCACACCGAGCCGTGACAAGCAATTTCGATGACATCTTCGCCTGTGAATGTACGTGGTGCTCGGAATATGGTTAGCACCACTTCGTCGAGCAGTTGTTGGTCGCTGAATAGGATGTGGCCGAGATGAGCGGTGTGTGAGGCCATGTTTTCGAGTTTTGCACCTTTCCAGCATTTGTCAACAATTTGCAGTGCGTTGTTGCCGCTAATGCGAATCACGGCTATACCGCCAACTCCGTGAGGTGTGGAGATGGCGCAAATGGTGTCGGTTTGAATGTCAAAGTTTGTCATCATCGGTGAGTTTCCCAAATATCGTAGTTAATAGTTGATTCTAATAAGTTTTCGTTGTTGTCGTCGAGTGCGGCGAAGAAGTCGATGCCTGTGCGTTGTTCTACGTCGTCGACGCTAACGAGATGTTTTCGCACTTTGTAGCTTGCATCGGGGGAGTTAGGCACAATGAAGGCCACCATTCTCTGTTGCTCGGGGCAGAACACCACTTTGAAGAAGGCCGAAGGTACTGCAATCTTTACGTTTGCTTTGCCAATGGTTTTTGTTGAGCCTTCAAATATTGGTCCGGTAGCAACAATTAGAGCGCTGTCACGGCGTGCCCAATCGCGAATTTTGTTCTCTATTTTTGACCAAATGCCAGAGTTCATGGCGTGGTCTTGAGGGCAAATGTTGGTCATTAAGAATGTTTGTTGCATGGCTGTTTTGTCCCATTTCATGTCGCCGGCAGGAGTCATGTGTCCGCGGTCGTATCCGGAGCGGCTGTAATCCCAAGAGTTTGGGCAAGAAGGCACGTTTTCGTCTTTCAGGAAGTCGTTAACGCGAGGCAGATTGCCAAGTGTTTCTTCGGCGGTCAGGTGATAGATGGTGGCGTTGGGCACTCTCAATTTTGTGTTGAAATAGACGGTGTGCCCGGCATATTCTATTGTTTTGTTTGGCAAATCGTGGGGCAAGATAAGGGTTAATAGCGATTCTTCGGGTGTGTTTGCTGTGATTATGTCGGAGTTTTGTAATTCCTTGGTTGCTACATGCTTAAATAGCACTGCGGCAATCACTACAATGGTTATGGCCCACACTCCGATGATGAGTTTGCGCTTTATGTCTGACAGCCCGTTGAGGTGTGGATTTGTGTTATGTTTTTTGTTTTTTGCCATATTGTTGGCAAAGTTACTAAATAGATGTGTTAAAGTCAAATTTGAAATAGTGTAGTAAGGACACAAATGGGAATAATAAAGTTTGGTAATGAAGGTTAATTTATTAAATTTGCATAAGCGCTATGCAGTGCGACAAAAATGTAACAACCAGATAAAAAACCGCAGCATATGAAGAAGTTTAAGATACCGGGAGTGACAATATCATGGAAAAGATTGTTTGGCATAACCAAGTTAAAGCGAGAATTTACAAAAGCCACCGGTATTCCAACCACTAAGGCCGGGATGGAGCGAAAATTGGGCAAGATGATAATCGACTTGTTTACGGGCAAGAAAAAAAAGAAAAGCAAAAGCGACATCGACGAAACTTTGGAATAAGACGAGCATGGCGGGTGTGAGTGATTATGCACACCGGCGAAGGTTTCTATGGCGGATGGCCGGAAATCTGTATTAGGCCTTAATTTGTTAAAAAAGCGGCTGAGATGAAAATTGTTTGAAAAAAGTGCACATTGCATTCGTTTTTGCAAACGGTTTTCTATAGTTTTGCTTAAGGAAAAAAGTAGCAATAAATTATACTTTACTGATTATTGTTGCAGAGTCTATTCGGTGTAGAAAAAAACGACCGAAGACTTCCGTAGAAAAGAGCAAAATAGTGCCCAGCACGCGTCATTTTATTATCAGAAAACCGATTAATTAAATTTCATGAGAATTTTACACACGGCCGACCTTCACATAGGTCAAATTCTTTACCAAAACTACAGCAGAGAGGAAGAACATCAACATTTTTTTAAGCAACTTAAACAATGGTGCGAGGATTATAGTCCCGACGTGCTGTTGGTGAGTGGTGATGTTTTTGACATACAGCAACCTTCGGCAACGGTTAAGGCAATGTTTAACCAAATGTTTACGTCGATACACATGTCGTGTCCTGACATGCATATCATAATCACGGCGGGCAATCACGATTCGCCCTCGCGAATGCAGTCAGACGATGTGATATGGGAGTTTGCAAAAACCAAGGTTATAGGTAGCGCACCCTCGGCAGAGATGGTGTCAACAGTATCCGGCTGGGAGGATAAATATATAGTAGACGTGGGAAGCGGCTATGTGGTGGCATTGCCATATATGGCAGTTGAGCGAAAGGACACCATTCAGCAATTGCTCAACGTAGTTGCCTCTCGCAACATCGATAAAAAACCGGTGGTGCTAATGTCGCACACCACAGTTAGTGACGCCGATGTTACGGGTCACGGCTTTGAAATAGGCACAATCCGTACTCTTGATTTGGCAGAAATGGGCAATGGCTACGACTATTTGGCGCTCGGTCATATTCATAAGCCACAAACGTTGGGCTACTTTGACGATGTGATGAAATCAGAAGTGTGTTATGATGCACCTGTGGCGCGCTACTCGGGCAGTGCATTGCATGTTAGTTGCGACGAAGCGTATCCTCACAGTGTTAGCTTGGTCGATATTGACCATCATGGCGGTAAGGTGAGCATAAAGCAGTTAAGAATAGATGAGCTGTTTCACTTCTATGTGTTGCCAGAGAGCGGCGAGTCGTTTAAAAGTGCCGAAGAAGCCATTGCCTCTATTGGCGAATTTTGCGACAGCAAAGAGCGCGGTTACATACGCCTTCGCATTGGCTATGGCACTGTGTTGCCTTCTAACTTTCAACAGATGGTGTATGATGAGATAACCCTTAAACAAAAAGATGTGCGCTATAACCCAAAAATTATTTGGAGCGGCGAGCCTCAAGTTGACGAGAGAGTAAGCCGTAAGCCAACGTTTGAAGTGGCTGAGTTGCAGCAGATGACCGATCCGATGAATTTCTTGGAACGAATCATTGACCAACTGCCAGGGTTTGACATTGAAGAGTTAAGAGAGGCTTTTGGGGAAGTTGAACAAGAATTGGCAGTGATGAAAGAAGAAAATGCTTTGAAAGTGAACAAGAAAACCAAGGCAACAACCAATAAATAGGAAAGAAAGAGCATGAGAATAAAAGAATTGCACATACGCAACATAGCGTCGATAGTAAAGGCAGATATTGACTTTGAAAATGGTTTGAACGATGTTGTAACCGGAACTCCAGCCAGCATATTTCTGATAACTGGCGACACGGGGTCTGGAAAATCGATTTTGCTCGATGGCATTGCATTGGCGTTATATAAGAACACACCACGTTTGGTGAATGTTAAGAACAGAAAAGAGAATAAATTTCTTGATGCCGATGGTAAAGAAGTGTCGGTGTTTGGAATAGAGCAATACACACGAAACGGCATTTCGCATAACGATGAATGCTATAGCGAAGTAGTGTTTGACTCTAATGACGGCTTGGAGTGTAGGGCAAAGTTGAGTCTTGGCATGAAGAAAACCAGGGGGAAGGATGGCAAATTGGACTATGCATCGGTTAAGTGGGAACTGAAAAAAGGAATCAACGACTGGGAAAACGCGAGTGGCATAGAGCAATTGGTGGGGTTGACATTCGACCAATTTTGCCGTATGGTAATGTTGGCGCAAGGTCAATTTGAAGCTTTCTTGACTGGTGAAAAGAAAGACCGTGAAATCATTTTGGAAAAACTCACTAATACCGAGCATTTCACAGAATATGGGAATGCCATAGAGAGTCTTTACAAGAAGGCTGAAGACAACTACAAAACCAAAAAGATTGAATATGAGGCTGAAAAAGTAGGCTCGCTAGAAGCGGAAGACATAGAGAATAAAAAGCAGCAGTATGCCGAACTTGAAAGGCAGAATAAGGCTTTAAACGCCGACTTGAATGCGCTCAATCAGAAGTTGGCCTTGATAGAAAACATTGAAAAAGAGCAGGCTAAATTGGCTGAGCAAAAGGAGAAGTTGGAAAATGTGGAGGGCCAAATGCAATCGGATGAATATAGACAGGCATGCGATTTGATTGCAGGTTGGGATGCTACCGTTGAAATAAGAAAGCAGTTAGACGAAAACCAGAAGGCCGCATCGGCCTTGAGTGCGGCCAAAGAAAATGCCGACGCGCTGCGTGAAACCTACTGCAAATTATTGAGCGATTTGGAAGACCGCAAGCAGAAGCTCAGCGAGTGTGATGATGTGATTAAGCAATGCGTTGTGTGGCTTGAAGAGCATGGGTCGTTTGCTTCATTATATGAAAAACGCGAAGAGATAAAAATTAAACTCGAGGGTTTTGTGAACGACAAAAAGGAGCTTAAGGATTTGGGCGAAACGTTAGAAAAATTGCACGAAGAAGCCAAGACTATAGATGCACGCATGCAAAATGCCGACGCAGAGGTGGCAGCCTGTGCCGAAAAGGTTGAGGCAAAGCAAAAAGAGATAGCCTACCTTACTCAAAAGAGACAAGATTTGCATCCAGAAAAGTTGAATGCTCGAAAGGATTTTTTGCAGAAAGTGCATAACGCGCTTGAACAGTTGAAGGCATCTTATGAGCGCCAAGCAGAGTTGTCAGCAAAGGTCAATGCTCAAAAGGAAGAGATAAGCAAGAATGAGGATAAATATAGCAAGTTGGAGCACGACCTTAACGTGAAACAACAGGCCTATGATAGAGCCCAGGAAGAGAATGACAAGGCAAAAGACTTGCTAAGCACCATGGAGATGAGTGTGAAGGACACGCTGAAAACTGTGCGTCAAAAGATGTATGCCGAGCATGCTACACATTGCCCGTTGTGCGGCGCTGAGGTGTTGCAGCAATTGGGCGACGAGCAGTTTGCCGATATGTTAGTCCCAATCAGAAAAAAGCAAGAAGATGCTAAAGAACAACTTGAGGCTGCCGAACGCCAACGAGATAGTGCTAAGGATGAATGCAGCAAATTGGCAGGCACAATTGAGACGCAGAAAAAGCAATTAAAAGAATTGGAAAGCGAGGTGGTGAACAATGATAAAGTTATCGATTCTCATAAGGCTAAGCTTCCGGAGGAATATTTGCTGCATTTGCCTCAGAACATCGATGCAAAGATTTCTGAAACATCGGCCGAAATGACTGTGCTGCAAGGCAAGATAAGTGAAGCCGAAGCATTGCAAAATAGCATCAACTTATTGTTGAAAGAAAAAACTGAACTTGACAAAAAAAAGAGCATAGCCGATGCAAACAAGACCTCTGTTTTTGCCGAAAAAACAAAGAACATCAGTGACATCGGCAACAAACAGGAGCAACAAACCAACAATGCGGCTAACCTAAAAGAGGATAAAGCCAACCTGCAAGTGTTGATTGGCCAATATTATGCCGAATGGGATGCTGATTTGAATGCAACTATAGAGCAGTTTGGCGTTGACAGCGCAACCTACGGTGTTCAAAAGACTAAGCACGAAGACGCTGTTGAGAAATATGAAAAACTAAAGACTTTAATTGAAACCATTGCCGATAGTAATAACGGAATACTTTCGGCATTTGGCATTTGGTCAGCTCTGACGGTAGAGGCTAAAGCTTTTGAAAGTGAAGACATTAATAATGAGTGGGTGCAACTGTTTGGCAATGTTAAAACAGAGTCGGATGCGATAAGAAGCAATCAAAATGTTATCGATAGCACCAACCAAGCCCTGCAAAAATATTGCGAAGAAAATCATAACACACTTGATTATCTGAAGGCTCTTAATGCGCAGGAGTCTGCATTAGAGTCGGCCCGAAAAACAAAAAGCGAAACCGATAAGAGTTTGGCATCATGCAGAGAACTCTGTAAAAATAGTGACGGCCGAATTAAAGAACTTCGTGCTCAACTTGGATTGTCGGAGCAAGGCGAATTGCCTGAAAAGACTGCATTGAAAGAGCAAGCGGATGCGTTAAATAGCCAGATAAATGAGTGCAGCGAATCTATTGGTGCGATAAGAACGCAAATAGAAAGTCATAATGCGAAAGCCAAAGAATTGCAAAAGGTAAAAGAACAATTAGATGCATTAGCAAAGGTTAAAGAAAAGTGGGCGCGCTTAAACAAAGTGCTTGGCGGCACACGCTTCCGCACGTTGGTGCAAACCTACATTATGCGTCCGTTGCTCAATAATGCCAACATCTATTTGAGTCAGATAACCGACCAATACGAACTGACTTGCAGCGACGAAAACGAGCAATTGTCGATATTTGTCATCGACCATTATTGCAATAATCAGGTGCGCAGCGTCACTATATTGTCGGGCGGCGAGCGCTTTATGGTATCGCTTGCATTGTCGCTTGCATTGTCGTCGCTCAACAAGCAAGACATGAATGTTAATATCCTCTTTATTGATGAGGGCTTTGGCACTCTTGACCAAACGAGCCTTAATTCGGTGATGGCAACGCTCGAAAAATTGCAGACCATAGCCGGTCAAAGCAATCGCAGAGTGGGCATCATTTCGCACCGCGAAGAACTTGCCGACCGCATACCGTTGAAGATAAAAGTCACAAAGAGCGGATTAGGCCGAAGCGATGTGACGATTACAAGAGAGTAGAGTGATAAAAGAATAAAAAAGTTCAGGTGCATTTGTGCCTGAACTTTTTTGTTAGAAATATGGATGATTTGTGTATTTACCTGTAATGAGATGTTTAATATTGCATCTTGATTATGTTTGAAGGTGATAATACAGTTCTTTTTGTACCTTTTTCTAATGGCTTACCGTTTACATGAGTAGGTGATTTGTGCTCTATAATTTTATTTAATTGCTTTTTGTCGCCTAATTTGTATTTTTTGTCCTTGTAAAGGAAATAGCATGTCTGATCATTGCTGATAATATCATCTTTTTGAGTTTCAGGCATTTTAACAATGCTGTTTTGAGATGATTGTGTGCTTGTTGCTCTATTAATAGAATCCCATTCAGCGAATGCGTTGTAATCGTATGTCCACTCGTCGCCTTCAGAAAGTTGCATGATACGTTTGTAAATGATTTCTCTGCTTGGGGCATTGAATCGAGTGTAGTCACGGTTCATGACACTGTTTTCAGATGCACGCCATAAGTCGGCGGGATAGAACCAAGCACCTTGATAAATGCCCACTTCATTAGCATACCGATCGTCATTTAAAAAATGTTTCCACACCACCTTATATGGGTCGTATGTGATATCGACATTTAATCCCCAACCTTTATTATGGTATTTGGCTTTAAATGAAGACTGGAACTCATCTTTTTCATCTTCGGGAACAACATAATATTCGTATCCGGAATAGATGTATTCATCTAAAAGTTTTGCAAAACCGTGGCCGCCAGCTTCATGAACAATAATATCACTAACACCGCCAATTTCAATATGAGCAACTGAAGCGCCAGAATCATACATATTGGCATGCCCTGATAAAAAGTAACTGCTGTAATTATTTTCAACATTTACAATGGTTACATTGTCAAGGTTGATATTTTCAATCTTTTTTGCATATTCAAAACATATATTATCATCGCCGTTTATCGCATGTTGATATCCATCAGCATAGTGAGAATTTGGCGATACAACTTTTACTGCATAAACATTAAATCTGTTTCGGAAAGATTTATACGGCTCAACATCAAAAAATGTTTCCATTGCACGCGCCATGTCAATTTCGTATTGACCGCCAGCCACCATAGCGGTATCAACGTAGGCATCGCCCATAAATACAAGGTCAATTCCCTTGCCAACTGAGGCCTTTTGCATTGTTACAACCTCTCCATCTCTACTATAGTCAGTAGATGTATAGTAATCTTGGGTATAAGGGTCGTGTTCTTCAGGGTCTCCAAGTTTTGCCTGAAGAATTTTTTGTATCCTATCTATGTAGTAATCTTCTGAAAATCCGTAATTTCTAGGTAAATATTCAACAACATATCCATTGCTGTCAAATATGAAATAAGATCCATTTATAGAAAAACCGTCTAATTGGAATCCGTTTAAAGTGAATGCTACATCTAAAGGATAACCTTTCAAAAAGTTTTGAAGAGATTTTTGAAGAGGTTCGTAATAAGTGTTATAATTATGGATAATACCTAAACCTTTGTTCTTATAATCTAAAAAAAGATTTGCTAATTTATCACTTATAGGATAATCATAATTGTCAGTATCAGCTAAAGACTGTGAAGTTACAATGGTGTACTTGTTTTTATTAAGTAATTCGTGGTGTGTGGTTGAGTTACCGAAAAGGAATTCAATAGGCTCATCATGAATTAATAATTTAGAGTCTTCGATATTACTAAATCCTCCACCACGCCAGATGTCTTGTTTTATTGCTCTCCAACCAAACTCTTGCCAGTTTGGATGTTTGTACATTGCTTCAGGTATTTTCCCATAAAGGATGTTGTCGTCAATATTGAATTCTTGTCTAAAACTTGGAGCTACGCTAATTAGGTGAGCACTGCTTTCTGGTAATTCTCCCGTTAGGTTATTGCCAGATAAATTGACATTGCTTAGATAAAATTTTGCAGGATATTGGACACCAGAGTCATTAATTCCTTGCCATTGCCAATATGGTTTATCACTAAGCCAGTTTTCTTTCCTGCCCCAATTATCGCCACCTGTTGCGTTGTATAAATCGATTAATGCCTGTTCTATTTGTTCAATTGATGGTTCATTTTTGTTAACCTGTATAAATGTAAATGACTTTTGAGTTACGTCCCCTAAAAAAAAATTGCATGAAAATTCTCGATGCTCATTGGTGTTATTGGCATCAATATGGAACGTTAGCATGTTGTCTTTTGCAGAAATAAGCCTAATCCAATGATTTTCGTTTTCGATATCTTGATTATCGAATTTAATTCCCAACTCACCGTTAAATTGGAATGAAATGTTTTGTTCGGTGTTATCAAGAAAGAACATAGAATAATAATCATCGTTAGCGCTGCTCTTGCTGTCTTCTCCCCAGAATTTATCATGAAATTGCACAATTTTAATGGTGTCGGATGTGATATTGTCTGTGAAAATCACATTTGTTTCACGTTTGGCATTAGTGTTGTTTTCTGATAAGGTTGCATAATAGTAGTAGAAATCGTCGTCCACCCAGCGGGATTTTTTTTGTATTGTCACCCAATCGCAACCAGAATCATACTTTATTTCACCTTCTGGATGTTCTCCAAATACTGCATATGGAAGAATGAATTCTTGTGCAGTGTTATCTTTGTAATATAATTTGGGTTCAAAGGAAAGTATCTCATGTGGTTGTTGAATCAGTATGATTGAGTCTTTGAGATGAGGATAGCCTTTTAATGACAATTTCACTTTCTGTTGACGAACTTTATTAGTGTTATTTTCAAGCATATTTACTACGACGCAACTATAATTCCAGTCAACAGTGGTGGCTGTGAACCAATCGCATTCTGAACTTGGGTCAACAATCATTTTTTCGTGTAGATTTGTATATATGTAAATATTAAACTCTTTTTCCTGTTTGTCGAGTATGGCATATTTTTCTCCATCTGCATTGATGAGCATGTGCTGGTTCCGATCAACACCATTTATTAAAAAATATTGTGGGTCTATCGTTAAACTGTCAACAAGGCTTAGAGGGTGCGAATATTCCTTTTTATTGCTATAAACAGTATGAGTTGCGCCAGATTCACCGTTGTCAATGATTACGATGCTGTCGGTTTGTTCACCGATAAATAACAGTGGGTCGGTCATGCCCTTTAAATTAACATAAAAAGCTCTTTGTGCCGACGAGGTGAAAGGAAAGAAAGTTAACAATAACAATATGAAGAGGTGAGTGGTGCGTTTCATTATATCAAAATTTTAAATGATTCGTTGTTTAGTTTTATTATATATATGCCTGGGACAAGATGAGATAGAGAAATAGAATGTTTGCCAGGTTGTAGAGTGTCATACATAACAATTTTGCCGTCGATGGTGTATATGCCTAATTTTGAATTAGGTTTTGAAATGCCTAATTCAATCCCATTTTCTGTTAATTTCACATCTTCGGGAATAGTAGTAATGTCATGAACAGATGAATTATCATCCACATATAAAATGCTATGCACGCTGGTTGTTTCATATTCATAAGTTTCGTTTTCGGTAATGATTCGAATTCTACCTGCATTTTGATATTCCTTGGGGAATAGGATTTTGACTTTTTGTGTGTATGGGATATGTGTTATAGTTTCAGCCCATATAGAAACATCCCAACTCTTAACTATTATATGGGGCGTGTTGTCTTCGGCTGATAGATAAAAGTTAGTGAATGTAAAACACAAAAATAGTAGAATAGATAATGTTTTCTTTGATTTCATTTGGTTTAATATCTTGTTGTTTAACTATTTTTCAAATGTAGTTAAATTAATAGAAGTACTGCAATTTTTTTAAAAAAGATAGTGGGAAAAATGTGACATCAATAGAAAATAGAATATGTGCGGGAAGCAGTGTGACTACTTTTTTAGATGTTAGGGGAGATGATTTGTGTATTTACCAAAACAATTTATTACTTTTGGCGGAGATAATTAACCAAAAGGAATTATGAATCTGATATTGCTGTTTAAGAAGATACAACCATATGTGCGTCCATACAGGTGGTTGGTGGTATTGACTCTTGTTTTGACTTTGATAGGGTCGTTTATAGCGCAGATAAATGCTGTGGTGCTCGATAAGACGGTTGACGCCATCAACGAGTTGATAATGACTAACGACTTGGTGTGGGCAAATGCACTGAAGATACTCACAATAATCAGCATAGTGCTGATAGGCAAGGAAGTGCTATCGGCCATCATAACCTATGCCCAGCACTATTCGGGTGAGAAAATGCGAATAAACGTGTCGAAAGACTTGTCGCAGGCCGTTATCGACCATATGCTCACCTATCGCATGGCATTCTTTACACGTCAAGACAACGAAACCGGTAAATTGCAGACTCGAATAGACCAAGGTGTAAGCAGTTTGTCGTCGACGGTGCAAAATTTCTTCATCGATTTGCTGCCGCTGTTTATGAGCGCCCTGTTGGCATTGATATTGATGTTTGCGGCCAATGTGTATGTGGGATTGACGGCAGTGTTTATAGTACCGATTTATATTTGGATTACCATTCGCCAAGCACGTCGTTTGCAAGGTTGGCGAAGAAATATGCGTCACTACCGCGAGCAAAAAAGTCATGGCGTGATGAACATCATTGAGAGCATCAACGTGATAAAGTCGTTTAACCGCGAGGAGATAGAGAGCGAAAAGCAATGGCAATTGCAAACCGAATTCACCGACAATCAGATGCAGGTGCGCAAAACATCGTTTTACTTCGATGGTTGGAAGAGTTTTATTCGCCAAATCGGTACGGTGCTCATTATCATTCTCACAGCCTATTTGGTGCTTATAGAATATCCGGGTATGACTATAGGTAAAATTATGTATCACGTCATGCTGTTCTCGAATGTTACAGCCCCAATCACGCAATTGCAACGCATCTTCGACCAAATGAATGATGCCTTGATATATGCCGAAGGATTTTTCGACATACTTGAAGCCGATGAAGAGGTGGAGGAATCGGGCAAGCACCGTCCGGAGCATATTGAGGGCAAATTTGAAATCAGCAACGTAGACTTTACGTATCCTAACGGCACAAAGGCTCTGCACAACATTAATATGACAATCGAGAGCGGCAAGATTACTGCATTTGTGGGCTTGTCGGGTGCGGGAAAATCAACGATTCTAAATCTGTTGGTGAAATTCTATAATCCTGATTGCGGTAGCATAAAGTTGGACGGCGTTGACATTCGTGACTACGACACCAATTTCTTGCGCGACAACATAGGCATGGTGTTGCAGAAGAATCACATATTTGACGGTAGCATAGAGGAAAACATACGTTATGGCCGTCCGAATGCCAGCAAGGAGGATGTGATAGACGCAGCCAAGAAGGCATATATCTACGACCAGGTGATGAATTTGCCAGAAGGATTTAACTCGCGAGCCCAACTGCTGTCGGGTGGTCAGCAACAGCGCATAGCCATAGCGCGAATGTTCTTGAAGAATCCGCCAATCATCTTCCTCGATGAGCCTACAGCGAGCCTCGATGCCATAGCCACCGAGCAGATTAAGGCAAGCATCGATGCCATAAAGAAAGGCCGCACTGTGATAATCATTTCGCACAGCATTTCACAAATCATCGACAGCGATGTGATTTATGCCCTAAAGGATGGCCGAGTGGAACAAAGCGGTGACCCCGATTCGCTTTATCGCATGGGTGGCGTGTATAAAGACATTGTTGATGCCTCGGCACGCAGCCTAAACATCGACAAATTGGCTCAAACTCTCGATTCAAATAACGATGGCATAATGTTTAACTAACTGCCGCAGTGGGCAAATAAAAATGAGAAAAAACTGAAAAAATGTGATAAGAAACGACGCAGACTTGCCAAACGAGGTCTGCGTCGTGCTTTTGTTGGGGAGGTAAAAAGTGGGTCGGGGTGTTGCCAAAGTGGGCGTTAGGTTGTAAATTAGCAAAAAAAATAAATGTCATGAGAAGTAAGATATTTTCAGCATTAGTGATGATGCTTTTGTGTGTGTTTTCGGTTAATGCCAAGGATGCACAGTGGATAACTGTTAACAGCGTTGAGGCTAATGACACCAACACATGGGTTGCATTTCGCAAAGATGTGAAATTGAGCAAAGTGCCGCAGTCGGTAGTGGCCAAGATTGCAGCCGACAGCAAATATTGGCTGTGGGTTAACGGCGAACTTGCCGTGTTTGAGGGCGGATTGAAGCGAGGCCCAAACCCGAACGACACTTATTACGACGAAATAGATTTGGCACCATATTTGAAGAAGGGCGATAACCAAGTGGCATTGCTGTTGTGGTATTTTGGCCGAGAGGGATTCTCGCATAACAGCAGCGGTCAGAGCGGCGTGATAGTAGATGCTCCAAGCATAGGCTTGCGCAGCGATAGGTCGTGGGTGAGCCAGCGTATGGCGGCATATGGCCAAGCGCGAAACCCATTGCCAAACTATCGCTTGGCAGAGTCGAGCATACGCTATGACGCAAATTTGGCCGATGGAGAGTGGCAAACTACACCGGTGAAGCAACTGAAATTTGCAAAATCGGTAGAACTGGGCAAGTGGGGCTGCGCTCCATGGAATGCCCTTGTGAAGCGTCCCATCCCGATGTGGAAAGACTATGGTGTGAAGGAACTTAGATATCGCAAAAAAGAGGATGGCGATAAGGTGGTTATAACAGCCCGATTGCCTTACAATATGCAATTCACTCCAATCATAGATATTGCCGATGCCGATGGCGGAACTTTGTTGCGAATCGAAACCGACCACATAAATGGTGGCAGCGCAAGTTGCTTGTATGCCGAGTATGTGAGCCGACAAGGTGAGCAGCAATACGAATCGTTAGGCTGGCTTAACGGTGAGGAACTGTGCATTGTGTATCCAAAGAATGCCAAGGTGGATGTTAAGCGATTGGCATACCGCGAAACAGGCTATAATTGTGACTTTGAGGGCTCGTTTAGTTGCGACAATGATTTTGTGAATCGTTTTTGGGAAAAGGCCATGCGCACACTCTATGTGAATATGCGCGACACCTATTTCGACTGTCCTGACCGCGAGAGAGCGCAATGGTGGGGCGATGTGACCATATTGATGGGGCAAAGTTTTTATCAACTTTCGCCGCGAGCAAATGCGTTGATAAAGAAAGCAATGCACGAATTGGTAGATTGGCAACGAACTGACAATACGCTGTATTCACCAGTGCCCGAAGGCAACTGGCAGAGCGAGTTGCCGGCGCAAATGTTGGCAAGTATCAGCACTATGGGCTTCTGGAACTACTATATGCACACCGGCGATGCCGAAACGATGAAGTATGTGTATCCAGCCATGCGCCGCTATTTAAGCGTGTGGGAATTAGATGACACGGGGCTAACCAAGTTTCGCTACGGCGGCTGGTCGTGGGGCGACTGGGGAGAGCAAATTGACATTCGCATGCTGTTAGCGGCATGGCACTACGATGCTCTGCAGTCGGCAATTAATGCGGCCCGCTTGAGCGGCAATGATGCAGATGTGGCTGGTTATGAAGCAATCAGAAAACAAATAAAGAAGGCGTTTAACGATTTGTGGAACGGCTATGCCTACCGACATCCTGAATATCAAGGGGCCACCGACGACCGAGTGCAGGCTTTGGCAGTGGTGGTGGGCCTTGCCGATGCAGAAAAATATGAAACAATAACTCGCTTGCTTCAGTCGCAACAATATGCCAGCCCATATATGGAAAAATATGTGATGGAGGCATTGTTTAAGATGGGTAAGGGCGAATTGGCCATGGCGCGCATGAGCAAGCGCTTTGTCAATATGGTTAACGATAAAAACCACACTACGCTATTCGAGGCGTGGGAAATAGGCAGTTACGGAGGCGGTTCTACCAATCACGCATGGAGCGGCGGCTCGCTCACCGTGATGTCGCAATATTTGATGGGCATAAGTCCTATAGAGCCGGGCTATGGCAAGTTTAGGGTAGCGCCGCAGCCAGTGGCATTGAAGCGGGCGGCAATTGCAGTGCCATCGGTAAAAGGCATGATAAAGAGTGCTTATGTGTTGCGCGATGGTCAGTTTGTGCTCGATGTGACCGTTCCGGCAGGCACTGAGGCCGAAGTGGTGTTGCCAGAAGTGGGGCTTGATAAAGTGAAACTTAATAATGAAACTGTGGCCGGCAAAGTGCATGTGCTTGCCGCCGGTGAACATAGTTTCGTGATGACTAAATAAGATTAGAACAAAAGAGAGATATGAATGCTGAAACTTTCATCAACGGTTTGTACCTGTATTTGGCAGTGATAAATGTTATTACGTTTTGCATTTATGGTATAGACAAAGCAAAAGCCAAACTCAATGCGTGGCGAATAGCAGAAAAGGTGCTAATAGGCCTTGCCGTGGCAGGCGGCAGCCTTGGTGCATGGTTGGGAATGAAGGCGTTTCGCCATAAAACCAAGCACACTTTGTTTAAGTTGCTTATTCCAACGCTTGTGATAGTGCACATAGTGCTTTTGTTTGTAATCGTAAGAGGCTGAAGTTATGACTGATAAAAGTGCAGGATTGAGCAAAGTTAGCATATTTGAGCGTCCCGTGTGGGTGGCACTGTTTGCGCTAACGGCCGCCATATTATGGGGGTGGGCCTATCCGTTCATAAAATTAGGATTTCAGGAGTTTGAGATAACTGCCGACATGACCGCCAGCAAAATGCTATTTGCCGGCATAAGGTTTTTCATATCGGGGCTGATAATACTCGCCGTTGCCAAGTTGACCGGACGCGATTTTCATGTGTCGAAGCCACGAAATTGGTGGTATATTTTGGCCTTTTCGTTACTAAACACCACCTTGCACTATGCTTGTTTTTATTTGGGCTTATCGTATAGCGACGGAGCACGCGCAGCAATTCTCAACTCGCTGAGTGTGTTCACGTTGGTGATATTGGCGTGTGTGTTTTTTGAAAGCGACAAACTCACCATGCGCAAAGTGGTGGGCTGCGTGATGGGCTTTATGGGGATTTTGGCGTTGAATTTGGGCCAAGGTGGAGGTGGCCAGTTTACGTTGCTCGGCGACGGGATGATAATTTTGAACGCCCTTTGTTCGGCCTTTGCCGGGCTTATGACACGCGGGCTAAGCAAGCGAGTGGATGTGTTTGTTGGCACCGGTTATAGTTTGGCCCTTGGTGGATTTTTGCTTATGTTGCCCGGGTTGCTACTGGGGGGCACGTTGCCAGCGGTTAATGTGCAAGGCATCCTGATACTGCTTGCTTTGGTGGGGATTTCGACCATAGGTTTCACTCTGTATAACAAACTGTTGAGTTGTAATCCTGTTGGCAAAGTTGCCATATTTAATTCGTTGATACCACCGGTGGGAGCAGTGACGAGTTGCCTATGCTTGAGCGAGCCGTTTTACTGGAAATATGTGCTTGCCGGTGCATTGGCTGCAGGCGGAATATATGTGATAAATAAAGGCAAAAAATAACCTGAAGTGGAGTTGTTTCATATGCTCGAAATAGCGTTGCTGCATAGCCAAAGTTGAGGCTATTGTGTAAAATGTTATTTTTGTGTAACTTTGTGACGAATTAGTAATTATAAAAAATAAAAGTAATGAAGAAGTTTTTATTGACAGTGCTAAGCGTATTGGCAGTAGTGGTTATGACAAGTTGCTCAACATCAAAGCCAGTTGTTGATGGCGAATGGTTGATAACTAATGCCTGCGGCGTAAGCACAGAAGGCGGCGACAACCCAACCGTTATTTCATTCGACGGCAAGGGACAAATGAATGGAAATGCAAGTGTGAATTCTTTCTTTGGCTCATATACATTGAATGGCGACACATTGAAACTTGACCACGTGGGTATGACTCGAATGATGGGCGGCAGCATGGAAATTGAAGATGCAGTTACAAAAGCCCTAAATTCAGTGGTTACAATCAAGATTGACGGTGACAATGCAACAATCTTCGACGCTGAAGGAAAGGAAGTGATGCAATTGCAACGCAAGAAGTAACAAAACACTACATATCTTAGCCTATTGTAGATTAACACAAAATCTGCAATAGGTGTTTTTTTTCAATCAACCAACCTTGTAAGACTAAAAACAGCGATGGCAAACACAAACATCAAGCGAATAGTGCTCACAGGCGGCCCATGTGCCGGCAAGACTACAGCCCTGGTGAGAGTTATAGAACATTTCTCAAACTTGGGTTATAAGGTATTTACAGTTCCCGAAGTGCCAACAATGTTGACCCAGTCGGGGATGAACTATTTAACCACCAATAAGGATTTTTTCTATGTTGGTGAGAAGGCTACATTGGAAATTCAATTGATGCTTGAAGACCAGTTTATGCGTATGGCAGAGACGTGCCACGAGCCGTGTGTCATTATCTGCGACCGCGGCACACTCGACATTTCCACCTATCTTCAGCCCGAAGATTGGGCGAGCATTACGGCCAGCGTTGGGGTTGAAACCAATCAGTTGCGTAGCCGTTATGATGCAGTGTTGCACTTGGTGTCGGCGGCTAACGGAGCAGAGCAGTTCTATAACACTGCCACAAACTCGGCACGCTATGAGCAAGCCAATGAAGAGGGATTGCGCATAGCGCGTGAACTCGACAAAAAGGTGATAAAGGTGTGGAGCGGTCATCCTCATATGCGCGTAATCAACAATGCCGAAGATTTCAACAGCAAACTTAATCAGGTGTTGAAAGAAATTTCGAATGTGTTGGGTTTGCCACAGCCTATTGTTGAAGAACGCAAATATATCGTGGAGGTTACCGGCGAGATGCCCGACTGCATAGAAAGCAGCATCACACAAACCTATTTGGTGGCCGACCCGGGATGCGAGGTGCGTTTGCGCCGTCGCGGTTGGGGCGACAAATATGTGAATGTGCACATGACCAAAAAGAAAATTTCAGACACTGAAGAATTGGTGACTGAACGTCAGGTGAATAATAACTTGTATGAATCGCTGTTGCAGCAAGCCGACCCTTATCGCACTACCATTAAAAAGACACGCAAGAGTTTTGTTTGGCAAGGCCAATTCTTTGAACTCGACACATATCACGAACCAATGTCGAACCTTATGATACTCGAAGCCAAGGGTTTGCCAAGCGAGGAAGATGTGAAATTGCCTCCATTCATCCGAGTGATTGAAGAGATTACGGGGAACAAGAAATATTACAACTATAACCTTGCATTGCGAGGCTAATAGGTGATTGCATAAAATAGAATAAAGTCGAGAAGGTGAGAATGGTGTGTTTGCCATGCATTTGCTTTCTCGATTTTTTTTGTTTGTGGATTTGGGCTAATACAAAAAGCGGCGATTGCATCAATCGCGAAATTTTTTTTGTAAATTTGCATTGATATAAAACTGAAAATGATGGAAAGAAGTGAAATACCAGTTCTGTTGCTGACAGGCTATTTGGGCAGTGGCAAAACAACGTTGCTCAACAGAATTTTGAACAATCGCCGAGGCATAAGATTTGCGGTGATAGTGAATGACATAGGCGAGGTTAACATCGATGCCGACCTAATTCAGAGAGGTGGCATTGTAGACACCAAAGACGACAGTTTGGTGGCATTGCAAAATGGGTGCATATGCTGTACGCTGAAGATGGACTTGGTGGAACAATTGAGCGACATTGCACAAATGCACAAGTTCGACTATATAGTGATTGAAGCCAGCGGCATTTGTGAGCCAACACCAATAGCACAGACTATTTACACAATCCCAGCCATGGGACCAAGTTATATGCAAGACTGCTTGCCACGTCTTGACTGCATTTGCACAGTGGTTGATGCTTTGCGCCTTAAAGATGAGTTTAAGTGCGGCGGCGATTTGCTTCGTGCTAATCTTGAAGAGGAAGACATTGAAAACTTGGTGATAAATCAGATAGAGTTTTGCAATATTGTGCTGCTTAATAAGGCGTCGATGGTTGAACGCAGTGAATTGAACAGAATTCGTGAAATAATAAAGGCTTTACAACCAAAAGCCGAAATAATAGAATGCGATTATTGCGATATTGACCTCGATAAAATTGTTGGCACGGGGATGTTTGAATTTGACGATGTGGCAACTTCGGCAACATGGATTAAGGCAGTGGAAGGAATTGAAGAAGACGACGAACACCACGACCACGAAGAGCACCACCATCACGATGATGACGAAGTGTGCGAGCATTGCGGAGAGCACCACCACGGGCACGACTGCGAGTGTGGCCACCACCACGACCACGAAGAGCACCACCATCACGACGATGACGAAGTGTGCGAGCATTGCGGAGTGCATCACCACGGTCATGACCACTGTTGCTGCCATCATCATCACGGCGGCGCGCATGGCGATGAGTACGGCATAGGAACATATGTTTACACCAGCCGTAAGCCTATGGACATAGGCCTATTTGACCACTTTGTGGCGCTCAATTGGCCTAAGGGAGTGATTAGAGCAAAGGGCATTTGTTATTTCCAGAGCGAGCCACAAATATGCTATTTGTTTGAACAAGCCGGTAAGCAAGTGTCGATGACCAATGCAGGCCGATGGTTTGCTGAAATGCCAAAAGAAGAGTTGGAGCCGATGTTGATGACCGATGCCACCTTGCGTCGCGATTGGGATGAAAAATATGGCGACCGCCAACAGAAGTTGGTGTTTATTGGTCAGTATCTCGACAAGGCTGCGATTAAGAACGCTCTCGATGACTGTTTAGTGGAATTGTTGTAGAAAATAGATTGAAATAAATAGGATAAAAAGGGGTTGCACAAAAAATGTGCAGCCCCTTTTTAATGGTGCGTTGTGAGAGAAAAGAAATGCTCGGCTGCAGATTGCTGAAGCCGAGCATATTAAGTGTTTTGTTTTTTCTGTTTATTGTGGCCGCCCTAAATTATTCGATAGGGCAGTGCCGGTGTGAGCCGCGCGCATTGGCAAATATGCAACGTGACGTTTAGTTGCCGGGGCATTTGCAGGAGAAAACTCTCGGCCATTTGCGCTAAAACAATTTTTGTGCAACTCCCTTCCACTGATTAGTGTATGGTGATTGTGTATTGAGCAGTGAAGTGCTTGCCGGGAGCAAGGTGATTCATCCACGCTCTTGAGTAGAAATCGCCATCGTAGTGCATGTAGTCGCAGCGGCCGTACCAAGGTTCGATGCACACAAATGGGCATTCGGGATGCGCCTTAACTGGAGCCCAAAGAGCCACTATAGGAGCGTCGAAGTCAACGCTGATGTATGGTTGTTTTTGCTTGTCGAGGATTGAAACCTGATGTAATTGCCCGTTTTCAAACATATATGTGTCAGGACCAAATGCGTTAGGTGTGATTGCTAAATTTTTGCCATCGTCGGGCAAGAACTCGTGTGCACCGGTTTCGGCACAGCCCTTTTCGCCTGGACGGCAATAATATAGGGTTTCTTTATTGTCGAATTCGAAGTATCCGTTGGCGCCAGAGTTGTTGGCGTCGAAGTCGGGTAGTACGAAAGCAGGGTGAGCGCCAATTTGGAAAGGCATAAGTTTGCTTCCGGTGTTTTCAACGTCCCATTTCACAATCACCTTGTTGTCAACTATTTCATAACCTATGCGAAGTCGGAATGGGAATGGATATTTTTCGAGAGTTTCATCGGTGCTTTCGAGCGCATACCACACTTCGTTGTCGGTTTTGCTTTCGAGAGAGAACTGCATGTCGCGAGCAAAACCGTGTTGAGGCAGCGAGTATTCTTTGTTAAGCACTCGATAAGTGCCTTCCCACACGCGTCCAACAATAGGGAAAAGCACAGGAGAGTGTCGTGCCCAAATGGCAGGGTCGGCGTTCCAAAGATGTTCTTTGCCGTTTTTTACGATGCTGCATAGTTCGGCCCCGTGTTGCTTAACACTGATGGTGAGTGTGGAGTTTGATAGTGTTATCATATTAATTTGAATAAAGTTTTAAGAGTTATAAGAGGGTTTGCGAACCATCTTTAAAAGTTTAGGTTTAATTGTTTTCAAAATTACTAAATATTAGTCACAGCATTGCGAAAGAATTTCTAAAAAATGCCGCAATAGAGCAAAAAAAATAATGCCCACCGACGGTGAGCATTATTCTATTAATTGAATTGAAAATGGTTTTCGGTTGTGATTTATTGCACTTTGTCGAACTTAAAACCAGCATATATGCCCTTGTAAGAACCGAGTAAGTTAGAAACAGAAGAGATGGTGCTGTTTCCGCTAATCTTAGCCACCGAAGTGATGATGTTGCTAAGTTTGCTGATGTCGAAAGTGATGCTCAATTGAGTGCCCTTAGAAACGTAGGCAGTAACCTTGGTAAGTTTAGAAGAACCAAGAGCGCTGAAGTTAAACACCATAGTGCCTTCTTTTGTACCCTTTGTTACGGTGCCGTTGATGGTATGTCCGTTCTTAAGAGTCATAGTGAAGTTTTCGGTGCCGTCGAAAGTCATAACGATATCGGTCAAACCAAACTTTTGGTAGAACTTTAGAAGTTTGCTTTCGATAGTTGCTTCGGCAGCCGTACCACCCGCCTTTTGAAGCAAGTTTTCGCTCTTAAACACAATGCCTGGACCGGTAACCTTCCAAGTGCCGGTAATATCGGTTACTTCAATGTTGTCGGTTGAAATAAGAGAGTTAACGATACCTCCAAGGTTAAGATTCTTGAGGCTTTTAAGGTCGAATGCATAAGAATTGCTGCATGCGATAACGGCGCAAAGTGCCAAGATGATAGATTTGATTTTCATTTTATAAACGTGTTTAATTATTTTTCGAGTTCAAAAAGGGGTTTTAGAGTGGCAAATTTAACGCAAAGTGGTAAAACGCACAAGTATTTAAAACAATTTAGCAGAAATGCTTAATTGCTGCCGATTTCTTTGTCGATTGCTTCAAATTCTGAGTTATTGCTTAAATATTCAGGAATAAACAATTTCATGTTGCGAATCATTTCAGTTATGTTGCCCTTGTTAGCGAAATCGATGATTTCGGTAATAGCAGCCTGCACCTTAAGGTAATCGTATTGGTTAACGCGAGCAATCATAATTTTCTTGTTGATTGTGGCGGTTGTAGTTTCCTTGTCGTTAAGCAATTCTTCGTAAAGTTTTTCGCCTGGACGAAGACCAGTTTCCACAATCTTGATGTCTTTTCCGGGTCGGAAACCGGCGAGTGAAATCATCTTTGTGGCGAGGTCGTAGATTTTAATAGGCTTGCCCATGTCGAACACATATATCTCACCGCCGTTGCCCATGCATCCCGCTTCGAGCACAAGAGAGCATGCTTCGGGTATGGTCATAAAGTAACGAATGATGTCTTTGTGAGTAATAGTAACCGGGCCGCCTTGCTCAATTTGACGACGGAATAGCGGAATTACAGAGCCGTTAGAACCGAGCACATTGCCGAAACGAGTGGTGATAAACTGAGTGTTGTGGCCGTTCTTTTGACTATAGAAGAATAGCGATTGTGTGTAGATTTCGGCCAAACGCTTAGTTGCTCCCATCACGTTGGTAGGGTTAACGGCCTTGTCGGTCGACACCATCACGAACTTGTGTACCTTGTATTTCACGGCCAAGTCGGCAATGTTTTTAGATCCGAGCACATTGTTGACGATAGCCTCGCTTGGGTTTAATTCCATCATAGGCACATGCTTGTAGGCAGCGGCGTGAATAACAAATTTAGGACGGTAGGTAATGAAAGCGCGTTCCATGCGCTTTTGGTTTTGAACGCTACCGATGTATGGTTCGATGTCGATGTCGGGGAATTTTTGTTGCATTTCGAGCATTAGGTCGTGCATAGGAGTTTCGGCCTGGTCGATGCAGACAATCTTTTTAGCGCGGCAAGCAGCCACCTGTCGCACAATTTCGCTACCTATCGAGCCGCAGGCACCAGTGATGAGCACCACCTGATTGTTGATGTTTTGTCGCACAAGGGTGTTGTCGGTGATGATAGGAGGACGTCCCAAAAGGTCTTCGATTTGTACGGTCTTGATTGACGAAGTTTGCTTGGGTTGAGATTCGCTGTCCGACATTTCTTCGAGATTAATGTCCTCAATGTGATTGAGAGTTAGGACTTTAATGCCCGATTCGAGAATTGGTGTGGCGATGTCGGAACTAAGCAGACGAATGTCTTTAGGGTCGATAAACAGTGCCGATATTTCGTGCTTCTCAATCAACTCGTTGAATGTCTCAGCAGAGAAACTATACACAGGGTAGTTATCTTTAAAAGCGAGGTTGTCGGTGGTTTTATTGAATCTTAATAATGCCACGGGGTCGTATTTTCCTTCACCGTCGCGCAGCCAATGAGCCAAAATAACCGATTTCATTGTGCTTCCCAAAATCATCACTTTATGACGCTTGTAGCGAATGGTGGTGAGGTGTTTGTAGATGTATTTCACCAAAAGGCGTTCCACAATCATCAGACACAAAGCCAAAAGCACCACAAAAGCCAATTCCCACATGCTAATTAGCGGACTACCGTAGAATTGATAGGCCACAACGTTGATGGCTACAAGTATAACCATCGACACAAAACAGAGCATCATGGTGCGGAAAAGGTCGGTTAGAGCCGACAGGCGAATTATGTAGGCGTAGCTTTTAGTGAAAAAGCTAACGATGAAGAACACGCCAATAATGATGAAATAATTGCGCATGACATCGAATGGCGATATCGAGGTGCTTGAAAAAGCCCCCGACATGTTTGTTATGGAGAAGCTAAATGCTACGATGAGCATGTCGACAAGTAATATTATCCAGCGCGGTGTGGTTTTGTCGCTGAGAGGCTTCAAGAAGTTTAGGTCAAAAAGTTTACTCATTTATTTGTCGTATTATTCTTAATTCAAGTTGATTATACTTTCTTGACGTGGTCAAAAAAGAAGACTAAATTTTGGGGTATCATTGCAAAGATATGAAATAAAAATTTAAATATGATAGGTTTAGGGAAATATTCTTGAAGATTGAACCGTGAAAATGAATTAAAGTCAGCAAATATAAGTCGTAATTAGGGTGATATCGTAGAGGTTAAATAATTGCAAAATTAAAAAATGAGTTGGATGAAAAAATGTACAAATTTATCTATTTGTCGTTACTATTGTGCAATTTATGTACATTATAAAACCTCGTTGAACAAAAATTGTTATCTTTGCTAACTGTGACACTAACTAATAGACAGAATTTTAGAAAATAAAATTTAATACTAACAGATGAAACTGAAGAAATTTTTGATCTTACCAGTTATTGCTGTTCTCATGGCGTCGTGCTCAAAAGAAGAGCCGGGCGGCGAAAAGGGATATGGCAATATCGACCCATCGTTTGCGGCCGACTTTAAGGTTGTACAAACGGTAGGTTCGTCAAATTCCACCACAGCTCCATCGGTGATACAACCCGAGGTGGCAGACTTTAAGGTTCACATGGTTCGTGAGGACGGTTCGGTGAACAAGTTGTGGAATAAAGTGAGTGAAATGAAAGAAACGGAAACTTTTCCAGTAGGGGAGTATTCGTTGGAGTTGTATTATGGTGACCTCAAAGATGAAGGCTTTGACAAACCTTATTTCTACGGAAGTACAAATTTCTCGATTTATGATGATGAGGTGTCGTCGCCAAAGGTTGTTGCAACACTTTGCAACACAATGGTGAGCTTAGATTACACCGAAGCGTTCATGAATTATTTTGCAGACTATTCAACAACAATCCAGTCGTCGACAGGAAAAAACATTGATTTCGCAAAGGATGAGGTGCGTGCGGCATATGTTAAGCCAGGCACCATCAAGATGTCGATGACGTTAACCAACAAGGAAGGCAAAACTATCACTATTGCACCAACAGCAATCAATAATGCACAGGCACGTACACACTACCGAGTGACATTTGATGTTAACGGCGGCGAAGTGGGCGAAGCTGTTCTTGTGATAACATTCAACGAAGAGTTGGCCGATGGCGGAATGGTTGAAATTTCGCTTGGCGACGAATTGTTTAATGCCGAACCTCCGGTGTTGAATGCAGTGGATTTTGTTCCGGGCCAAGCAGTTCAATATATTGAAGGCGATGAGCCAGCCAAGGGCCCACGCTTCTCAATGATGGCGATGGGCGGCTTTAGCGAAGTGATACTCACAACACAATCGCAATATTTGTTGAACGAAGGATGGCCGGCAGAAGTTGATTTGAAAAACATTTCGCCTTCACAAAAGGCATTGTTGCTCAACAAGGGCTTGAAGGTAAGCGGTTTGTGGGGCACAACAGCCAGCACTATGGCTATGGTTGATTTCACAGGAGTGATACCACAGTTGCAAGTGGTGGGCGATAATGCTGACCACGCGTTCACAATTGTGGTGAAGGATATCTTGACACGAGCCACAGAACCTGTGACACTCAATATTCACACCGAGCCGTTGGTTGTGAAGTTGCCAGCAAGCACTACCACTGAAGCCGGTTCGGGCGTTGCAACGTGCGTGGTAGAATATAACGGAGCAAACTTTGCCGAAAATGTGGATTTGAAGTGTTTCAAGTCGAATGGCACATGGGCAGAATGCAAAATACGCAGCATCAATGACCTTGGCAATGGCACATATGAGGTTCTGTTTGAAGTTCCGTTGTCGGCATCGCCAGTAAATGTTCGTGCAGAATATAAGAATGGCTATCGCATCTCGTCGGAAATGTCGGTAGTGCCATTGAGCCCTAACTTGACGTTGACATATCAAAACGTAGACGTGTGGGCAACAAAGGCAATCATGAACTATACGGCCGATAAGGGTGATATTAATGTGTTGTCGACTTTGGCAACAGTGTATTTTTCGACCGACGGCGGTAGCACATACACCCAAACAAAGAATGTGTCGTTTAACGGAGGTGAAATAACTGTAACCGGATTGAATCCTGCTGTGGCCTATAAGTTTAAGGTTTCGGTAGTTAATTCGGCCGACAATGCAAGCAATGATGTGTCGTTTACAACCGAAGCTGCAACTCAAATTCCAAACTCAAACATGGAGTCATGGAGTACTTCATCGATAGGCAGCATATTAGGCACTAAATATTATGATTATCTGCCATATGCAAGTGGCGAAACAGATAAGTGGTGGACCACTAATAACCCACGAGGCTACGACTATTCGGTGGCTCGCGTGTCGGTAACATCATGCTGCCCAGTAAGTTATAATTCAACGGTTAAGCATGGCGGAAATTACTCGGTACAAATCTATACAAGCGGTCATGGTGGAGGATATGCCTCAACAGGTGCGATTTTATATCCAGCCGGAGCGTTTGCCGGAAGTTTGTATATAGGAACATATAAGTGGGACCGCGATGACGGTGAAACCGTAACCACAGGTCATAGTTTCAGCACACGTCCATCGTCGTTGTCGTTCTGGTATGAGTATATACCTTACGGAACCGACCAGTTTAAGGCTGAAATAGAAGTTCGTGCAGGTAGTGAAGTGATAGCGCGTGGCCAATATGTGCCAACAGCAACCGGAACCGCAGACTCGGCGTTCCGCCAGGCAACTGTCAACCTTAACTACACCAACACAAAGGCTAAGGCAACTGCAATATATGTTAGATTCTTGTCGACCACTAAGACCTCGTTCTCAAGTGGTGACTTTGAAAAGAACAAATCGATTTACATAGGCAGCGATTCTCGAAAGGCCCACGTTGGCAGCATACTTTACATTGATGATTTATCACTTAACTATTAATTACGACGATGAAAAAGATATATAATATAATTTTGTTGTTAGCCGTTGCAGCCGTGAGTCTTGTTAGTTGCGACGACCCAACATATCCAAACCAAACCACCGACGAAGGCACATTGAAGATTTCGTCGTTGGGAATTGAAGTAGATGCATCGGAATCGGTGGTGGTGCCACGCTCAGGTCATGATGTGGGTGGTTTCACTGTGCGCATTCTCGACGGCAACACCAACCTTTTAAAGCACTCGTGGACATATACAGAGATGCCGGAGGTGATAACCTTGCCAGTGGGCGAATACAAACTTGAGGTGTATAACGACGAGGTGAGCGAAGCAGCCTTCGATGCACCTTACTACATGGCAACCGAAACATTTGAAATTAAGAAAAACGCAATTACCGAACTTGGCACAGTGACTTGCAAATTGCAGAATGTGAAGGTTAGTGTAACCTATTCTGACGAATTGCAAAAACTATTGGGCGAAGATGTTAAGGTGGTGGTAGAAGTGGCACAAAAGAATATGCTTGAGTATGTGGTAACGGAAACTCGAGCAGGATATTTCCGCTACTATCAAGACAACACCACAATGGTGGCATCGTTCTCAGGAACAGTCGACGGTGTGTTTATTAGTGAAGACCATAAGATTATTACCGATGTGAAGCCAGGTAAGCATTATGTGATTAATTTCTCATATAAGAGCAACCCAATGCCAGGCGATGAGGCTGGAACGGTTGTCGGCACAACCTTTTCGCTTGATGCATCGGTTACAATCAAGAACGAAAACCGCAACATCAATATAGATGACGAAATAATCGAGCCGTTTGATTTCTTGACAACATCTATTTCAAAAATTAGTTTCCCATCGGCAGCATCGAGCAAGGTGGTAGAAGTTAAGTCGTCGTCGGCATGGACAGCAACCAGCAGCGAATCGTGGTGTACAATCAGCGACATCACCAGCGCCGGTTTTACGGTTAATGTTGCCGACAACACATCGGCACAGGCTCGCACAGCCAACGTGGTGGTAGCGATGGGTAAGTTGACCAAGACAATTGCAGTTACACAAGCAGAATATAGCGATTCTAAGCCAGCGCCATCGTTTACAAGCGATAACATTGACCTTGAAAACTATAACGATGCAGCATTGTTTGGCGAAGGCTTGCTTGCAGCAGAAGTGCTTATTACAGCACCTAACGGCATCAAGAGCCTGATGGTAACTATCAACTCTGAAACATTGACATCTGACATTTTGCTAAGTGTAGGTTTGGATAGCCAGTTCGACCTTGCCACAGGTAAGTCGGTTGGAGGAGCGGATTTGACAGGCGGTTTGGCAGGACTTGGTTTCCCTGTTGCAAATGGCGGTACAATTAATGACATAACTTATGCTCCTGTTGTTGACCAAACCGAAGTGAAGTTCGACATTACTCAATTTATCCCATTGCTTGGAGTGTACGGACCAGGTAAGCACAACTTTGAACTGTCGGTAACCGACAATGCCGGTCAAGTGAGCTCAGCAATCATAAAGTTTGAAACAAAATAATAGGTTGGAGTTATGAAAAATACGATAAAAGCAATAATGGCTGTTGTGCTTATGGCTGGAGTATTTGCTTCATGCTCTGACGATAGCCTCATAACTGAAGGCCAAGGAAGTGTTAACTTCGACGTGAAACTAAATGCCGACTACCAAGTATTAAGGCGTTCGGGCAGCGAAACTGCACTTGCAGAAAACTGCATAGTGTATGTTTATAACACTAAGGGCTTGATTAGAAAATATAAGGGAACAAATAATTTGCCATCGAAATTGTATTTGCAAAGTGGCAATTATCGTGTGACTGCTGCGGCTGGCGATAGCGTGCCTGCATCGTTTACCGACCGCTACTTTAAGGGCGAAAAGGCATTTGTGATTAGTGCCGGCAGTCAAGAAGTGGTGAACGTGGAATGCAAGATTGCCAACTCTGTGGTGGCTGTAGACTTTGGTAACGTAGCCGAAGCCTTGACCGATTACCAAATAAAGGTGAATAACGAAGGCGGTGAATTGGTGTTTAACGCCGACAACGCCGATAGTCGTGGCTACTTTATGATGGACACCGATGAAACTAACCTTTATTGGACCATTTCGGGCACACAAAAGAATGGCAGCCTGTATGAACAAAGTGGTGTGATTGAAAAGGTGAAACCTGCCACTCTCTACACTTTGACAGTTAACTATAAGGAAACTCAACAAGACTTTGGTGGTGTGCTGTTTGAAATAGGCATCGAGGCTGAAGAAATCATCACTACTCAAGTTACAATCACAGCAGCACCTAAGTTCTTGCTTAATGGTGGACTTAACGTGAATGAGCCAATTGTGGGCGAGTCGTCAAAGTTTGTCAGCAACATTGGCGTGTATTGCACATCGGCTTGCGCGTTGAAGAACTTGCATGTGGTTGGAGCAAATAATGTGTTGACTTCGGTATTTGGCTTGCCTGACAATGAGTTTGATTTCTTTACAATGACCGAAGACTATCGTGCTAACCTTGAAGGTCTTGGCGTAACTTACACATATGACTATAATGCCGAGGCCGACAATGCCATTGCAAAGGTTACGTTTGCAAAGGAATTGCTAAACAAGTTGGGCGACGGCACTCACAACATTACTTTCACTGCTACTGACGTAAACAATAAGGTACGCAATTATGTTATGACAATTGAAATAACAAATGCGTCGGTTGTGACTGTAACAATAGTAGAGGAAGAAGTTTACGCGTCGCGTGCCACCATTTACGGAAATATTCTGAAGGAAGGCACAACAGGTCATGCGTTCCGTTATCGTGTTAAAGATGCTGCAGAATGGACAACAGTGTCGGCAACAGTTAATGATAAAGCGATGAGTGCACAACTAACAGGATTGCAATCGGGTACTACCTATGAGTATCAAGCCGTGTGCGACGGATTTGTGATGGCAGAGGTGATGACCTTCACTACAGAGGTGGCGGCGCAATTGCCAAATTCAGGTTTTGAAGATTGGCAAACCGACACCAAGGCATATTTGATATATCCATCGGGCGGTGAAATGTTCTGGGATAGTGGTAACCATGGCTCAGCAACAATGAGCAAGAATGTTACTATACCGTCAACATCAATATTTAACAGCGGAACCCGTTCAATCAACATGAAGTCGCAATTTGTGGGCTTACCAGGTACTAGTATAGGCAAGTTTGCAGCAGGTAACGTGTTTATCGGCAAATATTTGAAAACCGATGGCACTGATGGTATTTTGGGCTGGGGCCGTCCGTTCTTCTCACGCCCAACCAAGTTGACTGGCTATGTGAAATATTCACCAAAGACAATCGACAATAATGTGAATGCTGTGGAAGGAGCCTCAGGAATGGATAAGGGCCAAATCTACATAGCGTTGTGGGATGAATCGACCGAAACAGCAAGCGACGTTGGCGAAACATGGCCAAAGATTATACGCACAAAGTCGAGCAATCGAAGTTTGTTTGACGTAAATTCAGAGCATATTATTGCCTATGGTCAAATAACATTCTCAGAAGCGACTGCAGGTGATGGCATGGTGCCATTTACCATCGACATAGAGTATCGCAATAACAAGAAGCCATCGGCAATCATTATGACATGCTCGGCAAGTAAGTATGGCGATTACTTTAGTGGTGGTGCAGGTAGCGAAATGTGGATTGATGACCTACAATTAATTTATGAATGATTAGAGTATTTTTAAAAACATTATTGAGCGTTGTTTTGGCTTTGGGTGCAGTTTTTTGTGCCCAAAGTCAAACGCCCTTTAGCCGAAACATCGAAAAGTCGGTGTTTGTGCCAAAGGGGCAATGGATAGTTGGCCTAAGTGCTAACTATGGCCAGAGCAAGTTTGACAATTATCAGTTTTTGGTGGTTGAAAACATTAATGGCGATGACTATTCGTTTAAGGTTAGCCCTATGTTATGCTATATGTTTAAAGACGATATGGGCATAGGCGGGCGATTTTCATACGATAGAAATCGCACCAAGCTCACAAGCGCCGATGTGGTGCTATCGAGTGAGGATTCGTTTGATATCGACAATTTGTATTTGATAACGCAAAACTATCATTCCACCATAATGTTTCGTAACTATATCAGTATAGGAAAATCGAAGCGTTTTGGCATTGTGGCTGATGTGGCGGCAAAATACGGAATTAGTCAGTCGAAACTTGCGAGTGGTACGGGAACCGACTTCACAGGCACATTTATGCACACTAACAGCATAAGTTTGGGTGTTTCGCCTGGTGTGGTGGCTTTTCTTAACAACTACACCGCACTTGAAGTGAATGTAGGTGTTCTTGAGGCAGGCTATTCGAAGTCGAAGCAAACAACCGACCAAATCTACATCGCAAACACTACATCGAAGAATGCAGCGTTTAAGATTAACTTGTTTTCAATATCGTTAGGGGTTTCATTCTATTTGTAATTATGAAGACAGTCATGCTACATATAAAGAGAATAATGGCGGCTGCAATGCTTTTGATGGCATTGATGCCAATTGATGCCCTTGCTAATGATAATGTGAAAAAACTGCTTGTTAGAAGGTATGTGATAACCGAAAATGGTGACACAATTCCCGAATCGGAAGAAATTCAAACTATGGGCAGCGAAACGCTAAGCGAGCAAAACACTATCGACTCTACCGTAGTTCTCATTCCAGAGAAAAACTATGGACGATTCGACCGAGGTTTGTATGCCCATTTGGTGGTTCCAAAGGGATTGGTGGCTTGTGGTTTGCAAGCATCGTATGGCGAGATTGGTACGAGCGATTTGCAAATGCTCAACATAATTAGCGACCTCGATTTTGCCGTTAAGGCTTATTCGGTGAAGCCCTATTTGCAGTATTTCTATAAGCACAATAAGGCAGTGGGCTTGCGATTTGGCTTTAGCCGTTCGGAGATAGACCTAAATAGTTTTGCGCTTGACTTTGATGAAGACATCAATTTCAACATTCGCGATGTGTCGTACCGAACTCAAAACACGTCGGTGGCATTGTTTCACCGCAACTACATAGGTCTGGATAAGAGTCGCCGTTTTGCTGTGTTTAATGAGGTGTCGTTGGGCTATAGCGGAGGCACAGGCTCGTTCTCGCGATTGTTTAACGACCAGCCAAAGGTAACCCAATCGAAGAGTAACGAATTCCGTTTGGACTTCTCTCCGGGTTTGTGTGTGTTTATACAGGAAAAAGTGGCATTCAATATGTCGTTTGGCATATTTGGATGGTATTGGAAACGTGAAACACAAGTTACTAATGGCGTTGAAGAGGGTGTTCACTCGGCAAGTGGTGCTAACTTTAAGATTAATTTGTTCAATTTGAATATGGGTGTGTCGATATTCATATAATAAAGAGTAGTCACGGTTATGAAAAATATTATAAATAAAATATCGGGATTTTTGATAGCAGCGATAGCTCTAATGGCTTCAAGTTGCTTGAAAAACGACATACCATACCCAATTATAGAGTGCCAATTTCTGAGCATAGAGGCCGAAAATGAAGTGTCGAAAGCCGATATTGACACTAAGAATCGCATAGTGACCTTGAAGCTCAATGAGCAGGCCAACCTGCAAAACGTGCGAATCAAGAATTATACGATTACCGATGGAGCAAAGTTGTCGGATAACATCAGCGACGGTCTAAACCTAAGTAGTGAGCCTTATGGCGTGGTGCTTTCGCTTTATCAAGACTACACTTGGTATATCAAGGCCCAGCAAAACATAGAACGCTATTTCACTATATCAGGACAGGTGGGAGAATCGATAATCGATGTGCCTGCCCGCCGTGTGGTGGCCTATGTTGCTAAGAGTGCCGATTTGACCAATATTAAAGTGCTAACAATGAAGTTAGGCCCATCGCAGGTGTCAACAACTGCACCTGTGCTTGAGGGCGAAACTGTGGATTTCTCTGCACCAGTAAAGGTTAAGATTACTTATCACAATCAGGTTGAAGAGTGGACAATATTTGTTGAGCCGTCAGACCAAGATGTGCAGTTGTCGCAAGCAGATGCATGGGCACGAGTAATTTGGCTATATGGTAATGCCGAAGAAGGAAAAGCCAACGGCTTTGAATATCGTCAGGCAGGCAGCGAAAATTGGACAGCAGTGCCAGAATCACTGGTTAGCCACAAGGGTGGCTCGTTTGTGGGCCGCTTGAGCGGTGTGATGCCTAACACAGAATATGAAGTGCGTGCAAAGAGCGATGATTTGTATAGTGCACCGATAACGGTGGTAACTGAGAGCGAACAGACCGTGCCAAATCTTGGCTTCGACCAATGGTGGCTCGATGGCAAGGTGTGGTGTCCGTGGGCCGAAGGTGACACTCCATTTTGGGGCACAGGCAACAAGGGCGCCACTACTCTGGGCACAAGCAATAGTGTGCCAAGCACCGACACTTGGAACGGTAAGCCAGGTTATAGCGCAGAGTTGAACACTCGCTTTATTGGAATTGGTATGGTAGGAAAGTTGGCGGCAGGTAACCTATTTGCCGGCGAATATGTACGTACCGATGGCACTAACGGAGTGCTTGACTTTGGCCGTGCCTTCACCGGCCGTCCAACAAGAATGAAGGGCCATATGCGTTACACTTGCGCACCTGTTTCTCACGTGTCGCAAGAATTGTCGCACATGAAGGGCCAACCCGACACGTGTGCCATATATATTGCACTTACCGATTGGCAGCGTCCGTTGGAAATTCGCACCAATCCAAACGACCAACAGCTGTTTGATGTTAACGATGAGCATGTGATAGCCTATGGCGCAATTGAAAAGGGCGAGACGATAGAGCAATGGACCGAATTTGAGATAGAACTGAAGTATAGAGCCACAAATAGAAAACCTACCCACATTCTGATAGTGGGTTCGGCAAGTAAGTATGGCGACTTCTTTACAGGAGGAAACGGCAGTACGTTGTGGATTGATGATTTGGTTCTTGAGTGGGATTAATGAAAAAACGACGATAGATTAACTTATTTATTGAAAGGTGGGCAAGAAAATTGCCCACCTTTTTATTTGCTTTGCAGTAACGAAAGATGGATAGAATGGTATGAATGAAATTTGAATGAAAAACACATTAGTATATTACGAGTTTATTGAATTATCCCTGTATTGCTTTACCGTGGAGAACACACACCAAAACAAAAGGAGGTCTTGAAGGACCTCCTTTTGTTTTCTGGCACAATTGTGCCAAAAATATAATGTTTCACAGGTTAACTAAGAGAAAGGTGCAGTTGTGTTTCGGTAGGTATATCGATTTTGATAAAGTGATATTTTCTTGTTGTAGTTTGTTTGAATTTAGTTAATGCAAATTTACTATATATTTAAGAGAAAATGAACAATGAACGGGTGTGACCAAAACGCACTGTGCGACTGGCAGGGTGCAGCCGGAATATTACGGAGTGGTGTTATGTTGCTGATATATAGCATAAAATAGGGTTGTTGGCACTGATTTGAAATGACGTTAATAGGGATAATAGATGTGATTAAATAAGAAATTCAGACTATATTTTGCGAAAGAACGGTTAAAATGAAAAGTTTGAAAATGAGCGAAATTGATTATTAGCGGCTAAATGAGCAGGATATTGTAAAAAAGATATGTTTTAATGTGGTTTATGACTATGATGGCCAATTTCAGTATAATGGCTAATAACTTTATGGGCCACTTTTTTGCGTCAATAGAAAATTTTTGATAAATTGCAATGATTTATGTAGTAATGGCTGCCGTGTAATTGACGATAGGTGTATAGCGTGGGTTAAATTGCTTATAAAGAGCAGTTAATCGGGCTGTAGTAGAATGCATGCGCAGAAAAAATAAAAAAGAATAAATTAACTAAAACAGATTATAAATTATTATGAAAAAAACATTGTTGGCAAGTGTGTTGGTTACATTGTTATCGGCATGTAGCACACAACCTCAAGAGACTTATTATGAAAAGCAGGTGGTTTTTCCTGCCGATGCAACCCCTGAGCAAAAGGTTGAAATGGCATCGCGACTAGTGCCTACTTCACAGCAATTGGAGTGGCAGCAAATGGAATTTACTGCCTTTTTGCATTTCGGTATGAATACCTTCACCGGTAACGAATGGGGTGACGGAACCGATAGCCCAGAATTGTTTAATCCATCGGAACTTGATTGTGAGCAATGGGTAAAAGCCTTGAAAGATGGCGGCTTTAAAATGGCATTGATAACAGCGAAGCACCACGACGGATTCTGCTTGTGGCAAACTGCAACAACCGAATATTCGGTTAAGAACTCGCCATGGAAAGATGGTAAGGGCGATGTTGTGCGCGAACTTCGTGACGCTTGCGAAAAATATGGCATGAAGTTTGGTGTGTATCTTTCACCTTGGGACCGAAACGCAGAGTGCTATGGCGATTCTCCTGCCTATAATAAGTTTTTCATCGAACAGCTGACCGAATTGCTCACCAACTATGGCGAAGTGCACGAAGTGTGGTTTGACGGAGCAAATGCAGAAGGACCAAATGGTAAGAAGCAGGTATATGACTGGGAGGCAATATTGAAGACCATCAGAGAGTTGCAACCACAAGCCGTGACAGCAATCATGGGCGATGATGTTAGATGGGTAGGCAATGAAGGCGGTCTTGGCCGCGAAACCGAATGGAGCTCTACAGTGCTCACTCCAGGCTCTTATGCACACTGCGAAGAATCGGACGCTGCACTTGGCATTAACCCTATGGCTAAGGACTTGGGTAGCCGTGAACTTATAGCAAAGGCAAAGCAGTTGTATTGGTATCCATCGGAAGTGGATGTGTCGATTCGTCCGGGATGGTTCTATCATGCCGAACAAGACGAGCAAGTGCGTTCGTTGGCTAATTTGGTCGACATCTATTATCAGTCGGTGGGATGTAATTCGGTATTGTTGCTTAACATTCCTCCTGACAGACGAGGCTTGATATACGAAGTGGATGTGCAACGCATAAAGGAACTTTCGGACTACATCGGAAAGACTTTTGCTGAAAATGTGGTGTTGAATGGCAACGAGTTGTGGCAAGCGAATATTGGCGATTCACGCGAATATGAAGTTAAGTCGGACGCGGTAGTTAACACATTCCTAATTCAAGAAGACATTACCAAGGGCCAACGTGTGGAGGATTTCTTGGTAGAAGTGTACAGCAATGGCGCATGGCAATATGCTGCCGAAGGAACAACTATCGGATACAAGCGTTTGCTACGATTCTCTGACTGCACACCAGAAAAGATTAGAATAACCGTTAGAGGCGCTCGCGCTTTGGCAAACATAACAAATGTTGGTTTGTATTATGCTGAACCATTGCAAGACAAGAATGCAAAGGTTAAGTTGAGCGATGTGTCGGTAGAAGGATGGAAAGTTGTTGGCGCCGAAGCATCGGCAGCCATCGATGGCGACCGAGCAACAGCGTGGGAAGCAGAAGGCCTAACATCGTTGGTGGTTGATATGGGCAAAGAAGAGGCAATAGCCGGATTCTGCTATGCTCCAAAGGCTGGCGATGACTTGAGCGGTACGATTTACAAGTATCGTTTCTATGTAAGTTCTGATGCTCAAAACTGGACTCCTTGTGATGCCCATGGCGAATTTAGCAACATTATGCACAATCCGATTCCTTACTTTGTGCGATTTGGCAAAACATACAATGCTCGTTACTTTAAGTTAGAATCGGTTGCCGAAATCAATGGCGAAGCCAAAACTGCTATTGGCGACGTTGGTGTGTTGTTGAAGTAAATTCGGAACGTTATCCTGTTGGATTAAATATAAATTTAAATTAGTATATAGTGCTTAAGTCGTAATAGTGTTATCTATTTGTTGATGATGGACAAACTATTAAAAGAGCAGGTTAGATGCTTATGATGAGAAGTTGCCAAAATATACTATAGGAAAGATGAAACCAACATAGAAAAAGCATTACCTTAACATGAAAAAGATATTTTATTTATTGATGTGCGCATTTATGTTTACGTCATGTGAAAAGCCCCAAGGTCCAGAAGACAAAGTGTGGGCATGGGTGTCAGGGTCACTGAAGATGAGCGAAGAGAAACTGGAGCATTATTTCGCTGCAGCCGATTCTGCCGGCATAGATGCCATAATAATGGAGTGTCACAATGGTTATCCAGAGGTTCTTGACAGCACAACGTTTGTCGATTCGGCAGCCATAAAGATAATAGAACGCGCTGTGCCTTATGCAAAGAAGTATGGCATAGAGTTGCATGCATGGATGTGGAGCACCAACCGATGCGAAAAGCATTTGCGAGCAGCGCACCCCGATTGGTATCAAGTGAATGCACAAGGCGAATCGTGCAACGACATAAAACTCTATAATCGTGAGCACTATCGTTGGTTGTGCCCATCACGCAGCGAAGCCACAGAATATCTCAAGGAACGTGCAGCAGAATTGGCACGCATTGACGGCTTGGCAGGTGTGCATCTTGACTTTATTCGTTATCCCGATGCTATATTGCCTTATGCATTGCACGAATCGCGAGGCGTGGTACAAGACAAGGTGTATCCGTTGTGGGATTTCTGCTATTGCGATTCTTGCCGCGCTGCCTTTAAGGCTCAGCATGGCATCGACCCAATGGAACTTGAAGACCCAACAGCCAATGAGCAATGGATGCAATATAGATGGGATGTGTTGGCAAAGCAAGCATCGGAAGTGTGTGCAGCCATAAAGGCCGAAGGCAAAATTGCCACTGCAGCAGTGTTTGCTTCACCAGATGAGTCGAAGAAACTTGTTCGCCAAGATTGGGTGAACTTCAAAAACATTGATGTTGTATTCCCAATGATATATCACAAATATTATGGCTGGGAAGATGAAATGGTGGCAACAGCAGTGCAAGAGGGCGTTGAAGGTTTGGCAGCGGCAGGCAGTCCGGCATATTTGTGCTCGGGTTTGTTTGTTGGTCATATGCCTCAGGGCCGAATATTTGAGTTCATGCAAATGACACGCAATGCTGGTGCTAAGGGATTCTGCTTCTTCTCGCTTGAAGGACTTGACCGCAAGCGCGACGATGGCACCGATCGCTGGGCCGAAGTTACCGAAGCAATCAAGAAGTTTAAAGAAATGTAATAACCTGATTGGAAAATGTGAAGTCCTAAATTACAGGATTTGACATAAAAATAAAAAGGCTAAAATAATGAGCGAGGGGCAGTGAGCCTCTCGCTTATTTTTATGCTTAATGTTTGCTGAGTGATCCTCTCGCTTATTTTTATGACTAATAGTTTGCTATGTGAGTGAGCCGTGCAGCAGTTATTTCACCACTCGGCCGCGTTGGTGAGGTGTGCTCACTGAAGGTGGGCGATAGTGAGGGGCAACTATCACATTGCCATACCCGCCGTTGTAGTCGTTGCTTCCTCCGCCGTTCACGTTAAGGCTGATGTTTCGGAACACTTCATAAAGCAATCCGCCGAAGTCGATGCCAAGTTTTGCGCCGTTGAGGTTATAATAAGGTTTTATGATAGGCACAATGGCATGTTTTCCCGAAACGGGGTCGTGAATGTTTTGTGCACCTACGTCAACACCCCATTTGTCGTTGTTGGTTTTAAATGTCATATATCCGCCGTACACAATTAATCCGCCGCCATGAATGTTGCTCATAAACGGAGCCGACTGATAGTTGGCAAAAGCGTTAAGGCTCATATTGTCGTTGATGGTGTAGGCAACCGAAGCATTTCCACCGAAAGTGTTATACACTTGCCAAGGCTCGTTATATTTCATTAATTGCATTCCGGCCGTAACTTGCCAGCGTTCGCCGAAATTTTGCGTTACAAGTGCTCCGCCAGTTCGCACCGAGCCAAGCAGCGGCATGGTTTGATAGACGCTAAATCCGTCGAGATGTCCATCGTACCACGATGCAATTTGCCCTTGTTGGCTAAAGTCGTTGGCGAAAATGTTGCGTTGCCAAATGAGATGAGTTTGCTCGGGGTAATAGTTTTGTTTTGGAATGTCTTTTTCGGGGTTATAATGTTTTAGCGAATCGGCAAACGAATAGTCGGTAGGAGTTTGCGCTGAAAGCGTGTTGTTTTCGAATCGCTTTTTGAAGTCTGGGGCATTAAGTTTAAGGTCCTGCTGGAGTTTGTAGCCCTCTTTGGTGGAAAGAATTCCCGAGTTGACATGCTGCAGGAGTAATTCATTTCGGGGATTAATGGAGTCGCGATAAGCACCTTTTCCGTTACCGTCAAACACCTCGAAACTGTTTTGCCCAAAGGCAAATATTGGGCAAACGAGCGAGAATAATATTGATAACAAAAGGTGCTTCATAGCGATGCGTTAATGGTTAGAATAAATAACCCACCGACACAACCCAATTGTGGGCGCGTTTAGCATATGTGTTAGGCTGGTATTCGTAGTCCATAAAGATATGAGTGCCAATAGGGTGCTGATAGGTGAGACCTATTTGGTAATGATTCACAATGGTAAATCCAAGACCAATGTTTGCGCTTAATTCAATTCGGTCGGCCCATGTTTCGGTGTTGCCCCATGAGTCGATGGTGTGACGCAGATTGTCGAAAGTGCTGAAACAACTCACTCCGGCCAGCAAATATGGCGTCATTACGGGCACCATATTGAAGTTATACTTAATGTTAATGGGCACTTCAAGTCCGGTTTCGTCATATTGCTCTTGGTTTCTGCTGGCATAAAGCACGCTGAAGTCAAAGCCCAAACCGATAGGGGAGTTGTAATCCATTTTTAGCCCGGCCACAAATCCCGAAAAACTGGTGCTCATTTGCTGAGGCTCGCTAAGATTGCGAGCGCCGTCAAGTCGGTTGAGCCTTGCACCACCAGTGACGCCCACCTTAAGCTGGGCATTAACTGCGGTGCATGCCATAAAGGCCAATAATATGGTGATGAGAGTTTTTTTCATTATTTTTTGAGGCTGAATTGTAGTTAGTATGCTATCCAGTCGTCGGGAGAGATGGTGATGGCGTGATAAATGGTGTCGCCCGTTTTATACACATATTTGTAGTATATGCCAATGTCGTGGCGAGTTTGCTTGCTTTCGTTGTTGGCCATGGTGTTAACCATTTGTCTTTTCATGCCCTGCTCGAGCGCAGGGAAATCGATTTCGGCATACGAAGGCTCGCACTCAATGAGGTAGGTGATGGTGCTGTCGTTTTCCACAATCACCTTTTGCAATGACGACCCGTTTTGGTAGTCGATGGGGCAAGCGCTGTTTTCGGCCAAAGCGGTGGCATTTACCACAACCGATTTGTCGAAGTCTTTGCCGAGTTCATCGCTGCTAACCACAAGTTCGTTAATGAGATTTCCGTGCTGGTCGGTGGCTCGGTATTTAAGGCCGTAGCCATTGTCTTTTAGCAGATTGGTGAATGCGGTGTATCGTTGGTCTTTCAGCGTGTAACTCACGTTAAGTTTCATGTAGTCGGAGTTTTTAAACATTTCGGCTGTGAGGGTGTCCTTTATGAGATATTCAAACACCAGGTTGTTATCGTCGTGGCCGATGTTGTAGATAGTGACACCCTCAATAACTTCTTGAGGTATTCTGAATTCGTTGCGACATTCCTCTACAAGGGTTTTGAGGTCTACACTTTTTTGAGAACATGACGCCAATGCCACAACGATAGAGGCAAGCAAAATGTTGCGAAATATTGATAGTTGATTCATGCCTAATAGTTCGGGTTGTCTGATGATTTTAATAATTTGCAATAAAATTACAATGAAAAACGAGAAAATGCAATAATCGTCAGCATAAGCGTGTGGCAGATTATTGTTTTCGGGTGAGTGGAGTGTTTTAATTTCGATGGGTTTTTCATTCTAATTTTTGCAGTGCATTTATTGCTGATTCGTTACCGTTATCGGCGGCTTTATGCAACCATTTCATGGCTTCATTGCGATTTTTTGTTACGCCTATACCATTTAAGTAGCATTTCCCGAGTTGGTATTGAGCCTCGTCATGTCCGTTATTGGCGGCCTTTTCATACCATTTAACCGCTTCGGTGCGGTCCTTTTTAAAATCCCAATAATAGAAGAATCCAAGAAAGAATTGCGCCTTTGCGTTTTCTTGCAATGCAGCCTTTTTCCACCAATTGCCGGCTTCGGCCAAGTCTTGTTCAACTCCGTTACCCCAAAGGTAGCATGAGCCAATAGCACACTGAGCGTCAGCATAACCTTGAGCGGCTGCTTTGTGATACCAATTCAAGGCTTCCTGATTGTTATTCTCAACGTTGTTACCCCAATAGTAGCACTCGCCGAGGGTGTATTGTGCTTCGGCATGGCCTTGTTCGGCTGCTTTATTAAGCCAAGTGAATGCTTCTTGCGGATTGCTGTCTTTTGTCAACAGATAGCAAGCGAAAGCATCAGCGCCATTTGTGCTGTATTTTTTCAGTTTTGTTTCAGCCAACGACTTTGTTAATAATTTCCCCGAAACGGCGGCTTTGTTCCACCACTTCACAGCCTCGGTGATGTTTTTTTCTACACCGTTGCCTTTTTCGTAGCATGTGCCAAGGACGTATTGCGCTTCGGCGAGGCCTTTTTCGGCTGCTTTGCGGTACCATTTTGCCGCCTCGGTGTGATTGTTTTCTTTAGCGTATTTTAAGCCCAGTTTGTGCTCTTCTTGTGCGCTTTTCGGTGCATTACTATTATTGGCATTTTTGCTTGGACTTGTGGTTTTGTTTGTTTCAACAGATTGAAGTTTATTTTTCGCTTGTTTTGGTTTTTGTTTGGATGTTCCACTGGCACTTTTCGCAGCATCTATAGCCCATTCGTCTTCAGAAAAGTAATCATCGAGATAGGCTTGCGCATCGGCATGTCCTTTTTCGGCGGCTTTGCGAAACCATTTTTCAGCTTCATTTAGGTCTTCTTCCACGCCATCACCCCAAAAGTAGCATTTTCCAAGGGTGTATTGCGCATTGGCATGGCCTTTTTCAGCGGCTTTGCGGTACCATTTTGCCGCCTCGGTGCGGTCTTTAGTAACCCCTTCGCCATTAAAGTAGCACACGCCAATCTCGTATTGTGCTTTTGCATGGCCTTTTTCAGCGGCTTTGCGCCACCAATTTGCTGCTTCGGTAAGGTCTTTAGTAACCCCATGGCCATAAAAGTAGCAATTTCCGAGAAAGTATTGTGCATCGGCCAAACCTTGTTCAGCGGCTTTACGATACCATTTTGCTGCTTCAGTGAGGTTTTTAGTAACCCCATGGCCATTATAGTAGCAATTTCCGAGAAAGTATTGTGCATAGACCATACCTTTTTCAGCGGCTTTACGATACCATTTTGCTGCTTCGGTGAAGTCTTTAGTAACCCCTTCGCCATTATAGTAGCAAGTGCCAATGTCGCTTTGCGCATCGGCATGGCCTTGTTCAGCGGCTTTGCGCCACCAATTTGCTGCTTCGGTAAGGTTTTTAGTAACCCCTAAGCCATCAAAGTAGCAACTTCCAAGTTGGTATTGCGCATCGGCATGGTCTTGTTCAGCGGCTTTACGATACCATTTTATGGCTTCAATATCATCTCTTTTCACACCTTTGCCATAACCGTAGCACTTGCCAAGTTGGTATTGCGCTTTGGCATGGCCTTTTTCAGCGGCTTTGCGCCACCATTTTGCTGCTTCGGTAAGGTTTTTAGTAACCCCTAGGCCATCATAGTAGCAAGCACCAATGTTGTATTGCGCATCGGCCATACCTTGTTCAGCGGCTTTGCGCCACCAATTTGCTGCTTCGGTAAGGTTTTTAGTAACCCCTACGCCATCAAAGTAGCACATTCCAATGTCGTATTGCGCTTCGACCAAACCTTGTTCAGCAGCTTTACGATACCATTTTGCTGCTTCGGTGGGGTTTTTAGTAACCCCTTTGCCCAAATCGTAGCATGAGCCAAGTGAGGCTTGCGCCTTGGCATGGCCTTGTTCAGCGGCTTTGCGCCACCATTTCACGCTATTTACATAATCGGCTTTTTTGTAGTATTCATAACCTTTTTGAGCCATTTCCTGAGGTGTGGTTTGAGAAAAGGCTTCGGTATAAATAGCGGCAAGGATGATTAAAAACAACACTCGTAAAAAGTGCTTTGGGTTAAATTGAGTCATAATGACAATTATTTAAAAGAGGTTTAAGACTTGTAATGTGATAGAAAAATTACTATTAAACAATAGTTGTTTCTACGTAAAAATGATATGTATCACAAATGTAGCATTTTTTTAAATATGTTGTATGTGTGTAGAAAAAATGGCGATGATTTTGTGTAAAAAATAAGGGCATAGGTGTAATTTTTCTCTTTCATTGATTATCTTTGTATCATAAACGAAAAATCAAAAAAAAATAAAGCAACTATGAAAAAAGTAATCAGTACACCAAACGCTCCAGCAGCAATTGGACCTTATAGCCAAGCTATCGAAGTGAACGGAATGTTGTTTATATCAGGTCAAATTCCAATCGACCCAGCAACAGGAGAAATTGTGGAAGGCGGAATCACTGAGCAAACAACTCAATCGTTTAAGAACATCAAGGCTATTCTAACCGAAGCCGGATATACATTTGACAATGTGGTAAAGACAACCGTATTCCTAAGTGATATGGCCGACTTTGCAGCGATGAATGCAGTTTATTCACAAAACTTCAATGGCGATTTTCCGGCACGCAGCGCGGTGGCAGTGAAGACATTGCCAAAGAATGTGCTTGTGGAAGTTGAAACTATAGCAGTGAAGTAAAAACAACAACAAAAACCTTAGCCGTGGAAAAAGAATTGACATTAAATGAGGTGTATCGTGCATCGCATGCCTTGAAGGGTATAATTCGTCGCACCGACCTTATCGCAGCCCCAACAATACGCAAGGACTGCGAGATATTCATTAAACCAGAAAACTTGCAAGTGACCGGTTCGTTTAAGGTACGCGGCGCAAGTTACATGATATCTCAATTAACCGAAGAGGAAAAGAAGCGCGGCGTTATAGCATGCTCAGCCGGTAACCATGCTCAGGGTGTGGCTCTTGCCGCTTCGAAATATGGCATCAAGTCGACAATTTGTCTTCCGGCAGGTGCTCCAATTTCAAAGGTTGAGGCTACACGCAGTTATGGCGCAGAAATTTGCCTTGTGCCGGGTGTGTATGACGACGCCTACAACCACGCATTGAAGTTGAAGGAAGAGAAGGGAATGACATTTGTGCATCCTTTCGACGACCCTCAGGTGATAGCCGGTCAGGGCACTATAGCACTCGAAATACTTGACGATATGCCCGATGTGGAATGCATCATTGTGCCTATTGGTGGCGGTGGCTTGATAAGCGGCGTGGCATACACAGCAAAGCAAATCAACCCAAACATTAAGGTATATGGCGTACAGGCTGAAGGTGCTCCAAGCATGGTAAACAGCCTTGCTCACGATGCGATAGAGCGTCTTGACAGCGTATCGACAATTGCCGATGGTATTGCCGTGAAAGAGCCGGGTAAAAACACTTTCGACTGCTGCAAGAAGTGGGTCGACAAAGTGGTTACTGTGAGCGAAGACGAAGTGTGTGCAGCAATTTTGCACTTGCTCGAAAAACATAAGTTTATCAGCGAAGGTGCTGGCGCCGTGTCGGTGGCTGCTGCTATGTATGGCAAACTGCCTATTGAAGGCAAGCGCACAGTGTGTGTGGTGAGCGGTGGTAACATCGACGTTACATTCTTGAGCCGTATCATCTCACGCGGTTTGGTTAAGAGTGGCCGTGAATGTACGTTGGTTCTTGAGTTGGCCGACAAGCCAGGTCAATTGCACGAGGTGACTCAAGTAATGGCCGAACTTGGAGCAAATGTGCTATCGGTGGTGCACGAACGCAGCGCAGCACAAGTGGCTAACGTAAACTCTTGTATACTTCGCGTATCGATGGAAACTCGCAATACTGAGCACGTAATTCAAATATGCGAAGCTCTTAAGGCTAAGGGCATTAATGTGCTTAAATAACAGAAGCAATTATATAACAATAAGCGCCATCTCGAAAGAGGTGGCGCTTATTGTTTTTATGTGTAAGTGAGGGTAGTGGCAGCGCAATGTGCTGTTTGCCTACTATAAGTTTTCGAGCCAAGTTTTTAGCGCGTGAGTCATATCGGTGTGATAGGTGAAATTTTCTCTGAATCCCCATCCGTGTCCACCGTTAGGGTAGATGTGAAGCGATGCGTTCACTCCGGCATCGATAAGCGCTTGATAGTAGCGCAAGCTGTTTTCAACTTTTACGTCGCCGTCGCCAGTGCTGTGGAAGATGATTGCTTTAGGAGTAGACTCCGACACTTGCAACTCGTTGCAGTAAAGTTTAATTTGGTCGTAATTAGGCTTTTCGCCCAATAGGTTGTTTCGAGAGCCCCAATGAGTTAGTTCGCCTTTCATAGATATTACGGGGTAGAATAGAATTTGGAAATCGGGACGTGTTTCAGCCGGAGCGTGAGTGGCGATGGTTGATGCCAAGTGTCCGCCTGCCGACGAACCCATAATGCCCACTTTATGAGGGTTGATGTTCCATTCTTTGGCTTTTTCGCGAGTTAGTCTGATGGCTTCTGTAGCGTCGCTAATAGGCACTTGCGTGTGTCCGTGAGGCATGCGATATTTGAGCACAATAAGAGCAATGCCTTGATTGTTGAAATATTCGGCCCAGTCATATCCTTCGTGACCAATAGCGAGCCCGCCGTAGGCTCCGCCAGGACAGCACACAATGGCAGTGCCGCAAGATTTGTCGGCAGCCGGAAGATACACTCTCACCGAAGGCTTAAAGTTGCGCTTGGCGTCGTCGAAGGGTTCGGTTTTGTCGATGCCGTTGCTGTTTGGCAATCCGTTAGGCCATAGGTCGATGTCGAAACTTGTTTGAGCCAACACATTGCCGGCAAAAAGCATAAGTGCTATTGTCAAAAGATATTTTTTCATTGTTCGGAGTCGGTTATGTTAGTAGTAGTGTTTTCGGTGCTGTTTTGGGCATCGGAACTGATGTTAAGCACATATCGCTTGTAGTAGGATATGAGCAGTGAAGTGAGTGGGAGTGCAATGATAAGTCCTACGAATCCGAGCAAAGAGCCCCAAACCGATAGCGAAAGAAGAATAAGCACAGGGTTGATGGCCATGAATTTGCCCATGATTTTCGGAGTGAGAAACATGTCTTGAATTATTTGCACCACGCAATACACTAAAGTGGTGTAACCGCAAATTACCCAGAAGTTTGTTCCGGTAGCGGCAGCGTCGACAATGCAAAGGAATGCCGCCAAAGGGAGTGAAATGAGTTGAAGGTAAGGCACCAAGTTGAGCACCCCGATAAATAAGCCAAACGCCACAGCCATAGGCAGTCCTATGATGGAGAAGCCTATAGAGAACATGATGCCCACAATGAGAGCAATTAACGATTGTCCGCGGAAATACATGTTCATGCCACGTTTCACGTCGTTGACCACCATAAACACTCCGTCTTTGTAGCGTTCAGGCACTGCTTTGTGCATTCCGTAGGCCACTTTGTCGTAGTCGATGAGGATGAAAATGAGATAAAGTATGGCAATGAACCACGAGAAAATGTTGACAATCACGTTGGCAGTTGCACCAACAAAGTTCCAAGTTTTTTGGAAAATGTCACTAAATAGGTCCATCCATTGTTCCTTGCTTAGGATGTCGACCAATTGCTTGATGTCGACATGATTTCTCACAAATTCCAATATCGTGGCAGGTAATCCGTTGATGTTGATTTTCTGGGTGGTGTATTGGGTTAGCATTTCAACCATTGTGCTTATTTCTTGATATATGTATGGCACAATGATAGCGAAGGCGCCATAGGCAATGAGCAATAGCATTACAAGTGTTAAGCAGACGGGAGCAATGTTGTTTTTGCAATGCATCCAACGCTTATTGAATTTTACCAGCGGGTGAATCATGTAAGCTAATAAGCATGCCACAAAAAATGGCAAAAGTACGCTGCTCAAATAGTTAATCAAAAACACAGTGCCAGCCACGCATGCCACTACAAAGACAATGCGCACCACTCGGTCGAAATCATATTTTTTTCTTTCTTCAATCATGTTGCGAGAATGCGATGTTTAGAAGAATTTTCCAATGCGGCTTTGGTTAAACAGCCATTCCAAGAAGTCAGGTTGGCTGAAAGCAGGATTCCAGCTGCCGTGTCCCACGCCGGGGAATTCGGTGTATTCAACCTTAGCTCCAACTTCGCGAAGCTTTAGGTATGCTTGGCGAGAGCCTTCAAGCGGCACCACCTTGTCGTTGTCGCCATGGAATATGTGCCATTTAGTGCCTTTTACGGCCTTTGTGATTCTCGACACGTTGACTGAGCCGCAAATAGGCACGGCAGCAGCAAACGCGTTAGGGTAACGAATTACGATGTCGTAGGTTGCCATCGCGCCCATTGAAAGGCCTATGACATACACACGGTTTGGGTCCACAATGCCGTCGCGCACATATTTCGACACGAGTCCGTACACTCGCTTAATGAATCGTGAAGGTTCGGCCGGGATGTCCATTTGGTCGGGCATAAGCGACTTTGGATAGTTGGTGTATGCGCCAAATTCCTGTTCGCTGCATTGTGGGAACACCACATAGCACGGATATTTTTCTCTGTTTTTAGGGTTTAGGAATTGCTGAGCCCCGTGGGTGAGTTGGCGTTCGTTGTCGGTGCCGCGTTCGCCCATGCCGTGAAGAAATATCACAAGCGGATATTTCTTGTCTTTTTCAACTTTTAGAGGCGTAAGTTCTTGATAAAGCAGCGTGTCGGCACCTGCTATCATTTCTCGTTTTTCGAAATTGCCTTGCGCATTTGCAATCGTGGAGATTGCAAGAACCATTATAAAGGTTATTAATTGCTTCATAGTTTTGAGGTTTAAAACGTAATTACAAGCAAAAATAATGATTATCTCTGAAAAAACTAACGAAAAAGTAAGTAAATGTGCTAAAGTTGCGGCTTTGATAAATTCGTTGTCGGCATACAAAAAAAGTGAGATGAAGCGCAGAGTGTTGAGTCCCAATAATTGCAGTTGATTTTATATAGTAAAATTCATTGCTTTTAGTTAAAAATTATGTCGTGAAAATAATAGATGAAACAAACTTTTTTTGTTACTTTGCACGATAGATTAATCTTAATAAAATTTATGGGTATACTACAAATCTTTACACTGTTGGGGGCATTGGGTATGTTCCTTTACGGTATGAACTTAATGAGTTCAGGACTGCAAAAAGCAGCGGGAGAGAAGTTGAGAGGATTTTTGACAGCCATGACTTCAAATCCATTCAAGGGCGTTATGACAGGATTGGGAATTACCAGTATCATCCAATCATCGTCGGCCACAACTGTAATGGTAGTAAGTTTTGTAAATGCAGGTCTATTGACCTTAGCGCAGGCTATTGGCGTAATTATGGGTGCCAATATTGGTACAACCGTAACCGCATGGATGGTGGCATGGTTAGGATTTAAGGCCGACATTTCGATACTTGCGGTTCCTTTGATGCTTTTTGGATTCTTGTTCTCTAATTCAAAGAAGAATCAACGAAAGAATATCGGCGAACTGATAGTGGGTTTCTGCCTTTTGTTCCTCGGTTTGTCGTTTATGAAAGAATCAGTGCCAGACCTTGGCCAAACACCACAAGTGTTGGAATTTGTGAGAGAATGGTCGTCATACGGATTTGGCTCGGTGCTATTGTTCTTGGCATTTGGTACGATATTAACACTTGTGCTACAATCATCATCGGCAACAATGGCCATAACGCTAATCATGCTCAGCATGGGTTGGATTCCGTTCCATATGGCGGGCGCAATGGTTCTTGGCGAAAACATCGGTACAACAATCACCGCCAACATCGCTGCTTCGATAGGTAACACGCAAGCCAAGCGTGCCGCAATGTCGCACACAATATTCAACGTGTTTGGTGTACTTTGGGCATTAGCATTATACCACCCATTTTTGCAATTGGTGGGTGAGATAACAGCTAATCTATTTGGTTTGCCAAACCCAGCAGCTGAAGGTTTTGTTGTTAAGAGCTCTACATCGCCTGAAGGAACAGCTGCATTGTATGGTCTATCGATGTTGCACACATTGTTTAACACAATCAACACTTTGTTGATGATATGGTTTACAAAGTTGATTGCAAAGGCAGTAAGTTATATAATTCGTGCGCCAAAGAATCAGGAAAAAGATGCATTCCGTTTGCAATACATTTCAGCAGGTCATCTTGCTACCCCAGAATTGTCGTTGGGCTTGGCGTTTGAAGAAATCATACATTTTGCAAAAATTTCAAAGAATGGTGCGAATTATGCGAAACAAGCCATCAACGAAAGTGATGACGACAAGTTTGAAGAATTGCGCGAAAAGCTTGTTAAATATGAAGAAATTTCAGACCGCATAGAATATGAAATTGCAACATTCTTAAATGGTGTGTCGGCTGAAGAAATTAGCGAAAGCACTTCGGTAAAGGTTAAGGCCATGTATAAGATAATCGGTGAATTGGAATCGCTTGGTGACTCGGGTGAATCAATTAGCCGCATCTTGTCGAGAAAGAACATCCACAAGAAGAAGTTTGATGCTGAGGCTATGAAGAAGCTTAATATGATGGCCGATGCTGTTGTGGTGGCTTACGATGCAATGTTGGCAAATCTTGAAGCTGCTCATAAGGGTGAACTTGTGGAAATCACAAATGCATATAATGCAGAAGACCGCTTGAACACTCTTCGCAATAATTTCAGAGATGAGGTTGTGGAAGCCGTAGAAGAAGATGGCAACAACTATCAAGCAAGCGTTTACTTTATGGATATCATCAACACGTTTGAACATATGGGCGACTTTATGATTAACGTGTCGCAAGACCTTGAAAGAGGATTTGTTAATAAGTAAAACTATGCTTTGAAATTGTGCTTAATGATGAGTTAAGCCGATAATTGTCAGATAACAACAAAAAACTATAAAAGGCCGATGGTTCGCATTGCGAGACATCGGCCTTTGTAGTTTGATGGCCTTTGTGGGATTAACAAAAGATGGTTTTGCTGATGGTTAATGGAGTGTGTGACAAAGCCAAAACTATTGCCGCTGTGGCGAAGCGATTCTCATAAAGGAACAAGTGCGTCACAAAAAATCAGTTGCTGTGGCAAAACGATTCACATAAAGAAGCAAGTGCGTCACAAAAACATAATCGCCTGTGAAGGAAGGCTTCGCAATATGCCACAATAGGAACGGGTGCATAAGAAAAGCAAGGAGCACGGTTGTCGATAATTGGCAATCGTGCTCCTTGTGTAGGCATTGCTGCAATTTGTTGAAATATGGCTATTTCTTAAAGTTCATCATCCATTCCCAACCGGTGTTCCATTGATAAGGATATCGCCAGTGTCCTGTTTCAGGCACCACAAGCAGCAACTTTTGTTGGGCAGCAACGGCGTTCCAAGCGCTATAGGTGCTGGTAGGAGCGCAAGTGAGGTCGTTATATCCAAACGACATGAAGGTTGGCGTTTTCAGTATTCGTGCAAAATTCACCACGTCGTAATATTGCACCACTTGAGCCACTTCTTTTATGTCGTTGTTGCCTTTGTTGAAATAGAAATGGTGAGGCCAACCTCCGGCACGGTCGTAAAGGTATGCTTGCTGGTCGCAAAGAGCAGGGAAGAACGACATTATGGCAGTGACTTTTGGACAAAGTGCTGCAGTTACAATGCTTAAAGCACCGCCTTGGCTTCCGCCCACCACAAACAGGTTGTTGCCGTCGAATTCGGGCAATGTGGTTAGGTATTCGGCCGCTCTCACACAGCCAAGATAAACATTGTTGTAGTAGTATTTGTCGCGAGAATCGATGTTAAGAGTGTAGTATGAATTGAGCGAACCGTTAGAAAGAGCGAGGTATAATTCGTTGCTTTCGGTTAGCGGAATGCCGTGAATTCCGAGGTCGAGTGTAATCATGCCGTCTTCGGCAGGCGAAATGTATCCGCCAATTTTATGCACGCCGGCCCCAGGCACGCGCATCACAGCAGGATATTTGCCCGGTTTTTTAGGAATGGCCAAAATGCCATACATAGGGCGCACAGATGCTATTTTCACTTGGTACACATTAACCTTATCGGTGCATTGGCTTGGCAGCAATGTGAGTTTTGCATCCATTTTCACTTTGCCCAATTTTTCGAGTTGGCTGTTCCAGTATTGCTCAAAGTCGGTAGGCATTGGCACTGTAGCCACAAGGTTTTGAGGCTCGAAGGCTGCAGCGCAAGTTCCCGAATATTTTGTTCCGTTGACTGTGACTGTGGCTGTGCAGCGAAGGAATCCGCTTTCTTTCATGGTTCCGCCGTCGATGGTGGCAGCACCCTTCTTGAGTTTCGCGGTGCCTTGTTTGTGAGGCTTCATTTTGTCGTGGCAAATTGTGTACGACACTTCGGCTGCATCAAGTGGAACACCAGAAGAAATTACGGTTACATTAAACCTTACGTTCTTTCCCAAGTCAAAGTTGTAAGCATCGGCTACTTTGCTGATGTCGGCAGAGGCAGTAACCCCGTCGGGAGCAACGATTACGGTAACTAATTTCTGGCTTGGTTGAGCCGCTGCAAGCAGCCAATAGGCAATGAAGAGTGATAGAAATGCTATGCGTTTCATAATAAAAAAGAAATATTAGATTTTAAGATATACAAAGATAGTAACCTTTTTGAAAAAGATGAAGCGAAAAGCCACAGGTAACTGCATAAAAATTGTTATCTTTGAAATCGTTATTTAGTAATAAAACCCTGAAAATAGAAAGAGGCTATGAAAAAGTTGAGAGTATTATTAATGAGTGCCATCTTATCGGTTTTGGCTATAGGAATGAATTCGTGCGGCGAAATCAACTATGGCAGCGTGGTGGGCACATGGGAATTGCAAAGCGATGAATACGGATATGTAGACGACTATAGTGTGGATAAATATCATTTTTATGCCGACGGCACTGGTGTGTATGGCTACTATGATTACGACCGCTATGGCGCATATTGGGTAGGCGACGTTCCATTCCGTTGGGGATATGGCTGGGATGGCCCAAATTCTATATGGATGGAGTTTTATGACGGAAGCGTGTATCGTTACTACTTCGACGTTTACGGTTCGAGATTGAAATTAAGTCAAGACCGCCGATTCCGTTCTTGGTTGCTCTATTCTCGTTCTTACAGATAATTAGATTGATGTGAAATAAAAGCGGCTCCATCCTATGGGTGGGGCCGCTAATGTTTTTATGTGGGTTACACGATTGGTTTCAGTCTGAAAAGTGTTGCTGTGCATCGTGATTCTAATACGAATCATTATTCTTCGCAGTATCGTTTTAGAGAGCGGTGTCCGTAAATTGCTATTATGATGAAGCAAATAAGAGGTAAAACAAACGATATGTTCACGGCAGGCATTACGCCAACATCGCCGAGGTCGATGATTAATCCTTGCAACGGAGGAAGAATAGCGCCGCCAATGATGGCAAACACTAAAAACGCAGCACCTATGGTGTGGTCGCGAGGGTCTACTTCTTCAAGCGAAATGCCGTAGATGGTAGGGAACATTAGCGACATGAAGAGCGATGTGAGCACTAAGCAATATAAACCTACAATGTTGGTAAACATGATGGTGCCAACGTTGGTGATTACGGCGCACAAAGAGAATATGGTGAGCAGGAATCGCGAATTAACGTATTTCATCATGTAGGTGCTTATAAATCGACCGCAAAGGAATAGCGCCATTGCAAAGATGTTGTAGATTTGTGCATTAGCCTTATTAATGCCAAGTCGGTCGGCATACTGAATGATAAATGTCCAAGTCATGATTTGGGTGGCAACATAGAACACTTGCGCAATGACGCCTTCGCGATAAGGCTTGTTGGTAAAAAGTCGCGCAATGCTGTCGCATATCGACGATTTTTCGCTACGATTGTCGGCTTCGTTGCGATAGGAGTTTTTCACGCAGAAAATAATCACAACCATAATCACGAGCACCACAATGCCGAGAATTGCATAAGGGTCGCGAATCAGTTCCAAATCGTGCAGACGGATGGCCTCTTTTTCGATATTTGGGAGGTTGCTAAAACCTATTTCTCTCACTCTGTAAGTGTCGGACTGAAGTCCTGACAGGATGATGTTAGATGCTACAAACATGCCCAAAAGCGAGCCGATAGGATTGAATGCTTGAGCCAGATTGAGTCGTCGGGTGGCTGTTTCTTTGTGACCTAACGACAATATGAAAGGGTTGGCAGTGGTTTCAAGAAACGCCAAACCGAAAGTAAGCACATAAAGCGAAATGCAGAAGAATTCAAATTGCTGGTGGTTGGCAGCCGGGATAAACATAAGAGCCCCAATAGCATAAAGCGCCAATCCGAGCACTATGCCGCTCTTGTAACTGTATTTACGCACAAAAAGAGCCGCAGGGATGGCCATAGTGGCATATCCGCCGTAGAATGCAAACTGCACCAGCGATGCCTTTGCTGCCGAGATTTCCATAATGGTTTGGAAAGCGGCAACCATGGGGTTAGTGATGTCGTTGGCAAAGCCCCACAGCGCAAAGAGTGACGTGATTAATATGAATGTAACTATATATTTGGTTTCGATTAATCGCGGAGTCTTGTTGTTATATGGATACATCGTTGCACTTATATTAATTGTTGCGCAAGCGGTTGTAAATCTACTGATTAGGTTAATTAATCGCTTGTGATATAATTGGTTAGAGTGAAAATAAGTTTCGCAGGCAGGGTGAGCCTAGCTATTTAGTAATGCAAGTTATAAATAAATTTTCAATTGGGTGCTATTTTTTCAAAGAAATAGTGCAAAAGTTGTAGGTGAGCATATATAGGCATAATGTGAGATATGATAGTGAAAAGTGGGGTTAATGACCGAATGAGGAGGTCGTGAAATGAAAAATTTAGTAACTTTGTGAAATAACTCACAAAAATTGAAAATACGATGAAACGAGCAATAATAGGCATGTTTTTGGCTGTTTGGGCCATTCAGATGCAGTCGAAGGTTGATGTTCCGGTTATGGTTGAAGTGCCGAGCGGACATTTTTGGATGGGCTCAATGGGCGTGGGCGAACATTATGATGAGAGCCCGGTGCACAGGGTTGACATCAGCCAAGGATTTGCAATGTCGAAGACCGAGATTACTAATGCCCAGTATGAACAATTTCGCAGCGAGCATAAGCAGTTGCGAGGCAAGGATGGGTTGAGCATAGCCGACGACGAAGCAGTGACTAATGTGTCGTGGTATGACGCTATGGCCTATTGCGAATGGCTAAGTGAACAAACCGGACGCCACTTTCGTTTGCCCACCGAGGCCGAGTGGGAATATGCATGCCGAGCCGGAAGCACGTTTCCGTTTCATTGGGGTGACGGATTGCCCGGAGTGTTTCATCGCAATCAGCAAAAAGCACGCACACCGAAGCCGGTGTCGCTTAAAGTGGGTGCTACACCGAGCAATGGATTTGGCCTTTGTGAGATGCATGGCAATGTGGAGGAGTGGTGTCTTGACTGGTATGCTCCCTATGGTGAGGCCGATGCCATCGACCCGTGTGTGATTAGCGGCGGATTGTATAGAGTGACTCGAGGCGGTAGCCATAATACCCCCGAGCAATATTTGCGTTCGTCAAATCGAATGGCTATGATTCCGCACGACCGACATTCTATGACCGGCTTCAGAATTGTTGAGGCTCCCTATCCTGCAGGGTGGAGTGTAGACGAAAGCCACAAGACCGAAGTTGATAGCCGTAAACACAAGTGGCGTAATGTAGATGCTAATAAACCGGTGTTTAAAGAGCCACGAGTGTTTGTGTTGCACCCAAAGGCCGACAGCGGCACGCCATTTTATCAACATAACCATCAGCCAGCCATCACTTGGTGCAACAATGGCGACTTGCTTGCCATATGGTTTTCGGCCAATGAGGAGAATGGTCGCGACATGGTGGTGCTCAGTTCGCGATTGAAGAAGGGTGCTACAGAGTGGACACTAGCCGAACTGTTCTTTAAAGTGCCCGACCGCAATATGACGGGATGCTCGTTGCTAAACGACCGAAAAGGGACAATCTATCATATGAATGGAGTAGAGGCAGCAGGCGATTGGCAAAATTTGGCCATGGTGCAGCGAGTGAGTCGTGACGGCGGTTACACATGGAGCCGTCCGCAGATAGTGGCGCCCGAACACACTATGCGACATCAAGTGATACAAGGTCCTATAATTTTGCGCGACGGCACAATGGTGCAGTTGTGCGATGCTGGCCCGGGTAGTGAGGACGGCACAGCAATTCATTTGAGCGAAAACAACGGCAAAGATTGGTACGACCCATGGGATGGCGCGCCATTGCCAAAGTTTGAGGAAGGAGGCACGGGCAGCACCATAGCCGGCATACATGCCGGAATAGTGCAACTTGCCGACGGGTCGCTGATGACAATGGGCAGAGGTGTAGACAATGCAGTGGTTGGAGCCGATGGCCGCCGCCACATGCCCATAAGCAAATCATATGACAAGGGAAAGACTTGGACCTACAGCGCATCGCCATTTCCGCCCATTCAGGGACATCAAAGATTGGTGCTCATGCGACTTGCCGAAGGCCCGATAATGCTCGTGAGTTTCACCGACCACCCAACTCGCACCAAGCGAAGCCAGCAAGGCATGCCAATGTTGGCAGCCGATGGCGCTGTGCAGCATTGTTATGGCGCTTATGTGGCATTGTCGTACGATGAGGGTAAGACATGGCCAGTGTGCCGATTGCTAAGCGATGGAGTGGAGCGACATCTTAACGGAGGGGCTTGGACGCAATTTTTCGTAATGGACAACACCCATGCCGAGCCACGTGGCTACTTGGCTGCTACGCAGTCGCCCGACGGAATGATTCACCTTTTAAGCAGCCGTTTGCATTATGCCTTTAATTTGGCTTGGATAGAAAAGGGTAATATGTGATGCAATTTTATTTACTGCAACCTCGGCGTGAGGAGGTTGAGACAATGATATGATAGCACAAAAGGCACTGAATTCAATCAGTGCCTTTTGTGGTTTTTTGTATGAAGGGTGTTGTTACTTCTTTTTAGCGAGAACTTGTGCTGTGTCGATTACCTTACCGTTTCGGTCAAGTAGCGTGATAGTGATTTTTTCGTTGTTAACCTTCATGCTCATGGCGCCAACGGTTTTAGGTCCTTCGGTCCAACGGTATTTTATGAATTGCTTGTTGTGAGAGAATTCGTCGTTCATTTTTTGACCGCGTTCGTTGTCCGACGAAGGAGTTTGCAGATAAACCGTACCTTTTGTCCCGTCGGTGTTTTTGCCGTTGAAAATTGCGTCGGTGCGAACATATATGTGATTGTTGCCAGCTAATGCCAAGTCGATTCCGAGACGGTCAAACAATTTGCACCAGCGAGAATATTGGCTGTCCTTGCCGTTAACGCCGTTAAACCATTGATAGTGTTCACACACCATGGTATAGAGAGGAGCGTTTTCGCTGTTTTTTGCTTCGGTGACCACCTCCTGCACCCAGTTTTGTGCTTCGATAAGGCCTTTTTCGGTGTGCATGGCCTCATTATTTAGCATAATAAACATCACATTACCGTATCTGAAATGGTAGCACACGCCTTCTTCGCCCAAATATCCGTTTTCGGGGTAGTAGTTGGCTTGTCGGAAGAAGTCGTTGCTGTTTCGAATGTATCCGCGAGTCATATTGTCGTGGTTACCGTTGACGCCGGCCCACATGTAAGGCATAAAATAACGTTCTTGATAAAGGCTCTTCCAGAACGACCAACTTCCGCCCCAAGCAGTGATGTCGCCAAGATGAAGCACCCAACTGAAGTTAGGGTCAAAATTTTTCACCGCATCCATCATGTCCATAGCATCGCGTTGTCGGTGCAAAAGAGGAGTGTAGGCGTGGAAATCTGAAATTACGCAGCACGACCATTCGTTGGCTCCAGCCGTTTTAAATGAGTGCGCTGAGGTAAGATGTTTGCCGTTTTTGTCGGCTATTACATAGTCGTAAGCGGTGTTTGGGGTAAGCCCTTTAAGAGTTGCCCCGCATTTTATGATTTTTGCATCTTCATATATGTTAGTGTTGTCGGGGGCTTTAGAGTAGATGCTGTCGAAAGTGACGCAGAAAAATTCCGTTTCTGGGCGTAGTGTTGTAGCGTTTTGCCAATTGTTTTCCGATGCCTGTTTGAAAATCACTTTCGAACCTTTCGAATCGGCAGCCCAACTGATTCGCATGCTGTTTGATGAGTCCTCGCCAGGACATGTGACTACACTGCACACATTTTGTGCTATTGCTGAGGTCAGTGTGAGCGCTAACGTGAGGATAAGGCATATTTTTTTCATGTGATATTTGTTTTAAGTGTTATTTGTGAGCATTAAAGTTAGTTGTAATTGTTGGATTTGGCAAGCGAAAAATAGTAGGAATAATGTGTGTTTATGCAATGACGAGTGACTTGATTAACCGCTAATGGCTTTATTTGCGCTCTTTTTTTGTTGGCACGTGTCATTCGCCATGTTTTTTCGGGTAATTCTATAGGTATGAAAAAAACCAAGTTGGCGACACTATTATGCCACCAACTAGGTTTTTTATTAGGTTATGCTTTATGTGATTTTATAGTTTTCCTATTTTGCCAATTAGGAGAATTGCGCCGGTGCTTGTTTCACGAACAAGATACAAGAATGGGTGGTTGGCGTTGAAAAGGTATCCCTTATTTGGAATAAACGCAATGTCCATACCACTTGAATGAGAACCTGATGCTATTATTGTACCCTTCTTGTCAACTTTAATGTAGTTCTTTTGGCTCATTGTTACTCCCGTTTTCATGTCGGATATAGACAAATAGTTTGTAACCGGGCCAAGAATGTTTTTATAGCCTACGTTTGGAAGCAATTCGTCAAATTTTATCTCGTTGCTCATTTCCCAATCAGGCATACAAACCTCCAAGTTTTGCACATCAAAATCGTCAAGCAATGCTCCAAGTGACTCTTGAGTAAGATTAGCCAAGCATTCATCAAGCGACTTTTCAATAGGCAGCATAATCACCATTGTGAACGCGCCGTTGCCGTAAGGTATTTCGCACGCCTCAAAATCACCGATTCGGGCATAACCGAAATCACCGGTTTTACCTATATATGTTTGGTAGCTTTTATATTGGGTTGTATTTGGGAAATTATAATAGAATCTGTTCGTTTTATAACTTTCAAAAGGTTCGGGCCAAGTTCCGTTAAAATACAGAGCATTGGCTATAACATAGTATCTTTTGTCATTTGTTGGGTCAAGCATATTCTTGATGATGCCGTTTGTCTGTTTTTCAAACCACTGGTTCACAGTTTTTACAGCAGCCGGATTGTCGAAGTCGAGGTTCTGCGCCTTTGCTTGATACCAGTCGTTGCACACTGTGACAAAGTCGGTTTTTATGGGGAATTCGACGTCAACAAACAGCGCGCTTGCTATATTCAGCTTGCTGGTGTTATCGGCCTTGTAGAGCTGCTCGGTGAGGTTCTTGTAGTAGCTGTTCATGTCGGCCACCTGGCTTGGCTCTATAGCGAGCAGGTCGCAGAGTTCGGTGAGCGTTTCGCCATGCGCGCCGTTGGCCATCATGCCAAG
>JAZLAU010000014.1:0-14551 GCA_045613305.1 Muribaculaceae bacterium
GATAACTTGACCTGGCTTAACAAGAATTTGCTTAACGGTACCTTCGATTTCGGCAGTGATGTTGTGTTGCATCTTCATTGCTTCGTACACAATCACATCTTGGCCTTTCTTGATAACATCGCCTGGTTTAACAAGGATTTCAATCACAGTACCACCCATAGGAGCGTTAAGAGTTGGGCCGGTTACTTGTGTGTCGTTGTCGGCAACAGTAGCGCCGGTGTTTGTTTGTTGTGCGCCGCTAGCTGCAAATTCTTCGGCTCTACGATTCATCAAGAACTTCTTGGCTGGTAGAGGAAGTAATTGAAGAAGAAGGAATTCTTGAGCGTTTTGAGCTAATTGAACGCCTCCAAATTCGGCAAGGACTGGGTTTTCTGGGTCCTTATATGAACTTACGTCGTAAGGGGTTTCAACAGGAGTGCCACAAATCTTGTTACGGAATTCTGGGTCGATAGGCACAGGAGTAGTGCCATACTTGCCAAGCACAAGGTCGATAAATTGGTTTGACTTGTTGCTGTAATCAGGCTTTCCGCTCTTGCGGTCGACTGCAACGTTAACGGCTTGTGCACCAACGATTTGGCTTGTAGGTGTAACCAAAGGTACAAGACCTGCGTCGCGGCGAACGGTAGGGATAAGTTTCATGGCTTCTTCGAGCATGTCTTCAGCGCCAAGAGCGCGAAGGTTAGCCACCATGTTAGTGTACATACCGCCAGGAACTTCGGCATGCTTAACAATTTCGTTTGGCTTAGGGAATCCGAAATAAGCCTCGATAGCGTGGCATGCTTCAAGCATTGCTGGCTCATTGTTTGCTTTGCCTGCTTCAATAGCTTTGTCGAATAATGCGTCGATTTCGGCAGGAAGAACGTCGTTAAGCGGATCGAATGGCTTAGGGAAGTTGTCCTTGTGAAGGTCAACTGCAGCCAAGCCCTTACGAACATCGTAAAGCTCGTTGCGGATTTTGCCTACAGCTTCCATGTTGCATTCCAATTCTACACCAAGTTTTTTAGCGAAGATGTAGATTAGTTCGATTGCAGGAGCAGCCGAGCCTTCAGCAAACCACCAGATGTTAGTGTCGAGGATGTCTACACCGTTCATTATTGCCATCACGCAAGATGCCAAACCGTAGCCTGGAGTACAGTGGGTGTGGAAATCAATTGGCACGTTGATTGAAGCCTTTAGCTTTGGCATCAAAGTGGCAATGCGAGCTGGATTTACAAGACCTGCCATATCTTTTATGGTGATGATTTTAGCGCCAAGGTCTTCATAGCCCTTTGCTTTTTCCACAAAGTATTCGTCGGTGAATATCTTTTTAGTATCATCGTCAGACTTAGGGTCAACGGTGTAGCAAACAGCACCGTCGGCAATACCGCCAAGTTTGTTGATGATTTCTACTGATTCTTTAACGTTGTTAAGGTCGTTTAGAGCGTCGAAGATACGCATGATGCCAAGACCTGTTTTGATGGCTTCTACATAGAAACCTTCAATTACGTTGGTAGGGTATGGAGCATATCCGAAAAGGTTACGTCCGCGAGAAAGAGCAGTTAGATAAGAACGATGCTTGTCGCCGTTAATCTTATCGCTGATTGATTTCAATCTGTACCAAGGTGATTCGTCAAGATAGCGCATCACAGAATCGGGCACTGCACCGCCCCAAACTTCCATTGCATAGAAACCTGCTTCAACATAATGAGGAAGAAGCTTATCAATACTCGACTGTGGTAAACGTGTTGCGAATAATGACTGTTGACCATCTCGAAGGGTCAAATCTCTAATCTTTAATTTTCTCATAATAAATTCAGTTAAAGTATGTAATGGCCCTTTGGGCTCATTAGTGTTTGTTTTTATATTGTATTAGATGTTTCAGATGTTTAGTTATTGCAAAGATAATTATTTAAGTTATAAAACCTAATGTTTTGATAATTATTTTGCGAAAAATACTGAAAATTTTCCGTAATTGCCTGTGGTGGGAACTAAATGGATAATTTTAGTGTTTTATAGAGTTAAAATGCACAATGGCGTTTGCGTGGAAATTAATTTTACTTAATTTTGTATGTAGGCAAACAAAATGATTTGTTTGTCGAGGTAAAACAAAAATAGGAATAGATATGTTCAGTTTTTTCAGAAGGAAAAAGGATGTGAAATTGTTTTTTCACACTGATGTTCACAATCATCTTTTGCCGGGTGTTGACCATGGGGCGCAATCGGTAGACGATTCGATAAAACTTATTGAAAGGCTGATGGCTATAGGAATAAATAGATTTGTGTTTACTCCACACGTCACAGCACGAACTTTTGAAAATACTCCCGAAACAATAAAGATGGGATTTGATGTGCTAAAGCAGGCTGTTGACGAGCGAGGTTTAGACATTGAAATGCAGTATTCGGCAGAATATCGCATGGATGAGTACTGGTTGCGTCAGCGCGAGGAGGACAAGTTGATTAAGATGCCTAACGATTATTTGTTGCTGGAAAACAGTTATCAGCAAGAGATGATGATGATGGATGACATTATGTTCGATTTGCGAATTCAGGGCTATAAGCCAATGTTGGCGCATCCTGAGCGTTATTCCTATTATTCGATGCGTCACGACAGGTATAGGTCGCTTCACAATGCCTGTGTTAAGTTTCAGGTCAATCTTTTGTCGTTGGCCGGATTTTATGGCAGTGGCCCTAAGGCTGCTGCAGAGTGGCTTATAGATAATAAATTTTGTGACTTTTTGGGTAGTGACATGCATAACGAGAAGCATGCTGAGGTTTTAGAAAGCTATCTTGCGTCAAAAGAGTGGGCGAGGTTGTCGAAAAAACTTCAAGGCGCGTTGCTTAACGACTCGTTGATGATTAAAAAGTGATGCATGTGGGAGCCCCATTGCAGCATGAATGCAATGTGTGGTTGAACGGGGAGCGTAATTTGTGCGTTTAGGTAAAAGTTAATCAATATATAAAGAGAAAAGCAGGAATTTCCTGCTTTTCTCTTTATATTATAATATAATGTGTAAACTTATTCGCCAAGTCGAGCTTTGACATATGCGGTGATGATGTTAGCCACTTGTTCAACCGATATTTTTGAAGAGTCGATTGAAAGGTCGTAGCTTTTAGCGTCGCCCCACTTTTTGTCGGTGTAGAAGTTGTAGTATTCGGCGCGAAGTTTGTCTTTTTTTTCAGCCAAATTGCGAGCTTCATCAGCAGTGGTGCACTTGTCGCGTTCAAGGATTCGCTTGATGCGTTGCTCAATATTTGCGTGAATGAAAATGCTGATAGTGTTTGGCTGGTTGCGCAGAATGTAGTCGGCTGTTCTGCCCAGTATCACGCAACTGCTTCGTTGAGCAATGGTAGCAATTACTTCGCTTTGTTGGCGATAAATATTGTCGTTTGAAATTGGGCTGTTTCCCACAACGAAAGAGCCGCTGTGGAAGCCGGAGCTAAATGACATTAATCCTGAGAAGAAACTTGGCGAGCGCTCGTCGGCGGCTTCAAAGAAGTCGCTGTTCATGCCAGTTGATTTGGCTGCTTCGGTTAATAGCTCTTTATCGTAGTAGTCGATGCCTAATTGCTCGGCAATCATTCGTCCAATTATGCGGCCACCGCTGCCGAATTGTCGTCCTATGGTAATAACAAAATGAGGTTTGTTTGGAGTATTCATGGTTGAACTGATTTTTTGTTTAAACAAAATAAGTAAAAAAAAATTATTTGGCAAAATTTTTTGTTCAGCTAGAATGCAAAAAGAAGAATCGCTCCCAGTAGGGGCGATTCTTCTTATATGAGTAGGTCTTATTTGTTTTTTTGTTTATTATGCGCCAAAGTTGTCGTAGTGAATGCTGCTTTGGTCAACGCCAAGACTGTCGAGCATTTGATTAACGGCATTGCTCATTGGGCCAGGACCACACATGTAGTATTCGATATCTTCAGGAGCGTCATGGTCCTTAAGATATGTTTCGTACATAACTTGGTGAACGAAACCAGCAGTGTATTCAACACCGGCAGCATCTGCAGCAGGGTCAGGGCGGTCAAGCGCCAAGTGGAACTTGAAGTTAGGGAATTCCTTTTCGATAGCAAGGAAGTCTTCAAGATAGAACACTTCGTTAAGAGCACGCGCACCATAGAAGTAGTGCATAATGCGGTCGGTGGTGCGAAGAGTCTTAGTCATGTGCATGATTTGAGCTCTAAGCGGAGCCATACCGGCGCCACCACCAACCCAAATCATTTCGCGCTTAGAGTCGAAGATAGGGTGGAAGTCGCCATAAGGGCCACTCATCATAACCTTGTCACCTGGCTTCAATGTGAAGATGTAAGAAGATGCAATACCTGGCATTACGTCTTGGAATCCAACTTGTGGCTTTGGTTTGAATGGAGGAGTGGCGATACGAACTGTTAGCATAAAGCGGTCGCCTTCGGCTGGGTAGTTGGCCATAGAGTAAGCGCGAACTGTTGGCTCGGTATTCTTACACTTAAGGTCGAACAAGCCGAATTTTTCCCAAGCTGGAAGATATTCGCCAAGCGATGCTTTGTCGATATCCTTGTCGTAGTCGATGTCGAATGTAGGAATCTTGATTTGAGCGTAGCTACCTGGAATGAAGTTCATGTGTTCGCCTTCAGGTAGGGCAACGATGAATTCCTTGATAAAGGAAGCAACATTGTTGTTTGAAACAACAGTACATTCATATTCTTTAACGTCAAGAACCGATTCAGGCACTTCGATGTTGAGGTCGTTTTTCACTTTCACTTGGCAACCCAATCTCCAATGGTCGTTTTGCTCTTTGCGAGAGAAGTGAACGGCTTCAGTAGGAAGAATTTCGCCACCACCTTCGGTTACGCGGCACTTGCATTGTCCGCAGCTACCCTTACCGCCGCAAGCCGACGATAGGAAAACGCCGTTGGCTTGAAGTGCGTTAAGCAAAGTTGAGCCTGAATTTGATTCGATTTCTTTTTTGCCGTTGATGTCGATTTTCACCTTGCCAGAAGGCACAAGATAATGCTTAGCAACGAGAAGCATAATCACAAGGACAAGAGTTACAATCAAGAAAATGATTGCGCTCAAGGCTACTGTAAAGATATTTATTTCTAATAAAGTCATAGTGTTTAGATTTTAATACCTAGGAAGCTCATGAATGCAATACCCATAAGTCCGGTGATGATGAATGAAATGCCAATGCCCTTAAGAGGCGCAGGTACGTTAGAATACTCAATTTTTTCGCGAATTGCGGCGATGCCTACAATGGCAAGAAGCCAACCGATGCCCGAACCTGCTCCGTAAACTGTTGCAGTCCAAGCTGAATCGAGTCCGCGTTGTTGCATAAACAATGATGCACCAAGGATGGCACAGTTAACTGCGATAAGTGGAAGGAAAATACCCAATGAAGCGTAAAGCGATGGGGTGAATTTTTCAACTGCCATTTCCACAAGTTGAGTCATTGATGCAATAACGGCAATAAACATAATCAATCCCAAGAAACTTAGGTCGACAGTGTTGTAGTCTTCGCCAAGCCAAGCAAGAGCGCCAGGTTTAAGCACGTAGGTGTCGAGCAAATAGTTGATAGGAAGAGTTACTACAAGCATGAAAGTAACTGCAATACCAAGTCCGAGCGCCGTTTTTACATTCTTAGATACAGCCAAGAACGAGCACATACCCAAGAAGTAGGCGAATATCATATTGTCGATAAAAATCGAACGAATAAATAAATTCAAATGTTCCATTTGTCTTTTTTAAATAAGAGTGGTGAGTTACTTTTCTTGAAGTTCTTTATTGCGAGAACGTTGAAACCAAATAATGCAAGCGGCAGTGATAAGCGCCATAGGAGGCAAAATCATAAAGCCGTTGTTCATGTATCCTGCATCATAGAATGATTGAGGAATGACTTGAATGCCAAGTAGTGTGCCCGAACCAAGAAGCTCGCGGAAGAAAGCCACTACAAAAAGTATAACGGTGTAGCCGATGCCGTTGCCGATGCCGTCGATGAATGCAGGCCATGGCTTGTTGCCAAGTGCAAATGCTTCAAGGCGTCCCATTAGGATACAGTTGGTGATAATCAAACCGATGAATACTGAAAGCTGTTTGCTCACTTCATAGGTGTAAGCCTTAAGTATTTGGTCGACGATAATTACCAACGCTGCAACAACCACAAGCTGAACAATGATGCGGATGTTGTTAGGAATTGAGTTTCTTAGAAGTGAAATAATCACGTTTGAGAAAGCAAGAACGGCAGTAACCGAGATACCCATTACAAGAGCTGGTTCAAGTTTGGCAGTAACCGCCAATACCGAACAAATACCCAATACCTGCACGATGACAGGATTGTTTTTTGAAAATGGGTTGAAAAATATTTCTTTAATTTTTGTTGCCATAATTTTTGATTACTTGTTGTTTGACAATGTTTTCAAGAAGGCGTTGTAGTCGGTTAGGCAATTGCTTAGCATGTCTTGCACGCCCTTGCTGGTTATAGTGCCACCTGAGATTGCATCCACGTAGTCGGCATTGCTGATTGGCTTTTGTCCAACTTTCATGACTTCAACCGGAACGAATTCTCCTTCTTTATAAAGTTCTTTGCCTTCAAATTGCTTTTGGAAAGCAGGCTTGTCGATTTCGGCGCCAAGACCTGGAGTTTCGCTTTGGTGAGAGAAATAAGCGCCATAAATGGTGCTGCCGTTTTCTTCAACCGAAACATATCCCCAAATAGGGCCCCACAAACCGGCACCCGACACAGGCATCAAATAGCGACTCTTTGCGTCGTCGCCAACAAACTTAAACACTGGAATAGTGCGTTCTTCTTGAGGCTTTTTAAGCTCTTTTGCCAAATCGATGGCGAAAGCTTCGTCGGCATTGTTGCTCACAACTTCGCCGTTGGTTTTTACTATTAATGCTTCAGGGAAGTATTTTTGGTAAGTTGCTATTACTTCTGCATCGTTTTCTACCGCAACATGCACTGCTGTAAGCATTTGCTTCATCTTGTCGATTTTGATGTTGTCGTCTTGCAAAGGCTTGAGTGCGCTATACACAAGCGACAATGCTGCCCCTACCAAGATAACCATAACGGCAGAGTAGATAATAGTGTAAGTGTTACTTTGTTTGTTCATAACTGTATCCTCCTATTATGCTTTAGCTCGCTTTAGGCGACGGTTTATATTAGCATTTACTACGCAGTAGTCGATAGTTGGAGCAAATGCGTTCATTAGAAGCACTGCAAGCATTGCGCCTTCTGGATAACCGCCGTTGTAAGTGCGGATTAGGACGGCAAACACACCGATAAGGAAACCGTAGATGTATTTACCTACGTTGGTGCGGGCTCCGGTAACAGGGTCGGTTGCCATAAATACTGCAGCGAATGCGAAACCTCCGTAGCAAATTTGCTCAATTGGGCTAAGCAGTGATGCTGGGTAAAGTGGGCTTGCAAATGCATGTGCCAAAGCCCCCATAGCCAAACCGCCGGCAAACACAGAAAGCATGATGCGCCAAGATGCCACGCCTGTGAAAAGAAGGATTGCGCCGCCTAATAATATAAATAATGTGGAAGTTTCTCCAACTGAACCAGGAATCAAGCCCAAGAATGCTTCCCAAGTCGACAAAGGTTCGCCAATGATGTTAGTGATAGAAAGGGTATCTCCAACGTTTGTTGTTACTTGTCCAAGAGGGGTTGCTCCTGAGTAGGTGTTAACCAATGTTCCTGCTCCAAGTCCAAACACAGAGTCGGTGGCAACAAATACGCCGTCGCCCGACATCTTTGAAGGATAGCTGAAGAATAGGAATGCGCGAGTTATCAATGCCACGTTGAAGATGTTCATACCAGTGCCGCCAAACACTTCCTTAGCGAAGATTACTGCAAACGCAGTTGCAACAGCAATCATCCATAGTGGGGTGTTGATAGGGCAGATTAGAGGTATCAACAAACCGCTTACCAAGAAACCTTCGTTGATTTCGTGTCCGCGGATTTGTGCTGCTATGAATTCGATTCCCAAACCAACGGTGTATGAAACCACGATGCTTGGTAATACGGCTACAAGGCCGAAGATGAACTTGTCGATAAATGTTGCTTCTTGGCCAATTGCGAGATAGTGTTGGTAGCCCACGTTAAACATACCGAACAATAGAGCAGGTATGAGTGAAACCACCACAATAATCATTGTGCGCTTCAGGTCGTTGCTGTCGTGAATCTGTACGCCTATTTTGCCTGAAGTGGAATTTGGCGTGAATAGAAAGGTCTCAAAACCATCATACACCGATTGCAACTTGGCGAGCTTACCGCCAGGCTGAAATGCGGGCTTGATGTTGTCCATGAATTTTCTTAGTGCCTTCACTTTGAATCTCTTTTATAGTTAATATTCTTTTAATTCGATTTTAAAGAGTGTGCGGTTTAGCACATTTCGGCGCGTAGGCGGTTGAGGCCTTCGCGAACTATGCGCTGCAACTCAATCTTTGATGTATCGGCATATTCAGCCAAAGCGAAATCTTCGGGTGCTACTTCGTAGATGCCGAGCTGCTCCATCTTTTCGATGTTGAATGCGATGATTGCCTTAAGCAGGAACTCAGAGTAGATGTCCATAGGAATCATGTCGTCGTATTCGCCTGCCATGACAATGGCGCGTTCGCCACCGTTGATTTTTGCGTCGAACGATGCCGCCTTGTTGCCAAATAGCCAACTTGTGAAGCTGCGGTAGATGCTAAACTTCTTAGGGCTAATTGATGCCCAACCCATGAATTCATCTTTTTTGTTGATGTTAGGGATGGCAGTGATTTGACGATAAGGAGCACGAATGAAACCTTCGGCGCATACGGGTGAACCTGTGAGCACGTTGCCTGAGATGATGCGTGTGTTTTCGTCGTCAGCCACATTGCCCTTGACGATGCTTGCAACAGGAGCGCCCATGATGCACTTCACGAGTTGAGGCTTTTGTGTCTTTTCGCCGGTTACTGCAACGATAGTGCTGAAGTCAACGTGTCCGTTGGTTAGCAATTGTCCGATTTTGATTACAGTGGTGATGTGTGTAGTCCATATCACTTCGCCCTTGTTTACAGGCTTAATGTTTGCAGCCTGAATGCCAGCATTGCCGGCAGGGTGAGGGCCGTTGAAAACAACGGTGTTTTCGCTTTCGATTACATTGTTTGGCTCACAGCCGAGATAAACGTTGCCGCTTGTCAGGCTCTTTAATGCTTCGATGCCTTTTTTGATGAAGGCTTCGTTGCCCTTGGTGTACACTTCAGAAGGTGCAGCCAATGGGGCAGAGTCGAAACATGTCACGAAAATGTCGCGAGGAGTGTCGTTTGGAGAAGGCACAACGTCGTATGGGCGTTGTCTTAACATTGCCCAAAGACCAGACTCGAGCAGTGCTTCCTTAACATTTTCGGTGTTGATTTTCTTGCATTGTTGAGCGTCATCGGCCTCGATTACGATGGCTTCTATTTTGCGTCGTTCGCCACGGCGCACCTCTTTGATGGTGCCGCTGACAGGTGCGCAAACTTTGATGCTTTCGTTGGCCTTGTCGTGATAGATGGCTTCGCCAGCAATGATTGTTTCGCCTTCTTTCTTTTCAAGGCGTGGTACAATGCCGGTAAAGTCGTCGGGTTCGATAGCATAAATAGGCGCTTTTGGCGCTTCAATAATTGAGGTATCTGTGATGCCTCCCTTAAGCTTTAGGTTGTAACCTTTTTTTAGTTTTATTGTATTCATTTGTATAAATGATGATTATACTATTAATTTATCTACAAAGATAGGCAAAAAACAATATATATAAGCAATTTTTGGGGTACAAAACACATTATTTAAAGAAAAAATTCAGTAAATAGGCTTTCGTTTGGTCTAAATTCTTAAATTGTGGTCAAAATATCTCATTGAGGCGGTGGGTAATTGAGGCGTGCAAAGAATATAAAGATGTTAAAAACCAATATTAAGCCTAAAAAAAAGAATAAAAGCACTTTGTTATATTGAAATATTTATAATATATTTGCAGTTGATTAGTTGACAAAAACCGTCTAAGAGTAGGCTACATAAAGGGGCCTATGGCGAGAACTGTTTGATATACAGTGCTGTAAACGAATCGAGCCGAATAAAAAGGTTAGATGTGAGACATATAGCTAAACTTAAATATCATGAAAAATGTCGAATAAAGGGCATAGTAGTGGTGTGCAGGGAGGCTAAAAGAACGATAACTATTAACACTATTAATAATTAAAATCATCAAAAAACTAACAAATTAATTAATTATGGAAGCTCAAAAGCCTAACAAACCAGCTAAGGCCACTACTAAGAAGAAAGGTGGTATTAACGCATTTTTGGTAATCATCCTATGTTTCATTGCATCTGTATTGATGTATGTGTTCGTACTTGGTAACCCAGCTAACTTCGAAAACGGTCACCCAGTTAACTTGCTTGGTACTGTACACGAAGGTGGTTTCGTTGTACCTATCATCTGGGGTCTTGTGTTTATGGTAGTTGTTTTCACAGTAGAACGCTTTATCGCTCTTAACAAGGCAGCAGGTAAGAAGAACGCAGACAAGTTTGTTGCTGAACTTAAGAAGGCTCTTGAATCAGGCAATGTAGCAGCTGCTAAGAAAGTTTGTGAAGACCAAAGTGGTTCAATCGGTAACGCAGTTCTTTGCGCAGTTAACAAGTACGAAGAAATGCTTGCTGAAACTTCACTAAAGAAGGAAGACCGTGCATTGGCAATCCGCAACGCTCTAGACGAAGGTATCAACTTCGAAATGCCAACATTGCAACAAAACATGCCAATTCTTTTCACTGAAACAACTCTTGGTACTCTTATGGGTCTGTTCGGTACTGTGCTTGGTATGATCAAGTCATTCTCTGCTCTTGGTAACTCAGGTGCTCCTGACTCTTCAGCTCTTTCTCAAGGTATTTCTGAAGCTCTTGTAAATACAGCATCAGGTATCGCATGTGGTGCATTGGCTGTAATTTCTTACAACTACTACGACACAAAGATTAACGACATCACTTACAAGATGAACGAAGCAGGTGCTGCTATCATCTCAGTGTTTGAAGCTAAGGCTTAATCGTAAAAGAAATATTTTAATTGAGAATAAATAAAGCAAAAGATCAACTATGAAAGTACAGACAGAGAAAAAGTCCCCATTCATCGACATGACTGCGATGAGTGACGTTACTGTGCTCTTGCTTACCTTCTTTATGTTGACATCTACATTCTTGCAAAAAGAACCAATCACAGTTATCACGCCAGCTTCAGTATCTGAAGAAAAGGTTCCTGAACAAAACTTGATTACAGTTCTTGTAAACACAGACGGTAAGGTGTTTGTATCACTAGCCGGTGACCGTGACTCAACACAATCGAGCGATAAGGTTCGTATGGAGTTGATCAAGAATGTAGTAGCGGAATACAATAGATTGAATCCAAACGGAAAGGTTGAATTGAAGCAATCTCACGTTGAAACATTTGGTGGTATCCACATGTTTGGTTTGCCAATTAAGCAACTAACAGCATGGTTGGAAGCATCTCCAGATGATCGCGATAAGATGATCGACCCTAAGGAAAATCCAAATTGCGGTATTCCAATTGACATAAATGAAGATGTAGCCAAACCAAATGAATTCCAGATTTGGATGAAGGCAGCCTATAACACAACAAACGATAACCTACAAACAGCTATCAAGCAAGGTAAGGGTATTGCAATTAAGGCAGACGCTAACACTCCATACTCTATTGTTCAAGTGGTTATGGATAACCTACAGACTCTAAAGATGAATAAGTTCACATTGTTAACAGCCCTAAAAACTGAAGGAGAATAATCATGGCAAAAGGAAAGAAATATACCGTACAAAAAGACGTACGCGTTGACTTCACCCCTATGGTGGACATGAATATGCTTTTGATTACCTTCTTCATGCTTTGTACCACAATGATCAAGTCTCAAACCCTTCAAATCGCTTTGCCATCAAACGAGAAGGTTGAGAAAGAAGAGCAAAATAAGGTAAAGAAGTCAGAGGCAATTACAGTGATTCTTGACAGTGAGTTGAATTCGGAAGGATTCCCAGTAAAGGATTTCGTTTATTACTATGAAGGTATGCCACAAGTTACCCAAGAAGAAGGCGGTAGCGTAGTTAGCAACATGCAAGAAATTGCATTCTTGCCTAACGAAAATGGTAAGGCACAAGGTATTCGTGCTATCTTCCAAGAACGTAATAAGCAAGTTCTTGAAAAGATTAATGTTTTGAAGGATAAATGGAAGGCAAAAGAAATTAATGACTCTGTTTATCAAGCAAAGGCAAAGGAAATCCGTAACGACTCAACGCTAACTCGTCCAGTAGTAATCATCAAGGCTACACCTAACGCAAGTTACTCAAGCCTTGTAACAGCACTTGACGAAATGCAGATCAATAACATCAGCCGTTATCAGATTGACCGCATCAACGCAACTGACTCGGCAATGATGACTCCATTCTTGTTGGAAAGACTCAAGAAGTAAGATCGAAATAAGTTGAATTATTAAAATCAGAAAGGAATTTAATTATGGCAAAGAATGTAGATCTTACATCGAAAGAATGGTGTGACCTGGTGTTTGATGGTCGCAATAAAGCATATGGTGCGTATACCCTACGCATGGACTCTAAGCCACGCCACCTTAAGGCATTTATCTTGACAATTATTGGTGCTATTGCACTCGGTATTATTGCATTCGTTTACATGAGTGCTGTAAGATATATCGAAGAACAAAGAATTGCAGATGAATTGTCGCAAGTAGAAGTGGTTCTTGACTCAGCTGAAGAAGAAGAAGCTGAAGAAGAAGAAGAATTGGAACGCTACGAAGAACCAGAGCCAGAAGCTCTTCCAGAAGAAATTCTTAATACTGTAAAGGTAACTGAGTTGCTTATCGCTGAAGACGAAGAAGTTCGCGCTGAAGACGAAATCAAGACTCAGGATGAATTGAAGGAAACAGAAACTGCGTTCGGTCAAACTGACTTCGACCAAGGTACTGACGACCGTAACGTAACTCGTGAACACAAGAACGAAGTTATCGTTGAAGAAAAGAAGCCAGAACCAGTTAAGGAAGAAATCTTCAAGGCAGTAGAACAGATGCCAACATTCCCAGGCGGTGACGCTGAATTGATGAAGTGGTTGCGCGACCATATCAACTATCCAACAGTTGCTATGGAAAACAATATCCAAGGTCGTGTAATCGTACAATTCGTTGTAACTAAGACTGGTAAGGTTGGTGAAGTTAAGGTTGTTCGTTCAGTAGACCGTGATTTGGACCGCGAAGCTGTTCGCGTATGTAAGTCTCTTCCAGACTTCATTCCAGGTCGTATGAATGGTCAAGCTGTAAACGTATGGTACACTCTACCAGTACAATTCAAGCTTCAAGGTAACTAATCTGAATTAATTTAGATTAAATATAGGTCGCCGGTGCATCTGCATCGGCGGCTTTTTTGTTTAATATGCTGACTTGTTATAGTTATTTTGTTGTGGGGGATTGTGCTTTTAATGGTTGTTGTGTTTCGTGATGTGGCAAGAAAACGCATTGCAGTTTTCGGACGGAAGAAGTTAAAAAAGGGGGGGCGTGATTAGAGTTTAGTTTGTTAAGTGTTAAACGTGCAAAAAAGAATGTTAGAAATGTTGCGCAAATTGGTGTTAAATTGTGCGGAATAAAAAGTTTTAAATTTCTTAACCAAATTTTCGGTGTGTTGAGATAATTTATACGGCAATTTACATTAACTTTATGAAACAATATGAGCATGTGCAATATTAGAACGGCCGACGTTAAAGGAAAAGCAAAACTGTTGATACAAAATGCTTCTTCATAGAAAAGAAGGTAATTAAAATACGTAGTCGTTTTGCCAGCGTCAATCTAGCCGTGAGTGGTGAGTGTAAATTAAACTGAATGCTGTTTGTAAAGTCACAAAAACAGAGAGAAAACAATAATTATATTATAAAAAGACTGATATGAAATTTAAGATTTTTGCAATCCTTTTGTTGGGTGTCGCATTTGTTAGTTGTGCGCAAGACTACAAGCAAGGTGTAAAGTATTTCAATGATGGAATGATTGAAAATGCAATGGATTTGCCTGACAATGGCGAAGGTGTCGTAGAAGAAAAGGTGCCAGGACCAGTTGAGGAAGAAATCTGTATAAGCGTAGAACAGATGCCAAAATTCCCTGGCGGTGACGCTGAATTGATGAAGTGGTTGCGCGACCATATCAACTATCCAACAGTTGCTATGAAAAACAACATTGAAGGTCGTGTTATCCTTCAATTAGTTGTTACTAAGACTGGTAAGGTTGGTGAAGTTAAGGTTGTTCGTTCAATAGACCCTGATTTGGACCGCGAAGCTGTTCGCCTTTGTAAGTCTCTTCCAGACTTCATCCCAGGTCGTAAGAATGGTCAAGCTGTAAACGTATGGTACACTCTGCCTGTTCAATTTAAGATTCGACGCAAATAGTCAGAATTAATTTAGATTAATATAGGTCGCCGGTGCATCAGCATCGGCGGCTTTTTTGTTTAATATGCTGACTTGTTATAGTTATTTTGTTGTGGGGGATTGTGCTTTTAATGGTTGTTGTGTTTCGTGATGTGGCAAGAAAACGCATTGCAGTTTTCGG
>JAZLAU010000015.1:0-16838 GCA_045613305.1 Muribaculaceae bacterium
AGAATTTTTCTTAAACACATCCGCCCGCCATATTTATGCCGTGCGATTGCATTATTTATTTCAAATTGTTTATTTTATCACTTAATAACACCATATTTCTTGAATATCTTTTCAATCTTTTCAAGAGCAATTTCCACTTGTGCTTGAGTGTGTGTTGCCATCAAGCTGAAACGAATAAGTGTATCGTGTGGCGCAACCGCTGGCGAAACAACTGGATTTACAAAGATACCTTCGTTTAGCAAATCGGCTGTAATTGCAAAGGTCTTGTTATTGTCACGAATATACAATGGTATGATTGGTGTTGAAGTGTTACCAATTTCGCAACCCATGTTGCGGAAGCCTTCAAGAGCAAAGTTTGTAACCTTCCACAAGTTTTCTTGGCGTTCTGGTTCTGCAATCATGATATCGATAGCCTTGCTTGCTGCTGCTGTCGACGCTGGAGTGATGCTTGCAGTAAAGATGTATGAGCGAGAGTGGTGACGCAAGAAGTTTGCCACATGCTTGTCACATGCAATGAAACCGCCCAATGATGCAAACGACTTACTGAATGTACCCATAATCAAGTCAACATCGTCAGTAACGCCAAAGTGGTTACATGTACCGCGACCGCCTTCACCAAACACGCCAATACCGTGCGCTTCGTCAACCATTACGCTGGCATTATATTGCTTTGCCAAACGTACGATTTCTGGCAAGTTTGCAACGTCGCCTTCCATTGAGAACACACCGTCGGTAACAATCAACTTAACCTTGTCAGGGTCGCACTTCTTCAATTGTTCTTCCAACGATGCCATATCGTTGTGCTTATATTTCAAAGAATTTGAGAATGACAATCGGCGGCCTTCAATGATTGACGCATGGTCTTGCTCGTCCCAAATAATGTAGTCGTTACGACCTGTCAATGTTGACACTACGCCCAAGTTCACTTCAAAACCGGTTGAGTATACCAACACTTCTTCTTTGCCGATATATTGTGCAATCTTGTGTTCTAATTCTTTATGAATGTCGAGTGTACCATTCAAGAATGGTGAGCCTGCACAACCTGTACCATATTTCTTAATGGCTTCAATTGCAGCTTCGTGTACGCGTGGGTCTGTCACCAAACCAGAATAGCAATTAGAGCCAAACATCAACACTTTCTTGCCGTTCATCAACACTTCTGTATCTTGCTCACTTGAGATTGGTCGGAAGTAAGGATAGATACCCAAAGCCATAGCTTTCTGTGGTTCTTGATATTGGCTTAATTTTGCGCTTAATAAATTCATAATCTTACCAGCTTATATCGTTAATAACTTGTTATCAAAGTATTTCGTTGCATCTTTGCAGAATGCAAAGTTACGAATAAATTCTTAAATAGAGTAAATAAATCTTTAAAAATTGCACATACAGGACCTTATGTGCCATAATTTTGAGCAAATTTACTATGAATATCTTAAACGCTATGCCCCGTTAATTTTTTTTCACAATCTTTTTTCTCAGATGTTGCTTATTGCACTCTCTTTTTTTGAGCAACTATCGCCTCGTTTTTTCAACTCTTTCTGCCTAGGAGCACGCTTTGATAAAAAATAATCCGAGCAAAAGAATCTTTCGCTCGGATTTACACATATTTATATATATGTTATTTCCCTTTTTGAGTCACAGTAACAATATATTCCTTACCGTCAACCTTTATCAGCACATTACCAATGCGCTCTTCTGTTGTTTCGTTTGCTTTTGCGCCGATAATTATCTGAGTCTTAATTTCCGACAAACCCTTGGTTGCAACAATCATCCACGATGTATTGCCGCCTCCGGCCACTGTTTCAATCTCAAGATTTGCATCTTCTAAGTGAGTCAATGTTAAAATCACCGAACCTTCATTCGAATCGAATGTTATACCCTTTTCAATGTATTCATTCGATTTTTCGTCAAAACCAAACAAATCGTCATCACCGCATGAAGTTGCAAAAAACGCCATGCTAAAAATAGCAAACAAATAAAATGCTTTCTTAATCATATTTTAATCTAAATTTCTAATAGTTTCAATCTAAAAACACTATGTCGTAAACGCTACAGAGTTCAATTCACGCTTTACTCTTTGCGACAAAATCGCTGCACTCAACTAAGCGAATTCCATCCCTGGGCTTGCAATTCAATTTCGTTCTCGTCGCGAGTCACCATGCAGCATCCCAATTCAGGTTTTGTGATACGGCCAATTATCTTTGCCGACTTCATACCGGCCACTTTTTCATGATCTACCAATGGCACAGTAAACAGCAATTCATAATCCTCTCCGCCGTTAAGCGCTGCAGTGTACAGATTCATATTAAACTCTTCGGCCATCACCGCTGTCTGATAATCAATTGGAATACGGTCTTCATATATTCTGCAACCTGTGCCACTCGATTTGCATATATGCATCAGTTCCGACGACAGTCCGTCGCTAACATCAATCATCGAAGTTGGGTTCACTCCAAGTTCGGCAAGTTCTTCAATCACATCTCTGCGGGCTTCTGGCTTTAATTGTCGCTCAAGCAGATATTCTCTACCTTCAAACGCCGGACAGAAATCGTCGCCCATACCCTTGCTAACGTTCAATTCACGCTCAAGCAGTTGCAATCCCATATACGCCGCTCCCAAGTCGCCACTCACACATATCAAGTCGGTGTCTTTTGCTCCGCTGCGATACACTATCTTGTCGGCTTCGCCTTCACCTATGCATGTTATGCTAATAATAAGTCCTGTCACAGAGGCTGATGTATCACCTCCCACAAGGTCTACTCCATATTTTTCACATGCTATTCTGATGCCGGCATAAAGCGCTTCAATATGCTCCAAGGTGAAGCGTTTTGATATACCTAACGACACAGTAATTTGCTTTGGTGTGCCGTTCATGGCATAAATGTCTGAAAAATTAACAACCGCCGACTTATAGCCCAAATGCTTCAAAGCCACATAACGCAAATCAAAATGTATGCCCTCAAGAAGCAAGTCGGTTGTCACCAATGTCTTCTTATCTTTATAATCAAGCACCGCAGCATCATCGCCTACGCCTAATTCTGTCGATTCGTTAATCTTTTCAAGATTTTTCGTTAGATGACCTATTAAGCCAAACTCGCCAAGTGTTGATATTTCTGTTTCTTTTTCTGCCATTACCAATTATAATTCTTCAAACTGATTAATGATTTCCTTCATCACAAAACTCATTACCGGTTCGGCTTTGGCTGCTGCCTTTTGCACTTCTTCGTGCGACACATTTTCAACTATGCCTTCCACGCCAAGGTCGGTAACTACCGACATGCCAAACACTTCCATTCCGCCGTGGCGAGCCACAATTGCCTCTGGCACTGTGCTCATGCCCACCACATCACCGCCTATGCGATGAAAATAGCGATATTCGGCTGGAGTTTCAAACGTTGGGCCTTGAGTGCCTACATACACACCCTCAACAAGACGTATATTATTTTCTGCAGCAACTTTCTTTGCTTGCGCTATCAATCGGTGTGAATAAGGCTCGCTCATGTCGGGGAATCGTGGGCCCAATTCATTATAATTCTTTCCTCTCAACGGATGCTCAGGGAACAGATTGATGTGGTCGGTGATAATCATCAAATCGCCAATGCGAAAATCGGGATTCATAGCACCTGCAGCATTCGACACAAACAGTGTTTTGATGCCCATTTCGCGCATAACTCGCACTGGGAACGTCACCGTCTTCATGTCATATCCTTCGTAATAATGAAAACGGCCTTGCATTGCCATGATATTTTTACTTCCCAATTTGCCGAATATCAACTTGCCGCTATGTCCCTCTACGGTCGAAACCGGAAAGTTTGGTATTTCGTCATATGGTATCGAAACCTCTACTTCAATATGTTTTACCAACTCACCAAGACCTGTGCCTAAAATAATAGCAGTCTTTGGCATCACCTCTACTTTTGACTTAAGGTATTGCGCTGTTTCTTTTATCTTTTCAAGCATATAGTATTCGTTTTATTATTTTTTTATCAATTTGTCCAGATTAGTTAAAAAATCTTTGTTTTCATATGGCAAAAATTCCACTTTAATCGGCACATAGTAAATATATTCTCTCAACTCTGGCGGGAAGTATGGGTTATTTAAAATTCTCACCGAGTCTTTTTCTGTAGTCAAAATAAACTTCTGCTCACCTTGCATGTTTTTAAAATAGTCGCTTATGTAAGCAAAGTCTTTTCGTGTGAAATAGTGATGGTCGTCGAAATGCATTACCTTCACCATTGGCTGATAGGCCCTGATATACTTAACAAAAGTTTTTGGCTGAGCAATGCCCGTAACACACAGCACAGAGTCGCGCTGAGAAAGCAACGATAGCGAGTGCATGCGCGGATTACGCACCGGGAACACCGGCAGCGGGTCGGCATAACGATATTCCGAGAAATACAAGTCGTTGGCTGGATACAAATCCAAGCCCGATATCATCACTCTGTAGTCCACAGGTTTCATGTCCGACGGACACTTTGTAACCACCACAATGTCGCTGCGCAAAAGCCCTCTCAACGGTTCGCGCAAACGCCCCAGTGGCAACAAATTATCTCTAAACGGCGGACGGTTAAAGTCTACTAAAGCGATGCTCACCTTAGGGTTAACCTTACGATGCTGAAATGCATCATCGAGCAAGAAAAGAGTTATTGAAGGGTCTAACTTTTTCATTTCATTTATTCCCTTCACTCTGTCTTCACAAACCGCCAAAGTTATCAAATTGCTATATTTGCGATATATTTGATACGGTTCATCGCCCAAATCTTTTGGCGACAACATCTCATTGGCAAGCACGAAACCTTTAGTGCGGCGCTTGTAGCCTCGGCTCAACACGCCTATTTTATATCGCGAGCACAGCGCCTCTATCAAATACTCCACATGCGGAGTCTTGCCAGTGCCGCCCACTGTAATATTGCCCACACACACCACCGGAACATCAAATTTGTGCGACTTTATTAGGCCCACATTGTAACAGAAATTGCGCACATTTATTACTGCTCCGTATATATATGAAAACGGAGTCATAATGGCGTCAATTATCATTTTCTTCTGTTCCTTTGTCATGACTTATACTATGTGTGAGTGTTAATGTTTTATCTCAACTAAAAAAAATTTATTTGATTTCAAAAGGCTCCATCAAACAAAGAACTTTGTCGCGTGAAAGCAATTTTTTCAACACTTGTTGATAGTCATACAACACGCCAAGTTCTTCACGCATCTTAACTTGAGCAGCATTTTCCATATATTTTTCCAGCATTCGTTCCCATTGGCTCTTTAATGCTGGATATTCGTTCACCGTGTATTCTTCTCCTATTTCCGAAAGCTCCTTAGCATAAGCTATTGCATCGGCCAACGAGCCCAACTCGTCAACCAAACCGATTTCCAATGCCTTCTTGCCGTCCCATACTCGGCCCTCTGCTATGGCCTTGATTGAGTCTTGCGACATTCCTCTGCCATCGGCACAACGCTTTGTAAACAAATCATATCCGCGATTGATGTATTCTTGCATTGCTTGTGTTTGCGATGGAGTCATCTTTTGGATGAGTGAACCGAAATCGGCATTTGCATTAGTCTTAACCACGCTTGAAGTTACACCCAACGTTTCGGTTGTCAACTCCTCAAAGCATGGAATTACGCCAAATATGCCTATTGAGCCTGTCAAGGTTACTGGTTCAGCAAAGATTCTGTCGGCGTTACATGAGATGTAATAGCCGCCCGATGCCGCCAAATCGCCCATCGACACTACCACCTTCTTGCCGGCTGCCTTAAAATCTTCTATCGACTTCCATATTTGTTCCGAACCAAATGCGCTTCCTCCTGGCGAATTAACTCTCAACACCATGCAAGCCACTTCTTCACGTTCGGTGAGTTCCTCTATAGTTTTTGTCAACTCGTCTGAAATAATGCCTTCTGTTGTGCTGCCATCAATTTCGCCTTCGGCATACACTACAGCAATTTCACTTGCTCCACCTATTTTTTGAACCACCTCTATATCTTCAGGCGACACAAGTGTCATCTCTCCATCAACCTTAGCCTCAAGTTTCTTCTTCATTTCGCTCTTGTAGCAAACACCGTCAATCAAACGGTTAGCCAACAAATAGTCGCAATTTTTTGTCATCACAAGGCTATCGGCCATTTCATTGAGTCGTTCAACACTTATGCCGCGAGATTGTGCCATTGCGCCAACTACTTCGCCCCATATATTGCCCAAATATTGCTCCTGTTGCATACGGTTTGCTTCGCTTATCTCAGTCAGCATATATGGTTCTACTGCACTCTTAAATGTGCCAACTCGCAACACTTGCATTTCAACGCCCACCTTATCGAGCAACTTCTTGAACAACAAGTTTTGCGCAGCCATACCATGAATGTCGACCATCCCCGAAGGATTGATAAAAATGCTGTCGGCCACCGAAGCCAAATAATAGTCGCCTTGTGGTATGCCCTGATAGCCATATGCATAAACAAATTTTCCAGATGCCTTAAACGTTTCAATCGCCTTGCGCAACTCAAGAAGTGTAGCATTGCCTGCCGAAATGCCCTTGCAGTCGATATACATACCTTCTATCTTTGGCTCTTGCGAAGCAGTTTCAATTTGTGCCACCAAGTCGTTCAATCCTGCAGTCTTAACATCTTGATTCATCATCATGTTCATTGGGTCGTCAGCGGCTTTTCGCTCACTGATTTGCATGCCCAAATCAAGATACAAAACCGAACCTTCTGTAAGCGCTTTCTTTGCTGGCTTTATGTCCGACATCGCGCTCAAGAATGCAAAACTCATAACTATCGATGTGATTGTCACAACTATCATTGCCAACCACGCACCGACAAACGAACCTAACACTATCGTGAAAAATTTCTTCAACATATTTTTTTACATTTCTTGTTTCTACACATTTATCTTAATTTACAAAGATAAAACTATTTTTCTGCTTTTAAGATTATTATGTTAAAAAAAACGCTCCGCAGAGCTATTTTTTTCTCTGCGGAGCATCATATCGTTTAATATGCCTAAACTAGGAGATTATCCTTCGATTTGCGACATAACTTTCTTCATTTCTGCAATCAATGCTTCAGCCTTTTCCATTGTGTTTGCTTCAGCATAGATTCTCACGATAGGCTCAGTGTTACTCTTTCTGAAGTGTACCCAGCTATCTTCAAAGTCAATCTTAACGCCGTCGATGTCGGTAACCTTTTCGTTCTTGAAGTGTTCCTTCATTCCCAAAAGAATCTTGTCTACATCGATGTCTGGTGTAAGTTCAACCTTATCTTTTGCAATTTCATATGCAGGATAAGTCTTCTTCAATTCGCTAACCTTCTTGCCCGACTTAGCCAAAAGAGTCAAGAACAATGCAACGCCCACCAAAGCATCGCGGCCATAGTGCAATTCTGGATATATAACACCACCATTGCCTTCACCACCTATTACCGCGCCTGTGCGCTTCATTTCTGTAACCACATTTACTTCGCCCACTGCCGATGCTGTGTATTCGCATCCGTGTGCGTTTGTAACATCGCGCAACGCTCTTGACGACGACAAATTGCTAACTGTTGAACCCTTAGTGTGTTGTAGCACATAATCTGCCACTGCCACCAATGTGTATTCTTCAACGAAGAATTCGCCGTTTTCCATTATGATTGCCAAGCGGTCAACGTCAGGGTCTACCACAAAGCCAACATCGGCCTTGCCTTCTTTCATCAACGATGAAATAGCTGTCAAGTTAGCTGGAATTGGCTCTGGTGTGTGACCAAAGTTGCCTGTTGGTGCACAGAATAGTTCCACTACGTGCTCTACGCCCAAACGGTGCAACAATTCTGGTATCACAACGCCACCAATTGAGTTAACTGCGTCGACTGCAACTGTAAAGTTTGCTTTCTTAATTGCCTCAACGTCTACCAAATCAAGGTCTAACACGCTATCAATGTGACGGCGCATGTAGGTTGTATTAACATACTCTTTACCCAAATGATCAACATCAGCATAAACAAAGTCTTCTGCTTCTGCTATGCGCAGCACTTCCTTGCCTTGAGCATCGTTCAAGAATTCGCCATCGCTGTTGAGCAACTTCAATGCATTCCATTGCTTTGGGTTGTGCGATGCTGTCAAAATGATACCACCGCATGCTTCTTCTGCCACAACAGCAATTTCTGTTGTTGGTGTTGTTGCTTGACCTATGTTTACTACATCGAATCCCATACCGTTTAGCGTCGCAACCACAATTTTGCATAGCATATCGCCCGATAGGCGTGAGTCACGACCTACTACTATAACATTTGATGTTTTGGTAGTGGTTCTACGGATAAATGTAGCATAAGCCGACGTGAATTTCACAAGGTCCAATGGGGTTAGCGAGTCGCCTGCTGGGCCGCCGATTGTTCCTCTAATTCCGGAAATAGATTTAATCAGTGACATTTTAATAAAAATTTACAGTTTAGTTTATTAGTTGGTTTTTTATAGTTTATTCTTTATGTAGCGTATATTCCAATGGTATGGTTTCACATTTGCGATTTCGTCAGTCATACCAAACTGCGACTTGATTACAAGATTTACTTCAGAGCCAACTCCCACAAACTGCAATGGGAATTGAATGCCTTGTCCGTATTGCGACGATGCGCCCACCTGATAATTGTTGTAAACAAAATAGGTGGCTGGATTCACCATATCTACAGCATTTCCTATCTTATTCACATCATCGCCCAACTCACACCATGATATAATGTCGTAGCGCATATAGCGAAAATACACTATGTCGTTGTCTTTTGGTCGATTTTCCTTTCCTGTGTTTGTAATCACTTGCATATAGATGTTGCCATCTTCATCCAATCGATAATACGGAGCATCAAGTCCTGTTTCAAACACCGTGTCGGCAGGTATTTCGTTTATTACCTTCTTTTGCGACAAAAACAAGTTGGTGGCAACTCGTTCATCGGCTAATTGTTCTGCATAACTTACTGTATCTCTACATGACGACGCAGCAAAACATAGAACCGACGCCAAAAGCATTAATACTTTTCCTGTAATTTTCATTTCTTATTATTATATTTTTCTTTGTACTCCAATAAATTATTTTTCTCTTTCAATAGCATTGCATAAAACGTGTTTACCGCTCCCTCTAATGTGCCGTAATACTCGCCCGCCGATGCATTCAGATGGCCGCCTCCATTAAAATACTTCTCGCACAAATCGCGTACCGAAAAATCGCCCTGCGACCGCATCGATATTTTTATGCAGTTTTCATCTTCTCGCATAAACACTGAGCAAAACACCTCTGGTATCTTCAACGGCACATTCACCAAGCCTTCGGTGTCGCCCGTTGTGTAATAATACTTCCTGAGTGTTTCTTGCGATAGTGTCACCAGCGCTATGCCATATTCACGCTTCACCTTCATCGAATGTTGCAATGCACAACTTTGAAGACGAATGCTGTTTTCTTTCTGCGTGTTAAACGCCCTATTATAAATGGTGTTTTTATCCACACCTCGCTTTATCAAATCGGCTGCTATTATAAACGTTTCAGGATTGCTCGAATTATAGGCAAAATTACCCGTATCGGTAACTAATCCCATATAGATATATGAGCACGCCAACTTTGTGAGTTTCGACTCAAGCCCTAGCGCCACAACTAATCGGTAAACCAATTCGCATGTCGACGACATCTGCGGATAGGAAAATTCCAAATCACAAAAGTGCTGGGGCGACAAATGATGGTCGATTAAAACCTTTTTCGCCGCTGTTTTTTCTATGTATTGCTGCACGCCTTGGGTGCGGCGAGGGTCATTAAAATCCAAACATAGCAACAGGTCGGCTTTATCAAATATTTCGCCTACCACACCCTCTCCTGCGTCCTCACACACAATTATGTCACTGCATTGCGGCAAAAACTGGAGGTTGTCACTTATTGCACTCGGAACTACCACCTGCGCTTGCTTGCCAATCTGCTTCAGAACACAGCACATGCCCATCGTCGACCCTACGGCATCTCCATCTGGCGACTTGTGGCAAGTGAGAACTATGCGCTCACTTTCTTCTATTATTGTGCGAAATTGGCCTATCGCTTCTGCGTCGAAAATGTTAGTTACCATTTATCCAATTTATAATATCTATGCAAAGATAGAAATAATATTTTTATTTTTTATTCTTGCATGAAATATTAACCTTTCTTATACTCAAAATTAGGGTAATTTTAAGTATTTTTGTACCCGATTTTATTAATATAATGTTTCATTACATTCAAACATAATTTTATGTTCAAAAGAATAATCACTGTATTGCTCTCCTTTTTCACAGTTTTATCCATGCAAGCCGAGCTGCTTCAAGCCGTTTCATGGACTTCTAACCACAAACTAACTTCCGACAATGAGGGCATAATGGAATTCACCGCAACCATTGAGCCAGGTTTCCACATGTACGACATGAATGCCGAAGGCGGTCCTACACCTCTTTCTTTCACTTGGGAAAAGCTCGATGGCGTTGAACTTATTGGAACTCCTACTCCAAGCGAAGCCTCTCTCGTTCAGTTTGACCCTGTTTTCAATGTCAACATTGGCTGGTGGGAAGGATCTGTAACTCTAACCCAAAAGTTTGTAGCTAAAAAATCAGAATACTCTATCACCGGACACCTTCGTTTTGCAGCTTGCAGCGACGAAACTTGCACTCCTCCTACAGTTGAAAACTTCAACTTCAGCGGAAAAGCAAAAGTTGCCGATGCTGCCAACGACGCAGCAGCAGTTGTTGCCGACCCTGCGTCTACCGACTCTATTGCTAACAACGATGCAACATCTACAGCACCTCAAAGCAACGCCACATACACTAATCTTGCCGACAATCCTCTCTGGAATCCTGTCGACAAATCGAATGTTGCTGAAAGTTCTGAAGAATCATCTTCAAGCAACGGCTCACTTTGGTATATCATCATCACATGTTTCATTGGTGGCTTAATCGCTTTGCTTACACCTTGCGTGTGGCCTATGATTCCTCTAACTGTGAGCTTCTTCCTAAAGAAATCTGACAATCGTGCGAAATCTATTCGCGATGCCATCACTTATGGGGTTTCTATCATTTTCATATATGTATTCCTCGGTGTGCTAATTACAATGATTTTCGGAGCAAGTTCGCTTAATGCTCTTGCAACAAGCGCTGTTTGCAACATAATATTCTTCCTATTGCTCGTAGTGTTTGCCATCTCATTCTTCGGCGCATTCGAAATCACACTTCCTGAATCATGGAGCAACAAGATGGACTCTGCTGCTGAAAAGACTACAGGTCTACTAAGCATTTTCTTCATGGCTTTCACTCTTGCATTGGTATCATTCTCTTGCACCGGCCCTATCATCGGAACTCTGCTTGTTGAAGCCGCAAGCAACGGCAACATCCTTGGCCCTGCCATCGGTATGTTCTCATTTGCTTTGGCTTTAGCAATCCCATTCTGCTTGTTCGCGATGTTCCCTTCTTTGCTTAAGGGCTTGCCTAAATCAGGCGGTTGGATGAACACTGTGAAAGTGGTGCTTGGTTTCATCGAATTGGCACTTTCTCTAAAGTTCCTTTCGGTTGCCGACCTTGCTTACGGATGGCATATCCTTGACCGTGAAACTTTCATTGCGCTTTGGATTGCAATATTTGGTTTGCTCGGACTTTACCTTCTTGGCAAATTCAGTTTCTCTCACTACGGCCCAGAAAAGGGCGGAATCGGTGTGTTCCGTTTCTTCCTTGCCTTGATTTCATTTGCTTTCGTGGCTTATCTTGTGCCTGGACTTTGGGGCGCTCCTCTTAAGAGCGTGAGCGCTTTCGTTCCTCCTTTGCACACTCAAGACTTCAACCTTTACGGCGGTCAATTCGAAATTTACACCGACTACGAAGAAGGCATGAAGGCCGCTGAACGCGAAGGAAAGCCTGTGCTTATCGACTTCTCGGGCTACGGTTGCGTTAACTGCCGCAAAATGGAGGCTGCTGTGCTCGACAATCAAAAGGTGCACTCGGCTATCGAAGACAACTTCATCATGATTCAACTTATGGTTGACGAAAAAACCAATCTTGATGAGCCTTTGACAGTTAACGAAAATGGCAAAGAAGTGAAATTATACACCGTTGGCGACAAGTGGAGTTATTTGCAACGCCACAAATTCCATGCTAACGCTCAACCATACTATGTCGTTCTCGACAACAAGGGCAAGCAACTTTCTGGTCCTTTCGTTTACGAAGAAGACATCGATAAGTTTATGCAATTTATGAACGACGGCATCAAAGCCTATAAGTAAGCAAAAAACTCTCACATTCTTACGATGGAAAATAATAGACAATCGCAGTTGAAAGCGTTTGGCGAGTTGCTCGACGTTCTCGACATTCTTCGCACACAATGCCCTTGGGATGCTAAACAAACCAACGAGTCTTTGCGTCCTAACACCATTGAGGAAACAATGGAACTATGCGATGCACTGATTAAAAACAATGTCGACGAGATAAAAAAAGAACTTGGCGACGTTTTGTTGCACATTATTTTCTACGCTAAGATTGCCGACGAAAAAAAGCAGTTCGACATTGCCGACGTTTGCAATGCTCTACGCGAAAAACTAATTTTCCGACACCCTCATATTTTTGGAGAAACTAAAGTCGACAATGCCGAGCAAGTTCTTCAAAACTGGGAAGCCATCAAACTTAAGGAAAAAGGCGGCAACAAAACCGTGCTATCCGGAGTGCCTAAATCACTTCCTTCAGTCATTAAGGCCGAACGTATTCAAGAAAAAACTGCAAACGTTGGATTCGATTGGGCAAATAAAGAAGACGTTTGGGAGAAGGTGAAAGAAGAAATTGCCGAAGTTGAGCACGAACTCACCGCCGGAAATGCATCTAACACCGAAAAAGAGTTTGGCGACCTATTGTTCAGCGTTATCAACGCCGCTCGACTTTATGGTGTTAGAGCCGACAATGCACTCGAACTTACTAACAACAAATTCATTGCTCGATTCAACTATATCGAAGAGCACGCTCATCAACAGGGCAAACAAGTGAACCAACTTTCGCTTGACGAAATGGACGCTCTTTGGAACGAAGCAAAAAAGACTATGAAAATATAATTGTTTCTTTTGTATGATTGTTTGCATCACCGAGAAACCTTCTGTAGCAAAAGACATAGCCAATATCCTCGGAGCAACCGTTCGTCGCGACGGTTACTTCGAGGGTAACGGTTATAACGTAACATGGACTTTCGGACACCTTTGCTGTCTGAAAGAGCCTAACGACTATTGCGAACAATGGAAAACGTGGAATCTCAGCTCTTTGCCCATGATTCCACAGCGTTTCGGAATCAAACTTATCGACGACAAAGGAATTATCAACCAATTTAAAACCATCGAAAGCCTAATCGGTCAGGCCGACGAAGTGATTAACTGCGGTGATGCTGGCCAGGAAGGTGAATTAATTCAGCGATGGGTTATGCAGAAAGCCGGCTGCAAAAAGCCCGTGAAACGCCTTTGGATTTCTTCGCTTACTGAAGAAAAAATTCGTGAGGGCTTTAGCAAACTGAAAGACCAGTCTAACTACGACAATCTGTATTTTGCCGGCCTCTCGCGCGCTATTGGCGACTGGATTTTGGGAATGAATGCCACACGCCTTTACACTAAAAAGTATGCGCAAAATCGCAACGTGCTTTCTATCGGACGCGTTCAGACTCCAACATTAGCGCTTATTGTGGCTCGACACCGCGAAATCGAAAACTTCATTCCTCAAGACTTCTGGGAAATAAAAACATTATATCGTAACACCACTTTCAATAGCACTAAGGGACGATATTCTTCTGAAGCGGAAGCAAACGAAGTTATCGAAAAAATTAAGGATGCACCTATCACCATCACCTCCATATCATCGAAGAAGGGAAAGGAAGCACCTTTGCGATTGTTCGACCTAACTTCGCTGCAGGTTGAGTGTAACAAAAAACTCTCTTTTTCAGCCGATGAAACGCTAAAACTCATACAGTCGCTCTACGAAAAAAAGGTTACCACCTATCCTCGCGTCGACACCACTTATCTTAGCGAGGACATATATCCAACAATACCCGGCATTCTTCAGGCCATGACGCCCTATGCTGCTCTCACTGCGCCTCTTCTTAGCCGTAAAATTGCCAAATCGAAAAAGGTATTCGACGACTCAAAAGTAACCGACCACCATGCCATAATACCAACCAATGTCGACCCTACTAGGGCTGCACTTTCGCGCGACGAGAAATTGGTTTACGATATGATTGCTAAGCGTTTCATTGCCGCTTTTTACCCCGATTGCGAATTCTCTACCACAACAGTGATGGCAGAAATCAATAAGATTGAGTTCAAAGCCACAGGCAAACAAATTCTTAGCGAAGGTTGGCGCGCTGTATATAGCAAAGACAACACCGCGGCCAACGAAGAAAACGAAGAAGAAAACGCTGTTATGCCTTCTTTCACTAAAGGTGAATCTGGGCCTCACTCACCTTCGCTGCTGAAAAAAATGACTCAACCGCCAAAGCCTTACACCGAAGGTACTTTGCTTCGAGCCATGGAAACTGCAGGCAAATTTGTTGATAACGACGAATTGCGCGACGCAATGAAAGAAAACGGCATTGGCCGTCCTTCTACCCGCGCTGCGATTATCGAAACTCTTTTCAAACGCCGTTACATCAGAAAAGAGCGCAAAAGTCTTGCTCCTACTTTAGCCGGAATACAATTAATCGACACCATTAAAGAGCCGCTTCTTAAATCGGCCGAATTAACTGGGCTCTGGGAAAACAAACTTCGAAAAATTGAACGTGGCGAATTTCAAGCAGCGCAATTCATCGACGAGTTGAAAGTTCTTATCAACAACATCGTCATTAATGTTTTGCGCGATAACGAAAACAAAAATATCGAAGTTGAAGACTCTGCGGCTAAAGATTCTAAAAAGAAACGCCGCACTTCTCAAAAGAAGGCCGATAAGCCTGAGGACGACAACAAACCAAAAGACACTACCCAACCAGCAATAACCGACATCGTACAGATAGCCTGCCCAGTTTGCAAGAGCGGACACCTGTTAAAAGGACGCACAGCCTACGGATGCAGCAGATATCGCGAAGGTTGCTCTCTGCTGCTTAATTTCTCCGACTATCCTCAAGAACTGTCGCCAGAGCAACTTCACAAATTAATTTCTGAAAAATTCAACAAATGATGAATAACCAAGAACTATTTCCTGTCATCAACGAACTTGGCGAAGTAATTGGCAAAGCCACACGCAAGGAATGCCACAGCGGCTCTAAACTGCTGCACCCCGTTATTCACCTGCATATTTTCAACTCTAAAGGTGAACTATATCTACAAAAACGTTCTCTAAACAAAGACATTCAACCAGGCAAATGGGATACTGCCGTTGGCGGCCATGTCGACTTTGGAGAAACTATCGAACACGCTTTGTTGCGCGAGGCTAAAGAAGAATTAGGCTTAACCGATTTCAACCCCATTCATTTGTTTTCCTACATTTTCGAGAGTGAGCACGAACGAGAAATGATTAACGCTTACTACACAACCACAAATATCGAAACTTTCAACTACGACCCCGTGGAAGTTGACGACGGACGTTTTTGGGCTTTATCTGAAATTAATGAGGCTTTAGGTAAAAATATCCTAACCCCTAATTTCGAACAAGAATATCAAAAAATGATTATTGCACTTGAGCAATTAGAAAAATAGATATTTTTCTTCAAAAAGACACTAAATATTTTGAACTTTCAGAAATAAGTAGTACCTTTGTATAACGAAAATGGTCGCATGGATGAGTGGCTTAGTCAGCGGTCTGCAAAACCGTGTACGGCGGTTCGAATCCGCCTGTGACCTCTAAAGGATATATCATAACGATATATCCTTTTTTGTTTTATTACTATATCGCATTTATACCACCCTTAATTTGGATAATAGTGAATTTGGAGTTTGAGTTGATGTAAAGAATGAAGGTAGAAATCTTGAAGAAAATGCAATTTAAACGACTTTCGGTCGCAGAAATGATGCCAATTCACCATATGATGAAGAAGTGATATATACCAGTAACGAAATAACTCTTGAACAATTGGCACTTCTCAAGCGACCCAATTTCGCTCAATATCCAACCGAACAAGAGTTATCTATCGACAAAGACACAACATTTTCTCAAATTTCCAACTTAACATCTGATGAAAATGTTACACAAAACTCTGGATAGCATGCTATATCAAATACATGCCAACAAGACAATATAAAGAGTCAATATTAATTTTTAAAAGTTTTTTTGCCTTTATATTCATAGACCTACTACTTCGCTTATCATATTGCAAAACCGAAATAGCACTAAAATTAACCTTACAAATTATTCATTGACCATCGTTTGCGTCTCGCATAGTTGCACAAAAACTTTATTGTACTCGCTGAGGTAGATTCATCAGCCAACTTCTCTGCTCGATTTTAAAAAGCAAGTTACAATTCTGAATGTTACTCTCATTTGTGCACAAAAAGGCGCGTTTTGGGCCTGTATCGTTCTCGCTGAGGCAGATTCATCAGTTAGAAGCACAGCACAATTTTAAAACGCAAAATTGTCCGCTTCACTAATAACTACTCCCTCGGCTGCTGATTAAGCGGCCTTGATTTAATTCGCGTGAGAGCATACCTCCCGAGCGGATTGTGTTGTTCTCTTTCGACAAAAAAAGCGTTTGCTTCATTTTGCGTAAGGGCATAAAAAAAAGCCCCGAGCGCAGTGCTCGGGGCTTCAGGGGGCGGTTACCTACTCTCCCACTTTCGCAGTACCATCGGCGTGGTGAGGCTTAACTTCTCTGTTCGGAATGGGAAGAGGTGGATCCCTCACGCTATTACCACCT
>JAZLAU010000016.1:0-118025 GCA_045613305.1 Muribaculaceae bacterium
GTTAAACCAGGCGATGTTATCAAGAAAGGCCAAGATGTGATTGTGTACGAAGCAATGAAGATGCAAAACAACATCACTGCCGAAATCGAAGGTACCGTTAAGCAAATTCTTGTTAAGCCAGGTCAAGTTATCACAACCGACCAACCTCTTATTGAGCTCGTGGTAGAAGTTGCTAAAACTGCTGAAGAAGAAAACAATGCAGTAACTGGCCCAACACTTAACGCACCTATGGGCGGTACAGTGATTGAAATCCTTGTAAAGCCTGGCGATGTAATCAAGAAGGGTCAAGAAGTGATTGTTTACGAAGCAATGAAGATGCAAAACAACATCGAATCTGACAAGGAAGGTAAAGTTAAACGCATTCTTGTTAAACCTGGTGAAATTATTGCAGCCGACCAACCGCTTATTGAATTTGCCAGCGATAACGACGATGAAGACAGCGACAACGGCGCAGGCGGCCCAACACTTAACGCTCCTATGGGCGGAACCATAATCGAAATCCTTGTGAAAAAGGGCGATGTGATTACAAAGGGTCAAGACGTGATTGTGTATGAAGCAATGAAGATGCAAAACAACATCGAATCTGAAATTGCCGGCACTGTGCATAAGATTCTCGTTGCTCCGGGCGATGTAATCGCTGCAAACCAACCACTTATTGAATTCAAAAAATAAAACGAACTGGTCTTAATTAAGATTCTAATTGATAATATTTTGGCTAACTGCTCTGCTTTTAGCCAAAATATTTTTGTTATTTGCAAAAATGTTAGTAAATTTGCAAGCCATTACAAATAAAGCGTCCACCAAACGCTGATTTTTTTTGATTAATTATATAAAACATTATAGAAATGAAAAAAGGTATCCATCCAGAAAACTACCGTGAAGTAGTATTCAAAGACATGTCGAACGAAGAAACATTCATCACTCGTTCAACTGTTGCTTCAAAAGAAACTATTGAAATTGACGGCGTAACTTATCCATTGGTTAAGCTTGAAATCACAAGCTCTTCTCACCCATACTTCACAGGTAAGCAAAAACTTGTTGACACTGCTGGTCGCGTTGATAAGTTCATGAGCCGCTATGGTAACCGCAAAAAGAAGTAATGACAAAAGACTTTCTCTTTTAAAAATACAAGAAGCGCCCTAAAGCGCTTCTTTATTTTTTTATAAAACCCACTATTGAAAACAGCTCTATTTATCTAAAGCATTTCACCGCGCCTATTGGCTATGGTTCTGCCCTAATCACTAATTTGCAAACCTTGCTGCACATCAACAAAGGGCTAAAAGCCCAGACAACATAAACCGTTAGTTTGGCAGCCGAAAACCAAACCGAGAAAATCACATCCCTACAGTCGTGTCTCTTCAGCATCAGTTGGCTCTACCTCCATCACTTCAGGCTCAGCCACATCTACAACCGAGGCATTCTTTTTAGCCTCCGCACGGCTGAGCGCATATTCAGTAAAAGCAATAAGCACCTGTGTCAACGCAAGAGCCACCAACGAGACTCCAACCGTCATAAACATCACCGGGTTGCTCTCAATTGGCAGCAACAAAGCCACCGCTCCTGCTAATGTTACCATTGTCGGCAAAAAGAAAAACCACTTTGGCATCGATACCCTATTCTTCGAAAACGCCAGATAAAACACATAATACAGGCCACCCAATATCAGCAACATCGCAAATAAATACTTCAACACACCGACAAACACTTCTGCCTTGAGAATTATAATCAATCCAAAACTCAAGCCCCCGATTGTCGGGATCAAGTTATAACGCGGATTATGCATCGAGTCGTCAACAGGAACATTGGTGAACAACAACATTATGATAGAAAACAACGACGGTGCCAAAAACAACACACCTAACGATATGGCTATCAACTCTGCCATATTTGGATTATCATAAAACGATATCATTACTATTCCAAGCAGTGCCATAAACAAACTCGTAAGCACCAATGTAATCTTTCCTTTCATATCTTAAATTTTAATTTTTAGAACTTTTCACTCTTCTTAAACGAACATAAAATTAAACAATTATGTTTATTATAGCACAACTATTTATAAAAAAACATTATTTTTGCATCAAATGAAGCACGACAAACAAAAAATATTGGTCATTATCAACCCCATCTCTGGCACCAACAACAAAACAAAAATGCCAGAATTGGTTAATAAAATCCTTAATCATGACATCTATGATGTTACGACCCAATTCACACAACGGCCAGGCCATGCCACAGAGATGGCAAAAGAAGCAATCGCCCAAAATTTTCACGGAGTGGTTGCCATTGGCGGCGACGGTACAATTAACGAAATAGCTTCAGCAATAATCAACACAGATGTGGCGCTTGGCATCATTCCCACCGGCTCTGGCAACGGATTGGCTCGTCACATCGGAATACCCATGTCGCCCGAAAAAGCGCTTGAAATAATCAACGAAAACAACATTGCCAATTTAGACTATTGTACTGTTAACGATATACCTTTCTTCTGCACATGCGGAGTCGGATTTGATGCATTAGTGAGCGAAAAGTTTTCACACGAAAAACAAAGAGGACCAATCTCTTACGCAAAAAATGCCCTAATCGAATACCAAAACTACGAATGTGAAGAATACACTTTAAAAACCCAAACAGGAATACTCATAAAAAAAGCCTTTGTCATAGCATGCGGCAACGCATCTCAATATGGCAACAACGCATACATAGCACCTAAAGCAAGCATGCAGGACGGGCTAATCGACGTCACCCTCATACAGCCGTTCAACCGTATAGAAACGCCTATTATCAGCCTTCAATTATTTTTAAAGCAACTATACAACAATGCCAACATAATTAGTTTCCGCTCCGACGAGCTAACCATTAGCCGTTCGAAGGAAGCTATAATGCACATCGACGGAGAGCCTATCATGATGCCTGCCGATTTGCTAATAAAATGCCATCCAGCCGGATTCAAAGCTTTTATCCCAACAAAAACCCAATCATCACCTTTCAAACCAATCGAAATCGACATTCAAGAGTTCATCAACACAATTCGTGACGAAATAAAACAAAAAACTCGCTTCATAAACCACAATCTCATCGAACCAACCCAACAAGCATAAATTCAATTATTTATACAAATAGTTGCACATGCCAAAAAAAATTTATATTTTCGCTAAAGCTTTACAAGCCTATAAATTAATACATTCATAAAACCAAAAAAACACACTCTTATGAGTTATCTAAAGTTTGATAAAAGCCTGATGATCAACCTGGAACAATCTCTTCCAAAAGAAATGCTCCGAACCAATCAATCAGGCGCATATCATTGTACTACATTGGTGGGATGTAACACCAGAAAACAACATGGACTTCTCGTTATACCTATTCCAGAACTTAACGACAACAACCATGTGCTACTTTCAACGCTTGACGAAACTGTAATACAACATGGTGCAGCATTCAACCTTGGTATACACCAGTACAATGGCAATGTATATAGCCCTAACGGACACAAGTACATTCGCGAATACAACTGCGAAAGAGTTCCTACCACCACCTATCGCGTTGGTGGCGTAATCCTTACAAAGGAAAAGATTTTCATTTCTCATGAAAATCGCATTCTCATTCGATACACTCTTGTAGACGCACACTCTGAAACAACATTGCAATTCCGCCCATTCCTTGCATTCCGCGATGCTAACAGCCTTTGCTTGGCTAACTCTGTTGCTAATCGCGAATACACCGAAGTGCCTAACGGTATTGCAACTTGCATGTATGAAGGCTATCCTACACTTTACATGCAGCTCAGCAAAAAGCCTGAATTCGTGTTTAAACCCGATTGGTACAAAGACATTGAATATGTTAAGGACCGCGAACGCGGAATCCCTTACACTGAAGACCTTTACGTGCCTGGGTATTTCCAACTAAAAATCAAAAAAGGCGAAAGCATCATCTTCTCTGCTGGTACAGAGCCTGTTAGCACACGTCAACTTAACAAGATGTATGAAGACGAAATCAAGACTCGTACCCCACGAACAAGTTTCTATAACTGTATGAAGAATTGCGCAAAGCAATTCTACATCACTAAGCCAGACGGTAGCCGCTATATCTTAGCAGGGTATCCTTGGTTTAAGACTCGCGCCCGCGACGAATTCATCGCTCTGCCTGGCGCAACACTTTCTGTTCACCACCGCCAAGATTTCGAAGAAATCATGGACACTGCCATGAAGTCGCTAAACGACTTTATGCAAACAGGCAACATCGACCCTAACCTTGACGGTCTTGAGCTACCTGACGTGCCTCTTTGGGCTATTTGGGACATTCACCAATATGCTAAGGACGCCGGAATGCAAGAAGCTAAAAAACGCTACGGCAAATTAGTTAAGGACTTGCTTCAATTCATCATCGACCAAAAACACCCTACTCTTCACCTTGAAGAAAACGGTTTGGTTTCTACCGACGGAAAGCAAGTGCCTATGACTTGGATGGACTCTGCCCGCCCTGACGGAACTCCAATTATCCCTCGTTCTGGATTTGTGGTTGAATTTAACGCACTTTGGTACAATGCACTTAAGTTTGCTCAAAACTTGTTTGCCGACGACGTGGCAAGCTTCGACCAAGTGAAAGTTTGGGAAGAAATCACCGACAAGGCAAAAGATTCATTCATCTCTACATTCCTTAACGAATCGGGCTACCTATTCGACTACGTCGACGGCTACTATGCCGACCCAAGCGTTCGTCCAAACATGATTATCGCTGCCGGCATCGACTACTCTCCGCTTGATCGCCGCCAACGCAAATCTGTGCTCGACTTTGTTACACGCGAACTTCTAACTCCTAAGGGACTACGCACATTAAGCCCTAACAGCTACGGCTACAAGCCTTGGTATGTGGGTAATCCTGAAGAACGCGAAGAAGCATACTACCAAGGAAGCGCTCGCCCATGGCTACTTGGCTTCTACGCCGACGCCTACATTAAAGTGTTCGGCCTAAGCGGATTGTCATTTATCGAACGCAACCTTATAGGTTACGAAGACGAAATGAACCAAGGTTGTATCGGTTCTCTTTCTGAACTATACGACGGCAACCCTCCTTACATCGGACGCGGAGCTGTAAGTTTCGCTGCCAACGTGAGCGGTGTTCTTCGAGTGCTTCGTATGATTAAGAATATCGATGACGAAACCATGAAATTACACTACTAAGCATATGAAAGCATTAATGTTTGGTTGGGAATTCCCACCTCATATCCTCGGCGGTCTTGGCACTGCAAGTTATGGCCTTACTAAGGGCATTTACGAAAATGGCGATATGGACATCACTTTCGTCATCCCAAAACCAATGGGCGACGAAGAAAAGTCATTCGCCAAGATTATTGGTGCCAGCAACACTCCTGTTGCTTGGCGCGACGTAAGCTGGGACTATGTTCAACAGCGACAAGGTCATGTTATGGACCCTCAAACCTACTTCGACCTACGTGACCATATATATGCCGACTTCAATTACCTAAACGTAAACGACCTTGGCTGTATAGAGTTCTCTGGCAAGTATCCTCAAAACCTGATGGAAGAAATCAACAACTATTCCATTGTTGCAGGTGTAATTGCCCGAACTGCACAATTTGACGTAATCCACTCTCACGACTGGCTAACATATCCTGCTGGCATACACGCAAAGCAAGTTACTGGAAAGCCACTTGTGATTCACGTTCACGCCACCGACTACGACCGCAGCCGCGGCAACGTTAACCCTGTGGTGTTTGGAATTGAAAAAGACGGTATGAACCAAGCCGACCACATCATTACAGTGAGCGAGCACACTCGTCGCACCGTAATCGACAAGTACGGAATCGCCCCTGAAAAGGTCAGCACAGTTCACAATGCCGTAGAACCTCTTCCTGACGAATATCTACAAATTCAAAAGACCCCTCGCAAAGAAAAGATTGTGACCTTCCTTGGTCGAATCACTATGCAAAAGGGCCCTGAATACTTTGTTGAAGCCGCTGCAATGGTGCTTAAGAAAGTGCACAACGTGCGCTTTGTAATGGCCGGAGGTGGCGATATGATGGAAAAAATGATACGTTTGGCTGCTCGTCGCGGCATTTCTGATCGTTTCCACTTTATCGGCTTCTTGCGCGGCAAAGAAGTGTATGAAATGTATAAAAACAGCGATGTGTTTATCATGCCTTCTGTGAGTGAACCTTTCGGTATCGCACCTCTTGAAGCTATGCAGATGGGCGTTCCTTCTATCATCTCTAAGCAATCTGGTTGCGCCGAAATTCTTATCAATGTCATTAAAGTCGACTATTGGGATGTTAACGAAATGGCCAACGCCATCTATTCAATCATCAGCTACCCTTCAATGTTCAACCAACTTCAAGAAGAAGGTCTTAAAGAAGTGGGCGAAATTGTTTGGAAGAAGGCCGGAACTAAGGTTATTAACATCTACAAGAAACTTACAAACCTATAAACACTATATTTATTAACTCGAATATCAACAACTTAAAAAAAGATAATACAATGAAAGCTATTTGTTTTTATTTTCATATACATCAGCCATATCGCTTGAAAAAATATCGCTTCTTCGATATCGGTAACGACCACTACTATTTCGACGACTTCAACAACGACGAAATCATCACTCGCGTTGCTCGCAACTCATACATCCCTGCAACTCAAATGTTGCTCGACATCATCAAGAACAACGGCAAGAAGTTTAAGGTTGCATTCTCTATTAGCGGTACTGCCATCGAACAACTTCAACAATACGTTCCTGAGTTCATCGACTTGCTTAAGGAATTAGTGGCAACTGGTTGCGTTGAATTCCTATCAGAAACTTTCGCGCACTCTCTTGCATCGCTAAAAGACCTTGACGAATTCCGTCGCCAAGTTGAGCATCACGACGAAATCATATATCAACTTTTCGGCCAAAAGCCAAAGGTGTTCCGCAACACTGAATTGATGTATGATGATGAAATCGCTACTTGGGTTTCTGGTTTAGGCCTTAAGGGTATGGTCACAGAAGGTGCTAAGCACATTCTTGGTTGGAAGTCTCCTAACTACCTTTACGCTTCAGAATCAGCGCCAAAGCTTAAGCTTCTTCTTCGCAACAGCAAGCTAACTGAAGACATCACTGTTCGTTTCAATAACACCGACTGGGATTCTTATCCACTTACAGCCGACAAATACATGAATTGGATTGCAGATCTTCCACAAGAAGAACAAATCATCAATATTTGTATGAACTATGAAACATTCGGCGAAATGATTCCTCGTGAAAGCGGTATCTTCGAATTCTTCAAGGCTCTTCCTATGTACGCAGCACAAAAGGGCATCGAGTTCTGGACTCCAAGCGAAGCCATCACTCGCCTAAAACCAGTGTCTCACGTGTCGGTTCCTTACCCTATGTCATGGTCAGGCGAAGCTCGCGACACAGCAGCTTGGCAAGGTAACCTTCTTCAACAAGAAGCTATCAACAAACTCTTTGCTGTTGCCGAACGCGTTAGCCTATGCGAAGACCGTCGCCTAAAGGCCGATTACTATCGCCTTCAATCAAGCGACCACTTCTACTACATGAACACTAGCGGCGTGTATGCTTTCAGCCCTTATGGCACTCCTTACGAAGCATTCACAAACTATATGAATGTCCTTTCCGACTTCATAGTTCGTGTCGAAGAACAATATCCGCTTTCAATCGAAAATGAAGAACTTAATGCTCTTATCACTACTATACGTAACCAAGCCACCGAAATCGGCGACTTGAAGCGCGAAGTTGAATTGATGAGAAACAACATCATTAACGATATTGAAACTAAACGAGCTGCCGCAGCTGCTGCTGCCGCTGAAAAGCCTGCCAAGAAGACTGCTACCAAGAAAACCGCAGAAGAAAAGCCCGCAAAAAAGGTAGCTGCCGAAAAACCAGCAAAAAAAGCTGCTGCTGAAAAACCAGCTAAGAAAGCAACAACTAAGAAAAGCAAATAACATTAGTTGACTGTTCAATAGTTTTACATAACAAAAGGGCCGTAGATATTATTCTACGGCCCTTTTTATTTTATTAGAGTCTGCCATACATGCCATTATACCTTACAATATCCACTGACAACATACAAGCCCTCTAAAAATGCATCAACGGTTGCGCGCTAAATAAATCGCATCAATTTCACAGAATACCTGCATATGTAGCTTGAAGCACTAACTTTCACATCAAACATTCATAATTACATCACATGGCATAATCCATCTACAACAATGCCTTCCAAACGCATTTTAACCCGCCATACAGAGAGTTAATAATTATCACCAATGATTTTTCACAAAAAAAGAGCCTCGCAAGGAGGCTCTTTTATGACGTTTAAAAGTATTTATCTTACTTCTTAACAATAGTAACAGCACGGTCAAGTGATGCACACTTAGCACCGAAGTTAGTCAAGTTACCATCGTTGATTTGAGTTTCAAGACGGCTGTCTTCAACACCCTTCTTAACCAATGCCTTCTTTACAGTAGCAACACGGTCCTTACGAAGCTTAGTGTTGATCTTGTCGTTACCTGTGTAGTTGTCAGCCCAACCAGTCAACAAATATTCATCTTGAGTGTTCTTCATGATTTCAGCAACAGCATTAACAACCTTGCCTTGAACACCTGTAATAGCTGACTTATTGATTGGGAAGTAGATAGTTGCCAATGGGCCTTCTTCCTTAACTTCAACCACTTCTGGCTTGCGGTTCAAGCAGTCACGAAGTTGCTTTTCAAGGTCAGCAATCTTAGCTTCAGCTGCTTGAAGACGTGCTGCAAGTGCATCACCTTCAGCATCTGTATACTTCCATGTTGGGCATACAGCTGTGATAGGAGCATTCCAGTCAGTCTTACCGAAGTTGTAACCAACACCAACAAGAACGTTTGCATTGCCAAGACGAGTAAATTCAATATCGTCGAAGTGTTCTTGGATGTAGTCAAAACGAAGGTCAAGAAGAACGTCAAAATGTTCAGAAACTCTAAACTTGTTCAACAAACCAACGCGTAGGTCAAGAGCCTTTGAAGCAGTGTGTTCCCACTTTTCACCTGGGCGAAGAGATGGCTTTTGGTTTTCACCATACCATTGTTCTGGTCTACCACCCTTTGCGAATGGGAAATAAACGCCCATACCAGCATAGAATACAGCGTTATACACACGGTCAGCCTTGTAGCCACACCACCAATTTGTTAGGTTAAGCATAGCGTCAAGATGTGGGCCAAAGAACCAAGCCTTTTGAGCTTCATAACCTTCCTTTGCATAGTCAAGGTCTGGACGCAAAGCCAAGTCACCCTTTACTACCGCAAATGGATCTGCAGCACCCTTTGCCATAAATGCATCAGCATTTACTCTCAAACCAAATACTGGAGAGAACCACTTACCAACTGAAAGTTGGAATGATGGTGCGATACGATCACCAAATGTTTTAACCTTTGTGTCGTTTGGACTCATAAATACAGATGCACCACCTTCAGCTTGGATAAACCAATTGTTTACAGCCTTATTAATCAATAGACCTTGAGATGGATCTTCTGCATAAGTTACTTGTTGCGCATCAACAGTTGTTGCAGATGCAGCCAAAAGTAGAGCAGCGATTAATGTAAACTTTTTCATATCTAATAAGATTAAAATTTTCATTCGTTTTATAATCATATATAAGCACGTAAAGCGTTGTGCGAATTTTTCGCGCAACGCTCACGTACATATTATATGGTTATATTACTTTGCTTCATTGATAGTTACTGCACGGTCAAGTGATGCACACTTAGCACCAAAGTTAGTCAAGTTACCGTCGTTGATTTGAGCGTCAAGACGACCTTCTTCTACACCCTTCTTTACCAACGCCTTCTTAACGCCGTTTACACGGTCCTTACGAAGCTTAGCGTTGATCTTGTCTGTACCAGTGTAGTTGTCAGCCCAACCTGTAAGAACGTAGTTCTTGTCGTTTGCCTTCATGATTTCAGCAACTGCATTAACAAGCTTAGTGTTAACGCCAGTGATTGTAGACTTGCCGATTGGGTAGTAGATAGTTGCCAAAGGACCTTCTTCCTTCACTTCAACAACTTCTGGCTTGCGGTTCAAGCAGTCGCGAAGTTGCTTTTCAAGGTCAGCAATCTTAGCTTCAGCAGCTTGTAGGCGTGCAGCAAGTGCGTCACCTTCAGCATCTGTATACTTCCATGTTGGGCATACTGCTGTGATAGGAGCATTCCATTCAGTCTTACCGAAGTTGTAACCGATACCTACCAATGCAGTACCATAAAGGTTACGAGTTTCTTGAGTATCGAAGTGTTCTTGAACTAGGTCGCAACGTAGGTCAAGAAGGATATCTACTCGCTTAGAAACAGCAAACTTGTTCAACAAACCAGCACGCAATGAAAGGCTGTGAGAGTCTGCATAGTCGAAAGACCACTTGTCGTTTTCTAGGTCTCTTGCACATGCAAAGTTAGCAGCTGCACCAAGATAGAAAATTGCGTTGTAAACACGTTCTGGCTTGTAGCCCAACCACCAGTTTGTTAGGTTAATCAACACGTCACCTGTAGGACCAAAGTTCCATGACTTTTGTGAGTATAGGTTACCTGCATAGTCAAGGTCTTCGCGGATACCAAGGTCATTACCTAGGCCCTTAGCAGCACCCTTTGCCATATATGCATCTGCACCAATTCTCAAACCTACTACTGGAGTAAACCACTTACCTACTGAAAGTTGGAATGAATAACCAATACGGTCGCTGAATTTATCAACCTTAGTGTCGTTTGGGCTCATAAGAACGCCAGCACCACCTTCTGCTTGAATAAACCAGTTGTCCTTAAAGTTGTTAAGAAGGTAACCTTGTGCAGGATCTTCTACATAGGTTACTTCTTGAGCCTTCAAAGAAGGAACCAACATTGAGCATAGAGCTACAATTAAAGCAATCTTTTTCATAAATGTTTTGTTATAATTAATTGTTTTATAAATATTTCCACAAATTAATATGCAAATTTAATCATTATAATCGAATAAAATGCACTTTTTTTATATTTATTTTACATTTCGAACGTCAAATCGGGATTTTAAGCCATTTCTTGCATATATTTCTCGATTTCTCCGGCTATATTTTCTGCAGTGAAACCAAATTTTTCATCTAGCACCTTATATGAAGCAGAAGCACCGAAATGGTCTAAGCCATAAACCTTTCCGTTGATGCCCACAACCCTATATAATGTTGATGGCAAGCCTGCAGTCAAACCAAACACTGGCAAGCCCGATGGTATCACGCTTTCTCTGTAAGCCTTATCTTGTTCGAAGAACAAACCGATTGATGGGATTGAAACGATTTGAGTCTTTACGCCCTTCAATTTCAACAATTCATCAGCAGCAACCAAAGTCGAAACCTCAGAACCATTACCCACCAATACAACGTCAGGATTTTCGTCTTTCTTAATCACATAAGCGCCCTTTTCTGACATCAAAGCATCCTTATATCTGTCACCAGTTTGAGATGGTATGTCGTTAACGTTCTGACGCGACAAAATCAACGCAGTTGGAGTCTTGGTGTTTTCCATCGCCATCTTCCAAGCCACCACAGTTTCAGCCGAGTCAGCAGGGCGAAGCACCAATACGCTATTTCGTCCAGCATGATTCTTCAATTCTTCCAACAATCTTATTTGAGCCTCATGCTCAACTGGTTGATGAGTTGGACCATCTTCGCCCACTCTAAAGGCATCGTGAGTCCATACAAACTTAACTGGCAATTGCATCAATGCCGACATACGGATTGCAGGCTTCATATAATCGCTAAACACGAAGAATGTGCCACAAGCGCCTATCAAGCCGCCATGCAAAGCGATACCGTTGATTATGGTAGTCATTGTAAGTTCTGCCACACCTGCATGCAAAAAGGCGCCACTGAAATCACCAGGAACAAACGCTCCAGTCTTTTTCAAGAACGCATCAGTCTTATCACTATTTGCCAAGTCGGCCGACGACACAATCATGTTGCCCATCTTTTCGCCAAGCACCGACAATACATTAGCCGATGCAACTCGTGTTGCCACATTTGGCTTGCACTCAATCGACTCATAATCAATTTCTGGCATCTTGCCATCAATATAGTCTTGCAGTTTTTGGGCCAATTCAGGATTTTGCTCAGCCCATGCTTTTTGAGCAGCCTTACGTTCAGCCACAATCGACTTCAAGTCTTCTGCTCTCTTAGCATAAAGGTCGGCAACTTCTGGGAACACCTTCCAAGGGTCATTAGCATCACCGCCAAGGTTTTCGATAGTCTTTTCATATGAAGCGCCCGAAGAGCTCAATGCTTGACCGTGAGTGCTGCACTGACCTTCAAAATTCGAACCGTCGGCTGTAACACAACCCTTACCCATGATTGTCTTACCAATAATGATGGTTGGGCGTTGAGTTTCTGCAATAGCAATATCTAAAGCGTTAGACATTTGCTCCACGCTTGTGCCATCAACCTCCAAAACATTCCAATTCCAAGCGCGATACTTGGCAGCAGTGTCTTCTGATGTAACCGCATCACAGTCGGTCGACAATTGCACGTCATTGCTATCGTAGAACATTATCAAGTTGCTCAATCCCAAATAGCCGGCTATTCTGGCCGCGCCTTGCGAAATTTCTTCCTGAATGCCACCGTCAGAAATAAATGCATATGTTTTATGAGCCCATACTTCGCCAAAACGAGCCACGATAAAGCGTTCAGCAATCGCAGCGCCCACAGCCATCGCATGACCTTGGCCCAATGGGCCTGATGAGTTTTCTACGCCTCGCATAGGGTCCACTTCAGGGTGGCCTGGAGTAACACTACCCCATTGACGGAAATGTTGCAAATCTTCAATAGAATACTTTCCTGTCAAAGCCAAAACGCCATATAGCATTGGCGACATGTGTCCCGGGTCAAGAAAGAAACGGTCGCGCGCAATCCACTTTGGGTCTGCGTAATCAGTAACCAAATACTTTGAATAAAGCACATTCACAAAATCCGCGCCGCCCATTGAACCACCTGGGTGACCAGACTTTGCTTTTTCAACCATAGCAGCCGCAAAAATTCTTATGTTGTCGGCCGCTCTATCATATACATTTATTGCCATATATAAGTTTTTGTATTATCCTCTACATATTATTTCTAAATTACTTACAAATATACTAATAAATATCCTATCAAGCACGATATTCATTTACTATTTTTTAAAAAAACAAAAAAATGTCGGCAACCTCCTAAAAGGTTGACGACATTTTCGTTAAACAAAGCCCACATTTTCACATGCGCGCACGTATATTTTCTATTATTCTGCCTTCTTAGCTGGCTTAGAACCTACAAGAGCGTAGAACAAGATGTAAACAAGCATTGCTACAACAATCCAGTAGCTGCCGATGTAACCGATAGAACCAGCTACAGCGTCTTGAATCAATGGCATAACGCCACCGCCTACTACCATTGTCATGAAGATACCTGAAGCAGCTGCTGTGTACTTACCCAAACCTTCAGTTGCAAGGTTGAAGATACCACCCCACATTACTGATGTGCTAAGACCGCAAAGGATAATCAACAAGCACTTAATTGGCAATGCAGCGCCGTAAATAGTCATTGTCATTGATTCTGGCAACATGATTGCGATTACCAACAATGCAATAGCAAATACAGAAACAGAAACCAATTGAGTACGAGTAGAAACCACGCCACTGATAAATGAGCTAGTGAAGCGGCCTACCAACATCAACAACCAATAGATGGCTGCTACCGAGCCAGCCACTTGTGTAGCATTTGCAATTTCCATATTAGAGATGTAGAAAATAAGTTCGCCTGGGATACCGATTTCAACACCTACATAGAAGAAAATAGCAACAACGCCAAGTAGCAAGTGACGATACTTCAACGCGCCCTTGATGCTTGAGATAACGTCTTCGTTTGCTTGTTCTGGTTCAACCAACTTAGTGAAGAAAATTATAACGAACGACGCAGCAAAGATAGCCATTGCAATCATAAGCAATGGAGCAACGTCTGTCATTGATGTGTTCTTTGTAACTTCACCGATTAGCATACCTGCAAGCATTGGAGTACATGTACCAGCAAGTGAGTTCAACGAACCACCAATTTGGATGTATTGGTTACCCTTGTTACCACCACCACCAAGTAGGTTAAGCATTGGGTTAACAACTGTGTTAAGAATACATACACAGAAACCGCAAATGAATGCACCGATAAGATAGATAAGGTAGTTCATCTTCATCAAACCACCAAACACTTCAGTTTCAGCACCTGTGATACTTGAAACATATTGCACACAGATACCAATAAAACCAAGCGCTAAAGCTACAAGCGCTGTCTTCTTATAACCAATCTTTGTGATAAGCACACCTGCAGGAATACCCATAAATAGGTAAGCTGCAAAGTTCATCATGTTACCCATCATACCTGCCCAGTCATATTGGAACTTCCAGATTGTTCCAAATGGTGCAGCCATGTTAGTCACGAAAGAAATCATTGCAAACAAGAACATCATTGCAATGATAGCGACAATTTTGCCGTTGTTTTTTGTTTGTGTCATTAGTTAAAATGTTAGGTTTATAGATATTTTAGTTAGTTATTTTGCACGATTTTCAAGTTAGCGCAAGGCACGCATAATCCACCCTGCTCTACATAACACATAATTCCGTGTAAAGATACTCCTTTTTTTTGAATTACACACAAATTAGAGTAAAAAAAGGGAGCATTTTTCAATACCCCCTTTCGCCAAATATCGTTGTTCCTATGCGCACCAATGTAGAGCCCTCTGCTACCGCAAGCAGATAGTCGTCACTCATGCCCATACTCAACTCTTTAAAACTATCGTTGCCATAGAAGCAGCCATCCTTTAGCTTATAAAATACGTGATGAGCCTCGGCAAACTCGCGTCTAATCACGGCATCGTCATCAGTATTAGTGGCCATGGCCATAACTCCCACCACCCTCACGTGGGCCATGTTAGAAAGGCTGCCCTCGTAAGCCAACTTAGCGATTTCATCGACCGAAAACCCGAATTTTTGCTCCTCTTGCGCCACATGCACCTGCAAAAGCACATCCACAACGCGCCCCACTCGCGCGGCCTCTTTATCAATGCATTCAAGCAGTTTCAGAGAGTCCACACTGTGAATCAAGCTCACATGAGGAACAAGAGCTCGCACCTTGTTTGTCTGCAAATGACCGATGAAATGCCATTCCACATCCGACGGCATCTCACCCACCTTTTGCACTAATTCCTGTACACGACTTTCACCAAACACACGCTGCCCAGCCTCATAGGCCTGCATCATATGTTCAACAGGATGAAACTTCGACACGGCAACAAGCCGCACATTCGACGGAAGTTCTTCCGAAAATCGCCTTATTTCAGATGCAATACTCATTAATCACTCTTGCCAAAGTGGCCAAATTACTCGGCAGAACCGCCAAGATTTTCCTTATACACGTCAAGAATCGACGTTTCATTGATAGCGGCTATTTCAAAATCGCTCATGGTTCCCTTCATGCCCTCCATTAGGTTGCTCAACGCCTTCGCGAAATCTGACGCCTGCACAAACATGTAATTTGCCACACGCTTTTCTACGCCCTTCTTTTCATCAAACGACACAAAGTTAACCTTTGCCTTATACCACTTATCACCGGTTTCATCGAAGAAAATCTCCGACATTCTAACTCTTTTCACCGAATCAACTTTATATTCTCCTGATATGTATGGTTGCATTTCTGATATAATGCGCGCTTCGGCTTCAGTAAACGACAACGCATCGATTAAATATGTTTCCGACGATGTCTTGATTACACCTTCTGCTGTTGTCTTATCATACTTGATTTTGCATTCAAACCACTGTGACATAACTATTTCTTAATTTTTTATACGTTATTATTTCTAATTAATTGATTTTTCAATATGCAAATTTAAAAATTTTCCGAAACTATCGGGAATTTTTTAGCAACAATTTCTTAACACCCTCCTCCTGAAAACACAGCAGCCATCGCCCTATCAACTTTGGCGATACAGCCGCACACATTCTCCAACACTCACCTTAATTTTATTTGCATTAACCACATTTCAAAACTAACTTTGCACAACAAATAAAAAAGACTAACACGATGAGCGACTTTTTCAAAACAATCAAAAGCACCGCCGAGGGCCTTTATAAGGAGAAAATGAGCAAATTCATCTCCTTTGCCGTGCCCGTGGAATCTGCCGAAGAGGCCAAAGCCGTCATCAAACGCTACCAAAACGAATATCACGACGCCCGCCATGTATGTTGGGCCTACATGATTGGCACCGACCGCAGCGAATACCTCTCGAACGACAACGGCGAACCATCAGGCACAGCCGGAAAGCCCATTTTAGGTCAAATAAACTCTTTTGAGTTAACAAACATCGTGATAGTGGTGATACGTTATTTCGGAGGCATAAAACTTGGCACCTCGGGGCTAATCGTGGCCTACCGCGAAGCAGCAGCCGAAGCAATTCGCGCAGCCGAAATTATCGAATGTCACGAACAAGCATCCGTAACATTCACATTCCCATATCTGGGCATGAACGACGTAATGAAAGTGCTCAAGTCGGAAGAACTCAAAATCATATCACAAGATTTCGACAATTGTTGCACCATTACCGTGCAGCTAAACGCCGACAAGGCTGAGCCACTAAAAGCGCGACTCACCGACATTGGCGGAGTGTCTTTTCCGGAATAAACACCATACATCATTACGCAACAACAACGAAATATCCGAATAATTCCAACAATAAAGCCCGGCCTCAATGAGGCCGGGCTTATCTCTATTTAGCGTTATTATTCTTTATTTAGAATACGACTTTTTAACGTAATCAGCGTTCAACAAGTAATCAACACTTTCCTTAACGCCTTGCATAATATCGCCGCTGTTAGTTGCTTCAAGTTCCACAATATTATATTGCACGCCCGACAATTCTGCCGCGTTATAGATAGCATCAAATCCAACCATTCCGCTTTGGCCCAATTCCTTGTCGTCCTTGATGTGCAAAAGCAAGAATCGTCCTGGATACTTCTTGAAGTAATCAACCGGACTCTTTTGGCCCATCACAGCCCAATAAACATCAAGTTGGAAGAACACATAATTAGGGTCGGTGTTCGCTATCATATAATCGAGCATTGCAGCGCCTTCCACTTTCTGGAATTCGTGAGAGTGATTATGATAGCCATACTTCATGCCAGCCTCAGCACACATTTTGCCAACTGCATTATGATAGTCACACCAAGTTTGCAAGTCAGCTATGGTCTTTGGCACAGGTTGACCAGGCACTACTATATAAGTCATACCTGCTTCTTTATGCGCAGCAATGCATTGTTTCCACCACTTCAAAGCCTCGGTGAAATCGCGCGACGCTAATTCTTGGTCCGACAAACCTCTTGAGGTATGAGTAGACAAAGCTTTTAGGCCAGCACCTTCAACCACTGCCTTAAAATCGGTTGGTTGCATGCCATAAATCTTTCCATCTCCATAGTTGGCTGTCTCCACATGGGTGTAGCCCATCTTCTTAAGTTGGCCCAACACCTCAGCGCCATTCTTCGCAAACTTTTCGGCATCACCTATCAATTCGCGAACAGAATAAAGCTGCAAACCTATTTCCTTCTTAGTTTTAGCCATTGCCAAATCTGAAGTAAAAAATGCAGCCAGTGCAACTAAAGCACCGGCTACAAATATTTTCGACATGTGTTTCATATCATGCCCATTAAATATTAATCAAGAATCTTGATACGAATGTTACGATACCAAACATTATCGCCATGGTCTTGGAAACCAATGTAACCTTCGTGATTTTCGCCACCGCAGTTGTTTAGCAATTCAAATGCCAAAGGCCACTTTTCTTGGCTGAACTTACTTGCTTGTAGCATATCGGTCCATTGTTGTGTCCATAGATGGTATTCCAACACATTTTCACCATTTTGACCGTGAACAACAGTTCCCTTGTAAACCATAATCTTACCTTCGTTCCATTCTTCAAATGGCTTTTGGTTTTGAGGCACTGCAGGAATCATGTCATAAAGAGATGCCGATTGACGATTGCCATCCTTACCCAACTTAGCATCTGGGTGGTTATCATTGTCAAGAACTTGATATTCAGGAGCAGAAATGTAAGATGGTTCCAAAATCACTTCGCCATCCTTTTCTGTTGTAACTTCTTGAATCAAATAGAACACACCTGAGTTACCTCCCTTAGAAACCTTCCATTCGAAGCTCAATTCAAAGTTTTTAAACTTATGAGCAAACACGATGTCACCACCGTCGCCTTCTTGACCTTCGCCTGTGCCAGTTCCTGAGAACTTCAAGCAACCATCTTCAATTGTCCAACGAGCTGGCACATTATCCTTGCCATAACCACGCCAGCCATCCAACGATGTTCCGTCGAAAAGCACGATGTAGCCTTCTTCGTCTGTTTTAAATTTGCTCAAATCCACTTGTTCCTTTTCCATCAAGGTGTAAGTTGGAGTTTCTGCTGCAGGTTCGGCTGTTTCAGCTTCTGCTGCCTTTTGGCCGCCACATGATGTCAAACCGAATGCTGTAGCAACTGCTGCTGCAAATAATACTTTCTTCATGTTTTATCTATGTTTTTACGTTATTTTTTTATTCAATAATATCACTTAGGCATTTCTGGCAACTTCCAACCATCACGATAAGTATGGCGCACCAATTCCTTAGCAAACTCACGAGCGTTCACTGGGTCGGTGTAAGTTGTTTGGAATGTTGGGTGACCATCCTTAATGCTAAATCCGTCCTTAACGATTGAACGCACTGTAGCATCGGCAGGAATGTTAGTGAATTCCATGTTTTCGCCATCCCATTCCAAGATTTGGTTTAGACCTTGCAAACGGATTGCATTAACGCCCATAACCACCATTTCGTTAAATGGGCCTGCTTGAGAGAAGTCAGATTCTGAAAGAACGCGATTTGCTGGGTCTTCCTTACAAGCGCGCACCCAGTCTTGAGCGTGCGACAACTTAACTTCGCGGCACAAGCTTGGAACTTCAGGATTGCGACCTGACAACAAATATGGGTCCTTACCATAGCAACCGCAAATCAAGATGTCCTTTGTGCCGTAGAAGATAACACCACCACCTGCATCGTTTAGCGACTTACCTGCTGGCAAGTTTAGTGGACGTTCTGGAGTGAAACCACCATCATACCAATAAACATCAACTTGAGGCATTGCCACCTTTGGCATATTGTCGCGTGCTGGGAATGTGTACTTAATCATTTCAGCATTTGGACATGATTCAGACAATAGAGGAGTAGATGAGCCTTGCACTTGAATTGGATATTTCAAATTCAATGCCTTGAATACTGGGTGAAGAATATGGCAAGCCATATCACCAAGAGCGCCAGTTCCGAAATCCCACCAACCACGGAAGTTCCATGGTGTGTAGATTGGGTTATATGGACGCATTGGCGCTGGACCAATAAACGCATCCCAATTCAATGTCTTTGGAACAGCTGGTGTTTCCTTTGGACGTTCCAAACCTTGTGGCCAAATTGGACGGTCGGTAAATGCCTCAACTCGAGTAACTTCACCAATTACACCATTCCAAATCCAGTTACACACCTTGCGGACGCCTTCGCCCGATGCACCTTGGTTACCCATTTGGGTTGCAACCTTATGCTTTGCAGCAAGCTTAGTCAACAAACGTGATTCGTATACTGTGTGTGTAAGTGGCTTTTCGCAATAAACGTGCTTGCCTGCAGCAATTGCTTCTGCGCAAATGATGGCGTGTGTGTGGTCGGCTGTTGCACAAACTACAGCGTCACACTCATCAAGCATTTCCTTAAACATCTTGCGATAATCGTTATAGCGCTTTGCCTTTGGATAGCGTTCAAACACGTGAGCAGCATATTTCCAGTCAACATCACACAATCCGATAATATCTTCTGTTTCTACTTCTTTTAGAACTGCAGCACCACGGCCACCAATACCTACGCCCAAAATTTTGAGCTTGTCAGTCTTTGCTTTCTTCTTCTTTGAGTCTTTTCCTGCACCAAACACTGTGCCAGGCATCATCGATAGACCGATGGCTGCCGTTGTACCTGTCTTTAGGAACGAACGACGCGACATGTCCTTTTTCATAAATAATTAGTTTAGAGTTAATATGATTTATGTTTATATATATATTGTCCGATTCATGCAACTCATACCCCTAAAACGCTATGAACTTTGTTCACATAATTCGGTTACATGTTGCAATCTCTCATTTCTTACTTTTCTTCTATACTCATATCCAAACATGCCATTGCATTTCCAATAACGAATCGCAAGTCCTCGCAATCCTTTTCTAAACACAACAACATTATACAAATATACTCACTAAAGTTTTATTTACCTTAGGCTACACTTGTTAAAAATCATTAAATCATTAGCAGACAAAACCTTTTCTACACACTTTTCACAATAGTCCTATCACATCTTCTAAAGTGCTAACGCTCGCGTCAGCATTCTCGCACTTGCCCATATTTTTTATGTCAAAATATATTGCACTCCACCCTGCATTCACAGCGCCACAAATGTCGGCGTCCATATTATCTCCTATCATCACCGAGCTTTCAGCCTCGGCTCCACACTGCTGCAATGCATAATCAAAAATTCCACGAAGGGGTTTGGTAACGCCACAATCGTCAGAAATTATCACCTTATCAATAAGATGCCTTACGCCTGCCGACTCCAGCTTTCGCTGCTGTATGCCCTTAAATCCGTTGCTCAACGCATGCACATCATAGCGTTCGTTCAAATATTCCAATAATCGAAGCGCTCCTGGCACCAGTTTTTTTTGCTCGGCCAAAAAACGAAGATACTCCACATCTATTTCTTTCGACATTTCTTCAAGATTTCCCTTCGCGCCTATTTTTTCAAGCGTGCAGCGAAATCGCTCCGTCACCAAAAAGTCTTTTTCTATCTTTCCGTAATGATACAAATGCCACAACTCGGCATTCTTCTCCAAATATATGCCTCGAAACGTGGCATAATCAGGTTCATATTCATTCAGCGAATAATGGTCATACACATGACGCAACGAAAGTTTACTGTTTTCAGTAAACCACCATATCGTGTCGTCGATGTCAACAAAAACCGTCTTTATCTTATCCTTCTGAATCATATCTTAAAAATCTTCCACCACGCATAATCGATATTTGCGTCAATGACATCTGTATTATCTATTTCCTTAACTTTCTTAACCACTCTGGTTGTTATTGGCAACGCCAAAACTTCATACAAAGTTTTGAGCAGCACCTGCGACCACACCAAGGTTACGATGGTTTCAAAAGGCACAACACCCCAAAAGGCAATAGGGAAAAATATCAGCGAGTCGGCAGTTTCGCCCATCACTGTCGAAACTATGGCTCTCAATGAAAACCACTTACCGTTATTGCGGGCTTTCATCTTGCTCATTACGTGAGCGTTAATCATCGAACCCACAAGAAAAGCCGTAAAACTTCCCAACAAAATTCTCGGTGTATTGCCGTAAACCATCTCCACCGCCTCTTGACCGCTCCAGGTTGGGTCAGCGGGTAAAATTATGCATAACTGCAAAAACATAACGAAGATAAAGTTAAGAACGAATCCTAACCAAATCACCATTCTCGCCTTCGCAAATCCATATACCTCAACTATACAATCGTTTATTATATATGACAACGGAAAAACCGACAAACCTGCGGTTGCTGTTATAAAACCGAATTTCACCACTTTCACCTCAAGCAGATTTGCCAGAATCAAAAACACGGCGAAAAACAACACCATCAGCACAAATGGCAGCGTGAACTGTTTCTTCATTGATAAATCGTATTGAATTAAATTTACTGCAAAGATAATCCATAAAATTCAAATTGTTTCTCAATTATAATCACTACATTTGCAAAAAGGCAGTTAAAATGGCAAAACAAATATTAATCTTATTAATTTTTGCTTTCATAGTCGCATCTTGCTCAAAAGATGAGACTACTGACCTATTGAACGAAACAGAGCATTACATTTTTGAATCGGTCGACGACACCGACGCCGAAGAACTTGAGTCCCCGCTAAATGCCTACAAAGCAAAAAAATTCAACATCACTGAATCAAAATGTTTCAAATACCGAATCCTACACCCTAACGACTTAACTCCCGGCGAAAAATATCCGCTTATCATATACCTTCATGGCTTAGACCACCGCGGCGACGACAACTACGTGCAATTGCACAACCTGTCTTGGTTCTTTCTTCAGCACCACAACGATTTTCCTGCCTATGTGCTTTATCCACAATGCCCACACGACGCATATTGGAGCCTCGAAGAAAGGCCATCCGACTTCAATCCCGAAAAAATGGACATCGCGCCGAGAACAAGCTATATGGACATAGGCCTACTAAAATTAATCGAAGAATTGTGCAACAAAAATCAAGTAGACCCTCGAAAAGTGTACATAATGGGGCATTCAATGGGCGGAATCGGTGTGCTCGACATTATAACCCGTCACCCTAATATTTTCGCAGGCGCTGTAGCCTTTTGCGGCACAATAAATCCTCTTCGATTCGATAGCAGCACAAACGTACCTCTATATTTGGTGCACAACGCCGACGACGCCACCATAACAGTAGAAGGTTCACGACAAGCATTCAAGCGGCTAAAAGAACTAAAACACACTGTGGCCTACCTTGAAATGCCTACTGGCGGACATGTCTGCTGGGTTCTACCCTCAAAAACAAATAATTTATTAAAATGGCTATTTAGGTTTACAGCCAATTAGCCCAATTACAACGAAACATCAATGCAGTCACAAAAACAACGAATTCAATACATCGACTTTATGAAAGGGCTGTGCATATTGCTAATTGTAGCATATCACATAACCCCCGACAACATCTACGGCGACTTCAACAACATGCTCATGTCGTTTAGAGTGCCCATGTATTATTTCCTTTCGGGGCTTTTCTTCAAAACCTACGATAGTTTCTCTGATTTTGCCCGACGAAAAATCAACAACATCATCGTGCCATTGTTTTTCTTCTACTATATGGCTTGCGCGTTGGCAATAATATGCTGCGAAGTGTTTCATCTCGACAAAATGGGATTGGTGGGTGACTCTTGGCGGTGGATATACCTTCTCGACCCATTCCTTCTAAACGACTTCCACTACAGTAACGCCCTATGGTTCTTAATCAGCCTATTTGAAGTTAACATCATATATTACCTTCTTCAAAAGCACTTATCAACCACATTAACATATGCAGTAACTATAGCACTATCAATTATTGGATGGTTAATAGCCCAAAATGGCATAATGCTTCCGCTACAACTCGACACCGCATTTGTGGCCTTACCATACTTTATTCTGGGCAATGTTACAAAAAAGCATGCCTCGCTACAAAAATCCAAACACGACAAATGGGGATTACCCGTATTTGCGATTGTGCTAATAGTACTCTACTTCGTGGCGCCTTCTATCAACATACACGACCGCGAGTTGCCTAACTATTTGCTATTATACATTGTCCCGTTTATTGCAATTCTCAGCTTGTTTTGGTTTGCCAAGAACCTGCCCAAGTTGCCGATAATAAACTACATAGGGCGTTATTCTCTAATTGTGCTCGGTACGCACAGCATAATATTAGGTCCTATCAGGTCTGTTGTTTTTAAAATAATTGGCGAAAGTTATGCAAGCTACTGGGTTGTGCTCCTTGTTGTTATTTTAGTGGAATTGGCCGTTATTCCCATTATGATACGTTTATTCCCAAAATTCACTGCACAAAAAGAACTTTTTACCGCGTCAAATAGCCAAAAATAAATTAAAATTCTGTTTTCAAGCACAAAAATCCACTTGATTATTAGTGCTATGTCAAAAATAATTACGATATTTGCACTGCTAAAATCAAAAACGGGTAATTTAGCCGAATGATTTACTGTATAATGGATATTATTTTTCAATAATTATCCGTTATATTTTTCGCACTAAGATATTTATAATTAAAAACAATTAAATAAAATGACTAAAGCAGATATCGTAAACGAGATTTCAAAATCTACTGGCATTGACAAGGCTTCAGTGCTTGAGACTGTAGAAAAGTTCATGGAAATTGTGAAAGATTCACTTGCAAATGACGAAAACGTATATTTGAGAGGTTTTGGTTCTTTCATCACTAAGGAACGCAAGCAAAAAACAGCTCGCAACATTTCTAAGAACACTACAATCATCATTCCTGAGCACAAAATCCCAGCATTCAAGCCAGCGAAGGTGTTTATCGAACAAGTTAAGAAGTAAAACATTCCCTCCAAAAGGAATTGCTTAACATAATAAACAAGAATATTTATTAACCCCTTTAACTAAGTACACTATGCCAAGCGGAAAGAAAAGAAAAGGCCACAAGATGGCTACCCACAAGCGCAAAAAGAGACTTAGAAAGAATCGTCATAAGAAGAAATAATATTTCTTACTTTCTAATTAAGTCATAAAAAGAACAAACAAGAAGAAAGGACAGCATGCTAATGATGAATTCTTATTCTCGTTTGTTCTTTGTGCTTTTTTAATGATATGGTATTCTCCACCTTTTAACGGTTTTCAAACAAATACCATATTCACGACTAAAGCTGCGCTTAACTCTTGTTGTAACAGTCTCTAATCACGTAGAGATAAGCCCCTACCACAACGGCCTAAAAAAATCCACTATATAAAACCATTTTTCACACATATATCCTCAGGCCTTGTGGTTACCCTATTTTTATTTATTTACATAGTAGTTTAATATTTAACACTGCAATGAGAAGCGAATTAGTAGTTGACGTAACCCCATCCCACATCTCAACCGCCCTTCTCGAAGACGGGCGATTGGTAGCATTGCAAAAAGAGACACGCGACGTGTCGTTTGCTGTGGGAAACCTCTACATTGCCAAGGTAAAGAAACTAATGCCAGGTCTTAACGCTGCATTCATTAATGTAGGATACGAAAAAGACGCTTTTCTTCACTACCTTGACTTAGGTTCACAATTCAACACCTATTCTCAATTCATAGGCAAAGCACTGTCAGACACCCGACAAGCGCCCAGCATCACCAATGCAGAAATTAAGCCCGACATCGACAAACACGGCACAATATCCGATGTTCTCTCCCTCGGACAAAAAATCATAGTTCAGGTTGCTAAAGAACCTATTTCGTCGAAAGGGCCACGATTAACTACCGAAATTTCTTTTACTGGCCGATTCCTTGTGTTGACTCCATTCAGCAACAAGATTTCTGTATCACAAAAGATTAAATCGTCGGAAGAAAAATATCGTCTTCGTCAGACTATCGAAAGCATACGGCCAAAAAACTTCGGAGTTATCATACGCACATCGGCCGAAGGCAAAAAAGTGGCCGAACTCAACAATGAACTAAAAACTTTGGTGAGATACTGGGAAGAATGCCTTGCTAAAGCACAGCAACTCGACGCCCCTGCGCTTATCTACGAAGAAGAAAGCCGCGCCGTGAGTGTCATTCGTGACATCTTTAGCCCTTCTTTTGAGAATATTTTTGTTAATGACGCTAACGTTTACGAGCAGATTTACAATTATGTGAGCCTTATTGCAAACGACCGCAGTGACATTGTTAAACTTTATGCCGACGATGTTCCGATCTTTGATCACTACAACATCAACAAGCAAATTAAAACTTCCTTTGGGAAGACAGTGTCATTTAAGTCGGGCGCTTATCTTATTATCGAAAGCACCGAAGCTTTACACGTTATCGACGTAAACTCGGGCAATCGTTCTAAGAACTCCGACTCCCAAGAAAGCAACGCTCTCGACGTTAATCTTCGTGCTGCCGACGAAATTGCACGACAATTACGTTTGCGTGACATGGGAGGTATTATTGTTATCGACTTTATCGATATGTCGAAATCTGAACACCGACAAGCCTTGTACGACCACATGCGTGCTGCAATGTCGGGCGACAGAGCTCGTCACAACATTTTGCCTCTGAGCAAGTTTGGACTAATGCAAATCACACGTCAGCGTGTTAGACCTGCATTAGACATCGTTACAAGCGAGTCTTGTCCTTCTTGCCACGGCAAAGGCGAAGTGCAACCTTCGCTATTGTTCACCGACGTGCTTAAGGACAAAATCGATTATTTGGTTAACAATCTTAAGATTAAAAAATTTAAAATGTATGTTCACCCTTTTGTGAACGCATACATCAAACGCGGCTTAATTTCCGAATATCTGCGTTGGCGATTTGAATACGGATTTGGATTCAAAATCATTCCTAACCAATCGCTCGCTTATCTTGAATATCGCGTTTTCGACCGCATGGGCAACGAAGTGGATTTGAAAGAAGAAAAAGACACAAGTTCGGCCGAAGGCAAAAAGGAATCGCGTCGGAAAAGTCAAGGCGAAGATTATTAATCGCCAGTCGCAAAAAAACAAATAGCAGTAGTCGCTCCTATTGGCAGCCTACTGCTATTTTTCTTTACTATGCTCTATAAAATTATTTTTCCTCTACTTTTGAAAGAATCCTGAAGAAGTTTCCGCCCCAAAGCTTTTCAAGGTCGTTTTCCGAATAGCCCCTTTCAAGGAGTTTCATGGTAACATTCACCATATCATTATCGGCCTCAAACCCTGGCACACCGCCACCGCCATCAAAGTCAGTTCCTATTCCTACGTGGTCAATTCCAGCCACCTTCACCATGTGCTCAATGTGATTTACATAATCGTCGATAGTGGCTTTCTTATCTTCTCTCAAAAAGCCCGAATATGCCACAGCATGCACCACACCGCCATTTGAAGCCAACGCTCGCAATTGGTCGTCGGTGAGGTTACGGTCGCTATCACACAACGCCCGAGCTCCCGAGTGTGAACAAAATACCGGTTTTTTCGACAACTTCATCACATCCCAAAATGTGCCCTCGCTTGTGTGCGACAGGTCAATCAAAATGCCCAGTCTATTCATTTCCTTCACCAGTTTCTTGCCAAACTTTGTCAACCCTTTCTTGGCATCGGCAGTGTGGGTCGACGAATGACACACCTGGTTGTCGTAAGAATGCGACAATGTGATGTACTTCACGCCTCGCGATTTCAGTTCTTTAACTCCATCCAAGTCAGTGCCTATGCCAATGGCATTTTCCACACCTATAAAGATTGCCTTCTTTCCTTCGGCCTTCAGTTTCGCAACATCTTCACGATTCAAAGCTATGCCACACACATCGCCATAACGCTCCACTTGCGCGTAGGTTGAATCTATCAACTCAAGCACTCTATTGTGACACTCGTCGTAGGTGGCTTGTGTTAATTCCTTTTTCACTCTTTTTGTCTTGCCATTCTCTTTAACCTTTTTGTCGCTGCCAACATAAGCCGCAAGAAACTGTGCATCAAGCAAGCCTTCTTGCATCTTAGGCACATTCACCCTATTATGCCAACGCTTGCCCAATTGCAACCCGTCGGAAAAATCAAGCGGCGCATCGGTGTGTGTGTCAACCGATATCACTCGGTTGTGAATATCCTTCGCTTTCTTATATAATTTTGCCTCATTTATAAAGAATGCAAGCAGTTTATTCATCGACTCATCTTTGCCATTGAAGCCCTCTGGATGCCATTGCACTCCAAGTATGCGATAGTTAGGATACATGTCCACCGATTCCACTATGCTATCCTCACTATAGGCACCCACATTAATGCCCTTGCCCAAATCCTTCACCGACTGGTGATGTGAGCTATTTACAATAATGTTAGTCTTGCCTATAATCTTATATAATATGTTATCTTTATCGATGCTCACACTATGCAAAGCACGTTCGCCTGTTGCCGCCACACGCTGATGATGCACTGTTGCGCCCCTCTGCGACGGAAAATCTTGATATAACGAGCCTCCCATGCCCACATTTATTGTTTGGCAACCACGGCAAATGCCAAACACTGGCACATTGCGATTCTTTGCAAGATATAGCAGCGTCAGTTCAAGCACGTCGCGTATGGTATCAACCTCGCCTAATTTTTCAATCGGACTTTCCCCAAAATAACCCGGTTCTATATCCTCACCGCCCGTTAGCAGCACACCGTCAAGAAGGCCTATAACCTGGCTTAAATATTCGGCAGTAGTGTCGGCAGCGAGCACCACAGGGACGCCTCCTGCACGAAGCACAGCTTCCACATAGGGTCGCGACACCGAGTTTTGGCGGCTGCCTGTAGGTGTTATTCCTATTACAGGACCTCTTTCTCCCAATGGAACAACCTGCACTCTATCAACCTTGTCATAAAGTTGCTTGATTTTTTCACTTTGTTTAGCCGAAACAGCAAAACCTCCTATAACTATTGCAACTAATGCAACCAATAACCTCTGCATATTTTCTGTTATAATAAATTTAATTTCTACAAAATTACAAAAATATCTATTGTAATATAATCTCTCGGCAGTCAAAAAAAAGTGCAAGCCTCAAATTTGAGACTTGCACCGTTCAGAATTATCATTAATGCTATGTTATGCCAAAAGCAAAATTATAAGTTGCGCCGAAATCACACGTAAGAACATTGTGAGCGGATACACTGTTGAGTAAGCCACGGCTGGAGCATCGTTGTTCGCTGTCTTATTAGCATATGCCAATGCAGGTGGGTCGGTTGATGCACCTGAAAGCAAACCCATAAGTGTGCAATAGTTAATTTTATAGTACAAACGAGCAACACAGCCCACAATCAACATTGGGATAATGGTAATCATGAAACCATAAAGCACCCACATTGCACCTTGTGAATTAAACACAGTTGACACAAAATCCTCACCGGCTGCAATACCTACCGACGCCAAGAAGAGGCAAATACCCACTTCACGCAACAATAAGTTAGCGGCACTTGTGGTATAAGTAACCAATTTAAGTTTATACCCAAATCGGCTCACCAAGATAGCCACTACAAGCGGACCACCAGCAAGACCCAATTTCATAGGAACACTCATACCTGGCAACATAATTGGCAATGAGCCGAGGATGATACCCACAAATATACCCACAAACATTGTAAACATATTTGGCTCATTCAAGCGGCGAAGCGAGTTACCCAATTTCGCAGCCAAACGATTAATGTCGTCCAAACCACCAACTACTGTGATGCGGTCACCGATTTGAAGGCTCAAGTTAGGACGAGCAAACAAGTCTACACCGGCACGGTTCACGCGAGTTGCGTTCAAACGGTAACCGTTGCGCAAGCGCAAACTACCAAGTTTACGGCCTACATACTGGCTATTAGTTACCACAATTCGACGAGAGAACACTTGTGTTTGTTCTGCCTCCCAGTCCATTTCTATCTTTGGACCAACAAACATTGTAAACGCTTCTTCGTCTTGTTGTGACATTACCACCAACAACTTATCGTTAACTTCCACAATTGTGTCACTTGCCGGAATAATTAGCGTACCGTCAACCTTCTTCATTCTCGAAATCACAAAGTTACGGTCAATCATGCTGTGCAAGTGCTTAAGGTCAACACCATTGATAAGCTTGTTTGTCACCTCAAGTGTGATAACGTGTGGCTTCAACAAACTGTCTTCGCTATCTTCTTCAATGTTGCGGCTTTCGTCTTCTACACGTATTCTGAAGAATACCTTTACCAAAATCATCGAAAGGATAATACCAACCACACCCAAAGGATAAGCAGCTGCATAACCCATCGACATCGATTCATTTAAGCCTGAAGCAACTTCAGCTCCCTTGATTTCAATCAATGTTTGTTGAGCAGCACCAAGACCAGGAGTGTTAGTTACCGCACCCGACAAAATACCAACCAAATCGGTTATCTTTATATCGCCAACACCGTAATATATGCATAGCGCTACAACAATGTTAAGCGAAATGAGCAATACTGCCAATCCGTTTAGTAACAATCCGCCTTTCTTAAACGATGAAAAGAAACCTGGACCTACTTGCATACCTATTGAGAAGATAAACAAAATAAGACCAAATTCTCTAATGAAATGAAGAACTTCGGAATTTACTGTAAGACCCAAATGCCCCATCAAGATGCCCACGAAAAGCACAAATGTTGCGCCTAACGAGACCCCAAAAATCTTGACTTTACCCAATATTACGCCTAAGGCGATAACCAATGAGTAAACCATGATAGCATGGGCAATAGATGTTCCAGTAAACAAATCTACTATCCAATCCATTTTGTTAAGTTTTTTGTTTTTATTATTAAATTATTTGTGTCGTTTTTTGCGCCATTAAAAGCGACTGCAAATTTACTAATTATTTCTGCTGATGGCAAGTTTTACCTTTGCATATTTTTAACAATACCACCTATTATTATTAAAAATGGTAATTTTTTAATCATCACTCCAATAAACACCACTTCCGCCATCAAGTTTCAAAAAAACTCAATGGCGGAAGTGCTACATATATAGTCTGCTATTAAATTTTAATCTTAACTGATTTACATCCGCAATTAACCACATAGATGCCGCATGCAAGGTTCGAAATATCCACTCTTGCTGTGCCACAACAATCAACTTTTGCTTCAGCCACCTTAACTCCCGATACTTCATATACCGACACTGCGTCTGAGGTGCATCCGGTAACTTCGAGCATTTCACCCACAACAGTCACATTCAAGTCGGCGGTGGTCACTTGGTCAACACCACTGTCCTCAATCTTTTCTATAACTAACGAGCAAGCGCGGTCGTTCCATGTTGTTCCCACAAAACTTGTTGTCTCTTCCCATGTCATTTTCGATGAACCCGAACATGTGGCAAGGCTATACAATGTAACCTTATATCCATCATTCAACTTTAATGAAGAAATATCTTTAGCCTTTATTCCATATAGAGCCATCTCACCTTGCGTGAAACTGCCTACTGGCAACGAAGCTGCATATCCGCCAAAATCAGAGTCTTGATAGAATGTTGCTACTGGCTCGTTGGTGGTTTTTGTTTTAAACACTCGGTTGATTGCAGAAGCCCATTCATTAAGGTTACGCGCTTCACTATTGTAGTTCCACAAAAATCCGCCTACAACACCGCATGCATCACGCCACTGCTCAAACTTGCTAACCATTCCATTAAGGTCGCCACTCGCTTCACAGTCAAAACCCACATGCATCGGTATGTTGCCAAACACCTTCCAGTCGTTTGGATTGTTATACGCCCCTCCACCATAAGTCTGCAAATAAATTATCTCTACAGTTCCAGGCTTTGCCTCATTGATTTCGCTAACCAATTTTTGCCAAAACGACTTTTGAGTATAAGGAGCAACTGTTGTCTTATATCCTATTTCCGCAAGCATCAAGTGGAAATCGCGTGCAGTGGCCACATCATAGTCCTGTTCTTGGTCGTTATTAACAGCCACAATCTCTGGTATAGCATCCTTCAATGCCTTGAAATTCTTATATAGCATAGTTTCCTTGCCTGTGCCATATTTTTCAATCAACGATTTAATCTTTCCGTAAGAACCATTACCCCAACCTCCGATACAAATTTCCAAGCGTGAAATACTTGTTGGCGCTGTAATCAGGTTCTTAATGTCGCGAACATAATTTGGTTGATAATTGCCAAACACATACGCACCATTTTGGCATATGATACCGCCTGCTTCGGCTGCTTGTTGTGAATCCCAACTAAAGTCAGTTGTCAAACTACCATCTTCCTCAACATTCACGTTAAACAAAATGGCAGTGCTATAACCTGAATTTTTCAAATTTCTGATTGCTGTCAATCTGCTTCTTCTAATATGCCCACATGCATATATAGCCGATTGAGCACACACGTCGCCCACCACAATTAGCGCAGCAAGCAAAGTAAAAATCAATCTTAATCTCATAACCAATTTTTCTATATGTTCTTATTCACTTTTAATATTCCATGTTCACTATCTCAAGAATATCCGACGCACGATGCACTATTCTATCGGCATGATACTCATTCAATTCTTTTTCACTGCGGAATCCCCAAGTCACCCCCACAGAGTTAACGCATGCACGGCGGGCTGTTTCCATGTCGATGCCCGAATCGCCCACATAAAGCACCTCGGCCTTTGGAACCATCGCTTTGCCCAATATTGCAAACACAATCGACGGGTCGGGTTTTACGTTTACACCTTCTTGCTGACCCTGCACAGACACAAATTCTATGTCAGGAAACACCTCTGCAACAATTTTTTCTGTCGCTTTCTGATATTTATTGGATGCCACTGCCATCTTCACTCCGGCATCTTGCAGATTATGCAACAATTCCATGATGCCGTCATATGGCTTTGTGCATTCGGTGTTATGCTCATCATAATACTCCTTAAAGTCCTTAAGCATAGCATCTATTACGCTATCCGTACGCTCTTCCTCAGGCAACGATTTTATTATCAAATTACGAGCTCCGTTACCAACCATAAACGGATAACTTGCCAAACTATGTGTAGGATAGCCGTTTTTGCTCAACGCATAATTAGCAGCTTTTCCCAAATCTTCAATTGAGTTTACCAACGTACCATCGAGGTCAAAAATAACCAATTTCTTCATATCTTTCAGAGTATTACTGTGTTAGAATGGATAGCCTACCGAGAAGTGAATTGCCGAGTCGCGTTTCCAGTTAGGTCGCAACAACGGCCAGCGTTCCTGACCAGAAGCCGGATTGTGAGCCTTCATACCTACGTCCAGACGAAGCAAAAAGTAGGTGAAATCCAAACGGATGCCCAAACCATAACTCAACGCTATCTGTTCGTAGAACTTATTTATTTTAAACACGCCTCCTGGCTGATCTTCGTATTCTCTTATTGTCCAGATGTTACCCGCATCGATAAATGCGCCTAACTCCAAAACCCAAAACAACTTGGCACGATATTCAATGTTCATATCTAAACGAATATCACCACACTGATATATAAAGCGGTTTACCGAATTTGTAGCATAATAACTACCCGGACCTAATGCTCTAACGCCCCAACCTCTCACGCTGTTGGCGCCACCGGCATAAAAACGTTTTTCAAACGGAAGCACCTTGCTGTTACCATAAGGAACCGCTACACCTGCTCCAACGTGAAATGCCAAACTGCTCTTTGGGTTAAAGTTATGTGTGAACGAATAATCGGCATCAACCTTAAAATATTGCGAATAATTTATTCCAAACAATTTATATGCCCCGTTGTCCTTCTTTTGGCCTATCATATTTGATATGCCATAAAGCACATTGCCCGCTGTTTCCGCTGCCAAGCGTATGGTATAAACATCTGGCTGATATAGTTTTCTCATCAGATTACCATCCTTCTTGTTGCTATGATAAAACGAATAACCCATTCGCATGATGAAGTGGTCTTCATATGAATATCTTAGCAACGGATTGCTGATGCTATCAAGGAAATGACTTTTACTTTTTGGCAAATTCACATAGTTCAAATCAAGCAGATTAAAGGTATGGCGAGTCTTGTTAGCCCTTTCGCTCCATACATAACGCCAACCTGCACCAGCTATCACGCGAGTGTATTCCGGACGCTCCTGATAATTGAAGTTTGTAGTAAATTCGGTCGACGCCAATATTTTTTGCTTAAAACTGCGTTTCAGGAACGGAGCCTTAAATTTCGGATAGCGAAGAGCCAATTCTCCCGCATATTCCGAATAATTATCATTGATAAATCCCGACAAATCACCTGAAAGGCTCTCATAGCTCGCGCGCGCCTTTACATCTAAAACCTCCGAACCATTAAAGAGGTTACGGTGTTGATAACCCACACCCACACCAAAGCCCAAATCGCCTTCTGAATTAGTTCCTTCTAACGAAACTGAAGCAGTTTGCGGCTTTGTTCGCGACAATAAGATGTTTGCATCAAGCCATATTTTACCGTCTATTTCACCTATCGGAGTCAATTCAACATTCACAAACTTCACTATTCCCAATCGGCCAAAAGCCTCATAAGTGCGATTCACATCGTTGCTATTATAGCATTCACCTGGCTCTATGAAGCAACTTTCCTCAAGCACGCTCGCTCGCAAATAGCGGTCCTCTCCGTATAAAATTCTATAGTTATTATAGAAAACCGTGTCTTGGGCAACATAATCATTATAATCGTGCATCGTGGCAGGATTATAGTTTGTCACGAAAGTCACATTTCGCACATAAAAAGGCTTGTGCGAGGTATAATATGGCATATTATCATTCTGATACGGACGCATCAGATTCAATGTCAGATTAACATTCTTCTCGCCGGCTGCTGTGTCGGCCGTGAAGGTTATATATTCCTTATTAAAAGCATAATAGCCCTTACTTCTTAAGCGTTCGCTAATGGCCTGACGCTCTTGGTCAAGCACGTTGCGGTCGAAAACCGAGTTTTCCTTAACCAAAAACAGCGACGAATCTGACAAGATTAATTCCCTTAGCGTATCGTTAGGAATGTTATACTTAATCGACGACACATAATGAGGTTCTCCAAAATTCACATTATATATCACCTTCATACGCTTCTTCGAAAGATTGCCCAACGTGTCGGCCTTTACCGTAGAATTCATATAACCCATGTTCGACAACGCTGTGCTCAACTGCTTTACGCTTGCATCGGTCAACGACTCATCATATATTTCGGGAGCGCTACCCACTCTACGAACCCACTTGTTAAACCAATTAGTGCTGTCCTTGCCACTCAAATTATAAAATGCTAGTTGCAATCTTAATCCGCCGAGCACTTTATGGTTTGGAATCTGACGAAGATAGCTCATTAGGTCTGCGCTCTTAACTGGCACATCCTTGTTCTCGTCAGTTATATTAATCTTAACGTCATCAAGCAAATATTTACCCTCGGGCACGTGCTTAGTAGCGCTACATGCCGAAAGTAGAGCCACCACCATCATCAGTGACACTCTTTTAATCAAAAAAGTATTGTTGCTCAATAAATTCATTCTTTTTTTACTCTGCCAATGCTTTAGCGCACAAAGTTACTACATTATGCTCTTTTATCAAAACGACCTTTCAAAGCATCAAAATCCGCCGCTCTTGCTCTGCAAATAATCATTTAAGATTATTGCGGCAGCAATGCTGTCAACTCGCCCCTTCTCTCGGCGGTCGCTCTTTTTCATTCCGCCGTCTATCATCGCTCGTTGGGCTATTGAACTCGTGAATCGTTCGTCATACATAACCACAGGAATGTTAGGCAACTCCTTCGCCAATCGTGCTACAAACGGCTTTATGTACTTCATACTCTCCGACTCTTGCCCATTCATCTGCTTAGGCAATCCCACAACTATGGTGTCAACAGTCTCTTTCTTCACATAGTCTTTTAAATACTGCATCAGAGTGTGGGTCGGAACAGTTTCAAGACTGTTCGCCACTATTTGAAGTATGTCGGTCACGGCCAAGCCTGTGCGCTTGCGGCCATAGTCAATTGCTAATACTCTTCCCATAATACAAAAGTAAGCATTTTTCGGCATTTTCGCCCTCTATATCTTCTTATTTAATATTAATTTTGGGTGTTTTATATCATTGCCATATACTTTAGCGCATTGCTATTGGGCAATTTTCAAGTTTTTTAAGTCTTATTTATGCTCATTTATTGCCATATTTCTCAAAAAATGACCTATATTTGACATCATTTTATTGCATAAACTTATTTACACAAATATTTAACATGAAAAATATTTTCAACTACCTACTTGCAACCATCATTTGCATATCGGCATTTTCATTCAATCTTTCAGCAAAAGACGACAACCCAGTTAACGAAAAATGGCAAGCCGCAATACTTGCAGCAGTTGACTCATTCCCTGAAAGAGGCGGATATTACACTGGACGTAAATCAACTCCAGATTTCAAAAAAAGCGCTTGGCGTGGCATGAACGATGCATTCAACATGCGTCTTGCCGACCAACGCCCAAATTTTAATGCAAGCTTGGCAACTCCTTCGTTTTGCTCGCTTGCCACATATGGCGCTCTAATTCAAGCCATACTCATTTGGGACAAAGACAACACCATTTCTCGCAGTGCGTGGCTATCGCTAAAACCACTTTTGGGTGTTGCCGACAACATCAATCAGCAAGGTTATAGCCAACGCGACGGCGAAGGCTGTTGGGGTCGCGCAAACGCAAACGGACCTGGGGTTGGAGTTTTGGTTAAAGACCTTAAGGTAGGTTTCAACTTCCACGCTTACCGCGGTGCAAAAACCGAAGCTCTTCGCGAAAGCAAAGACGAGCGATACCTCTCTGATGAAGAATGGAACAACCACCCAGTGTGGGAAAAAGCCATTCCTGGCGACTTCATGAAAATTTTCTGGGACCGTAACGAAAGCCACAACAGCGACTGCGGTGCTGTGATTGGCATGAACGATAACAAAAACGAAGAACAAGAAAGAGGCCATGCTGTTATTTTCATGGGATATGACGAACAAGGCAACGTAAAATACTGGAGCAGCAACGGTCCTGGCAAAGACCCTGCTAACGCAGGTTACAGCATTGCCGTTTGTCCTCGCACTAAGATTCAACGTGTGGTTTTCTCTCGCATCACAAAACCAGAAAATTTTGAACGCGCAAAAAACATTCGCTTTAATAATGTTAACAAATGGCTCGACGAACTAAACGGTAAAAAGCACGGAACAACCAAAGAACTGCTTAAAGAGTGCGGCATCAAATAAATATTAAAAAAATGCTACCAATCTCTAAAGAAATGTAAAATATTGAAAAAGTTTGCAAATATAATTTATCAGTGATACATTTGCAGTGGTTTTCTAACCGAATGGTTTTTTGTAGCTAAATAACAACCAATTAAAGTGATGAACAACTCATATAAACATAACGTCAAAAAAATAAAGCAGGCATTAGTCAGCTAAGGGGCGTGTGTTAATTTATGATTTGGACATTATCATGACATTTTATTAACAATTTACTTCAGGAGCAGCCCCATGTGAGTGGGGCTGCTTTTTTGGAAAATTTAAAAAAATGGAAATGGATTACAGTAAGTTTATTGAGATGCTAAAAATCGATTCTACCTCATCGCAAGAAAGGGCCTTTGCCGAATTTCTTGCCGATGAATTGTCAACGCCAAAGTGCACCGTTGAAATAATGGAAGTTGGCGATGGCACACTCAATCTGCATTTTAGTTGGGGCAAACCTCGATTCGTTTTCTGCTCCCACCTCGACACCGTACCTCCATACATTGCGCCCAGCATAAGCGGCAACACAATAAGCGGACGCGGTTCGTGTGACGCAAAAGGTCAAATTTGGGCTCTCTATCAGGCATGCCTTGAATTAGAACGACGCGGACACTCCGATTTCGCACTTTTGCTTTTAGCCGGCGAAGAGACTGGCTCGTTCGGTGCTAAACATTTTGCCGCTAACCACATTGGTGCCGAATATGTTTTGGTGGGTGAGCCAACCGACAACTGCATGGTGGCTGCAGCAAAAGGCACTAAAGCATTCCAAGTTGAAATAGCGGGAATCAGCGCTCACTCCGGATATCCCGAAAACGGAATTTCGGCTGTGAACTTATTCGTTGACTTTGTCAACTTCCTTCGCAACGTTGAGTTTCCTCACGACAACATTTTAGGCGACACCACTTGGAACATAGGCAAGTTGCACAGCGATAACCCTCAAAACATCTTAAGCAACAATATATCTTTCCGAATATATTTCCGCACAACATTTGAGTCTGACTCCTTCACAACCTCACTAATGCAATCGCTCAACAAGGGCGACCAATTGTGGCAACGCAACATAACAGTGACGGCACTCGGCGGCGACTCGCCAAACCGATTCCTTACCGTAGACGGAATTCCTTCGAAAACGGTGGCATTTGGCAGCGACGCCCCTCACCTCTCTAATTTTAAGCACAAAATGCTTTGCGGACCTGGCTCTATAACTGTGGCACACACTCCTAACGAGCATATCACTATCGATGAACTCGAAACTGCCACTAACCAATATGTGAAAATTTACGAATCTCTATTAGATAACTAATTATATACCTTTAAATATTATAGTCTTATGATTTTAATGAAATTTGGTGGCACTTCTGTTGCCAATTGCGAAGCCATCAAAAGAGCAATTTCAATTATAGAAAGCCGTCTTGACCAACAACCTGTGGTTGTAGTATCGGCTATGGCTAAAGTTACCGACACCCTTTACCAACTTGCTGACGAAGCAGCGGCACAAAACGAATCGGCAACTTCTCAACTTCTTGACTCTCTTCGAAACCGACATATAGAAACCGCCAGCGAACTTCTTGCCAACCGCGGCCACTACCTTAACGAAACAATCAGCGACATCAACAACATTTGCGATTATCTCGAAAAAGTGGTTTGCTCTGTTTGCGCTCTTGGCGAATTATCGGCTCGTAGCAAAGCCATCATCATCTCTCAAGGTGAAGTGCTTTCTTCTACAATTATATATTATGCAATGAATGCATATGGCCTCGACACCGAACTGCTCGATGCATCAAAAATGATTATCACTCAAGGCAATCCGCTGTTGAGCGAACCATTATTCGACGAAATCGGCGCTCGCGTGCCTGCTATTATCGAAAAGGGATTCAAAAATGCCAAAGCACTAATTACACAAGGCTTCATATCTTCAACACTCGACGGAACACCTGCCGTTTTAGGTCGCGGTGGCTCTGACTATTCGGCTTCGCTAATCGGAATGGCCATTGATGCCGAACGCATTGAAATATGGACCGATGTTGACGGCGTGCAATCGGCCGACCCTCGATTTATAAAAAACACCATCTGCTTAGACAAAATTTCTTTTGAAGAAGCGGCCGAAATGGCTCACTTTGGGGCTAAGGTATTACACCCTCTTACCATTGAACCTGCCATTAAGAAGAACATCCCTATTTATGTGCTTAACTCTATGAACCCTGAGCACAAGGGAACTGCAATTCTGCCAAATCCTGAAATTTCAGATGGTGCAAAGGCTGTGTCATGGAAAGAAAATATTCTTATGATTAACATTTTCTCTCCTAAAATGATTAATGCTACAGGTTTTGTGCAAAAAGTGTTTGGCGTTTTTAGCGACAACAATATCTCTGTCGACATCATCAGCACATCTGAAGCAAACATTTCGGTCACAGTGCCCGGAAACCCTGATACCGACAAACTTATTAGCGAACTCTCTCGCTTTGCCGAAGTACACATCGACACCAACAAATCGCAAGTGTCGGTTATAGGCAAAAACATCGTTAATCACAGTGATGTTCTACAACGCATTGTTAACGCAATGAACTCGTTCGACATATATATGATTTCTCAGGGTGCTTCAAACATCAACGTAAGTTTTGTAATCGACCGCGAAAAGTTAAACCAAATCATTAGCACCATTCACCAAAATCTGTTTGAACTATGAAAATTGTAATTAGCGGATATGGCAAAATGGGCCATATGATTGAATCAATTCTCATCAACAAAGGGATTGATTACGCCACAAGCGAAAACATAACCGAATACGATGTCAACGAAGCAAAAAATTGCGTGTGCATCGACTTCACAACTCCCGATGCATTCCGCGCCAACTACCGATTCCTGGCCGAAAACTTTAAGGCTGTTGTAGTGGGCACTACAGGATGGAACGACATTAAAGCCGAAGTAACCAGTTATTTCGACAAATGTGGCACAACTATGATTCATGCATCAAACTTTTCACTTGGCGTGAATGTTATGTTTGCATTAATCGACAAGGCTTCGCATCTGCTTGCTAACGCTGGCTACGACCCTTATATTGTGGAAATGCATCACTGCCATAAGTTAGATGCCCCAAGCGGCACTGCAAAATCAATTGGAAGCATAGTTGACTCAGCAATGGGCACCTCTACCGAAATTCAATCGGTGCGATGCGGCGAAATTGCTGGCATTCACACTGTTGGCTATGAAGGAGCCAACGACCGCATAACCATTTCTCACGAAGCATTTTCCAGAATGGGCTTCGCTCAAGGTGCTGTGCAAGCCGCATTAATGACTGAAAAAATTACCGGAGTTCAAGAATTTAAAGACATTATATTATAATGAACAGACTACTATTAACAGGCTGTGGCACGGCTCTGCTCACGCCTTTCAAAAATAACGATGTTGACTACCAGGCATTTGCCGCAAGCGTTGAACGACAAGTTGAATCTGGCATTAACTTTTTGGTGCCTCTTGGCTCTACTGCCGAAACTCCTTGTCTTGACGACGAAGAAAGAATAAATCTACTCGAATGCTGTCGCGAACACGCGCACGGACTTCCTTTAGTTGTGGGTGCAGGAACAAACTCTTTCGTGCACACCATAAAGAACATGAAACTGCTCGACAGCCATGGCGTTGACGCATTCCTAATCGTAGTGCCTTACTACAACAAGCCAACCCAAGAAGGTCTTTACCAGTATTTTAAAGAAATTGCACAATCAACCGACAAAGACATTGTGCTATATAACGTTCCGGGGCGAACAGGCGTAAATCTTGCAACCGAAACTACACTACGATTAGCTGAAATAGATAACATCGTTGCCATTAAAGAGGCTTCGTCAAACTACCAACAAATTTCAGAAATCATCTGCAACGCACCTGCGGGATTCACCGTGCTTAGCGGCAACGACAACGAAACTCTTTCGCTTATCGCATCAGGTGCTCATGGCGTTATCAGCGTAGCTTCAAACATTTGTCCTCACCTAATGCTCGAATTGGTTAATGCTATCAGAAACGGCAACCTCATTAAGGCTCGAAATCTGCATTTCAAACTAATGCCTTTATTTAAAAATTGCTTCGTCGAAAGCAATCCAATTCCTGCTAAAGCGGCTATGCATGCTCTCGGACTTATGGAAAACCGACTTCGCTCTCCTCTTACACCCGCTTCGGAAGAAACATACCAACTTATGGTTGACACTTTGCGTCAACTTGAAATGCTTTAAACTAACTAACAATGACACGAGAAGAAGAACTAAATAATTTTCTTGGCCTTTGCCAAGACCTTGAAAGCGGCAATGTGAGAGTTGCCGAAAAAGTAGACGGCGAATGGAAAGTTAACACTTGGGTAAAAGAAACTATCCTTTCGGGATTCCGACTTGGCAACCTCATCGACATGTCGGACGGTCAATTCTCTTTTTTCGATAAAGACACAATACCCACACAGAAATTCACAGCCGACAGTAGAGTGCGCATAGTTCCCGGCGGAAGCAGCATTCGCCGTGGTGCATACCTTGCACCTTCGGTTATCGTAATGCCTCCTTCTTACGTTAACATTGGCGCATTTGTTGACGAAGGAACAATGATTGATTCACATGCCCTTGTAGGCTCTTGCGCTCAAGTGGGCAAGAACGTTCACCTTTCAGCAGCTTCGCAACTCGGAGGTGTGCTTGAGCCAGTTGGCGCTCTTCCTGTCATCATCGAGGATAACGTGTTTATTGGCGGCAATTGCGGCATATATGAAGGCACGATAGTAAAGCAAAACGCCGTTATAGCCACAGGTGTTATCATCAACGCATCTACTGCAATTTATGACGCCACAACAGGCGAATACATCCGCGCTAACGAAAACGGCCAAATGGTTGTGCCAGAAGGTGCTGTAGTGGTTGCCGGCAGCCGCCCAATCACTAAAGGTCCGGGCAAAGAACACGGCGTGCACATTTACACACCGGTGATTGTAAAATATCGCGACGCTAACACTGCCACATCTGTAACCCTCGAAGACCTTCTTCGATAAAAACACACTAAGCAACCCATGAATATAGATTATCAACAACGGTTCTCCGACGACGTGGGGTCTTTTTTCCGCTCTCCTGTAAGAGAAATCTTCAAGAAAGTTGACCTCAACTCAATATATTCATTTGCAGGAGGTTACCCTTCGGCCGACACATTCCCTTCGGCCGACATAAAGAAAACCATAGGTGAAGTAATCGACAAATATGGGGCCAAAGTGTTTCAATACGGAGCCACTCAAGGGGTTACAGAACTTCGCCAAGCCGTTGCCAAACGTTATGGAGTTGACGTTGACCGTGTTCAGATTTCTTCATCGTCGCAACAGGGCATCGACATTTGCACCCGCATTCTCGTAAACCCCGGCGATGTGGTGCTAACATCTGCCCCTTCTTATTTGGGAGCAATGCAATCATTTCACTCTTATAGGGCTGAAATAGTGGGCGTTAAGCACAATAACGACATCCACACTTGGCGAAAAATGTTTATCGACGCCATAGAATCGGTTCTAGCCCAAAACAAGAAAATAAAATTCTTGTATATGGTTGCCGACTTCCAAAACCCCTCAGGCGAAACCCTCACTCTTGAAGAACGCAAGGTGCTTATAGAACTTGCTCAACGCTACGATTTCCTAATTGTTGAAGACAGTCCTTACCGAGAATTACGCTACGAGGGCGAGCACATTCCCACACTTTATTCGCTCGACCCAGAGAGAGTGATTCATTTAGGTTCGTTCTCAAAGATTTTTGCACCAGGATTCCGTTTAGGATGGATAATTGCTAACCCCGAAATCTTAGACAAGATATACGTTTGCAAGCAAGCCCTCGATTTGTGCGCTCCCATTCTCGACCAATATGTAGCAGCCGAGTTTCTTGAAAGCGGACGTCTTGATGCAAACCTCAAAAAAACAATCGAACTCTATCGCAAAAAGCGCGACCTATTGCTCTCATTGCTTAAAGAGCAAATGCCCGAACAAGTAACCTGGACAAATCCCGAAGGCGGATTGTTTATTTTCCTGCAATTGCCCGAAGATTTCGACACCGTTAAGTTCTACGACGTGGCTCTTGATGCAGGTGTGGCCTATGTTGCCGGTTCATTTTTCTTTCCTAACGGGGAATGCAAAAACACAATGCGCATGAATTTCTCCTTTATGACCGAAGAAAAAATCATTAAAGGAGTTGAACTGCTTGCCAAATTAATCAAAAATCAACTTAATTTGGGCTCTTAAATAATCTATAGAGCAAAAACATCATTTCATAAAAAGCAGAAACAACAAAAAACATAGCATTTTTAAACAAAAATCTACATTTTTATTTGCATTTGTCACAATTGTAAAGTAAATTTGCATCGTTTAGTAACAATTTATCATAAAATCAACTCATGAATACTATTCTTTCTATTATTAACATTAATATTGTTGCGGTGCTGATTGGTATCGTCATTATTATGTGAATACGAGGAATTGAGTTGACTCTTGTTTCAGGACAGATAATAATATAAAAATATAGAACCAACACCTTTCCTCCATCACCACGACGCAGGAAAGGTTTTTTTATTGAATCTTAAAAAAAATATCAAGATATGAGCAGACCATTACGAAGCGATGTCACCACCAAAGGGCGCAGAATGGCAGGAGCAAGAGCCCTATGGCTTGCCAATGGGATGAAAAGAGAACAAATGGGCAAACCAATTATTGCCATTGTTAACTCATTCACACAGTTTGTGCCAGGACATACACATCTGCACGAAATAGGACAAATTATCAAAGCCGAAATTGAAAAACTCGGCTGTTTTGCCGCAGAATTCAACACCATAGCCATCGACGACGGCATCGCAATGGGCCACGACGGAATGCTCTACTCTTTACCATCGCGCGACCTTATTGCCGACAGCGTCGAATATATGGTTAATGCTCACTGCGCCGACGCAATGATATGCATCAGCAACTGTGACAAAATAACTCCAGGTATGCTCATGGCCTCTATGCGCCTTAACATACCCACCGTGTTCTGCTCAGGTGGACCTATGGAAGCCGGAAGATGGAACAACAGAGCGCTCGACTTGGTAGACATCATGATTGAATCGGCCGACCCTACGGTAGACGACAATACCGTGGCTAACATCGAAGAATTTGGATGCCCCACTTGCGGGTCGTGCTCAGGCATGTTCACGGCTAATTCAATGAACTGCCTTAACGAAGCCATCGGCTTGGCCCTTCCAGGCAACGGCACAATACTTTCTACTCACACCAACCGAATCGAACTCTTCAAACGTGCCGCAAAGCAAGTTGTTGATAACGCAATGGCTTATTATTATAACGACGACGATAGCGTGTTGCCTCGCAACATAGCCACTCGACAAGCCATCCTCAACGCAATGACTCTCGACATTGCCATGGGCGGCAGCACAAACACCGTGCTTCACCTTTTGGCTATTGCTAACGAAGCCGGAGTTGATTTTTCAATGAAAGACATTGACGCACTTTCTCGAAAAACTCCTGTTCTTTGCAAAGTTGCACCAAACACCAAACTTTATCATATTGAAGACGTTAACCGCGCTGGTGGCATACTATCGATAATGTCTGAACTTGCCAAGTACAATCTAATCGACACTTCGGTGAAACGTGTCGACGGCATGACACTTGACGAGGCCATCAACAAATATGCTATAGGCGGAAACAATTTTACCGAAGAAGCAAGCAATCTATGGCTCAGCGCACCTGCCGGCGTGAGAACCACAAAGATGGGCAGCCAGTCGAGCAGTTACAAGGCTCTTGACGTTGACCGTGCCAACGGATGTATTCGCGACATTGAACACGCATATGTTGCCGATGGCGGTTTGGCCGTACTATATGGCAACATTGCTGTCAACGGATGCGTGGTGAAAACTGCAGGTGTCGACGAAAGCATTTTCCATTTCACCGGCAAAGCCAAAGTGTTTGAATCACAAGATGCCGCGATCGACGGAATCCTTAACGACGAAGTGCAAGCCGGCGATGTGGTAGTAATCACCTACGAAGGCCCTAAAGGTGGCCCAGGAATGCAAGAAATGCTTTACCCCACATCTTACATTAAATCGAAGCACCTTGGCAAACTTTGTGCACTAATCACCGACGGACGATTCTCTGGCGGCACTTCTGGATTATCGATTGGGCACATATCGCCCGAGGCTGCAAGCGGCGGTAACATTGCCCTTGTAAAAGACGGCGACATTATTGACATAAACATCCCCGAACGCTCAATTAACGTTCTTATCAGCGACGAAGAACTTTGCAACCGACGCAGAGAAGAGGAAAAGCGTGGCAAAGATGCATTTACTCCTACAAACCGAAACCGTGTTGTGTCGAAAGCCCTTAAAGCATATGCTTCGATGGTAACTTCGGCCGACCGAGGCGGAATTAGAGAATAATGAATCTTCTTAAAACTTCAATTAAAACAACGACTATTAACTAAAACCAAATATTCTATGGGGCAAATAATTTCAGGCGCAGAAGCACTTATCCGATCATTAATCGCTGAAGGTGTTGACACCACATTTGGTTACCCAGGTGGAGCCATCATTCCCGTGTTTGATGTTCTCTACGACCATAAGAAAGAAATTAAGAACATCTTAACTCGCCACGAACAAGGCGCCATTCACGGAGCGCAAGGCTATGCCCGTGTAAGCGGCAAGACTGGCGTAGTGATTGTCACTTCGGGCCCTGCTGCCACCAATGTCATAACCGGCATCGGCGACGCAAAAATGGACAGCACTCCTCTTGTGGTCATAACAGGACAAGTGGGAGCTTCGGCTCTTGGTAGCGACGCTTTCCAAGAAACCGACGTGCTTGGTATTACGCAACCTCTAACCAAATGGAGTTACCAAATTCGCAATGCTGAAGACATAACTTGGGCTGTGGCTCGCGCTTTCTACATTGCAAGCACCGGTCGTCCGGGACCTGTGGTGCTCGACTTGGCTAAAAATGCCCAAAATCAGAAAATTGAATGGAACGGATATAATAAATGCAACTACATTCGTAGTTATAACCCCTATCCCGACATTGCAAAATCTAATCTGATTGAAGCTGCCGAACTCATCAACGAATCTAAACGACCATTTATCCTTGCAGGTAATGGAGTTACAATATCGGGAGCCGAAAAAGAACTTATCGCTTTAGCCGAAAAGGCCGAAATTCCTATTGCCACCACTCTACTCGGATTGTCGTGCGTTTACTCCGACCATCCGCTCAATATGGGTATGCTTGGCATGCATGGCAACGTGGCTTGCAACATTGCCACCACCAACTGCGACTTGATTATAGCCATCGGCATGCGTTTCAGCGACCGCGTTACCGGTCACACAGCAAAATTTGCCACTCAAGCAAAAGTGCTTCATATCGATATCGACAACAGCGAACTCGACAAGACTATACCTACCAACGTGAAAATTCACGGTGATGCAAAGACTGCGCTACAACGCATTCTGCCTTTTGTTCGCTCGGCTCGCCACGACGATTGGACTAAGGCTTTTGCCGAAGATTGGGAAATTGAACGCTCTAAAGTCATAAATCCCGAAATAAACCCCGAAAACGGCGAAATAACCATGGGACAAGTGGTGCACAAGGTAACTTTAGCAACCAAAAACAAGGCTGTTCTTGTTACCGACGTAGGACAAAACCAGATGCAATCGGCAAGATATTTCCGCTACTCGCAACCTCGCAGCATAATCACTTCGGGCGGACAAGGTACTATGGGTTTTGGTCTGCCTGCAGCTATCGGTGCCAAAATTGCTGCGCCTGAAAGAACCGTATGCCTTTTCACTGGCGACGGAGGGTTGCAAATGACTATCGAAGAACTTGGTGTAATTCTTCAATACGGCATCAACATCAAGATTATTCTTCTCAACAATAATTTCCTTGGCATGGTACGTCAGTGGCAAGAACTATTCTATAGCGAACGCTACTCCGAAACGCCTATGGTTAACCCCGACTTTGTCACTTTGTGCAAAGCCTACGGAATTCCGGCTGAAGATGTAACCGAAGCCGACTCTCTCGACCAAGCCGTTGAACGTATGGTTAATCATAACGGCACTTATTTGCTCAATGTTAAAATCAACCCTAAAGAATTGGTCTACCCTATGGTGCCTTCGGGAAGTGTTCTCGACAACATCTTGCTAAATAGAACTGAGAAATACATCAAGAAACAACACACCGATTATGACAAATTATAATACATTATATACAGTTACGGTTTTTACCGAAAACCGTGTTGGTATCCTTCACAAGATATCAATCATCTACACTCGTCGCAAAATCAACGTTGAAACCATCAGCGCTTCACCTTCTTCTATTAAGGGCGTTACTAAAGTAACTGTCACTGCATATTGCGACAAAGAAAACATCATAAAGATTGTGCAACAAATCGAAAACATCATCGATGTGCTGAAAGCGTTCTACTACACCGACGAAGATATTGTGTATCAAGAAATTGCCCTATACAAAGTTCCTACAGTGAACTTGCTTGAAGAGCCTAATCTTGAAGCAATAATCCGAAAGTACAACGCTCGAATTCTGGAAATTACACACGAATATACAATCGTGGAAAAAACCGGGCACTACGACGAAACCGAATCACTATTCCAAGAATTTAAAAAATATGGCATACGTCAATTTTCAAGAAGCGGACGCGTGGCTATTACCCGCTCGCCTAACGAATACGTGAGCATGTATCTTGAAAAAGAAGAAAAACAGAGAAGACCAGCAGAAATATGGAGCAACAAAGAATAACAGAGCACAAACACACCTATTTTCTAACTCCAGGCGAATGTACTCCTCAAGGTGAAATACCTATCACACTCATTCTGACAAGAATAATCGAGGTGGCTACCGAACACGCCAACATTTGGGGCGTAGGATATTCTACTTTGATAAAAGACAATCAAAGTTGGGTGTTGTCAAGAGTTAGCATCGAAATGACGAGCTACCCAAAAGTGAATAAAAAATACACCTTCATCACTTGGATAGAAAGTTACAACCGTCACTTCTCTCAACGAAACTTTGCAATTTGCGACGACAACAACAACATTTTGGGATATGCTCGCACTGTGTGGGCCGTAATCGACAGCAATACTCGCGAAATTGTCGACATCTCTAAGTTTAGTTTTATGCAAGAAGTAGTTTCCGACCGTGTGTGCCCTATCGACACTCCTACACGACTTTTGCCAGTGAGAGACGGCGTATCAATCAATCACAGTTTCCAATATTGCGACCTCGACATTAACAACCACGTTAATAGCGTAAGATATGTGGAACTGCTGATGAATCAGCTTCCTCTCAACAAATATCAAGAAAACTATGTTAAGCGCTTCGAGATAGCATACATCAGAGAATGCCTATATAACATCGAAGTAACTCTTAACGTCAACAAAGATACCAACGATACCCGCCTCGAAATTGCCGACAAGCAAGGTGCAAGCCACTGCAGAGCGAGAATATTGTTGGAACCACGAACTAACAACGAATAACAAAAAATCAAAGTTTATAATACATTAAAATTTAATTATTATGGCAGTATTAAATTTTGGCGGTGTTGAAGAAAACGTAGTAACCCGCGAAGAATTCACTCTTGAAAAAGCAAGAGAAGTATTGAAAAACGAAACTATAGCAGTAATCGGTTATGGCGTTCAAGGTCCAGGCCAAAGCATGAACCTTCGCGATAATGGATTTAATGTAATCGTTGGTCAACGACAAGGCAAAACATACGAAAAGGCCATCAACGACGGATGGAAACCAGGCGAAACACTTTTCAGCATTGAAGAAGCATGCGACAAAGCATCTATTATCATGTGCCTTCTTAGCGATGCCGCAGTGATGTCGGTATGGCCAACCATCAAGCAATATCTTGCTCCTGGCAAAGCACTTTATTTCTCTCACGGATTTGCCATCACCTGGAACGACCGCACAGGATGCGTGCCTCCTACCGATGTCGACGTGATTATGGTTGCACCTAAGGGCTCTGGAACATCGCTTCGCACTATGTTCCTCGAAGGTAGAGGTCTAAACTCTTCTTACGCCATCTATCAAGATGTTACTGGTCGCGCTTACGACCGCACTATAGCCTTGGGTATCGGCATCGGCTCGGGATACCTTTTCGAAACAACATTCCAACGCGAAGCCACTTCCGACCTAACTGGCGAACGAGGTTCGTTGATGGGCGCTATTCAAGGTTTGCTTTTGGCTCAATATGAAGTGCTTCGTGAAAACGGTCACACTCCAAGCGAAGCTTTCAACGAAACCGTAGAAGAACTCACTCAATCGCTTATGCCTCTATTTGCCGAAAAGGGCATGGACTGGATGTATGCTAACTGCTCTACAACTGCACAACGCGGCGCTCCCGACTGGATGACTCCTTTCCACGATGCAATGAAGCCTGTGGTTCAAAAACTTTACAACAGCGTTAAATGCGGTAACGAAGCTCAAATATCTATCGACAGCAACTCTCAGCCCGACTATCGCGTGAAACTTAATGAAGAATTGCGTGCTCTTCGCGAAAGCGAAATGTGGCAAACTGCCGTTACAGTTCGCAAACTTCGACCAGAAAACAACTAAAATATCATATTCAGTGTTTTAGAGATGCAACTAATTGTTGCATCTCTTTTTTTATACACGTTTGCATTCTTTAAATCCTTACATTTGCTCAAATCTATTTTATTTTGTATTTTCGCCATAATATTAATTAAAACAAAAATTTAATAACAACTCGTAATAATAAATTATGGTTCTTCCAATCTATCTGTATGGCCATCCTGTTCTACGCAAAGTATCAACAGAAATCGATAATACTTACCCAGAATTAGCAACATTAATAGCAAACATGCAAGAAACCATGTATGCCAGCGATGGCATTGGCATTGCCGCGCCACAAGTGGGTCTTGACATCCGACTCATTTGCATCGATGCTTCTTGCCTTGCCGACACTTTCCCCGAATTGGCCGACAGCAAGATGGTGCTAATAAACCCCATTCTTACCGTTATTGAAGACGGAAAGAAAGAAACTCGCGAAGAAGGTTGTCTTTCACTGCCTGGAATTCACGAAAGCGTAACCAGAATCGAAAAGGTAAATCTAAAATGGCAAGACGAGAACTTCGTGCAACACGAACAAGTATTTGAAGGATACATGGCTCGAGTGCTACAACACGAATACGACCATTTGGAAGGACACGTCTTTATCGACCACATTTCAACCATTCGCAAACAACTAATCAACAGCAAATTGAAAAAAATTGTTGACGGTAAGATTCGTTGCTCATACCGCACTCGTGGAGCTAAAAAGTAAATTCCTTTTTTAAATCAATTATTTATTCATTAATCCGAAATTCCCATTTATGGAAAATCGAATACTTATTGTTGACGACGAAGAATCGATTTGCGAAATTTTAAAATATAATCTGGAACTTGAAGGTTACAACGTTAGCGTGGCCTCAAGCGCAGAGGAGGCTTTAAAACTCGACATTCCATCATTTTCTCTGATAATACTCGACATTATGATGAAGAAAATGAATGGTTATGAATTTGCCCAACGATTAAAAAGCAATCCCGCCACTGAATTTATGCCTATAATTTTCTGTAGCGCGCTTAGCAACGAAGATTCAAGAATTAAGGGGCTAAACATTGGCGGCGATGACTATATCGTTAAGCCTTTCAGAATTCGCGAAGTGTTAGCTCGCATCAAGAGCCTTTTACGCAGAACTCAAATGGTTAGGACTCTCGAAAGCATGCAAAATGCAAAACAAACTCCCGATTTAGAGTTCCACAATTTGCGCATTGATTGCAAAAACAAACTTTGTTTCATCTACGGCAACCCGCTAAAACTAACTAAAACAGAGTTTGAGTTGCTAAAATTCTTCATCTCCAACCCCAATTGCATCTATACCCGCAAAGAAATTATCTCTAACATTTGGGGCAAGAACAATGAGGTAACCGAAAGAGCAATCGACACTAATATAACTCGACTTCGCAAAAAACTTGGAGAATACGGCGATTATCTCACCACTCGATTAGGCTACGGTTATGGATTCCAAGAACAGTTGGAAAAATAATTATCTAATGAAACTCTTCTTAGTGTTTGTTGTCATCCTCTGGCTGGCAATAACACTATTTTTGCTTTCATTATACCTATTCAACATTACTCCATCCTATACAACCCTTATCATTGCCGCAATAATAGGGCTAACTGCCACTTCTATCATAGGCTACCAATACACCACTATCTTCAGCCGCGACATTATAAAGTTTGAGCAGTTTATTTATCGTTTACACAACAAAGATAAAGAGAATTTGCCGCCACCGGGCTTCACATCTAAAACATTTAACGATTTGGCCCGCATAATCTACGACGACCGAAACAAGGCCGAAAAATTCATTAACGAACACATTGAGGCCGAGCAAAAATCAATTGAAAAGCAAAAGGAGATTTTGCTATCAAAACAAATTCTTGCCAACAACCTAAACCACGAAATCAAGACTCCTATCGGCATCATTCAAGGCTATATTGACACTCTCATTGAGCACGACGAAGACATCCCTGCCGAAATGCGCAAGCGTTTCCTCAACAAATGCCTCGACAACGCACTCCGCCTGCAAAACATGGCTTTTAACCTTAGCGTAATTTCTCGCCTCGACAACGGCAAAGATGCCATTATAATGGACAACATCGATTTGGTTGAAACTCTCAACAGCGTTGCCGACGACCTTTCTCCTATGTTCGAAAAGGTGGGCATAACATTCCATAATCTCCTACCCAAATCTCTTATTGTACACTCTAACACCACTCTGCTTTATAATATATTCAGCAATTTATCGAAAAATGCAGTATTCTATTCAGGTGGCACCGACATATTTGTAGAACTCACGCCCGACAACGGCATCTCTTTCCGCGACAACGGCAAGGGTGTTGATGAAGAAGCATTGTCTAATATCTTCAACCGATTCTATCGCATCGACAAAGACCGTAACCGAAACCTGAGCAGCAGTGGACTCGGACTATCGATTGTTCGCGAATCAGTAAAAATGCACGGCAACGACATTATAGCAAAAAACCACCCAGAGGGTGGCCTTCAATTTATCTTTAAATTATAACTAAAAATCGTGCTACATTTTTCTCACATCAGCCTGCAACCTAACCCTTGCAACTGATGCCCTGCTTAATACGCAGTTTTCTAATCTTATTGTTTAATAAATTAGTGAATTCATAATTCTTCAGCCCCCACTTTGGGCTAATTAGCAAATCGGCTGGCGACTGCGACACAAAACGTTCTATTGCCAAATCCTCTCTTATATGCTCCATTACCTTGAGGCATACATCTATATATTCTTCAGCAGTCCATTCTATTATATCAACGTTATTTTGTTCATATATTTGTGCCAATCGGGTGCCTCTAATCACTTGCAACTGATGAAGTTTCACTGTGTCGAGCGGCAACGCCGACACACGCTTTGCTGTGGCAATAAAGTGCTCTAACTTCTCGCCAGGCAAGCCCAAAATGAGATGAGCACCGCAATGCACCCCGGCTGCCGATGTTCGTTTAACGGCATCTTCCACATCTTCCCATGTGTGACCACGGTTTATCAATTCTAAAGTGTCGTTATGCGAAGTTTCAACTCCATACTCAACCATCACATAGCAACGTTTTGCCAACTGGCCTAAATAATTGAGCAATTCATCGGGCATGCAGTCTGGTCTGGTGGCAATGATTAATCCCACTACATCTTCCTGACTCAATGCCTCCTCATACATTGAAATCAAATCCGACACCTCTCCGTAGGTATTGGTATAAGCCTGAAAATAAGCCAGATACTTCATCTCCGGATACTTTCGTGCAAAAAAAAGTTTACCTTTTTCTATTTGCTCGGCTATCGATATTTTTGTCTGACAATACGACGGATTAAACGATTGGTTGTTGCAATAAATACACCCGCCAACGCCTTTTGTGCCGTCTCTATTAGGACACACAAAGCCTGCATCGATGGCAATTTTCTGCACCTTGAAGTCGAAAAACTTGTGCAGATATTCGCCATAGTCATAATATCCAACGCCGTCTATTATAGGCATACCGTCTTATTAATCAGATAATTGTCTAAAATTGTAATTGCAGCCATAGCCTCAACCACGGGCACAGCTCTTGGCAAAACACATGCATCATGACGTCCTTTAGCCTTTAGCAATATCGGATTACCTTCTGAGTCAACCGTTTCAACATCACGCAACAAAGTTGCCACTGGCTTAAACGCCACCCTGAAATATATATCTTCTCCGTTTGAAATACCGCCTTGAATACCTCCCGAATTATTGGTCAAGGTTGAAATTTTTCCATCATTGCACACAAACACGTCGCTAACTTCGCTTCCTCTTTTGTTTGCAAAATCAAAACCCAACCCATATTCAAAGCCCTTCACGGCATTTATGCTAAGCATGGCAGCACCTAATTCGGCATGCAGGCGGCCAAACACAGGTTCTCCCAAACCCACCGGCACTCCTTTCACAACACAAGTGATTACACCACCTATTGTATCGCCATCTTTCTTAACGGCTTCTATCAACTCTATCATTTCAAGAGCCTTTTCTTCATCGGGGCAACGCACCATGTTTTGCTCTATCTTTGAAAAATCGTATTGCGTATAATCCTTATTGAGCTCAATGTTGCCCACCTGCGAAGTGTAGGCTGTGATTGTTATGCCCAATTGCTGCAATGCCTGACGTGCAAACGCTCCAGCCACAACTCTGGCCACCGTTTCGCGTGCCGACGAGCGGCCACCTCCTCGGTAATCTCGTATGCCATATTTCTTTGTATATGTGTAATCGGCATGCGATGGGCGAAAAGCTTTGGCTATATTTCCGTAATCGGCTGAATGCTGATTTTCATTTGCTACAACAAAGCCTATTGGTGTGCCTGTTGTTACGCCCTCAAACATTCCCGACAAAATTTTAACACAGTCTTTTTCATCGCGCGCTGTCACTATTGACGATTGTCCCGGACGGCGACGGTTCAACTCTTTCTGAACCGCTTCAATGTCTATCTGTATGCCTGCAGGCATTCCATCTATTACGCCACCTATAGCCTCGCCGTGACTCTCTCCAAATGTTGTTATTCTAAATATATTGCCGAATTCGTTACGCATATAACTTATTTTTTTTCATTCCACAATTAAATGTTCTATTGTTGCCCGAGTGTAGTTCACAACATCTAAAGGCGCCACCTTAAACTGCAAACCTCTAACCCCTGCACTTATATAGATATAGTCGAAATCTGCACATGTTGCATGAAAAAATGTAGGAAAACTTTTCTTCATGCCTATCGGAGTGCAACCGCCTCTAATGTAACCTGTGGTAGGCAACAATTCTTTCATAGGAATCAAGTCAACCTTTTTATTTCCCGACACCTTTGCCGCCTTCTTTAGGTCAACCTCTGCATCACCTGGCACCACACATACAAAATGTCCAGTCTTGTCACCTTTCAAAACCAATGTCTTAAACACTTGCTTTATGTCTTCGTGCAATTGGTCGGCGATATGAGTGGCGGCCAAATTATTCTCGTCTACTTCATACGGCACTAATTCATATTTTATCTTTGCCTTGTCGAGTAGTCTTGCTGCATTTGTTTTATTTACACTTCCCATAGTTTTTTCATAAGCTTTCACACTTATATTTAGCAAAGTTAAGAAAAAGTATTCTAAATTTGCAGTATGAGATACATTTTAAGCATATTAACTACAATTATCATAGCAATCACGTCTAGCCATGCACAAAGTTGCAGCCAAAGTTTCATCGACCGCATAAAATGCGCCACCAACAAAGCTGCTCTGATTGCCACTGCCGAACAAGCCGAAGAATATCTTTACTCAATTGGCAGTAGCGGATATAACGAAGAGTTGTTCATATCGGTGCTCAACGCCATGTTGCAATCGCCATTGCTTTCCGACACCGAGAAAATACGCCCTTCAATGCTGTTAGAAAGTGCCTCTAAGAACAGAGTGGACTCAATCGCAGCAAACATTGCGTATGTAACTCCCGATGGCAAAAACCATATGCTTCACGACAACGAGGGCAAATACACTATCTTGTTTTTTAACGACCCTGATTGTTCCGACTGCGCCGACGTAAAACAGCAGTTGGCTCAATCTACAATCATATCCCATACGCATAGCAACAACCTTCTTCGCATTGTGGGCATCTACACCTATTCCAACGAAGCACTTTGGAAGGCCGGCAACTATCCCGAAATTATCGTCAACGGTTGGGACAAAGAATGCGCAGTGGAATGCGGCGAAGAATATGTGTTGCGTCAAATACCAACATTATACCTTTTAGACCAAAATAATCGTGTGATTCTGAAAGACTCTTCTTTAACAGAAATTCTCGATTACCTCAAGCCGTTGAACAACAGCGCTACTGAAAACCCTTAGCCCCACTATTAACAGCCAACTAAACGATAATATTCACTATCATTTTCAGCATAAAAAAAAGGTAATCCGCCGGACCGGCGCATTACCTTTAATTTTTTCTATCATTAACAATCTTATTTTATCACTTGTCCATAGTTAGAAGCAATTCCTCATTGCTCCTTGTCTTTTCCATCTGATCTTTGATAAATTCCATTGCTTCAACCGTAGTTCGGTCGCTGAGGAAGTTTCTAAGCACCCACATGCGGGCATTAAGTTCCGGACGGATAAGCAAATCGTCGCGACGTGTGCTCGATGCAACAATGTCAACGGCTGGGAATATACGTTTATTCGACAATTTACGGTCAAGTTGCAATTCCATGTTACCCGTACCCTTAAATTCTTCAAAAATCACTTCATCCATCTTGCTACCGGTTTCTATAAGTGCCGTTGCAATGATTGTAAGGCTACCGCCACCTTCAATGTTACGAGCAGCACCAAAGAATCGCTTTGGCTTTTGCAATGCATTTGCATCCACACCACCCGACAAAATCTTTCCTGATGCAGGCTGATTTGTGTTGTAAGCACGAGCCAAACGAGTAATTGAGTCAAGAAGTATAACCACGTCGTGGCCACATTCCACCATTCTCTTAGCACTTTCAAGCACCAATCCTGCAATTTTAACATGGCGTTCGGCTGGCTCGTCAAACGTTGATGCAATAACATCAGCCCTAACACTTCGGCGCATATCGGTCACTTCTTCAGGACGCTCGTCGATAAGCAAGATTATCAAGTGAGTTCTTGGGTGATTTTCAGCAATAGCGTTTGCTATATCCTTCAAAAGCATTGTCTTACCAGTTTTTGGAGGTGCCACAATCAAACCACGCTGACCTTTTCCGATTGGTGCAAACATATCTACCACTCGAGTCGAAATATTTGGCTTGGTCTTGCTCACCAAATCAAACTTTTCGTCAGGGAAAAGTGGAGTTAAGTGCTCAAATGGCACACGGTCGCGAGCCAATTCTGGCAAAGCACCGTTAATGGTGTCAACCCCGCACAATGGGAAATACTTTTCACCTTCGCGTGGTGGGCGAATGTTTCCTTCTACTATGTCTCCGGTCTTTAGGCTGTATTGCTTTATTTGCGCTTGCGAAACATATACATCATCGGGCGATGTCAGGTAGTTATAATCTGAAGAACGCAAAAATCCATAGCCATCAGGCATTACTTCAAGCAAGCCCTTTCCCTTAAGGATTCCCTCAAAATTATACGGACTTTCCACAAACGGATTTTCTTGAACTTCTTGTGCCGCCTGTGCTTGTTTTTGTTTCTTTTGCTTCTTTTGTTTCTTTGATTTTGGCTGTTCTTTTTCTGCCTTTGGCTCTTCAAGTATTATTGGAGCCTTTGCTGTCTCTTCAGCAGCACGCTTTTGCGCTTCTTCGCGTTCTTGTTGCGAACGAGGGCGGAAACTAACTGCTTGTGTTGGGAAAAACTCATCCAACAGATTGTCGCGCTTTTCGGCTTGTCCTTTTGGTGTGAACACTCTCGGAACAAACACTTCGGGCTCTGCATTCACCTTTGCTTTTGCTTCTTGCTCTGCAGGCTTTGCTTCTGTTACAACTTCCACTGGTTTTACGTCTGCAACTGTCGCCTCTGCCTTTGCCTCAACAACTGCGTCAACCTTCTTTGGCTCAGGTTGTTGCTTATCATTCTTAGCCAAAGTTTCATTTTCGGAGGTCTTTACAGGCTCAGCCAATTTAGCGCCTTCTTCTGGTGCTGAATTCACAGCCGAATCTTTTACTCTTTTACGAGGTTTCTTTTCTGCTGCGGGCTTTGATTCTGGTGCTGATTGCTTTGCTGCCTCAGCCACTTTTTCCTCCTTTGAATCTTGCTTTTTAACTTTAGCCGGCTTTTTAGCAGTTTTTTCTGCTTCCACCTTTTTAGCGTCGGCCGACTCCTTATCTTTTGCTGATTTTGTAGTTTTTTTCTTTGCTGGCTTCTTTTCTTTGGCATCACTAACCTTTGCCTTCGATGCATCTACCGCCTGCTGGTCGATAATTGCATAGGCAAGAGTTTCCAAAGATTCTGAATCAGATTTTTTGATGCCCATCGATTTTGCGAGCGACCTCAAATCCGACTCACTCATTGAGTTTAATTCTAATAATGTATACATAAATAATTCTTTCGATTTCTGATATGCCGCACATACTCAGTCATAAAAACGACCTATGCACAACATGGTTATGTATAATCGTTGTATCTACTAATACGTTAATCTGTTATTCTATTTTGGATAGGGATTGGCACAATCTTCTAAGTTGTACTTTTAATTATAGTTGTGTTATGTGCCTAGTGAATTTGATTTTCACTGCAAATATACTAATTTTTCCTTTAACAACAATATTTAGATTAAAAAGTTTATGATTATGACAATAATTTATACATTTGCAACTCAAATCACAAAATTAGTGTTTTTCGTATGATACAATTCCAGTGCGACTATAACGAAGGCGCTCACCCTCTTATTATTCAGCGCCTTGCCGAGACAAATATGCAACAGACCGTTGGCTACGGTGAAGACGATTTCTGCTTTCAAGCAAAAATTGCCATAAAAGAAGCCATCAATTGTCCTGATGCCGACATCCATTTTTTGGTTGGAGGCACTCAAGCCAATACCACAGTTATAGCATCGTTGCTACGCCCCTATCAAGGTGTGATTAGTGCCGCCTCCGGACACATCAATGTGCATGAAACTGGTGCAATTGAGCATGCCGGCCACAAGGTGTTGGCTATTCCAAACAGCGACGGAAAAATTTCGGCCGGACAAATCAACGAAACACTAAAAAGCCACTTTGCCGAGGACGGACCTGAACACTTGGTGCAACCTGGCATGGTGTATATTTCCTTCCCAACTGAAATCGGCACCATTTATAGCCATCAAGAACTGAGCGACATCTACTCTGTTTGTCAAAAACACAACATACCACTATTTATCGACGGGGCTCGTTTGGGCTACGGATTAGCGTCACCCGCTTGCGACATCTCTTTAACCGACCTTCCTAATTTGTGCGACGTGTTCTACATCGGGGGAACTAAAGTGGGTGCACTTTTTGGTGAAGCCGTTGTGTTTACCAACAAGAAATTCTGCTCTAAGCACTTCAGATACCACATAAAGCAACAAGGCGGCATGCTGGCTAAGGGACGTTTGCTTGGTTTGCAGTTTCTTACTCTTTTCACCGACAACCTATATTTCAATATAGCCAACCATGCCATAGAGCAAGCCATGCGCATTCGCAACGCATTTGAGAGCAAAGGCATAAAATTCTTGGTCGACAGCCCAACCAATCAGCAGTTCCCCATATTAACAAAACATCAAATAGAGGTTCTCAGCAAAGGATTCCTCTTCTCTACATGGCAACACATCGACGACATGCACACTGCCGTGCGCTTCTGCACAAGTTGGGGCACCCTGCCACAATCGGTCGACTCTCTAATCTCTGCTATAGAAAAACTTTAAACATAAAAAACTTTAGGCTCTGAAAGCATTAACACATTTAGCCAGTGCAATGCAATTTCAGAGCCTATTGTTTTATTTCTACTTAACTGCGGCTACTTCCACACTTGGAACAAGCGAGCACATGCTCGGCGCACCGCCAGATGACACGCTTCGGCTTCTTCATCGGTCAATTCTTGGTTTGACCCTTGCAATCTGCTCATATTACCCTTTATTGAAGTGCCAAATACAGGCGCCACAAGTGCTTGAAACCAAGTACATGCTGCTGTGTAACGGCCCATTCTGAAATTCAAATGATAGCCGTCGCGAGTAAATTCCTTTGCATCATGCATCAGCGAACGTAGGTTTTGAACCGCTGTTCCTGTTGGAATCACTATATCAATTGCAGTTTCATCGAGCAAACGTTGATTACAACTCATAATATCCTTGTACATAGCCAATTGATTCTTTGAGTAATTAGGATATTCCGGATGGTTAGATGTAGTTGAATAAGCCCATGTTTGTTGCCAAACTATGCTTGCGCCTGCATTCAAACAGTTAAATCGCAAAATTTCAATCAAGCGATTAAGCCATGGCTGATATGATTCATACAACCCCGACACGCCGCTCGCTTGTTGCACCACAAGAATATCCCATTTTTCGTCAAGCAAACCGTCGAGCATAGTAGCCTCTTTATTAACTGTCACCCACTTGTTGTTTGTCGACTTTGAATATACATAAGCCGGACTATTTTTTTCGTATTCCCTCACCTGGCGTTCCAGAGTGCAACCGCCAATATATAGTCGGCCAAGAACTACATTCTTTATTCCTGCTGCTTCTAACACCTCTGGCAAATACATCATTCCGTCGTCGGTAAAACTGTTACCTACGCCTAAAATTCGCAATGTATCGGGCTTGTGTGGCAACGGATAATTTGGAACCAAATCGGCAGAATAACTGCAAAACACACTAACCAATGTAAACAATAACGCAAATGCTATTTTTTTCATAATTTAAATGGTATTATTTTTATATATCAATTTCAAATATTTCTCATCTCGTTTTTTCACTGCATAGGCCGACGATGCCCTATAGCCTACTATCCACACAATTTGCCCATCGGCTTCAAGAATCCACACATTCTGTTTTTCGGCTTCGCTAAACTTCATATCGGTAAAATAATCGCTCAGCAATTTTGACCCCTTCAAGCCAAACGGGCGAAAACGGTCACCTTTTCTCCAATGTCTCAACACCACGTTTTCGGCTTGCAAAATGTCTGCACTCAAGGCCACACTGCTTTTACCATCAACAGAGCCAACGCTAAAACTCTCATTCTCAAGGCTTGCCTCAAGGCTTGCCTCAAGGCTAATTGGCAAATGGCCACACCCTTTCTCATTAAAATCCACCAAAAAGGACTCATCTCCATTGCCAGATATAGGCATTACAGCCAACTCTGTGCGTTCAACCGACACTAAATAGTTCTCGGCATAAAACTTCTTGCCGCTCTTCCCTATTGCTGCCCACACATCGCGAGTTTGTGAGCTATTAAAGCCATAATCTTTCAAAATCTCAAACAACATTGTTGGGCCGCCCTTCATTGCAAGCAAACTCTTGTTGTCTATTTTTATGCAGTTATCCTCGCCACGGCACATATCTTTCTTGCACTTCTGCACCAATTCAGCGTACAGTAGTGCTGCGCCTCGCATATCGTGCAATGTTCGCAGCAAGCCAGTTTCGGCCTCTGGAAATTGTTCATATAGAGCCGGCAGTATCAGATTTCTGACCTTATTTCGTTTAAAATCATTTTCCTTATTGGTGCTGTCTTCAACAAAACACATGTCTTTTTGCTGCAAATAGCACTCAATTTCGCCACGACCTACACACAACAATGGTCTCACCACTCTTCCGCTTACCGGCGAGATCGACGCAAGCCCTTGCACACCACTGCCACGCATGGCATTAAGGAAAAACGTTTCAATAGCGTCATCTTTATGGTGAGCCACCGCTATGGCTTGCGCATCATATTGCTTGCGCAATCGCTCAAACCACTCATAACGCAGTTCCCGGCATGCCATCTCTGTCGACACCTTATGCTCACGCTCATATTTTTCAACGTCGAAATGCACCACTTCGAGCGTCAGTTTCATCTGCTCTGATAAAGATTTCACAAAACACTCGTCACGATTGCTCTCTTCGCCACGCAAGTGAAAATTGCAATGAGCCATAACGCAATCATATCCCAATTCGCACAACGCAACAAGCAGTGCCACAGAATCTGCGCCACCACTCACTGCCACTATCAAAGGCTCTTTTTGCCTTATTTTACACTCTTCTGCTCCAAAAAGTTTTACCTTTTCCTCAAATTGGGACTTTTCCATATAGCAAATATACAAACTATTTAGATTTTTTCGTAAATTTGTATCCATAATCACACACTACATTAAGTAATGACAGAAAAAATACAAGCTCTTAAAGAGCAAATTGAAGCATTATCGGCTTCTTCTGCTGAAGAATTAGAAGCCCTTAGAATAAAATATTTGAGCAAGAAAGGCGAAATCACTTCGCTATTCAATGATTTCCGCAATGTTCCAAACGAACAAAAGCGCGAAATCGGTCAAAAACTAAACGAACTGAAGACTTTTGCCACCGATAAAATCAATGCTTTAAAAGAAGCATTCAACGCGCAAGCGGTTGAAGATGTCGACATCGACCTTACCCGCACAAGCGCACCTCAAGAAATCGGTACACGTCACCCAATTTCTCTTGTTCGCAAAGAAATTATCGACATCTTCTCTCGCCTTGGTTTCACTATTGCCGAAGGTCCAGAAGTAGAAGACGATTGGCACGTGTTCTCATCGCTAAACTTTGCCGATGACCACCCTGCCCGCGACATGCAAGACACTTTCTTCATTCAACGCAACCCTGCCGACATTCTCCTTCGCACTCACACTTCATCTGTGCAAAGTCGCGTTATGGAATGCACTCAACCTCCTATCAGAATCATTTGCCCAGGTCGTGTGTATCGCAACGAAGCTATTTCGGCTCGCGCTCACTGCTTCTTCCATCAACTTGAGGCGCTTTATGTTGACAAAAACGTAACTTTTGCCGACCTTAAGCAAGTGCTCCTATATTTTGCACAAGAAATGTTTGGACCAGAAACAAAGATTCGTTTGCGTCCTTCTTACTTCCCATTCACCGAGCCTTCGGCTGAAATGGACATCTCTTGCGACCTTTGTGGCGGTAAGGGCTGTGCTTTCTGTAAGGGCACTGGTTGGGTTGAAATTCTTGGTTGCGGTATGGTTGACCCTAACGTGCTCGACTCTTGCGGTATCGACAGCAAAGAATTCACTGGTTTTGCTCTTGGTATGGGTATTGAACGCATCACTAACCTTAAGTATCGAGTTAAAGACCTTCGCATGTTCTCTGAAAACGACGTTCGTTTCTTGGAAGAATTTAAATCAGCACACTAAAACAAACTCCTATATTACAAAAGGCACTATCCTATGTTTGCACGGATTGTGCCTTTTGTTATTCCTCTTCTTGCACAATGACTCTTAAACAACGCTATAAAGGCATCATTGAGTGGTTTCAAGCCAATATGCCTCAGGCTCAAACCGAGTTACACTATAACTCACCCTACCAACTTTTGGTGGCAGTGATTCTTTCGGCTCAATGCACCGACAAGAGAATTAATATGGTGACTCCTGCTCTGTTTGACGCTTTTCCTTCACCCGCCGAAATGGCTAAGGCTACCGTTGACGACATCTACAACCTTATTAAAAGCGTTTCATATCCTAACAATAAGGCCAAAAACCTTCACGGAATGGCAAATATGCTTGTTGATGTGTTTAATTGTCAAGTGCCCGACACCATGGAAGAGTTAATCAAACTCCCAGGTGTAGGCCGAAAAACGGCCAACGTGATTCTTTCTGTTGTTTTCGACCAAGCAGCCATGGCTGTCGACACGCATGTGTTCAGAGTATCAGAACGAATAGGACTCACAACAAATAGCAAAAGTCCGCTCGAAACCGAAAAAGCCCTCATGAAAAACCTCCCTCATGAAGTTGTGGCAAAGGCGCATCATTGGCTGATTCTTCACGGACGATACACATGCACCGCACGAAAACCTAAATGCTTAGAATGCGGAATTCGTGAATATTGCCGATTCTATAATCCAACAAAAAATTCTAATAAATCCCTTAAGTAAATCTACATTCACTAAGATGAACGAAAATACTAAAACAACCGCCATTCAACTTATAAAATACGGAATTGTGGGCATAAGCAACTCTTTATTAACTTTAATCGTGATATTTGTTTGCAATTCATTGCTAAACATGAGCCTTTTTGTGGCCGACATTATAGGTTACGTGGCTGGCGTGATTAATAGTTTCATCTGGAACAAGCAATGGGTATTTAAAACTCGCGACACAAAGATTATTAAAGAGATGTCACTATTTGTAAGCGGTTTTTTGGTTTGTTTCGGCATTCAATTCATTACACTTTTACTGATTACTGAGCCTATGATTAACCTTGCAGTAAACACTCTTGGTGCCGAAGGTTCTTTATTCGGATTATCGTCTACTTCCATCGGCGAATATGTTGCAGTTGTTATCGGCATGGCAGTTTACACCATTTGCAACTACATATTCAATCGTTGCGTCACTTTTAAAGAAAAGAAAGCATAACTTATACCTACCTATAAAGCACAAAAAAAGACGACTTCAATAGTCGTCTTTTTTCGTTTTTAATATCTCTTCAGCAATCTGCTTTATTTCTCCACCGGGAACAAATTGTTTTCAGCAGCCACTTTAAGCATAAAGTTTCGTGCCTGTTCATAGTCATTCTCTATAACCCCATCTAAAATGGCGTCTTTAATTGCTGTTTTTATAACACCCACTATTTGCGAAGGAGTAAGCCCGAACGTTTCCATAATCTCTTCACCCGACACCGGCGGTTGAAAATTTCTCACACGGTCCTTTTCCTCAATATCGATAAGTTTCTGACGAACTAACGCAAAATTCTCAAGCAAGCGCTTCACCTTCAGAGCATTCTTCGAAGTAATATCCGCTTCGCAAAGCAGCATTAAATCATCAATGTCGTCACCTGCATCAAACAGCAGTCGGCGCACGGCCGAATCGGTAACCACATCTTCAACCAACGCAATGGGGCGCATATGAAGCCCTACCATCTTTTTCACATATTTCATGTGCTCATTCATGGGCAGTTTCATGCGAGAGAATATGCGTGGAACCATTTTTTCGCCCACTATGTTATGGTTATGGAAAGTCCATCCAATTTTGTCCACCCAGCGCTTTGTGGTTGGCTTACCCAAGTCATGAAACACAGCCGCCCATCTCAGCCATTCGTTTTCACTCTTTTCGGCCACATTGTCGAGCACTTGCATTGTGTGATAGAAATTATCTTTGTGACCACGGCCATTAACGGTTTCAACGCCTTCTAATGCCGCCAGTTCAGGAAATATCAGATTCAACAACCCACAGTCGTGCAATATGATGAAGCCTCGAGATGGCTTTTTCGACTTAATTATCTTCGTCAACTCATCTACTATTCGTTCTCTCGAAATAATCTTTATACGCTCGGCATTACGCTTAATAGCATCGAAGGTTTCGGGATAAATATCAAAATTCAGCTGAGTGGCAAATCGCACAGCACGCATCATTCGCAACGGGTCGTCAGAAAATGTAATATCGGGGTCAAGTGGTGTGCGTATTATTCTCTTTTCCAAGTCATCTATACCGCCAAACGGGTCGAGCAACTTGCCATAACTTTCCTTATTTACCGAAATAGCCATAGCATTGATAGTAAAATCGCGACGGCATTGGTCGTCGTGCAATGTGCCATTTTCCACCTTGGGCTTACGGCTGTCTCTACTGTATGACTCTTTTCTTGCACCCACAAATTCCAGTTCCACACCGCGACGCTTCACTTGCGCTGTGCCAAAATTCGGAAAAACTGCCAAGTGAGTGTTTTTGCCCCATCGCTTAGCCACATTTTCGGCCAACTCCAAGCCACTACCCACTGTCACAAAGTCCATATCCTTAGAAGGTCGCTCCAAGAAAATATCACGAACATAACCACCCACCACATAGCATTCGCGTTGCAACTCATCAGCCACATCGCCCACCATGTGAAAGACATCTTGGCTCAAATGACTTTCTATTTTCTTTATATCTACTACCATCTAATTATATTATTATCAAATTTCTTTCTCTGTTTAAACTACAGCAATTGCTGCAATTCTTCGTTTAGCACTGTTATGCATTCTGCTCCGTCGGCAGTAATCACATATGTATTTTCAATTCCCACTGCACCAACGCCTGGTATCACAAACTTTGGCTCAAGGGCTATCACATTGCCTTCCACAAATATGTCCTTACTCCGGGCCGAAAGCACTGGCAGTTCATTAATCTCAATGCCTACACCGTGACCCACAAAACCGGCCTTCTGCATATGTCCCATAAAATAGGCTTCAAGTCCGGCTTCACTTGCCATATTTGCTGCCATGTCATACATGTCTTTTGCCGCAACACCCGACTTTGCTTTTTCGCAAAACGCACGGCATATTTCTATAGAACAACGATGGGCCTTTTCTGCCAAATCGCCAACTTCTCCCACTTTAAAACTACGAGTCATGTCGGTCATATATCCGGTGAAATTGCCACAAGCATCCACCATCAGGCTCATGCCCTTTTTAATGGCTGTGCCGTTTGCTCCCACCGGCAACGACTGGTCTGCGCCCGCGCCTCCCATGGCAAAATCATATGGGGCTGGATTATCGGCGTTGTCGCCTGCCAAAATATTGCCCATAAACAATTCCATCGACTGGCCAGAAATTCTGAAAATGCCCAAACAGCCTGTCTTTCGCAAGCATTGTTCAAGTTCTATTTGGAACTCTACATCGCTCATGCCCTCTTTAAAAAACGAAGGTATCGACTTATAGGCTTCAACATGCTTTTCGCCGCTATGCTTCATCAAGTTAACCTCAAAAGGCAATTTAACCGAACGAACCATGCGCAAAATGGCCGAAGCATTAACAAATGATGCTCCACTAAACACCGACTGCAAGCGTAGCACATCGCCGTGCGCCATGTCATATTCTATGGCTAACACATTGGGTTTCTCGCCAAGTATTTCTATGATTTGCTCAGGCTTGCGAATGTAGTGAACATTTTTCCCTTCAAGCCCCACAGGACGTCGCACAAAATAATGAACTTCACCCTTGGCTGTAACATAAACATAACCAGCAATCACTCTGCTTGAAGCATAATATAAATTGGCATTAGTTGAGATTATCATCGCATCTACACCACTTTCTCGCAACGCCTCCGACAATCGCAACACGCGGCTTTCTATTTCCGACTCCCAGCCTTTTACTATCAAACTGCTCATAGTAATAGTTTCAATCATTACACTTTAAACATTCAACAAGTTCGCCAAATGTGTCGATTTTCAATTCATAATCGTCACATTTTCCAAAACCATAACTGCAGAAAACAAACGGCAAGCCGGCTGCATGGGTTTGGTCGCTATCACCTTGAGTATCTCCCACATATATAGGATTCTTCAGGTTATGCTTATCTTTTATCATCAATATGTTTTGCGACTTTGACTGCGGATTCATGCCATACGACACATAATCGGTTATGTATGCCTTTACACCTGCAAATTCCATAAAATTAAGCAATCCGTTCTCGCCGCAATTGCTCACCAAAAACAATTTATATCTTTTTGCCAATTGTTTCAGGCCGTCTACCAAGCCAGGATAAAGTTCGCCTCCCATTGTAGGCATGATTTCATCCTCTATTTCATACACCCTTTGCAGAAACGAGTCGCTGTCTACGTTTATTTCAAACTGGGAGCCGAGTATCTCTTTAATTTCATTTAAGGGCTTACCCATTCCCTTCAATAATATGTCGGACGTAATCGAACCATCAACGCCATATTCAGCAAATGCCCGATTCCACACCTCTACATAAGTGGACATGGCATCCCACAATGTGCCGTCCATATCAAATATTATCGAATCGACCTGATTAATGTCAATTGCCATAATTAATGCAAATTTGTTGTGTTTTTTTATTTATTCGATGGCTCAATTATTATGCCCACATCAGTAATATTGCCCACAGTATCCTTGTCGCTCATTGTTTGCCAAAGCACTATTCGTCGCACTGTAGTTGCCGGCACATGTTCCAAAACCAATTGCTTAAACTGATATAAGGCGCCAAAACCCGAGCCTTTCCAAGTTCCATATTTATCGGCCAACTCTACATTAATGATTCTTCGCTTCAATGAGTAATTTTCACCGATGAAATCGGCAGTAATACTCAAATTCCGATATTCATAATCTTGGTCGTGACGAATAGCCACTGAAATATCGTAAAATCCAGCCGAGTCGCCATACACTGGGGTGAAATACAAAGGACTGTTATGTGTCCATCCACTTGCTGGCACGTCTGTAAATTCACTATAAGAAGAATGCTTAGGTGAACAAGCACCCAAGCACACTAATATAGTAAACAGCATTACTGCATAAAGAGGCATCTTCATGCCTTGTGAGCAGTTGCTATTAGTTTTCGTTATTGCCTTTATTTCCTTGTTGACGGTCATTTTCTTGCAATTCGCGATTATTACCATTACCTCCCTTATGGCCGTGGCCGCCATGACGTCGACGGTTATTATTTGAACGACGATTATTATTTTGCGGTTGCTGCTCTTGTGGTGCCACATCGGCTACACCTTCAGGAGCATTATTGCCTTCATTTTGTCGACGGGCGAATCGGTCTTTTTTATTGTTTCTGCGTTGTTGATTTTCGTCTTGCGAAGCCGATTCATGATTCTTGCTTCTATTGTCACGACGCTTCTTTTTCTTTTTATCGAAACGCGAAACACTATCTTGACCAATTATATCGCCATATGCACTAATTTCCTTTTCTCTTTGGTCATCATCGAGCAACAACTTTTCGGGGCGTACTCCATTTTTATTCAATGCAATAACCTCAAACACTCGTTCGGCGCTCAATGTAACCAAGTTTGCCGCAATCGACTTATCGGTAGAATAAGTTATCTCGCGCTTGAAAATATCGGTCTTAAAATGGAAATATGTGTTATCTTTCGTTTCAAGTCGCACATCACGAGGCGGCAATTTCTTTGTTGCTTCAACATATCCGTCAACCTCAAAATTAATGCAGCACTTCAGTTTTGCACATTGGCCAGCCAACTTTTGTGGATTCAATGATATGTCTTGATAACGAGCTGCACTCGTAGCAACCGATACAAAATTAGTCATCCAACTTGAGCAGCACAACGGGCGGCCACAAGGACCAATGCCACCAATGCGGCCTGCCTCTTGGCGTGCACCGATTTGCTTCATCTCAATTCTTATCTTAAACACATCGGCCAACACCTTAATAAGTTGGCGGAAGTCTACTCGCTCATCGGCAATATAGTAGAATATCGCTTTATTTCCATCGCCTTGATATTCCACATCGCCTATCTTCATGTTGAGTTTCAAGTCCTCAGCAATCTTTCGCGAGCGTATCATCGTATCTATTTCTTTTGCCTTTGCCTCCTCATAGCGTTCCAAGTCATTAGGCTTTGCCTTGCGGAACACTCGAAGAATTTCGGCATCTTGGCGAAGATTAGCACGCTTCATCTGCAATTTCACCAACTGGCCCATCATCGAAACTCGGCCTATATCGTGGCCCGGATTTGCCTCCACGGCCACTATATCGCCTATTTCTAAAGGCAGATGTTGGCTATTGCGATAGAATCCCTTGCGGGTATTCTTAAACGTCACCTCCACTATATCGAAGTCGTTAAACGAACCCGGAACATCGTCAAGCCAGTTGTAACTTTGCAACTTGCTGCGCATCTCTGGGCCTCGATTTTCGTTCGCGCGCGTAGTGTGACATCCTTCACAGCCATCGCACTCTGGCACTGCCTTCGGGCAACAACTGCATCGCTTCTGCACTTCTTTTTCTTTATCGTTACTCATAGAGTCCTCCTAACGATAACTGTGTTACTTAGCAAAACTTACGGCACGGGTTTCGCGAATCACTGTAATACGCACTTGACCTGGGTAAGTCATTTCGTCTTGAATCTTCTTTGCTATTTCGCCCGATAGTTTTTCGGTTTCAGCATCCGATATCTTATCTGCGCCAACAATTACACGCAATTCACGACCTGCTTGAATAGCATAAGTCTTAATTACGCCAGGATAACTCAATGCCAAGTTTTCCAAATCGTTCAAACGCTTAATATAAGCCTCTACAACTTCACGGCGTGCGCCTGGACGTGCACCTGAAATAGCGTCACAAACTTGCACGATAGGAGCAAACAAGCTGGTAGCTTCTTCTTCGTCGTGGTGTGCACCGATGGCGTTGCATATATCGGCCTTTTCCTTATATTTTTCAGCCAACTTCATACCAAGCAATGCGTGTGGCAATTCTGGTTCTTCATCAGGCACTTTACCAATATCGTGCAACAAGCCTGCTCTGCGTGCCTTCTTTGGGTTCAAGCCCAATTCGGCTGCCATAATTGCACACAAATTAGCTGTTTCGCGAGAGTGCTGCAACAAGTTTTGTCCGTAGCTCGAACGATATTTCATCTTACCCACCAAGCGAATCAATTCTGGGTGCAAGCCATGGATACCCAAGTCAATAGCAGTACGCTTACCCGTTTCGATAATTTCTTCTTCAACTTGACGACGCACCTTAGCCACAACTTCTTCAATGCGGGCAGGGTGAATACGTCCGTCGGCCACCAATTGGTGCAATGCCAAGCGAGCAATTTCGCGACGCACTGGGTCGAATCCCGACAACACAATTGCTTCTGGAGTGTCGTCTACAATGATTTCAATGCCTGTAGCTGCTTCAAGTGCACGAATGTTGCGTCCTTCGCGGCCAATAATACGGCCCTTGATTTCATCGTTTTCAATATGGAACACAGTCACAGCATTTTCGATGGCTGTTTCTGTTGCTGTGCGTTGAATGGTTTGCACCACAATACGCTTTGCTTCCTTATTGGCTGTCAATTTTGCTTCATCCATGATATCGTTGATATATGATTGAGCGGCTGTCTTTGCCTCATCTTTCAACGATTCCACAAGTTTTTCTTTTGCTTCTTCGGCCGACAAGCCTGAAACATGTTCAAGTGTTTCCTTAACTTTTTCTTGCATCTTTTCGAGTTCTTGCTTTTGAACTTCAATATATGCTTGTTCCTTGTCAAGGTTTTGCTTCAATGTTTCGTTCTCGTTCTTTTTGCGTTGAACTTCCGATTGTTGTTGATTCAACTGCATTTCGCGTTGCTTAAGCTTAGCTTCAGTCGACTGAACCTTCGACAAACGTTGATTTGCTATCTTTTCTGCCTCAGCCTTTATTGAAACACTTTCTTCTTTAGCTTCGAGAATCTTGTTTTTCTTCAAGACTTCTGCCTCAAGTTTCGCTTCCTCGATAATGCTGTTGGCACGTGTCTTGGCGAGCGATTTGTTAATTAACATTGTCACCACGGCACCTACGGCAAGCGATACCACTACGGCAACAACCAAAATAATTATATCCATTTTGTTTAAAAAAAATTGTTTATTATTAATAAAAAAAGCACATGCAAAAGCGACATTTTCAATCATCGCAGCCGCCTTTTCAGGGCAGACCGACCTCATTGAATTGCCTCAATTGTAAGTGCAGGTTAATTCTCGCTAATATGTAAAAAATCCAATAAAAAGGACCTGTTTTTTATCGTCCTTCTACGGTTTAGTTATAGTTTAATGACCATTTCATCGAGTTTCTTCTCGAACTCAGCCATAAATTCTTCTACTTTCACATTTGCGTTGCGCTGTTCCACATACAAACGCGCAAATTGAAATGCCACCCTCGCCATGACTTCATTAGAAGAGCAACTGTCTTTAAACACCTGCATCCACTTTTTCCAAAGTCCGTTCACCAACTTCTCCGCATCGCGATACACTATTTCATCCTCGAGTTTTATCTGCAATGGAATAGGTTTCAAGTCGGCGATTGTTATGCTGATATTTTGTTTTTTCTCTTCAGGCATATTTAATCTGTCAATTGAGAGATACATTTATCAATGTCCCGCACCAATTTGGATATTCTGGACTTATTTTCTTCAATCTGCTCTGGCGTTGCCGATATCGACCTAACCAATCGCAAATATTCGTTTTCCTGACGGAGACGCTCCAATTCCAACTTGAGTTTTTCGTTTCCGCTTTTTAACGATTCATTCTCTTCATCTAACCGGCGCTTATCGTCCATCAGAGCATTATATTTTTCAAGCAATATGTTGCTCTTATTAACTATGCGCTGTATTGTGTCTTGCAGGTTAGATGCCATATCAATCCAAATTTTTACAAAATTAAAAATAAAATCGCAATTTTGCTACAATTTGCAAAAATATTTGCTGCAAATATCATCGCAAATTCACCATTTCATCATCACTTGCTAATTCTGCCCACCATCTGCAGCACAAACTCAAAGCTTGGGTTTAGCATCGTTCCGTGGTCAAAACCGCCAAGTTCATATAGTGGCACATCCACGCCCTTGGCCCGCATTATATCTTGCAAATGAAGGTTTTCGGTGTAACGAGCCAACATCTCCTTGCCACGTTCGCCGGTAACCAACACCATAGGCGGAACCAACTTTCGCGCATGGTTAATGGGCGCCATGCTGTCGATGATAGGTATATCCATGTCAATGCCGCGCTCTTTGCGTATGGTGTAATGTGTGTTAGTTTGCCCACTTTGTGGCACATAACCGGCCATGCTGTCGGCATCTACACCATGACGAGCCAAATATTTCTTGTCAAGTGCCAACATCAACGTCAAATAACCGCCGGCCGAATGACCGCAAACAATAATCTTGCTTGCATCACCGCCATATTTCTCAACATTTCTAACTGTCCAAGCCAATGCTTCTGCAGCATCTTCAACATATGTAGCGCATTTCGCCTTAGGATATAATCTATAATTTGGCGACACCACCACCAGGCCCTTTCTCTTTAATGGCTCTGGTATAAACTTTTCGCCGCCTTCCAGGCCGCCTCCATGATAGAACACCACCACCGGAAGTCCTTTGGCGCCTGTCGGAGCATACACATCGAGCACGCAACGTTCGTTGCGATAAGCGTCTTCGCTTTTGCCATCAAGTACATATGAAATATCTTTATGCAAAACATATTCGTTTTGGCCAAAAGCTCTAACTGTCAAGGCAAACACTATTGCCAATATTGTTACTATAGTTCTATTCATATCAATTTTATTATGTTTTCGCCATTATACTACATCATCTCGCACCTAAAAACCCTTGCGATACTTATCTTGGTCTTCGTCTTCCATTATGCTTAAGTAACTTGCATATCGCGATGCACTAATCTCATGATTTTCCACCGCTTGCAGCACAGCGCATCCTGGCTCATGGGTGTGCGTACAATTTCCATACTTACATCCTCGCGACACTTCAAATATTTCAGGGAAATAATGCGACACTTCTTCTTTTTGGAAGTCAATAGTGCCAAAGCCCTTCACCCCGGGAGTGTCAATAATAGCGCCACCCGAAGGAAGCCTAAACATTTCGGAGAATGTGGTGGTGTGCATGCCTGTGTGGTGGCTATCGCTCACCTCTCCCACCTTTGCTGCCGCATTGGGTATCAACAAATTAACAAGCGTAGATTTGCCCACACCTGAGTTACCAGAAAGCAATGTCAGCTTATCGCGCAACGCCTCGCGCAAATCATCCAAACCAGTTCCCTCCTTTGCAGAAACATGTATAACCTCATAGCCAATCGACTTATAGAGATATGTCACAGCCTCAAGAAGGTCCTTGTCCTCTTCCTCTACCAGCAAGTCCACCTTATTAATAACTATCAACGCCGGCACATTGTATGCCATGGCTGTTGCCAAAAATCGGTCGATGAAAGTAGTGCTTGTGACCGGATTAGCAAGAGTAACCACAAGCGCAGTCATGTCGAGGTTAGTGGCCAAAATGTGCGACTCCTTCGACAAGTTGCTTGCTCGTCTTATGATGTAATTGCGTCGTGGCTTTATTGCAGTTATAAAAGCCGAGCCATCAGCATTCTGATTTATCTCCACCAAGTCGCCAACCGCCACAGGGCTGGTGCTGCGTATGCCCTTAAGCCTAAAGTTGCCTTTTATCTTACAGTTATATGTCATGCCGTTTTCATCTTCCACGACATACCAACTGCCCGTATTTCTTATTACTAATCCGTCCATATTTATATTTTCTATAACAAAGATACATCAATTATCCAACAATCACAATCAACCGAACATTTATTCATTTATTATGCATTTTAAATTATGAAAATTCCATAATTACACTCTAATTTTCCTTTAAATTGCTGAAAATTTGCATATTTTACAATTTATAACTACCTTTGCACCCGTTAAATTTATGCAACAAACCAAAAAGGTATAATTTACTAATAATTTTTTTAAAATTTAGACTAAAATGAATTTGGAAACTATCGGAAATTGGGCTGGTCTTGTATGGACTGCTCTTAATTCTGCAGAAGAAGCTACTCTAACAGTAAAGGCATTGAAGAAGGCTACTAAGCTTAAAGAAAAGGAAATCTACGCAGCTCTTGGCTGGTTGGCTCGTGTAGGCAAGTTGGCTATCGCTGAAACTGAAACTGACATCAACGTAACTTTGATTGGCTAATCAATCAACTTTTACATACTAAAACACAGAAGAGACTGAAAATTTTCAGTCTCTTCTGCTTTTTATACATATTATATGTCAAAACTTCTTTCTGATACACTCCATTTCTTTAAATGCCATTCAACTCAAAAACATCATTTTATTGAATACGCTTCCTCAAGAAGTAGGCCTTACGCAAATCGGCCACTTGCTCACGAGTTAAGTCTTTAATGTGATTAACCGATTTGCCAATAAACTTAACTCTCACGTAGTTGGCATACCCCATTGCCTCCACAAGCGATTCATAATCACCGTCGAGCGTCATGTCAAACCACTCCGATACAAAAATACCATTTTTGCGCGTGTCGAGTTTTTTAGGAGTTAGCAAATACTTCTCCCCATTAATCTGAAACTCCACAGCCTTAGTGTCTAAGCGGTCGTCGGCATAATATTGAACACGAATGCACATAGGCCCCGGGCGTCCTCCTGTCGGAACCTCAAAATACAAATATATCGAATTTTTCTCTATGACAGAAGGCGCCGATTTCGGCTGATACTTCACCATACCCACCCTTCGCTTGGCATCAAAGGCCCTAAGGAGCTGTTCCTTAGTCATATTTTCCTCATCATGCACCCTTCGAGCAGCAGTTGGAAATGGCCGATATGTTTCCCGTTTAGGTGCTTTTGCACGCGCCTCGGCCAAATATTTTTCGATATTGGCGTCTATCTCCTCTTGTGTCTGCTTTCGCTGCGAACGCTTGTTTGCCTCCGCCACCTGCTTGGCAATTCTTTCGTTTACAGCCTTCTTGGCCTCGGCTTTCTGCTTTTCTTCGGCTTCCTTATGCTTTGCATAACGTTCTATAGCCTCCTTGCCGCGCACGGTTACGGTGGTCAATACCGGATAACCAGGCCTGCGTACTGGCATTCTCACCAATTCCAAGTCTAACGGTTCTTCATCCGCATTTACTGAAGTTGTATCTTGCGACGACGCGCTAAACACTACTCCCAACGCAAGCAGCAATATTATAATATGTTTATTCTTACTCTCCATAATTCCTACAAAGATAAATAATAAAAGCCGATTTTATCTCCCCTCTCAAGCAAAATAAAACACTTTTCAGAAATATCAGTTTTTTTCGCAATCTCACACCTCTAAATATTTTTTAATTTCAATGCAAAGGATTATTTTTGTAATCTATTAATTTAACTTTACCGACAAAACCGATATGACGAAGATTGGATCTTTAATGACATCAAAAGGCAAGAAGGCAATCTTACTTGGCAGTGGAGAATTAGGCAAAGAAGTTGCTATTGAACTCCAACGATATGGCGTAGAAGTTGTGGCTTGCGACAAATACGAAAACGCACCAGCAATGCAAATCGCTCACCGTCACCATGTGTTTAGCATGCTCGACGGCGACAAACTACGCGAAGTAATCGAAGCCGAAAAACCCGACTTCATTATTCCCGAAGTTGAAGCAATAGCCACCCCAACTTTGGTGGCACTTGAAAAAGAAGGCTACAATGTCACACCTACTGCCAACGCTACATATCTAACAATGAACCGCGAAGGCATTCGCCGATTAGCGGCCGAAACTCTTGGCATTAAAACATCAAACTACCTATTCGCCTCTACCGAAGAAGAGTTTAACGATGCCGTACACCAAATCGGTGTACCATGCGTCATAAAACCCATCATGAGCAGTTCGGGACACGGCCAAAGCGTTTGCCGCACATTTGATGACATCAACAAATGCTGGCAAATTGCTCAAGAAGGTGGCAGAGCCGGTGCTGGCAGAGTAATCGTTGAAGCATTTGTTGACTTCGATTACGAAATAACACTGCTCACCGTTAGAAACATTCTTGGAACACAATACTGCGAACCTATCGGGCACATTCAAGTTGATGGCGACTACCGCTACTCTTGGCAACCTCAGCCAATGAGCCCTGCGGCTAAGGCTAAGGCTCAAGAAATCGCCAAGAAGGTTACTGATGCCCTTGGCGGCTACGGCATTTTCGGCGTTGAAATGTTTATTAAAGGCGACGAGGTAATATTTAGTGAAGTGTCACCACGCCCACACGACACCGGCATGGTTACCATGATTTCACAAGACCAAAGCGAATTTGCGCTTCACGCTCGCGCTCTTCTCGGATTGCCTATCCCAGCAATCAACTTCTACGGTCCATCGGCGTCAAGAGCAATTGTGGTTGAAGGCGACACCGACACAATCGAATTTGGCAACCTCGAAAAGGTGCTTGAGGAACCAGGCACTCAATTGAGAATTTTCGGAAAGCCTGAAGTCAAAGGACATCGACGAATGGCTGTCATACTTGCTATCGACGAATCGGTTGAAGCTGCTAAAGACAAAGCCGAACGCGCTTACAACAAACTTGACATCAAGGTTTGTCCTCGCGAAAAGTAACGTACTTTCAACATTAAATATCACAAAAAAAGCCTCCAATAGGAGGCTTTTTTAATACATATATTTTCAGAAAATGTTTATTACTTCTTTTCTGCCATCAACTCATCAACCTTAGCCATCAATTCTTCACCTTGAAGACCGCGAGAAAGGATTGTACCATCGGCTGAGAATACTATAATGTGTGGAATTGCATTAAAACCATAAGCATCTGATGCTATGTATTGTGTGTCAAGGATTTGTTCCCATGGAATTTGCAATTCTTCAATTGCCTTCTTTGTGTCTTCCAACTTGTCCCAACATGCAACGCCAAGAATTTTCAAACCCTTACCGTCATATTTCTTGTGCATTTCCATTAGAGTGCCACTGATTTCACGGCGACATGGTGCACACCAGCTTGCCCAGAAGTCTACCACTACAACTTGGCCCTTACCTACATAATCCGACAACTTAACTTCGCCGCCGTCTTCGGTTTTCACAGCGAAGTCAACCATCTTTTCGCCTTCTTTTGTGCGGTCTAAAGTTTCCGCACCTTTAACAAGACGCTCAATGCGAACCGATTGAGAATACTCAGCTGGAGCTTCTGCAAGAATTGCCTTCAAATCTGCAAGGCCAAATCCCATATTATTCAAATAGTTATAGAACGACATCCAACCAAAAGCATTATCCTTGTTTGCTTCATAGTGCTTCAAGAAGTTTGCGTTATATCGGTCATTAATCTTTCCGTATTCTTCAGCAAACTTTTCTTCTGTCCATTTTTCAGCCTTTGCTATTTGTTGCAACTTAGCAGCCTCTTCGTTCAATTGCTTTGCTTCTTCATTAAGTGCTGCAATTGAATCGTTTAGAGCTCCGCCTTCAACCTTGCGGTCTTCCCAGTTAAGTGTCAATTCGCCTGCTTCAATAATCAAGTTTGAACGTGATTGCTCTGCAAGAATGCGTGCCACAAAGGCCTTTTCTACAGTTCCGGCAAACACAGCTTGCTTATTTGTAATAACAGCGCTATCGATTGTGTCGCCCTTATCATAATCAATCAAATACACCACATTTCCGTCTTGTGCATTTTCTCCAAAGTTTGCAGTCAACTTATATTCTGGCTGACTACATGATGCAGCAGCCAACAATGATAGGACTGCAGCAAAAGATAATAGTTTTTTCATTCTAAAATTATTTTTTTGATTTATCGTTTTTGCAAATTTACACAAATATTTCGTTTATTCGCATCTATCGCTCAATCAATCTAATAGCGACTCATAGATGACGGCCTGTATGCCCGAGCGAGCAGCCACCTTTGTAAACGCTTTATTGCTGCGCGTAGGATGTACCCTATTGCTCAAGAAAATGTATATCAAATCGTTTTTTGGGTCTACCCAATAACCCGTTCCGGTGAAACCTGTGTGCCCTATCACCTCGGCTGGAGCAGCCTCGCAACATGGTGATTTTTCAACATCCTCAACATCGGGCTTATCAAATCCCAAACCTCTGCGCGAATTTTCGCTCTTCGAGGTCAAGAACAAGTCTACTGTTTCTTTTTTCAAAAAACGGTCGCCGCCATATTCTCCGCCATTAAGCCACATCTGAAACAATTTTGCCAAGTCGTTTGCATTACTAAATAATCCGGCATTGCCCGACACGCCGCCCATGAAATCGGCCATCTCGTCATGCACATGACCTTTAACCATCTCACGGCGCAAGTATGTGTCGTTTTCGGTCGTAACTATGTCACTAATGTCGCTCCAATCCTGAGGGCAATAACCTGTGCGATAAGCACCAAGTGGCGCAAACACTTGGTCTCTCACATACTCATCATGCTTAATGCCAGTCATCGACTCCTCGGCCTGCATCAAAAGGCTGAAATTCAAGCAACTGTATAAAAACCTTTTATTGTCACGCAACGGCGCATCATAAATTCGCTGCATAATAGAATCGCGTGTGATGCTGCCTACATAAAGGTTTCTTGCCACTGGTGTATTAAACTTTTTGTTTTTTGTTCTCGACAAAATATCTTTTCTTAATTTGGCACCGTTGTGACCATATGCACCATTTGAAATTTTTATCGTATTAGCACCTCTTCGGCGAGGTGTCACCAATTTGCCGTCATACGTGTTAGGGTCGAACATCATTTCAAACATATTCAACGACGCCGGAATGCCAGTTTCATGATACAACAAATCACGCATAGTGATACTTTCCTTGTCAGTTCCCTTAAGAGGCTTAACAAATTCACTTATCTTGCTATCTAACTGAAACTTGCCCTCATCATAGCATTTCATAATTCCCGAAATTGTGCCCGTAGCTTTCGAAACCGAGGCCAAATCGAAAATAGTATTATAGTCAACCTTTTTTCGATTCTTACCCTGCTCTGTATAGCCATACCACTTATTGCATATTACCTTGCCGTGACGAGCCACAAGCACTTGCAATCCGGTGAATGCACCTTCTTCAAGCCCGTATTTTGCTATCGAGTCAACCTTTGTGAGCAACTTTGAATCAACCCCCACTTCTTCAGGCAAAGCGTATCCTAATCTAAACGCATCATACGAAATTCCATGACCAGCCTTAGCCACGCCCTCAATAGTAACAGGCAAAGTGGCCGATGCTGCATTGCCGCCAAAAATAGTTTGAGCCGCACAATCCTGCGCAATTTCATTATTGTCATATGCCACCAGCATTGCAGCGCTCGCCTTTATTGACGACGCAAAAGGCGCTATCTTATACGGATTAACAAACATTGCCACCGACACGTTTTCTACATTTTTCACCAATGACGACAATGCTAACCTATAGGCTTCACTGTTTTTATGAACACCCACTATCACCATATCATAGTTGCCTTCTTTTAGTTTCGATTGCAAGGCCGAAATGTTGCCTCCAGCCACGAAATTATACGAGTCAACTTTTGCATACATTGCGCAGCGACGTTGAAATTGCGACTTAATACCAAGCGAATCGCCCATCGTAACCACCGCAATTTTTTTCTTCTCAAGGTCTTTAACTGGCCACACATTGTTTTCGTTTTTCACCACTGTCATCGCAGCAGCCCATAGGCGTCGAATCAGTGCAGCTGCTTCGGGTGTTGCCACACGGCTCACAAGTCCCTCTATCTTAACCTTTTCGGTATTATGGATGTTTAACGCATATTTATAGCGCAACACTTTTCGGCATTTCTCATCAATCAATTCTGCCGACAACTCACCCTTCTTGATTGCATCTACCACATAGCCAATTTGCTTCTCGGGCTCAGGCAACGACAAAAGCATATCATCACCAGCAAGCAACGCTTTAACCGCAGTGCTGCCCTTGGTGTTAGCGCCCTTCATGGTTAGGGCATCGGTAAAAATCAATCCATCAAAGCCCACATTTTCACGCAGTAGAGCATTGGCCTTTGCCGACAAAGACGTTGGCGTACCTGAGTTGTCGATTGCCGGAATCGACAAGTGGGCCACCATAACCCCCGACAAACCTGCATCAGTATATTGGCGGAACGGCAACAACTCGCAAATGTTGAGTTCTTGCATGCTCTTATTCACCGTAGGCAACACTTTATGCGAGTCGGTAGAGGTTGAGCCGTGACCTGGGAAGTGCTTTGCTGTTGCCAACACCCCATTATCTTCCAAGCCCTTTGAATATGCTATTCCTAAACTTGCCACTCGCTCTGGAACTTCGCCAAACGAACGAGTGCCGATTACCGGATTCTTTGGATTATCATTAACGTCGAGCACCGGGGCAAAATTTACGTGGATGCCCACCTCGCGACATTCGCGCGCAACTTCTGCACCATATTCATAGAGCAAACGTTCGTCGGTGATTGCTCCAAGCACCATGTTTCTTGGAAACAACGGAGCCTCAGGCATTCTCATCGAAAGCCCCCACTCTCCATCGAGTGTTATCATCAACGGTATTTTGCTTATTGATTGCGCATAGTTGATTACCTTTGCCTCCTCTATACACGAACCCTTTGAAAACAGCAATCCGCCTATGCGATGCTTCCCAACAAAAGCATCTAAGCGACTGCGCACCTGTGGCGTGTCAGTTGGGCGAAATGTAACCAACATAAGTTGTGCTATCTTTTCGCGTTGAGTCATTGTTGACATTGTTGAATCGACCCACGCATTCATCTTCGCCACATCCACCTTTTTCATAAGGCCTGGAGTTACCTTTGCTTCCAATAGCCCCGAAAAAGCAAATATTGCTACTGCAGCAACCAACTTATAGGCTGCTCGCTTTACATTATATTTCATGTTTTTACTTTTCATCTTCATAACGCATACGCTTTTCATTGGTCGACTCTATAACCTTACCCTGAGCGTCAAGTTGCTTTACATATTCCACCACATGCTTTCCGTATGGCAACGCATCTTCAAAAAGACGTTCGCCATTTTTCAAATCTCCCATTCGGCTACCACCATTTGCCAAGTAGTCGATAGTTATCAATGTGTAGTATTTATCATTTTTCACTTTCTTTCCGTTGATTTTCGCAGAAAGCACTTCACCCTCTTTCGAATAAACCACACTAACTGCCTTGCTGGTAGCGTCACCACCACGCACACCTAAAGCGGCAAACACCTTCATCAAATGTTCTCCCTTAATTTTTATCACCACCAAACGGTTGTCGAACGGAAGCATTGACTCGATATCGCCTTCAGTCACCTTACCTTCGGGCAACGACTGACGGATGCCGCCACGGTTCATCAACGAAAATTCCACTTCTTTACCATAAAGTTGGCGACCAATTTCCACAACAGCGTCGCACACCCAATTGCCCAACATTGGCATCTTCTTATCCATAGCCATCTTCGACGTTGCGATGCGGGCATTCATCTTTATGTCCACTTGCTTTGAGTATGGCGACAACCATGCATTCATGGCTGCATAATCGGCAGTCTTTGCGTCAAATGTGTTATCGATTACTATGTGCGAGAACACGGCCTTGCCGGTTTCTGTATCGAAATCAATCTTACCCATCACTTCACCCTGGCCACCACTTTGACAAATGGCAATTTCGCGACCATCGGCATTTTTCACCATGTGCGGGCTTCGTGGATGCGAATTGGTTGGGTCGACCAACGTGTGTGAGTGTCCGCCAATCACCAAGTCTATGTGTCGGCTTTGCTTCACAATCTCAACATCGGTTGCCGTGCCAGGAACTCCGGTGTGACCAATATGCGACACCATCACCACATAATCGGCAATACCTGTTTCTTTTAAATATTTCGACAGGTTAAGCGCCACTTTCACGCCGTCATGATAAATTATATTTTTAAAACACTTGTCTGCAATCATCCCTTTGGGGTCGATGTTAATACCCATAAAGGCTATTTTCTTGCCGCCCACATGCTTCAACACATATGGCTGAAGCAGCCCCTTAAGCGCCGACTCGCTAACGTCGTAATTAGCCGACAACTTCGCAGCCTTAAGGTTTTTGTAGTGTTGCGCAACCTCTTCAACACCATTATCAAACTCATGGTTGCCCAATAAGCAAATGTCGAAGCCCAAACTATCGAGCGCCGCATACTCCACTGCGCCTCTGAACATTGAGAAATACACCGTGCCTTGCACCGCATCTCCCGCATGCACTGCAAGCACATTCTTGTCGGCGTTCCTAACGCTGTCCATTGCCACTTTCCAGCGCATCAAGCCGCCCTTATTATTTCTGGTAGGCATCACTGCGCTGTGTGTGTCGTTTGCTGTTAATATTGTAAGATGTTCGGCCATGGCGCTAAACGCAAACATTGCCATTGCGGCCAATAAAATAACGCTTCTCTTTTTCATTGCTTTATATAATTAATTTTCTCTCTATTATTTATGCATTCGTTTTTTCCCATCTGAATCAACAATCTGGCCCTTTGAGTCAAGTTGCTTAATATATTCGAGCACCAATCCGCCATATGGCACATTATCCTCAAACAATCGGGTGCATTTAGTCAACGGCTCCATATAGTCGCCTCCATTTGCTAAATAATCCACTGTCACCATTCGATATGTCTTTTCTGGCTTAATGTCTTTGCCGTTTAATTTTGCCCATATTATTGAGTCGGGCGACTGATACTTCACCTCAAGTTCCTTGCTCACAGCATCTCCTCCTCGGCGAGCCATCACCTTTAAGGCTTCGAGCAAATCGCTGCCCTTTATTTCCATAACCACCAACCTATTATCAAATGGCAGCATCGATGATATCATTCCTTCGGTCAATTCGCCCTCTGGCAACGATTGGCGAATGCCTCCTCTATTCATTATCGCAAAATCAACCTTGCCCCAGCGTTGAGTAATAATTTCCACCACTGCATCACTCACAAAATTGGGCAAGTAGGTCAACTTTCCATTCGACATTGCTCGCGCACAAGTGGCAATTCGGCTATGCATAACCCTATACACTTCTTCATCAAATGGCTTGAGCCAATCTTTCAAGGCAACATAACCATTCACGCGTGCATCGTAGGTTGAATCCACTGGCATCAACTCATATTCTGTGCTACCGTCGGCAAGGTCAAAATACACTTTGCACATATATTTGCCCGACTTGCCTGCCTGAACAACAGGAATATCGCGTCCATCGGCGTTTTTCACCAAATGAAGTTTCTTATTATCCGACTCTATCAGCGTATGCGAATGACCGCCTATCACAAGGTCTATATATCGGCTTTCCTTCACAATTGCCACATCGGTATCATAATACTCGCTCTTATAACCAATGTGCGATATCATCACCACATAATCGGCCATACCCGTAGTTTTTAAATACTCCGACAATTGCAAAGCCACTTCCGATGCATCATTATAAACCAATCCACCGATGTTTTTCACAGCAATCATACCTTCTGGATTAAGGTTTATGCCTATAAACGCTATCTTCTTATCGCCATAGTGACGAATGTCGTAAGGCGAAAATCGGCCGTCGAGAGGCGTTGATGTGAAATCATAGTTTGACGACAAAAGTTTTGCTTTAAGCGAGGCCGTATATTTTGCCAAATCGTTAATGTGGTTATCAAATTCATGATTGCCCACTATGCAATAATCATATCCAATGCTGTCATGCATGGCATATTCAACTGCACCTTTAAACATTGAAAAATAAACTGTACCCTGAACAGCATCGCCGGCATGCACCGCCACCACATGGTCATCGGCTGCTCTCACGCTATCTACCAATGCCTTATGGCGCAACAAACCACCCATACCATCCTTATCGGGCAACAACGCGCTGTGCGTATCGTTCGACGACAAGATGGTGATTCGCTGCGACGAAACATTTTGAGACACAAAAACCGCCATCAAAAATGCTATTATCAATGCTTTTCCGTTCATTGTGATTCCTTTCTTTTTCATAATGCAAAAATACCAAATATCCCCGATAAAATCGATATTTACAAAGAGGGATTTTCGCACAATTAGCACGAAAAAAGGGCTCCGAAAATTTCGGAGCCCTCACAAGTCATATCTTTATCCTGATATTATGCTTCAATAAGGTTATTGCCTGTCATTTCTTCTGGCTGTGGCAAATCCATAATCTTCAAGATTGATGGAGCAACATCGGCCAAAACGCCATCCTTCACCTTTGCATCCTTGTTAGAAGTGATGTATACAAAAGGAACAGGATTTAGCGAGTGAGCTGTGTTTGCAGTGCCATCGGCATTTAGAGCATTGTCGGCATTACCGTGGTCAGCAATGATAAGCACTTCGTAGTCGTTTGCCTTACATGCTTCAACAGTATCCTTAACGCACTCATCGATAGCCTTACATGCCTTTTCGATTGCCGAATATACTCCTGTGTGGCCCACCATGTCGCCGTTTGCATAATTTACAACGATGAAATCGTAGGTTTGTGTGTTGATAGCTTCCACAAGTTTATCCTTAACCTCATATGCACTCATTTCTGGCTTAAGGTCATAAGTTGCCACCTTTGGCGATGGAACCAAGATGCGGTCTTCACCTTCGTATGGGTTTTCACGACCACCATTAAAGAAGAACGTAACGTGTGCATACTTTTCTGTTTCTGCAATGTGCAATTGCTTCTTGCCAAGTGCGCTCAAGTATTCGCCCAAAGTGTTGTTTACGTTATCCTTACGGAACAAAATATTCACGCCAGTAAACGATGAGTCGTATGGAGTCATGCAGAAGAATTGCAAATCCTTAATTCTCATCATGCCATGTTCTGGCATATCTTGTTGTGTGAACGCTATTGTTATTTCCTTAGCACGGTCAGGACGGTAGTTAAAGAAGATAACCACATCGCCTTCCTTCACAGTGCCATCGAAGTTGCAGTTATGAATTGGCTTGATAAATTCATCGGTCACGCCATTGTCGTAACTTGCTTGAATTGCATCGGTCATTGATGTTGCTTGTTCACCCTTACCGCTCACAAGTAGGTCATATGCCAATTTCACACGGTCCCAGTTTTTGTCACGGTCCATTGCATAGTAACGACCAATCACTGACGCAACCTTTCCTGCGCTTTCAGCACAGTGCTTTTCAACTTCAGCCACATAGCCCTTGCCGCTTTGTGGGTCGGTGTCGCGACCATCCATAAAACAGTGTACAAACACATTTTCCAACTCATACTTCTTTGCAATGTCGCAAAGTGCAAAAATGTGTTCCAACGATGAGTGAACGCCACCTGTAGATGTCAAACCCATCAAGTGAATGTTCTTGCCGTTTTCCTTAGCATATGAATAAGCCTTTTTAACTTCTGGAATGTCGTAAATTGTTCCTTCCTTAATCGACTTATTAATTTTCACCAAGTCTTGATATAATATACGGCCCGCACCAATATTTTGGTGGCCTACTTCAGAGTTACCCATTTGTCCATCAGGCAAACCCACATTTTCGCCGCTCGCTTGAAGTTGTGAGTTTGGATAGTTTGCCAACAAGCCGTCCCAATAAGGGGTAAGTGTGCTTGAAATCACGTCTGCTTTGCTCTTGTCTCCGATTCCCCATCCGTCGAGAATCAACAATAGTGCTTTCTTTCCCATGTCTTTTTTTATAATTTTTATTGTTATTTCCTTTTGCGTATTTTCAGACTACAAATATAGCAATATTTCCTCAATTTACCCACTCTTAACCAACGCTAATTGCTTGACAACTTATGATTTTCTTCATCACGGCACATCACAGCAAAAAAACAGAACAGCCACAACTCTTTCGAATTGCGGCTGCTTTGTTATCTTTAAGTTCTTTTCCTCTAAAACAGGGGCAGATTACTTGTTCAAGTTAACACGACGTTCCTTGATACGAGCCTTCTTACCAGTTAGAGCACGTAGGTAATACAACTTAGCGCGACGAACCTTACCATACTTGTTGATAGTGATACCATCGATGAATGGTGAGTCCATTGGGAAAATACGTTCTACACCGATGTTGTCGCTCATCTTGCGAACTGTGAAACGCTTCTTGTTACCTTCACCTGAGATGCGGATTACAACACCCTTGTACTGTTGGATACGTTCCTTGTTACCTTCCTTAATACGATAGTCTACAGTGATTGTGTCACCTGGTTGGAATGCTGGAAATTCCTTCGCTGTTGAGAATGATTCTTCAACAATCTTAATCAAATCCATTTTTGTCTTGTTTTATTGTTGTTTATTACACTCCTGCAACATTCACGAGCCACACTTCTTCTCGCCAGAGGTTACAAAAGCAGTGCAAAGTTAGTAATATTTTTTTATTCTACAAAATTTGCAGCATTTTCAATCATTTAATTTTCAGCATTTATCGCCATATTCTTCCAAATATAGTTCACATGCTTTTTCTAATTCCTCGTACCATTCCGTTCCAAAACGGCGAATCAATGGTTCTTTAAGGAACTGATACACCCTAACGCCTTCCTTGCGGCCCAACACTTCGGCACATTTGCAGATTTTCCATCTGTGATAATTCACTGCCGTAAATGTAGCATACTCCTTCAATCGCACGGGATAGAGATGGCATGAAATGGGCTTATAAAAATCCACTCTGCCCTCGCGATAAGCCTTCTCAATGGCACAATAGCACATCCCGCCTTCGCCGTAACAAGTGAACGCACAATTCTTGCCGTCAACTATTGTTGTCACGCGGTCGCCTTCTTCATCAATGTAACTGACGCCGTTTTTCTTTATTTCATCTTGCGCCTGTGGCAACAAATCGTCCCATATTTCTGGCAGCAAGGCCTCTATTTTCTTGGCCTCCTCCTCGGTCAATGGCGCCCCGGCATCGCCCTCTATGCAGCATTCACCCAAACAAGAGTTCAGGTCGCACAAGAAAAAGCGCTCCACAAGGTCAAGACTCACCAATGTGTCTTTTATTTGCAACATAAATGTTTCGGTTTTTGTCATAAGTGATACAAAATTACCATTTTCGGCAACTCCAAACAAATTTAATAGCATTAAAAAAGCGCAAACTCTTAAAGTCTGCGCTTTTATTATCTAAAAAGTTTGTTAGCGACTATTCACATTATTGAATGCCGGCAATTGCCACTTCACGGCTAATCTTTGCAATCATGCCTTGCAAAGCCTTACCAGGACCGCATTCGGTAAATTCTGTTGCACCTGCTGCTACCATATTTTGAACTTCATATGTCCACTTAACTGGCGCTGTCAATTGTGCTATCAAGTTTGCCTTAATTTCTTCTGGGTCGGTGTGTGCCTCAGCATCTACATTTTGATATACTGGGCATTTTGGTGTTGAGAATTGTGTTGCTTCGATTGCTGCTTGCAACTCATCCTTTGCTGGTTGCATCAATGGTGAGTGGAACGCTCCACCTACAGGAAGAACCAATGCACGCTTTGCACCTGCCGCTTTCAACTTTTCGCAAGCCTCTTGAACTGCTTCTACATTTCCCGAAATCACAAGTTGACCAGGATTGTTATAGTTTGCAGGAACAACAACATAACCGTCTTTGTTCACACCTGCGCAAATTTCTTCAATTTGTTCGTCTGGCAAACCGATAATCGCTGCCATTGTTGATGGTGCTGCTTCACATGCCTTTTGCATTGCTTGAGCACGTTGAGACACAAGTTTCAATCCGTCTTCAAACGACATTGCTCCTGCTGCAACAAGTGCCGAAAATTCACCTAATGAGTGACCTGCCACCATATCTGGGTTGAACTCTTCACCCAATGTCTTTGCCAAAATCACTGAATGCAAAAACACTGCTGGTTGAGTTACCTTTGTTTGCTTTAAGTCTTCTGGAGTTCCTTCTAACATCAAATCTGTTATTCTAAAGCCTAAAATTTCATTGGCTTTTTCAAACATTTCACGAGCTTCGGCATTATTTTCATAAAGATCCTTGCCCATTCCTACAAACTGCGCTCCTTGACCTGGGAATACAAATGCTTTCATTTTCTTAATTATACCTTTATTATTATATGCTTTTAATTTCAGCGTGCAAAGATACTAAATTTTAATGTCATATAATTGTTTTTAATTCAAAATTATTTATCTTTGCATTATCATTAATCATAAAAAAACCTTTTTGAAGATGAGCAATCTATTTCTTTTTTTCAACTTCAGTCCTACTGAAATCGTTATCATTGCATTAATCGTGCTTCTACTTTTTGGCGGCAAGAAAATTCCTGAACTTATGCGCGGCATAGGAAAAGGCATTCGCAGCTTCAAAGAAGGCATGGACGACGTGAAGTCTGAAATCGAAAAGCCTATCAGCAACGAAAAGAAAGAAGACAAACAATAATTTTCCCAACCTCATAGCATTTTGGAAGAAGAAAAAGAGCAACTTACCGAAATGTCATTCTGGGATCACCTCGAAGATCTTCGTTCGACACTGTTTAAGGTGGCTGGCGTGCTTGTGAGCACGGCAATCATCTTATTCATTTTTATGCACAAAATCTTCGACCAAGTGATTCTCGCACCATGCGACGGCACATTCATCCTCTACCAATGGCTGAGCGCTTTTGCTGAGAATGTTCCCGGCATGGATTTTTTTGCCAGCACCGATTTTCATGTTGACCTAATCAACATACAGTTAGCATCGCAATTCTATGTGCACATGTCAACATCATTTTGGTTGGCGTTTGTGCTATCGTTCCCTATAGTTATTTTCCTTTTTTGGCAATTCATAAGCCCAGGATTATATGAAAACGAAAAGCGTGGTGCTCGACTAATATTTCTGATTGGCATCATGCTGTTCTTCACCGGAATTGCGGTTGGCTACTACATAGTATTTCCTTTCTCTCTTCGGTTTTTTGCCAACTACCAACTTAGCGAAGCAATACCTAATCAGATTTCACTAAATAGTTACATCGACACTTTCATGTCGCTAATATTTATCATGGGAATTGTGTTCGAACTGCCTTTAGTTTCGATGGCACTTTCTAAGATTGGCATCTTGCGACGCAGTTTCTATCACAAATACCGCCGACATGCCATTGTGATTCTCATGATTTTAGCAGCAGCCATCACTCCTGGCGACCCATTCTCAATGTTTGCCGTGTTCTTGCCTCTATACCTATTATATGAAGGAAGTGCGCTATTGGTGAAGAAAGACGAGCCCGAAGAAGATGAACCCACATCGACCGATATAGTTGAAACAAACTAAACAACAAATATTTTTAATCTAAAATAAAAAGACGCCTGCTCGGCGTCTTTTTTTTATTTGCACATCTTAACCTCTCCGCTTGCACCATCCCTAACGGGAACACTCGCCACAGGGAAAACATTGTCCAATGCCAGACATGCGCCCTGCGATATGGCCCAACAGTTAATCCTTTGAAAAAAATTTATCCCCTTTAGGACAACATTGCTCCAAAGGGGATAAAAAAAAATTGATTGTCTCACGACAACCAATCTTGTTAACCTTAAATCTAATACCATGAAAAACACGATGCAAAATTACCAATATTTTTCATATTCACAAAACATTAGTCAAAAAAAATTCAATTGCTTAACAGTTTTTAGTAATTTTGCACCATAAAACGTCACATCTATGAAAATCATCGCACATATTCACACCGAATTTAATACAAAATTTGGCATACCGCGTCAAAGTGGCTTAGTTGACGAATTGCGCGGTCGCATAGTGTTCTGCCCCGAATATCGCATTGCCGAAGCATTTCGAGGGCTTGACGGTTTTTCCCACATTTGGCTAATATGGCAATTCTCCGAAGCTCAACGACAAACATGGTCACCCACAGTAAGGCCTCCTCGCTTAGGCGGCAACACTCGAATGGGCGTCTTTGCCACTCGTTCTCCGTTCCGACCAAACCCCATCGGCCTGTCATCGGTGCGACTAATAGGCATCGATTACGATAGCCTCGACTCCCCAGCCCTAATCGTGGCTGGCGCCGACCTTATGGACGGCACACCAATATATGACATTAAGCCATATTTGCCCTACACCGACAGCCATCCCGAGGCTCTCGGCGGCTTTACCGACAGCAATCCTCAAGAACAAGAATTACTGAAAGTTGAAATCCCCGAACACTTAGCAAACGCCTTGCCGCCCAACACCATGGCTGCACTTTGCAGCACACTTCAGCGCGACCCTCGACCTCGTTACCAAGACGACCCTAACAGAGTGTATGGCATGCAATTCGACGGGAAGGAAGTGAAATTCAGCGTTGAGGGCAAACTCCTTAAAATTTTACAAATTCGTTAAAAACAACTTATCGTTTTTTTGTAACTTTGCAAAATAACATTTTTTCACCAGTAACATATTATGGACTACATTTTTCTAATTGTCGGTCTTGCGTTGCTATTAGTTGGAGCAAACGTTCTTGTTGACTCTTCGGTTGCAATTGCAAAGAAGGCAAAACTTAGCAATTTCATCATCGGCTTCACAATCATCGGCTGGGGCACATCATCGCCCGAACTATTTGTCAGCATCTCATCGGCACTATCAGGTCACGGCGACATTGCAATGGGCAACGTGATAGGTTCTAACATCTGCAACATACTGCTCATTTTAGGTGTTACAGCAATGATTTTGCCTTTCACCATCGAACGACTTCAAACACGCCGCGACATTCCTTTCACAATTTTCGTTACAGCCCTACTCATTTTCCTCGTGGCCGACAACATGATTTTCGGCAGCGCAAATGAACTAAGCCGTATCGACGCACTTATTCTTCTTGCTATTTTTATTGTCTACAACATTTATGCAATAATTCAAAGCAAAGGAGCAAACGAAGAAACTGGCGCAGAAGAAGCCACAAAATACGATAACCTAAACACTTTTATACTAATTATAATTGCCGCAGTTTCGCTTTGCTCACTTCTTTACGGAGGCACTCTATTCCTTGACGCTGCCAAAGCCTTAGCTCGCACTTGGGGCATGAGCGAATCGGTAATCTCAATCACTATAGTTGCCATAGGCACCTCATTACCAGAGCTTATAACCTGCATATTCGCCGCATGCCGTGGCAACGCTCAACTTGCATTAGGCAACGTATTAGGCTCAAATGTGTTTAACATTCTGCTCATTCTAAGCATAGCAGCATTATTCGACCCTCTCAAAATACAAACCATCATGTTTAGCGACTACATAATAATGCTCACTGCAGCCATTTTATGCTATGTGGTGGTGTTTACATTTGGCAAACGACGCTTCGACAGAATTGAAGGCGCAATATTCGTGCTTCTTTTCATTGCCTACAACATTTCACTGCTATTGCGCTAATCAAAGCAAAATTTCGGCTTACTTAAGTCGCACTATAACTCCGAGAGTTGTTCAAAAAATCTAACGAATAGACGATAAGAAAACCATTCGTCATCTCTATTCTACGGTCAGCATAGCCAAAGCTCAAAGCCTACGATTTTTTGAGCAACTCTTTTTTTGCACTTTTCATTCACAATATTTGGGCTTTTATTGCCGATAATTGCAACCTTTTTTCTACCTTTATATCACTTTAACGCTAACAAAAAACCATTATAATACAAAACAAAATCATGAAGAAGACTCTCATTCTATTATTGGGATTGATATGCACACTCCCAACCCTTACGGCTCAACCATTGCCACGCGTGGCACCTCAGCAAGTTGGGTTCGATGCAGAAAGACTGCAAAACGCCGACTACGTAATCAATCAATCGATTGAAGCAGGCGAAATGCCCGGCGCAGTTCTTGCCGTGGTTCGCGACGGTAAAATGGCATACCTAAAAGCCTACGGAAACCGTAGCATTTTCCCTACCGCAGAACCTATGACCGCCAATTCGATTTTCGACATGGCCTCATGCAGCAAAACCCTTGGCACTGCCGTGAGCTTCATGACTCTTGTCGACAAAGGTCTTATACGTTTGCAAGATGCTGTGAGCGTGTATCTGCCTGGTTTCAAAAACTGGGAAGGCGAAAACGGCAAAAGCACCATTCGCGTAGAGCACTTGCTAACTCACACTTCAGGCATTCCTTCATACGTGTCGCCTAAGCATATTCGCGAAACTTACGGCGAAAATGCCAATACCGATTCGCTGATTGCATACATCGGCTCTTGCCGTCGCGACTTCAAGCCTGGAACTAAGTTCCAATACAGTTGCCTAAACTTCATCACACTTCAAAAGATTCTTGAAAAGGTAACCGGAATGACACTTCGCGACTACGCTAAGAAACACGTGTTTGAACCACTGGGCATGAAGCACACCGACTACCTTCCTTGCCATTACGACGCTAAAAAGAATCTTTGGGTAAACGACCAAAACGTAGTAGTTACCGACGAAGCGCTTTACACCACCGACGACTATTCAATTAAGTCAAATACCTCAAAAGGTTACTACATCGTTCCTACTGAAAAGCAAAGCAAAGACGGTAAGACATGCTTCGTGGGCCAAGTGCACGACCCGCTTGCTCGCGAAATAAACCACGGCATCAGCGGAAATGCCGGCCTATACACAACCGCTGAAGATGCTGCTATCCTTTGCGCGGCTCTTCAAAACGGTGGCGAACTAAATGGCGTGAGAATCCTTAGTCCATTGGCGGTAAAAGCAATGCGCACTGTTCCTCGCGACGAATACGACCAAGGACGCTCGCTTGGTTGGGATGTTTTCTCGTCTTACGCAAGCAATCTTGGCAACCTATTCTCTACCGAAACTTACGGCCACACAGGATACACCGGCACAAGTGTGCTTATTGACCCTGTTAACGACGTGAGCATTATTTTACTAACCAACAGAGTTCACCCCGACGACGCAAATAGCGTAACTCGTCTGCGCACACTTGTGGCTAACGCCGTTGCAGGTGCTCTGCTTGACTTAGACACAAACTTCTCGGCCAACAAGAAAGCCTCAACCGAACTTTATTTCCCTTACTATTACACTCGATTCCTTCAATTCATGGACGAACCTGAAATTACAAGCAACGACATCGTAATGCTTGGCAACAGCCTTACCGAAGGTGGCAAGGACTGGGGCAAGCGACTTGGATGGAAAAACGTAGTTAACCGTGGCATCGTTGGCGACGAAATTATGGGTGTCTACAACCGTCTTCACCAAATCCTTCCTGGCAAACCAAAGATGATTTACTACCTTTTGGGAGCCAACGACGTTAGCCACCACCTAACTTCCGACGAAATCATTCGTCGCACTCGCCTCGTAATCGACAGAATTATGCAAGAAAGTCCCGAAACTGAAATCGTTTTGCAAAGTTGCCTGCCTATCAACGAAAGTTTCAAGCGATATAAGAATCTTGACGGCAAAACATATCAGTTCCCTGAAATCAACGCCAAATTGAAAGAATTGGCCGAAGAAAAAGGCCTTCAGTATATCGACCTATTCCCTCTTTTCGTTGAACCAGGAACAAGCATTCTTCGAAAAGAACTCACCAACGACGGACTTCACCTAAAGGACGCAGGCTACGACATTTGGGTTGACGCTCTAAAAAAGGCCGCTAAAGAAAAGAAAAAGTAATACAATCTTTTAAAAACATAAGTGCTCGGATGCTATTGGCATTCGAGCATTTTTTTGTTCTACTTGATAAATATCGCAATTGCCCGACAAAAATTCCACTTGTCTGGCAAAACTCTCGCCTCTTACAGATTCCACCTACACATCCTTGACACATTTTATCGCAACAATTCAGCAGCAACTTTCTCACAATGCGTTAAATATTGCATTTCAACGCCTACCACAAAACAAAAAAAAGATGCTTGTAACCACCGTCGCAAGCATCTTCATCTATCTGTGTTTTTTCTTAATCAAGCACTGTAACCCATCCATGTGTGTCTGGCTCATCACCAAGTTGTATTGCACGCAATCGGTCATACAACTTTGTTGTCCAAGGACCAGGGTTTCCGTCCTTACTCATAACATAAGTCACGCCATTATCCACATCATCGATTTGCGATATTGGTGCTGCCACTGCGGCTGTTCCGCATTCTGCAGCCTCGTCCATTTCCGAAAGTTCTTCCAAAAGAACTGGGCGACACTCTACCTCCATGCCAAGATCCTTAGCAATTTGTTGCAAACTCATGTTAGTGATAGATGGCAGAATCGATTCGCTCTTTGGTGTAATATAAGTGTTACCCTTAACAGCAAAGAAATTAGCAGGGCCACACTCATCGATATATTTCTTTTCCTTTGGGTCAAGATAAAGCACAGCCGAATAGCCGCCTTGCTTAGCCAAAGCGCCTGCAGTAAGACTTGCAGCATAGTTACCACCCACTTTCCAGCGACCTGTTCCGCATGGAGCAGCACGGTCGAATTGGCGATAAATAGCCACCTTTGTTGGCTTAAACCCTTCTTTAAAATATGGGCCAACTGGTGTCACAAAAATCAAGAACAAATATTCAGAAGATGGGCGGACTCCCACTTGTGCCGATGTACCCAACTCTAACGGACGAATATAAAGCGACGAACCGCTTCCGTAAGGAGGTATGAAATCTTCGTTCAATTTAACCACTTTTTCAACCATTTCGCGGAACTTTTCTACCGGAATAGGCTCCATCATCACACCCTCTGCACTGCGCTGAATTCGCTTTGCATTTTCTTCAAGACGGAAGATACGAATCTTGCCATCTTTTCCTCTAAACGCCTTTAAGCCTTCAAACACTTCTTGGCCGTAATGCAAACAAGTTGCCGCCATATGCAAGTCTACTCGTTCTGAATCGGTTACCTCTACTTCTCCCCACTGCCCGTCTTTAAATGTGCAACGAACATTGTAATTTGTTTTCATGTAGCCAAATGTGAGATTTGACCAATCTATTTCTTGATTTTTCGCCATAATCTTATCTATATAATATCTTTTTCACAAATTTATAAAAAAAAAGCAACATACGCCCCATTTTAAATATTTATTAAGTCCTTGCCTTAAAAAGTTACGAATTTTAAATATTACAACATTCTGCACCAAATCACATCATTCACCACATTCATCGTTTGCAAAAAAAGAAATGTCGGAACACGCATAACACGCATCCCGACACTATGTAAAAAAAGTAGCCTTGATATTGCTTAATTTATAACGCCACCTTTTGCGTACGGTTTTCTACCTTCACAATGTAAATTCCGCGTGAGTTCACTCGCAAATGGTTCTCGCCTGGGTTTAAGGTGGTTTGGTTAACCAACTGCCCCAATATAGTAAACACTCTTACTTGAATGCGGCGAGTAGTTTTGATGATTATAACGCCATCTTTGCCGGTTATTTCAACATCCGACTCCGATATCACTGCATGTTTCGACTCTTGCCACTGCAAATTTTGCGCAGCAACATCGCCCGCCATCACAGCAAGCATTAAAGTCAATATTACAGCCAATCGTTTAATCATATGTTATCGCTATTCACCTTTTCTGATAGATGCACACAATTATGCATTTTAACCATAATGAATACACAAAGTTAAAGCATAAATCTAACTTTGCAAAGTCATACTCAAAAATTTACCTTATTTAGTGCTATTTTCCTCATCAAAAGGATATTTTCTCTTTGGATTTCGAGGGAACCACCCTCTCTTCACTCGTTGTTCTTGCTCAAATATTTCAAGTATCGACCAAAAACTCGAAAACGCAGTCACTCCAAGCAATGCCGACACCAAAACACTATCGGCCACCAGAGCACCTGCCATTAGCACCAATCCGGCAATCACAAACCACCACCAGCACTTTGTGCCAAAATAATATTCACACTTAATCACTATCGGGTGAAAAAATCCTATGATCAGGAATGTACACACACCTATCAATATGCCTTGCCAATTAAGGCCACTCATTAGTCCTAATAATTCCATTCTATTACATTATATATATGTACAAAGATAACACATCGTGGCCAATCTCGCAAAATCACACATCTGATACATAAAAAAAACGAGACGCCGCTAACGCGACGCCTCGCCAAAGGTTATTATCTTTTCAATAAGTTATTACTTCTTTGAAAGTTTTTCCTTCAATGCAGCCAATTCTTGGATGTCGCCAAGAGTTGTCTTTTCGATAGATGAAGCAGCAGGAGCTTCTTCAACAACAGCAGCCTTAGCAGTTGCCTTCTTAGCCTTGCGTTGTTCAGCCTTTGCTACATCTTCAAAAATACGGCTGTGAGAAAGGATGATGCGCTTAGCGTCCTTGTTGAATTCGATAACCTTGAATTCAAGAGTTTCGCCTTGAGCAGCAGTTGCGCCGTCTTCCTTAACAAGGTGCTTTGGAGTTGCGAAACCTTCAACACCGTGAGGAAGTGCTACAACAGCACCCTTATCCAATAGTTCAGTGATAGTACCTTCGTGAACGCTACCTACAGTGAATACTGTTTCGAATACGTCCCAAGGATTTTCTTCAAGTTGCTTGTGACCAAGGCTCAAACGACGGTTGTCCTTGTCGATTTCAAGAACTTGTACTTCGATGTCAGCACCGATTTGAGTGAATTCTGATGGGTGCTTAATCTTCTTAATCCAAGAAAGGTCGCTGATGTGAATCAAACCGTCTACACCTTCTTCAAGTTCTACAAATACACCAAAGTTAGTGAAGTTGCGAACCTTAGCAGTGTGCTTGCTACCTACAGGATACTTGCCTTCGATGTTTTCCCATGGGTCAGCCTTCAATTGCTTGATACCAAGAGACATCTTGCGTTCTTCGCGGTCAAGTGTCAAAATAACTGCTTCTACTTCGTCGTCCTTCTTCAAGAAGTCTTGAGCAGAGCGCAAGTGTTGTGACCATGACATTTCGCTAACGTGAATTAGACCTTCAACGCCTGGAGCGATTTCAACAAATGCACCGTAGTCAGCCATAACAACAACTTTACCCTTAACCTTGTCACCAACCTTCAAGTCAGCATCAAGAGCATCCCATGGATGTGGTTGAAGTTGCTTCAAGCCCAATGCAATGCGACGCTTTTCGTCGTCGAAGTCAAGGATAACAACATTAAGCTTTTGATCAAGAGCAACGATTTCTTCTGGATGGTTCACGCGGCCCCATGATAGGTCTGTGATGTGAATCAAACCGTCTACGCCACCAAGGTCGATGAATACGCCGTAAGTTGTGATGTTCTTAACAACGCCTTCAAGTACTTGACCCTTTTCAAGCTTAGCGATGATTTCCTTCTTTTGTTGTTCAAGTTCTGCTTCAATAAGAGCCTTGTGTGATACAACAACGTTCTTGTATTCTTGGTTGATCTTAACAACCTTGAATTGCATTGTCTTACCAACAAATACATCGTAGTCACGGATTGGCTTAACGTCGATTTGGCTACCTGGCAAGAATGCTTCGATACCAAATACGTCTACAATCATACCACCCTTAGTGCGGCACTTGATGTAGCCTGTGATTACTTCATCGTTTTCAAGCGCTTCGTTCACGCGGTCCCAGCTCTTAGCTGCACGAGCCTTGCGGTGTGATAGAAGTAGTTGACCCTTCTTGTCTTCTTGGTTTTCAATAAACACTTCTACATTGTCACCGATTTTCAAATCTGGGTTGTAGCGGAATTCGTTTAGTGGAATAATACCATCTGACTTGTAGCCAATGTTAACCACTACCTCGCGCTTGTTAATTGCGATAACGGTACCTTCAGTTACTTCCTTGTCCTTAATTGTGTTAAGGCTTTCGTCATAGGTTTTTTCCAACTCTTCGCGAGATTTCTCTCCTTGAGTTTCGCCTTTTTCAAAGGCTTCCCAATCGAAATCTTCAATTGGAGAATTTTTCAATTCGCTCATTTAAAATTAGTTAATAAATTAGTTAATTACAGTGTGCGGATTCGTTCCCGCATACTTGGGTGCAAAGGTACGCATAATTTCCTATTTATCAATAACTTTTTTGCAATTATTTTCGCTTTTTTACGTTCATTCTGCCCTCTTATTTACCTCTTTTACGCCCCAGCACAAAAAAATATGCCCGAAACATTCGTTTTCGAGCATATATGCAATTAAAAAATTCGTTATTTATGCTTATGCTTTTTCGGCTTGGAGCTTCATCTTTATTTTTGTTTTCAACGCATTATAACCCATCATCCACAGCAACGGAAGCCCCACTCCTACTATTGAGTAAAGCACCCAGAAGTAGTCGCCATGATGCTCATGAATAACCATATGGCATCCTATTTGACCCCAATCAAGGCCGTACCACATAATCTTGATGGCACTGACAACCTTAAACGACAGTATGTGAAACACATAGATGTAAAGTGTCATGGAACCGGCATGAACCAAAAAGCGTTTCAGCCAACCCTCATGCTTGTTAATCACTCCCGACACATAATACACCATCAGAAAACCTATGCTTCCCGTAATGGGCAACGTGACCACGTCAATCAGCTTAGGCGCAAGATTCATCCCCGCCAAGTGCAAATGCGCTCCGCCCAAAAGCAGGCCAAAATAGAGCAATGCCAACGCCCAATGCTGCTTTATGCTCTCCTCATACGACCGGAAAAGCACTCCTAATCCGAAAAATATTATGCCCCAATTTTCTCGTATTCCGCCTTGCACTATGGTCACAACCTTAAGGCCATTGCTCAACCTGAACACTGCAAACGCCAATGCTATGGCTATAATTGCAACAACTGCCTTGTTTCCTTCTAACCAACTTCTGCGGCCATCCAAAAACCTATAAAGAGCCATAAACAATATGCTCGAAACCAAAAGAGCCCTAAAGAACCAAAAAGCACCAAGCAAAAACTCATCATATCCGCCCATCGAAAACACTATGTTAACAAATCGCTGACATGCCTGACGCATTGTGTAGGGGTGCGTAACACCATTGCTCCAATTGCCATACTGCTCGTTGAGCAAACCTATGTCGAAGAAAAAGTTATGCAGCAGCAAAAACACCAGCGACCACTTTACCATTGGCACATACAACCCCTTAAAACGCTTCTCCACATAGGTCCACGAATCTACCAAATAGCGTCGGCTAAAAAAATATCCCGCTGCGATAAAGAAAATGGGCATATGGAACAAATAGACAAAATTTGTCACTAAACCGGGCCCTTCGGCATGACCTATCACCATCAAAATAATGGCTATGCCCTTACATATCGATATGGTTGTGTTCTGTTTCATTTGCTACAAAATTAGCATTATTTTTCCCTTGATTATTCCATTTCATAATATTTTCAGCGGCGCACACTATATTTTTCTAAAAAAGATGTAATTTTATGGAAATTAATTCGTCTAAACAGAAAAAAACATATTAACAACAAATAATCAACAACTATGAAAATGAAACGATTTTGCTGCTTAACTACAGCCATTTTACTTTTTGCCTTTGCCGGCAATGCTCAACTATTGTGGAAAGTGTCGGGCAACGGACTAAGCAAACCCTCATACATCTTAGGCACTCACCATCATGCTCCGTCAAAATTTATTGAAAAAATCTCAGGATTTGACGAAGCAATCACCACATGCGACGAAATATATGGTGAAGTTGAAAAATCTGATTTAACCGGGCCAGAGGCTCAAGCCGCAATTATGCAAAAAGTAATGGCTCCAGCCGACAGCACTTTATCAAAAGTTCTTAAGCCTAAAACCATCGCCGCCCTCGACTCTATCCTTAAAGCCGGCACTGGCGGTGTTGTTAGCATAAATCAACTGGATATGCTAATCCCTACTTTCGTGTCTACGCAAATTCTGCTTTTGGTTAAGATTGAACTTTTCCCAGAAAATGCCACCGACGAAGGCATCGACATTGCCGTGCAAAAGAGAGGCGCCGAATTAAACAAACCAACAAACGGATTTGAAACACTTGAGTTCCAAATGAATTTAATTTACGGAAAGCCTATTGCCGATCAAGCCGAATCTCTTGACAAAATGATGGAGAAATTCGACAAAAACAAAGAAAGCATTGCTAAACTCTACAATGCCTACACCGAAAAAGACCTCAAAAAACTCCACGAAATAACAATGCAGGAAATAGAGGAAGACGACAGCACTCCTGAAGAAAAGGAACAAAGCATGCGCGAAATGTTCACCGACCGAAACAAAAATTGGGTGAACAAACTAAAAACCTTAATGCCCGAAAAATCTATTTTCACTGTGGTTGGAGCCGGACACCTACCTGGCACCGACGGGCTCATCGACCTACTTCAAAAAGAAGGCTACACTGTTGAGCCTATGAAATAACCATCAATTGATTTAGTTAATATTTCCCGTTGCTGCATTTTGCAAAAAAACTCAACATTCCATCATCGGAAAAATCAGAAAAAGCAAAGAGGAACTGCCCAAATTTTTGAGCAGTTCCTCTTTTTCAAAAACCCTAACTCCCATTAGTGGCCTCAACAATCAAATGTATTCTAACAAACCTCTGATTCACAGAACTATCGTTAACGCCACCTTATCCACATTTTTTTTACTGAATCTCAATCATCTTCACTTCTTTTTGCATCGCCTCCTCGCTCAATTTCGGCAAGATGACAGTCAGAACACCATTGTCAACCTTTGCACCGATGCCCTGCTTGTCTACATCCTTCGGCAAGCGGTACACTTCATTAAAGTGATAGCATGCAAATTCACGACGCAAATATTTTTTGTTTCCACAGCCTTCTTCAGCACATTGTTGTTCGTTTACCGACAATACCAAATTGCCATCTACATCGAGCTGAACCTTAAAATTCTCCTTTGCAACTCCCGGAGCAGCCACTTCTATAACATATTCACTGTCATTTTCTGAAATGTTAATCAATGCTTTAACCGAACGCATCTTACCATTATAGTCATGCACTGCTTCTGCAAATAAATCGTTAAGCATCATCGCTGGAAACCATTGTTTTTCTCTTAATGTAATCATAATTTTATTCTCCTATTTTTAATTAATATTTTTCTTTACCTCAACGCTTGTATGCTAAGCAGCAACTCGCGTTTGATTATTATTTTTGCAATTTTCAGCCCAATCCGATTTTAGGTCATTTCTTCGCCTTAAAATGCGACATTATGGCATATAACACCGTTTTATTGGTCATTTTGTCATATTTTTAAAGAAATTTTGTCACATTCACGCCAACACAAAAAAAAGATTCCCAAACATCTTAACGATTGGGAATCCTCATTATAATATCTTCTTAACAGGCTTGCATCACTTTATCTCATACGGATAGGCCACATCCCAAAGAAACAAAGCATTGCCAGGCATCGAAGTACCCGCCGAACACCTATTCTTCTTCTCAATTATTTCACAAAATTGAGCAATTGTTATCTTATGCCGACCAACATCCACCAAAGTGCCAACTATAGCCCTCACCATATTTCTCAAAAAACGGTCGGCTGTTATAGTAAACACCCACTGGCTACCCTCTTTCGCCCATTTGGCATAAGTAATCTTGCAATTGTTGGTTTTAACATCGGTGTGCAATTTGCTAAAACTGGTGAAATCGGTATACCTAAACAAATGTTCTGCAGCCTCATTCATCAAATCGAAGTCTAAATCTTTCGGACTTTGCCAACTTAGAGGATAAGCAAAAGGGTCTTTAGCAGTATTTACAAAATATTTATATGTTCTGCTCACAGCATCAAATCGAGCATGAGCGTCGTCGTGCACCGGAAAAACCGAATAAATGGCAATGTCTTTTCCAAGCACACTATTTAACTTATGCACAAGTTGAACGCCGTCGACTTCACCCTCAGCATCAAAGTGCGCTATCATAGTCGCAGCATTCACTCCGGCATCCGTACGTCCTGCCCCAGTGATTTTTATTGGCTCACGCAGCAACATGGTCATTGCCTTCTCGATAGTTTCCTGCACCGAGACATCGTTAGGCTGCGATTGCCAACCATGAAAGTTTGCCCCTCTATAGGCCAAGCGCATAAAGTAACGCATAGACTTATATTATTGTTATAAAATACCAATCTCCCCTTTCAGCGGGGAGACTGGTTATAAAATATTATTTCTATTAATCTCTTTCAAGATAGGTGTAGCCATACAATCCTGAGCGATAGTTACTGATAAACTCGCGACCTTCTTCCGGAGTTATCTTACCTTGCTTCATTGATTGCGTTACCCACGTTTCAATGTTTCTAAGCAAGTTTCTCGGATTTTATTGCACATAGTGGAGAACTTCAGCCACTGTTTCACCGTCTATGATTTGGTCTATTTCATAACGGTCTTTATAAACATTAACATGAACAGCATTAGTATCACCAAACAAATTGTGCATATCGCCCAAAATTTCTTGGTATGCTCCAACAAGGAAAACGCCCAAATAATATGGCTCATTAGCCTTCAATCCATGCACAGGCACCGATGGAGCCACACCCGAAGGCGAAACGAAATTGGCAATCTTGCCATCGCTGTCGCATGTCACGTCTTGAATGGTGGCCATGTGGGTTGGCTTCTCGTCAAGGCGCGAAATAGGAATGATTGGGAATATTTGGTCTATTGCCCAACTATCTGGTAGCGATTGGAACAACGAGAAATTGCAGAAATATTTTTCCGGCAATTTTCTTGCCACCTTGCGCAATTCATCTGGTGCATGCTTCATGTTTGATGCAAGGTCAGTCACATCGCGAGCAATCGACCAGAACAATTTTTCGATTTGAGCACGAGTTCTCAAGTCAAGCAAGCCAAGGCTAAACAAGTCAAGAGCCTCCTCACGAATCTGCAACGCATCGTGCCAGTCTTCCATCACGCGCGTATGGTCAATCTTATCCCAAATGTTATATAGTTCGCGAGCCAATTCGTGTGCATCTTCGCCTATTTCATCGTTATCGTCGTTCCACTTTGGCAATTGGGTTGTTTCCAACACATCAAAAATCAATATTGAGTGATGTGCAGTTAGCGAACGACCCGATTCATTAATCACATTTGGCTGTTTCAAACCGTTCTTCGTACAAGTGTCGACAATTGCCGAAACAGCATCGTTGGCATATTCTTGAATCGAATAATTCATGCTGCTTTCGTTTGCACTGTTGCGGGTTCCGTCATAATCCACACCAAGACCGCCACCTATATCTATAAAGTCAATGTCAAAGCCCATTTTTGACAATTGCACATAGAATTGTGTAGCCTCACGCAACGCATTCTTAATGTGACGAATCTTTGTTATCTGGCTACCAATGTGGAAGTGTATCAACTTCAAGCAGTCTTTCATCTGCTTCTTTTCAAGAAAATCGATTGCATCAAGCAATTCGCTTGAATTTAGGCCAAACTTACTTTGGTCGCCTCCCGATTCTTCCCACTTGCCGCTTCCCGAACTCGACAACTTGATGCGAATGCCTATGTTTGGACGGATGCCCAAGCGACGTGATATGTCGGTTATCAACTTCAACTCATTGAGCTTTTCAACCACAAGGAAAATGCGGCGGCCCATCTTTTGCGCCAACAACGCAAGTTCTATGTAACTTTCATCTTTATATCCGTTGCATATAATGAGCGATTTCTCATCGATGTTAATCGACAACACCGCATGAAGTTCTGGCTTACTGCCAGCTTCAAGACCTATGTTGAAACGCTTACCATGACCCACGATTTCTTCAACCACCGGTCGCATCTGGTTCACCTTTATCGGATAAATAATAAAGTTCTCTGCTTGATAATTATATTCTTTCGATGCCGACTTAAAGCAATTCGAAATCTTCTCGATTCTATTATCGAGAATATCAGGGAATCGAAGCAATATCGGAGCCGTAATGTCTCTAACCTGCAACTCATCCATAACATCCTTTAAGTCAACGCCTGCACACCCTTCACGCGGAGTTACTTGAATATGTCCTTTTTCATTTATTGAAAAATATTTCAAACCCCAACCGTTAATGTTATACAGTTCTGCACTGTCTTCAATGCGCCACCTTCTCATTTCTTTACCGTAGTGTTTAAAAATAATTAATTATGAATTAAAACTTTACTATAAATCACGGCTACATACGCCCGTGGGCGTAAATAGTCAAGCAAAGATAACTTATTATTATTAATTTTCGCCCCATTTCTCGCGAAAACATTCATTTTTGCACTAACCTTTTTCATTTTCCGCATAATTATATCTAATTTTACTCGTTATATTTTAAGAATAGCTATAACCCAAAACATGAAAATTACATTTCTCACACCGCCCGAATTAATAGGCAACCAGCCAGCTGAGCGTACTGCGGGATGCACCAGATTAGTGTATCCTATGCCAAACATGTACGAACTTTCGGTGGTAGCCGTGTTAGAACAAAGCGGAAAACATCATATAACTCACAAAGATTTCGTTTTCGACGGAGGAGATGCCCAAGACTTAACACAATTTTTGAGCACCGACATGGCCGATGCTTATTTCATCTGGACTGTTAACCTTTCTATCAACTCCGACCTTTTAGCAATAGCCGAAATCACTAAAGTAAATCCCAAGGCTCACATCATACTATTGGGCCCTGGTCCTACATATTTCACCAAGCAATGCCTCGCATCGCCAAACGTAATCATCGTCAGAGGCGAGCCTGAAGCCACAGTTGCCGAACTAATTGAAAAATTGCACAACGGCGACAACTGGCACGAGGTTTTAGGAATTTCTTTCCTTAAAGACGGGAATGTGGTCAGCAACCGATTCCGTCCCCTAATCGACGACCTCGACAGCCTGCCATTCCCGGCACGACACCACATTGAGGGCAAAAAATATTTCAATCCAAAATTGAAAACAGGCCCTTACACCACGACTATCACCTCTCGCAACTGTCCTTATCAATGCATTTATTGTGTGCCGAGTTCGCTGACCTTTGCTCGCGAGATCGAGTTCCGACGCAATCACGGCCGCAAGCCTAACATTGGATTTCGCTCTCCCGAAAACATCGAGAAAGAAATGGCCATGCTTAGCGCCAAAGGCTACAAAGCCATAGGATTTATGGACGACAACTTCATTTGGAACGAAGAGCGCACCGCAAAGATTTGTGCCATCATGAAGAAATACGGATTTGTGTGGGGATGCCAAGCTCGAGTTGACGCCATCACCGAACCCATTGCCAAGGCTCTCAGCCAATCGGGCTGCCGTTATGTGGACCTAGGAGTGGAATCGTTTGACGAAAAAATCCTGAAATTCATAAAAAAGGGCATAACCGTACAACAAATTTACGACGCAATCAACACACTAAAAAAATATAACGTGCCGGTGAAACTCAACGTTCTCATTGGCAGCAGCCCTCTTGAAACAAAAGAAACCCTACGACACACTTTAAAGGAAGCAAAAAAACTAAATGTAGACCAAGTGATGTTTAACATCGTTTCGCCGTTCCCTGGCACCGAATTCTATAATTTGTGCAAAGAAAACGGATGGATGTCGACCCCCGACTATGTGCCCACCGACGTGCAACGTGAGTCTATACTCAACTATCCTCACCTTTCGGCAGCCGAAATGGAAAGGATACTTTTCCGAAACAATTTAAGTTACTTCCTTCAACCAAGTTTCATCTTCAAGCAACTAAAACGCTTCTCAAGCATACGTGAGTTTACCAGCGCACTGAAGGCTTTGAAAATAAAATTGTTTGGATATCACAAATAAGTTGCAGCTATGCCAAAACTGTCGATTATAATACTTTCTTGGAATCAAAAGCAAGTGCTAAGCCGATGCTTGCATTCGCTGAAGCCTGTAGTTTGCAGTCCCGACACCGAAACCATTATAGTCGACAATGGTTCAACCGACAATACGGCAGCATTTATCCGCAGTTCATATCCCAACATCAAACTCATCACCAACACTCAAAACCGAGGAGTGGCTGCCGCCCGAAATCAAGGTATAGCTGCAGCAACAGGCAACCTCATTCTCCTGCTCGACAACGACACCGTTGCTAACCCAGAAGCCATTGAGGGCATGGCCAAATTCCTACTCTCTAACCCCAAGGCGGGTGTCGTGGCATGCAGATTGCAAAACAGCGACGGCTCCACTCAAAGCAGCATAAAGCCATACCCCGGGTTAAAAGTGAAAATATGCAATGTGCTGGGCATTAAGCTAAAAGCAAGCCATTTCCCAACCGACAGCCACGGAATAATATACCCAACCTATGTGATTGGGGCTTGCCAAATGTTTAGAAAATCGATTACCGACGAAATAGGGCTTCTCGACGAAAACATTTTCTACGGACCCGAAGATGCCGACTTCTGCCTACGTGTTGCAAAAGCAGGCTACCAAGTGTGCTATCTTCCACAGTTCTCAATTGAGCACCTTCATCGTAGAGCAACCACACGCCGGCTCCTATCGCCACTTGCCCGAAAGCACATATCTGCGCTGTTTTATTTCTATCGCAAGCACAATCGTTGGTTTTAGGCCTTTTCTCCAAAAAAAATAACTATTTCTTTTCAGAAAATTATTCTTTGCATAATAAATTTGTAAGATAAAATAATTATCTTTGCATTTGGAATCATATGTACATACGTCAACATTGACGAGACTTTACATATTGATTACAAAAATTTTAAAATGAGATAATTAATATTATTCACTAATTTTTATATAATTAACTAATTAACAAATGGTAAATTATAAAGATCTTGGTCTTGTAAACACTCGTGATATGTTTGCAAAGGCTATCGAAGGCGGTTACGCAATTCCTGCTTTCAACTTCAACAACATGGAGCAACTTCAAGCAATCATCAAGGCTGCATCTGAAACAAAGTCTCCAGTTATTCTTCAAGTATCAAAGGGCGCTCGCAACTATGCTAACGCTACTCTTCTTCGCTACATGGCACAAGGTGCTGTAGAATACGCTAAGGAACTTGGTTGGGAAAAGCCACAAATCGTGCTTCACCTTGACCACGGCGACAGCTTCGAACTTTGCAAGGACTGTGTTGACTGCGGTTTCTCTTCTGTTATGATCGACGGTTCTCACCTTCCATACGAAGAAAACGTAGCCCTTACCAAGAAGGTTGTTGAATATGCTCACCTTCACGACGTAACTGTTGAAGGCGAACTTGGTGTATTGGCTGGCGTTGAAGACGAAGTTTCAAGCGACCACCACACTTACACTGACCCAGAAGAAGTTATCGACTTCGCTACTCGCACTGGTTGCGACAGCTTGGCTATCTCTATCGGTACTTCTCACGGTGCTTACAAGTTTACTCCAGAACAATGCACAACTGACGAAAACGGCAAGCTTGTGCCTCCTCCATTGGCATTCGACGTATTAAAGGCTGTTGAAGCTAAGCTTCCTGGTTTCCCTATCGTTCTTCACGGTTCTTCTTCTGTTCCTCAAGACGAAGTTGAAACTATCAACAAGTTTGGTGGTGCTTTGAAGGCTGCTATCGGTATCCCTGAAGAATGGCTTCGCGAAGCTGCTAAGAGCGCTGTTTGCAAAATCAACATCGACTCTGACAGCCGTCTTGCTATGACTGCTGCTGTTCGCCAAGTATTCGCTGAAAAGCCTGCTGAATTCGACCCTCGTAAGTACTTGGGCCCAGCTCGCGAAAACATGGAAAAACTTTACAAGCACAAGATTATCAACGTTCTTGGTAGCGACGGTAAGGCTTAATCAGTGTTTTGATTAATAAAATTCCTAAATATTCAAGCGCCTGCCCTTCATTGGGTTGGCGCTTTTTCTTTGTTTTTTTCACGCCTCCAACCTCCTCAACAATTAGGCTGCGCAACAATGCTGCATCTTATCACAAGTGGTCATCACAGCATTCGCTCATAAAAAAAGTCCATTGGCGACGCCAATGGACTTGTCGTTATCACATTATAAGCAATTACTCCGTTTCAATAACATACTTGCCCGAACCGAGTTCTATAACCACATCATCGCCATTGCGACTGATGCTGTGAGCATGTTTCACCTTGGCAACATTATATTTAGCCGGCACTATCACTGTGGCTGTAGTGTTTGCCGGGATAGTCACATTCCATTTCAACGAATTACCACTGCGTTGCCACTTGCTCTCTATTGTGCCATAGCGAGAATCATATGATGCTTCAGCATAGTCAAGACCCTCTACAAACACCGGCTTCATCATAATCTTATCAAAACCATGTCCGGCATTCTTGATTCCTGCCAAATCCTCATACATCCATATGAGCAAATCGCCCAACAACATCACATGGTTTCCTGAATTCATTGCTGGGTCTGCAGTATTGCCGTTCCACAATTCCCAAATAGTGGTAGCTCCGTTTTCAATCATATAACCCCACGAAGGATAAGTGGTGGTAGTGGCCATTTCATAAGCCTTTTCAGGTGCTCCATTATGAGTCAGCCCACGCATCAAGTGCTGAATGCCCAATACTCCCACACTCACATGACCGGCACAATCCTTATCAGTCTTTTCTATGATGCTTTCAAACAATCGCTTTTCATAACCTTCTGGCACTAATCCCAATTCAAGAGAAAGAATATTGGCCGTAACGGTGTTATTATCGTAAGATGCAGTTTCGGCGTTAAAATACTTATCGTTATATGCCTTTCTTACCTTCTTTGCAAGTTCGGCATACTCTAAAGCATCGGCACTCTTGCCCAAATGATGAGCAAACTCTTGCATCACGCGCAATAAGTCATAATAAGCCACCGTGCTGAGCACCTCGCCTTTAGTTTTGCGCGCCGGATCGGTGGCATGTATCAAGTGGAGCGATTCAGGAGGCATACACCAATCGCCGTAAGTATCGTTTGGCAAAAGATAATTCTTCATTTTATCGTTTTCCATGTGCTTAATCCACTTTCGCATGCTGCCATAACGCTGCTTTATGGCAGTGTCGTCGCCGAAATGGCGATAAAGCATGTCTGCAACATAAAAATATGCCGACGGCCATGTGACATCATCACAATATATTGTCCAGTATCGAGGCGACACAACACTTATCACCCCTTGCTCATTCATCGACTCTTCTATATCCTTTAGCCACTTATTATAAAGCAAATTGTTATCGAAGATGAAACTTTCGCCATACGCACCTGTGGCACGGTCGCCCAACCATCCAAGACGCTCATCTCGCTGCGGACAATCGGTTGGCATGCCTCTATAATTTCCTCTGATTCCCCAATAGGCATTTCTGTGAATACCATTAAGCACTTCGTTCGATGTAGTGAAACTGCCTATCGTGCTCATCTTGTCATACACCACTTTGCCTATAAGTCCCTCAACAGTTGGAGCTTCGCTGCATCCAGTAATCTCAACATATCTAAAACCATGATACACCAATTGGGGCTCCCAACTGAAATATCCGTCTTTTGCCGGAATATACTCATCACGCACCAATGCCGTACGCAAGTTAGCAGTGTAGAGTGTGCTGTCGTTCTGAAGGGTTTCTGCAAATCGCATCACCACAGGATGCTCTTTCTTGCCTTGCAATTTCACCTCAAGCCAGCCCACCATGTTCTGACCCATGTCAACTATGTAACGGTCAGTTCCTACCTTCTTTATCGATATAGGATTAAACACTTCATGCACTATCAGGCTTGGCGACGGCTGCGGAGACAGATGTTTGCCTGGACGCTCCATAATTTGAGCCTGTTTCCACTTCGAATCGTCATATCCGGCATGTGTCCAATCGCCCAACTCCTTACGAGCATCATAGTTTTCGCCGTCAAACTCATTATTTTCACCAATCGGACCATTGTCGGTCAACTTCCATGTTTCATCGCTTATAACCACCTGATTGCCGTCTTTGCCTTCAATCACAAGCTGAGCAATCATTCTTGGCAAACCAAAATGCAACATACCCGGCTCTCGCATCGTAACGTAGCGTCCATTGCCCAAAAGCACACCTATGGCATTGCCTCCTTCCTTTATAAGGTTTGTTACATCAAAGGTGTTATATAATGTTGTCTCAGTGTATAATGTAGGCAACGGTCCAAGAACATCCTCTCCCACAGGCATGCCATTGATGTAGCACACCGAATTGCCCACACCACTCACATAAAGCATTGCACGCTTCACATCGTTGGCTACAGAAAACTCTTTACGAAGATACCTCGCACGCAACTGTGTGCGACCATCCACAATCTTAAGGTTTTCCTTGTCGTCAAGACCTATCCATTTTGCTTGCCAATCTTCATCGGCAAGCGCAGTGCTAAAGGTAGCTATTTCACTTTCTAATTGCTCGCCCTTATTTGTCCACACTTTAACTCGCCAAAAATACTGGCTGCCACTTTTTAGAGCATCGCCCGAATATGGCACATACACCTGACGGTCAGATATTATCTTACCGCTCGACCACACCTTTGTTTTGTTGAATTTATTTTCACTGGCCGATACTGTTATTTCATAAGCAACCTGTTTCAACGAATACTTGTCACTTTCTATTTGCCATGAAAATCGCACTTGCGAAACCGACACTCCACACGGGTTTTCCTGGTTTTCTACCTTTAACGATTTAAGATTTGTGGCCTCTGCATATGCTAACGATACTAAAGCCACTATTAGTAATAACAACTTTCTCATTATTTTAATTTTATAGTTTACACAAATATACTATAGCAAAATCATATTTACCTTATATTTCTGCATCAAATTGTCAGAATCAAAGATTTTAACTATCTTTGCACTGCAAATTTAAAAAACTCGGGATGTAGCTCAGTCCGGTTTAGAGTACTCGTCTGGGGGGCGAGTGGTCGCAAGTTCGAATCTTGTCATCCCGACAAAAAAAGCATTGATAATCTTCATTATCAATGCTTTTTATTTTACCTAATACATAATTAACGTAAATTCGGAATGAAATTCATTATGTATTAACTAATTAACCATGATTGCACTTTTTTCGACTGAGAGCAACCTACCACCTCATTCGGGCACATATTCATAGCCCAATTGGTTAATTTTTGCAATTATCACTTCAGGGGCAACATCGCCCTCAACATATGCAATGCCTTTTGCAAGGTCCACACTCACCTTTTCTACTCCTTCTATGGCACTTAAGTTATTCTGCACATTGGCTTGGCAGTGTGGGCACATCATACCTTTAATTTTATATTCTCTTGTCATATCATTTTTATTTTTATTGTTTTTTACCGAATCTAATATCATCGAAACCGCAGCAACCACAAGCATCATCACTAAGGCTATGCTACACAAAACATTGAACCACGATTCACAATGCGCACATCCTATGGCCAACGACGACATCTTAGGCACAAACCACGAAGCCGGCAACAAGTAGTCTACCATCAAGCCAAACGCAACGGCTCCGCCTATGATTGACGCCAAATAAGCTATAGTGGACTTCTTGCCAAACGAACGGTTTATAACAAGCACCGACGCAAAATTTGCTGCCGGACCGGCCATCAATAGCACAAGGGCAGTGCCGGGACTTATGCCTTTGAGCATCAACGACAACGCTATAGGTATCGAACCTGTTGCACACACATACATTGGCACTGCAATCACAAGCACCACAAGCATATTGAGCAACGGATATTGAGCATAGCGCGCAAAAAAGTCATTGGGCACAAGCACCGTAATCATTGCCGCAACCACAAGTCCTATTGTCAACCACTTGCCTATGCTTTTCATCATATCGAAAAAGCCATAATGCAAAGCCTCCAACAATTTACCCCACAGGCTTGAGCCATATCTTAAATTGCTATTTACTGCACATCCATCGCCACATGACGGCGCAGAATCTGATTCACCATCCTCAGCATGTCCCTTTTCCACCATCGAAACCAATGTCCCGCCAAACATTGCAGTTACCAGGGCTGCCACTGGTCGTATTATTGCATAGGCCGGACCTAACAATGAATAAGTTGCCGCAATGCTATCGATTCCGGTTTGAGGCGTCGCTATCAAAAACGACGTCGACGCTGCTCGTGATGCGCCATTATTACGAAGCGAAACAGCCGTTGGCAACACTCCACACGAGCACAATGGCAATGGCACACCCAAAAGCGCCGCCTTTACAACTGACTTCCAATTACTTTCCGACAAATGCTTTGAATAGATTTGCTCCGGCACAAACGAGTGCAAAAGTCCTGCTATGAAAAATCCAAACAGCAGATATGGCGACATCTCGTTTAATAGCGACAGCAAAGTATTAAAAAAATGCATATCTATTTTCTTTTTGTCTTAACTGAAACTATTTTCACTTCTTTTTCAAACAAAAATCAACCTTCTCAATCGCCTGACCCAAATAATCATCGCTGCCACCAGAAGCCGACAAGGTAACTTTCACTGAGTCCGATTCATATCTGCCAGTTGGGTCCTTACAAACCACCCTAAAGGTTAATTTGTTGGTCTTGGTTTCCAAATCCTGTGTAAACTTATAGTTACCTTCCTTACCTGTTAGCACCGTCAAACTCTTTGAATAATCCACCTTTGATTGGTCGGAATTACTTTCGCCCAAAAAGCGCAATATCACTTGCTTGCCCTCGAGCACTGCATAGTTTTCATCGGTCACCGAACCAAGCACAATATATGTTCCGGTCATTTCCGAACCATATTCTTCAAATGGGCCATTATCTCCAAAGCACGAGGTCAAACACACCGCACTCATCAACATCAACAACGTGCCACATAACTTTATTTTCATATGCGTTCTTTTATTTTAAACTCAATAAACGTTCTTCATTTCCCACAACCCAAATCACATCGCCTGGGCAAAATACTTCAACACCTGTGGCTTTTATGTATTCTTCACCGCGCTGAATAGCCAACAACAACGCAGCATAGTCATCACGCAAGCGAACTTCGGCCACACTCTTGCCAATCAACGGCGACGTTGGGCTCAACTCAAAGTGTATGAATTCCACATTACGCTTATCATACCATTCAGCCTTTATCTCGGTTGTTTGTTCCACTATCGGCAGCAACGTTTGAATTTGCTCATCAGTTCCGATTATTGCCATATGGTCGCCCGGGAAAATTCGCATTTCTCCAGTTGGTATTGGATAATAGTTTGTTCCGCGAGTTATACTAACAACATTCACACCATACACCTGACGCAGATTTGAATTTTTTAGTTTCTCGCCCACAAACGGACAGTCATAACCTACTGTCATAAAAGCCACGTGCAAGTCCGACACCACATTATAGTCTCGGCCGCTCCTGTGCAGTTCTCGCTCATTAAGATTTTTCAAGAAACGCGACTCCATGTTATGCATTCTTCTGCGAAGACGGCGTGAAAATGCAACTATTGTAACCGTCATTATAACTATTATAACCAAGAGCGCTGTTGTGCTTTCAAACACTATGTTCAAATACACCACCAACAACACGCTGGTTAAGATTATTCTAAACAACGTCATCATCACAAAAGGCACATTGGCACTATGACCGGCAATCTCTTTCAGCTTCTCATATTCACCTCGGCGTGCACTTGGCGACGTCAATGCAAACAAAAATGGAGACATCATCAACACTGTAATAACAACAATTGCCCATCGTCCATACTCTTGACCTAACCATTCTATAACCTTAGGTTCAATGTAATTATGCGACAACATCATTATAGCCACTACCAACGACATATACAGCAACACACGCCACAACGAACGAACTGCAATTGCTCGCCATATCGACGTTGACTCGCTTTCAGTTTGGCTCTCACTATATCGATTCAGCAATAAATTTAATTTCTCTGGCATGTAACGCATCACCAGTTCATAACACGGGTCGGCTGCCTTTATGAAATATGGAGTAAAGAATGTTGTTATAACCGACACGGCTACAACTATTGGATAGATAACCGGGTCCAAAACACCGAGCGACATACCCATCGATGCTATAATAAAAGCAAATTCGCCTATCTGCGTAAGACTAAATCCCGACTGCATCGCTATCTTTAACGGCTGACCTGTTGCCAACATACCTGCTGTGCCAAACACTATCATGCCCACTATCACCACACACGACAGCAACGTTATGGTGCCTGCATGAGCCGATATGATTTCAGGATTTACCATCATTCCCACCGATATGAAAAATATTGCGCCAAACAAATCCTTCACCGGCTTCATAACATGCTCTATCCGTTCGGCCTGAATGGTTCCGGCCAAGATTGAACCCATAACAAATGCGCCTAACGCCATCGAAAAACCAGACCTTACCGAGAATACTGCCATAAACAAACATAAGCCCATCGATATCACAAGCAGCATTTCATCGGTTATCTTTCGCGCCACTCGCTTAAAGAATGTTGGCAAAACCCACACTCCTACTGTAAACCATATGACAAGGAAGAAGACTAACTTCAAAATGCTCATTAACATTTCTCCGCCTTCTACACTATTATTGATGGCTACCGACGACAAAAGCACCATCATTACCACCGCAAACAAGTCCTCACATATCAATACTGCCAAAACCAACGGTGCAAAACGCTTCTGCTTTATGCCCAAATCAGTAAATGCCTTTATAATGATTGTTGTTGACGACATCGATAGCATTCCGCCTAAAAATAGGCTGTCGATATTGCCAAAGCCTAGCATCTGACCAGTCAAATAGCCAAAAGTCATCATGCCAACAACTATTATCAGAGCGGTTACTACAGCCGAACCGCCCACATTTATCAATTTCTTAAAACTGAATTCCAAACCCAAAGTGAAAAGCAGAACCACAATACCTATCTGAGCCCAAAACTCTATATTTGCCTCGTTCGCAACCGAAGGAAGCAACGACATGTGTGGACTCGCCAAAAATCCCGCAACTATATATCCCAACACTATGGGCTGTTTTAACTTCTTAAACAACAATGTAGACACTGCTCCAAGCATTAGAATCCATGCCAAATCAGAGATTAAGGTTTCAATGGTAACCCCACTCATGACCTCTGCCGCTCCCGATTCCTCAGCCACTGAGGCCGCCGATGAGATTAAACCCATTATACTTAGCATCATATTCATCTATTCTTCTTTTTTTTGTTCTTATTTTTACCTTACAAATATACAAAATTATAATTATATGTTTCTGCCTTTTATCTTAACTTTTCTTATTTCTGCTTGCTTTATTCTATTGTCCATTCCGTTTTTTTAGATTATTTTTGTAAAAAATTAATCGTTTATGGCAAGAAGCAATCACGAACTTCAAGATTTAAAACTTTTGGGCAGCAACAGCACAACTTATGCAGACAACTATGCTCCCCAAATTCTTGAAACTTTTCCTAACAAACACCCAGAAAACGAATATCTAGTTACTCTTAATTGCCCAGAGTTCACCACACTCTGCCCAAAAACCGGGCAACCAGATTTCGGCAAAATAATCATAAACTACATCCCACGCCACGAAATGGTTGAAAGCAAGAGCCTAAAGCTCTATCTTTTCAGTTTCAGAAACCATGGCGATTTTCATGAAGATTGCGTAAACATCATCATGAAAGATTTGGTGAAACTTATGGACCCCAAATATCTTGAGGTAATTGGACTATTTATGCCACGCGGAGGCATTTCTATTCTACCATTTGCCAACTATGGCGACGACCAACATCAAGATATGGTGAAACAGCGATTAATTGCTATGCTCCGAAACGAATAATGCACTCTTAAACTATGGCAAACCTTCAGAGAAACAATCGCATGTCACGCCTAAGTTGCATTTCGTATTCTTGCACCACGTTTGCTATTATAACGCTTTTTGTGCACAAATTTCTCAAACTAAGCCAAGTTAAATATCGCTTTGTAGTTTTTTCACCAAGCAATAACATTTTATTTCGTTAATTATCATGTGGAAAATAACCGAAATATACTACTCTTTGCAATGTGAAGGATTTCATGCCGGCACACCTGCCGTTTTCATTCGCTTTGCCGGTTGCAACCTCAATTGTTCATTCTGCGACTCGCCTCACGAAACAGGCACTAACATGTCGCTCTACCAAATAATCAACGAAGTCAACAAATATCCTTTGGCAAGGATGGTGGTCCTAACCGGAGGCGAACCTTCTATTTCTATCGACCAAGCAATGGTCGACGCTCTGAAGCGAACCGGTAAAACTATAGCCATCGAAACCAACGGCACTAACCCTCTGCCTCAAGGCATCGACTGGGTTATTCTTTCTCCTAAAAACAGTTTCGCCGGAGGTAACACCGTTCCCGTAATTCTAAACGAATGCGACGAACTCAAAGTCGTTTACCTCGGACAAGACCTATCTCAGTATAACAGCATTAATGCAACCCACCGCTATTTGCAGCCTTGCTACTGCGATGAAGAGGACATCAGAAACTACACCACAAAATCGTGCATTAACGCTGTTTTGGCTTCTAAGAATTGGAAACTTTCATTACAAACACAAAAACTTTTCAACATAAAATAATTTTAGCGATGAGAATGCATGTTTCAATAATTCATTACTGCTTACCTCCTCCTTACTTATAACCGGCAAAAAATATTGGCAACTATGTTTTTGCCTTTTATTGAACATCTCATTTTCAATCACATAAAATTTTAATTAACTATTATTTTCTATTTCTTGCGTAAAGGTTCAAAATAGTTTATCTTTGAACAAATTTTTCAAGAACAAAAAAATCAAATAAATATACTCCCTATGAAACAAGACATGATTGTTATCTTAGACTTAGGCAGTCACGAAAACACCGTTTTAGCTCGCGCAATACGCGCACTTGGTGTTTATAGTGAAATCTATCCTCACGACATCACTGCCGAAGAACTAAAGGCTTTGCCTAACGTTAAAGGTGTAATTATCAACGGTGGTCCTAACAACGTTATCGATGGCGTTGCTATCGATGTTAACCACGAAATCTATAACACCGGCCTTCCTATCATTGCCGCCGGACACGACAAAGCGCTTTGCGACGTGAAACTTCAACAATTCACCGACGACGAAGAAGCAATTAAAAACGCTGTTAAAGACTTCGTTTTCGAAACTTGCAAAGCCGAAGCCAACTGGAACATGACAAACTTCGTTAACGACCAAATCGAATTGGTTCGTCAACAAGTTGGCGACAAAAAAGTGCTTTTGGCGCTTTCTGGTGGCGTCGACAGTAGCGTTGTTGCGGCTCTCCTTCTTAAGGCTATCGGCGACAACCTTGTGTGCGTTCATGTTAACCACGGACTTATGCGCAAGGGCGAATCTGAAGACGTTGTGGAAGTATTCCGTAACCAACTTAACGCCAACTTAATTTATGTTGACGCTACAGAACGATTCCTTTCTAAGCTTGAAGGTGTTGAAGATCCTGAGCAAAAGCGCAAAATCATTGGCGGCGAATTCATTCGCGTATTCGAAGAAGAAGCTCGCAAACTCGACGGAATCGATTTCCTCGGACAAGGAACTATTTATCCCGACATCGTTGAAAGCGGCACAAAAACTGCTAAGATGGTAAAATCGCACCACAATGTAGGTGGCCTTCCTGAAGACCTTCAATTCGAACTTGTGGAACCTCTTAAGCAACTTTTCAAAGATGAAGTTCGCGCTTGCGGTCTAGAACTTGGCTTGCCTTACGATATGGTTTATCGTCAACCATTCCCAGGTCCAGGTCTTGGCGTTCGTTGCCTTGGCGCTATCACTCGCGAACGTCTTGAAGCAGTTCGCGAAGCCGATGCTATTCTTCGTGAAGAATTCAAAATCGCTGGCCTTGACAAAACAGTATGGCAATACTTTACTGTAGTGCCCGACTTTAAGTCTGTTGGCGTTCGCGACAACGCTCGTTCTTATGAATATCCTGTAATCATTCGTGCCGTAAACACTATCGACGCTATGACAGCATCTATCGAACACATCGATTGGGCTGTTCTTGATAAAATCACAGCACGCATTCTTAAGGAAGTTAAAAACGTTAACCGCGTTTGCTACGACCTTTCTCCAAAGCCAAATGCTACAATCGAATGGGAATAAAAGCCATTTAACTCATAACGTAAAAAGCCTCGGCCAATGCCGAGGCTTTTTCATTAATATTTTTCGTTAATCTGCATTTTAGATAAATCACTTAACTTTACTTCAAATCCTTCATTCAATCATATAAAAAACAACGACACACCTATAACACTTATCATTGCACCAATAACTTCCTTAAGCGTAACCTTTTGTCTAAAAATCAAATATGCCGGCAACAAAATTAGCACAGGAGTCAACGCCATAAGAGTTTGAGCCACTCCACTTTCGGTATATCTTACTGCCATCAACGACAACGACACGCCAATAAATGGGCCTGTTATAGTTGCTCCAAGAGCCGAACGCATTCCTATCTTATCAGTTACACACCTTTTCAAATCTGCAAAATCGCCATTCCTAACCAATATCAAAGTGAAGAAAATCAAACCGGTTATTGCCCTTATCATAGTTGAAGCAAACGGCAACATCATATCAGCATTAGCCGTTGCATCCGGCACATTTATTGCATAATGCTCCATCCCTATTTTGCTTAACACCAATCCAACACCTTGACCGATTCCGGCACCTACACCAAGCAAAACACCCTTTAGAGGCAACTTCAATTTCACTTTTTCGCCGTTATCGCCTTTTCCCAGAACACTAAACCCAATGCCGATAATTGTAACAAACATTCCTACTATAGCCATCGGCATCATTCTTTCATCAAGTATTGCCCATCCCGATATGGCTGCAGCAAGTGGTGCAAGTGTCATAAACAACTGCCCAAATCGAGAGCCTATAACTATATATGCATTAAACAAGCAATAATCGCCAAACACATATCCCACAAGACCAGACATCGACAACCAAAACCAAGTGTCAACGTCTGCATATTTTGGTATAGCACTTCCGGTAAATGCCAATAAGGTCAACGATAAGAACACAAGCGACAGTGCCATTCTAATCACATTCAACTGAATAGCCCCGAAACGCTTACTTGCTACCTCCGAAAACAGTGCTGTTGCCGTCCATGTAACCGATACAAACAATGCTATACTTTCACCAATAAATTCCATTCTTATCTAAATTTTCATCAAAGTTACTCAATAAAATTAGCATACAGCACATTTTACTTTTCAATAGGCACATATTTTCTATCCTATTCAATACATGCACCATTGTAACTTCTTTCAAAATACAATAATCTCTCATAACATTCACACCCCCTGCCGCTTCTTCTCTTTTGCAACACACAGAGCACCCTTCGTACATGTATTACTCTCACTGAGGCAAATATGCGATGCGTGTTTCACATTCAGGCATAAAAAAAGCCCCGAGCGCAGTGCTCGGGGCTTCAGGGGGCGGTTACCTACTCTCCCACTTTCGCAGTACCATCGGCGTGGTGAGGCTTAACTTCTCTGTTCGGAATGGGAAGAGGTGGATCCCTCACGCTATTACC
>JAZLAU010000017.1:0-52761 GCA_045613305.1 Muribaculaceae bacterium
AGCTTCAAGTTCGCACTAACGCCGACACTCCACACGATGCTCAAGTTGCTCGCAACTTCGGTGCTAAGGGTATCGGTCTTACTCGTACTGAACACATGTTCTTCGAAGACAAGAAGATTATCGCTATGCGCGAAATGATTCTTTCTGACACAGTTGAAGGTCGTGAAAAGGCTTTGGCTAAGCTTCTTCCTTACCAAAAGGCTGACTTCAAGGGCATCTTGGAAGCTATGGACGGCTGTCCAGTTAACATCCGCTTGCTCGACCCTCCTTTGCATGAATTCGTACCTCACGATTTGAAGGGTCAAGAAATCATGGCTGAAGAAATGGGTATTAGCCTTGAAGAAATCACTAAGCGTGTTAACAACTTGGCTGAAAACAACCCAATGCTTGGTCACCGTGGTTGCCGTCTTGGTATCACATTCCCTGAAATCACAGCAATGCAAACTCGCGCTATCCTAAGCGCTGCTTGCGAATTGAAGAAGGAAGGCAAGAACCCAATGCCAGAAATCATGGTTCCACTTATTGGTATCCTTCACGAGCTTAAGCAACAAAAGGAAATCATTCAAAAGACCGCTGCTGAAGTATTCGCTGAATACGGAATCGAAGTTGAATTCGAAATCGGTACTATGATTGAAATCCCTCGTGCAGCTCTTACTGCCGACAGAATCGCTACTGAAGCAGAATACTTCTCATTCGGCACTAACGACTTGACTCAGATGACATTCGGTTACAGCCGCGACGACATCGCTAGCTTCTTGCCTGTTTACCTTGACAAGAAGATTCTTAAGGTTGACCCATTCCAAGTTTTGGACCAAAACGGTGTTGGCCAACTTATCAAGGTTGCTGTTGAACGCGGTAAATCTGTTCGTCCTAACCTACGCACTGGTATTTGCGGTGAACACGGTGGCGAACCTTCATCTGTTAAGTTCTGCGCTAAGGTTGGCATGGATTACGCATCTTGCTCTCCATTCCGTGTGCCTATCGCACGCCTTGCTGCGGCACAAGCTGCTGTTGAAGAAGCATAAGCAAAAGATTAAAACCACTAATAATAAAGAGGTAAGTCCCAAAAGGACTTACCTCTTTTTATTTTTGATATTCTCATCACAAATATTTATATCGCAATGGAACTCTTCAACCATTTCATAGGCAACAAGACGAATAATATCGGAGAATTTCTTGCCACCGTAGGCGCGTCTTTTGTTATATTAAAATAGGTGTTACTCGGTGGACGGCACATCGAAGTCGATTTGATCGACGGTGAGCACTGTAACCTGCTGCCCATTGTATAGTCCTGAGCACTCGGCACCGAGCAGGCGACCCTCGCTCTTTGAGAAACGAGCAACTATCCCGACTTTGTCGCCCTTTGTACTGACGGAGACCATATCGCCTTCCTCGCGGAATTTTAGCAGCATACCCATAACCAAAGCGTACTCCTTCAAGCTTTTGATCGTAGCGAACGGAGTGAGGTCGATACCTCCGTCGGGGCGTTCGAGTACCAATTGCCCGTTCTGGTAGCGTCGATAGCTCACGCCGTCATAGAGTTCCATAGAACGAGCTTTATCCTGCCACATGACAGCCATTTTGATCTTCGAGCCCTCTTTGCGAATCTCGACGGTACCCTTAATCGGAGCGCCTTCGAAGTCAACAATGTAGAGATCTTGTGAACGTTTACTCTCTTGAACATTTGCGGTGAAATGGACGAGGAAACTATCGGCCTCGGCAAGGCGCATCATTGCCTGCTCGACCACCTCCTGGGCGGTGATGGTCTGCACTCCGTTAATGCCGATGACGATGGCAACGGCAACCATAGCGGCAACGGCACTAATGCGTACCGCCCGCCACAGTAGGCGTCGGCGCGGCGCGGGATCTTTGAATTCGAGTGATGTTGTAGGTGTAAAACGTGGTGTAAGAAGTTTCACAACGCGAATGTCCGAAAAATTGTCTGAATTGTTGTTAGTTTTCATAATGTTAACTTTTTTTACAGTGAGTTAAATAAGCCCTCGTCTTTCGAGGGCTTCGCGCAACTTATCAATGCCATACCGAAAACGCGATTTGGCCGTTGTGAGAGGAATGTTACAAATCGAGGCAATCTCGTCAAATTGACGACCGCCATAGATTCGCAATCTGATCACTTCGCTCTGCTCATCGGGCAGGAGCGCCATCAGTCGTTCAATCAATCGAAACTCTTGTTCAAAATCTTTGGGAGCGAGGTCGTCGCTACTCAATGTATCAATAGTTTCGGTGGACACAAACTGTCGTCGAGAGCGCAAAGCTGAGGTGCAACTATTTGTTAATGAACGATAAACATAGCCTTTCAGGTCTTCAATCTCGGCAAGTCGTGAACCTTGTTTCCAGAGCTGCAGGTAAAGATCTTGTACCACGTCGTCAGCTTCGGCGGCAGACCCTAACCGATAGCAGGCGTATTGAAACAAATGGTCGCGCTCGGACTGCATTAGCTCAGCAAGGCGGGTGAGTTGTTTTTTTTCGTTTGTTAGTTTCATAATTTATTGTCGTTTATTGGAAACGCGCTTCCGAATATATAACGCACCTTGATTGAAAAAGACTTAACACTGTTGCAAATTTATCAAAAAAAAAGGATTGTCACCTGCGGAAATGACAAGCCACATCTAACAAATTTAATTATGCAGGATGCCATCGCGAGATCACTCCTACCATTCTATCGTCCTTGATTATATAACGCACGTCACATGAAAAGACTTTATTCATCAGGATATTTATTAGGTATGGCAAAGTTGAAATCACAATTCATACGAGTCGTGTAGATTAAAGATCACGAGTACCTACAACTTGTAGAGATCACCATAAAATTAGAGGTCCTTAATAGTAGCAGGTATCGAGAAGATGGCAATCTATAAAGCACTGGAACATATACCACAACACCAACACACGGTTTACAAAAGCATGCTTAATAATTCTGTATATCAATAATATAAAGCCATTACCCCTATTCCAATGATATAATTTGTATATTATTTAGTATCATTTTATTTTATAATACCATTATCCGTATCACGCAGGTTTATCTTCTTTTCAGCAGACTCACGTCTACTTCCGTGGCTTAATCGCCAAGTGACATTCAGAAAAATTTGGTTACCATTCTCTTTGAAATAGCCAACGCTATGTTTATAAAGATTACGATTAAGCAATTCGCTTTCGTAAGCTTTATAGTTTTTATTAAAAGGATTAGCCCATGAAACTGTAAATTGCCAGTCACGCCATGTGTATGAAGCTTTCAGTAAAGAATGTGCACCATTGTATCCTTTCGACTCCCCCTCCAAGAAACGGCTACCATTGTCCACGTAACCCTGCAACATAAAATTGCCCAAATATGCCGTAACGCTACCAGAATAATACAATGAAGTGTAACAATGAGTATAATCGATGCCGAAATTGAAACATCTTAACACACCCCCATTGGCTGCAATCTGAAGTTTCTCAGGCAAAATCCAACACCCAGCATATGCCATAACATTAAGTGCATCAATCTCCTTTTGGTTTATCTGAGTATAGATGAATTGATTCTCTTCTGTACGAACATAATGCGCCATATTGGGTTTGAGGCATTGCTTGAAATATCCGTCTACAAATGCTTGCAAGCGATTGGTGTTGTACGAGAACTTTAGCCTGTGCTCCATATCGCGTGAAGGTTTCAGATTAGGATTACCTATTGTCCATTCCATACTATTGGTGCGAATCGAAACATCGCTAGTCATAGCTATGCGAGACACCTTGTCTTGCATCTGATAACTATAACTCAACTGCATGTTGTTATTGATACGATATGTCAAAGACGCTTTGGGACGGAATGTCCAGAAGTTGTATTTGTGACCACTCTGATTGTATTTTATATAACTTGCGCCTACTCCTAAATTGTAGCTCAATGAGCGTAGCGCACCTTTTAATTCAGCAAATGCATACAGGCGGTTGTTGTTGGTCTTTGTCAAAGAGGTAGCATCTCCATGATAATCGTTCTTGGTATATTTATAACTATAGTTTAAGCTTGTTGTGAGCGAGAAAGGCCTTAGCCGGTTCTCATAAATAATCTCTGTAAGTAGAGATGCAGTCTTTCCTTCTACGTCATATTGATATGGAGTACCTTCATCATAATAACTACTACTTTGCGTGGATATGAAGGTACCCACAGCATTGGCAGTGACCGATTGTCGCGAAGTAAGTTGTCGAAATAAGTATATGTCCAACACGGGCGAATAGTTCTTTTCATTATCCAGGTCTGTGGCCCTATATTGGTTATTGCCGTCTACAATATCTTTAATTACATAGTTGTTAGGGATATCGCAGAATGCCCCACTCAACGATGTCTGAAAGACAGTTGTTGTAGAGTCAGCCCAATTATATGTAAGTTTTGCATCATGGGATATCGCTTTTTTAAGCGACTCCACATCGTTTCGTTCTATGGTATACAAACTGCCGTCAGTCAAGGTATATTTAGCCAACTGTTTACTCATTGAACTTTTAGTTTTATATCCACTTACATCATACGAAAGCGACCATTCACTCTTTCCACTATTCCTTTTACCATACACAATGCCATCACCTTGAAGATTGGTAAGAGTCGAAGTTACATCCGTGCCAAGTGTATAACCACTTTCGTTCCTGCGCGTAATAATATTAATAACATAAGCTATACTTTCGCCATAACGAACTCCAGGATTATTTATGAAGTCAATCTTCATAATATCTTTGGGATTGAGAGCCAACATATCTAGTTTACCCACAACAACTCCATTTACTCTAAGCTGCACATCACCTCTATTATCAATAGCCGTAATAGTATGATTTATATTATCAATCCGAAGATTGGCAAGTGTGAGTTTCTCAAGAATGCTGTAGCCATTGTTCGAAGCCAACTTTGGGGCATCGGTTGGATATATTATCATACCATCAGGTTTGTTCACAACCTTTGCCGCTTTCACAGTTACTTCATCAAGTGTTATGGGCTTGTCAACATTCTGAGCATAAACGCAGGTTACAGAAGTTAGAATAATGATAAATGTAATTAATTGTTTCATTTTGCACCAATTTTTGATTTCCGGTGCAAATTAATATTCTACTCACAAAAAGGCCAACTTCTCAGTCTGACATTTATCTGACAATTGATTGCCAGAAATCTATCTATTTGACTTTCAATCTATAACTTCTACCCCTATCCGACTCTATTTTTAGATTACTATGCGTTTCTATGATAGGCTTTATGCGTCTTATCAGTGTGTAAAGCGTATCGTTGGCATCAGGTTTCTTTGGCCATAGTTTATCACAAATCTGCTGTTTTGATAGCGTATGAGTATCTGTCGTTATAAACATTTTTAGCAACAAATGTTGCATTGGTGTTAAATGTATCTCTTCGCCCAATGTAGTCATGAATTTGTCATCATAAAAAACAATGCCACCATACGATACCCCTTGAGCTATAAAATCAGGCTTTTTTCTCCTGACATACCACAAGCTGCCCAACAACCACAACACGCCAACCATGAAGATTGAGCCAGAAGCCTTTTGGTCAGACATTTTGAATGTCATAACAAAGCTACAGTTTGCCTCTGCCACCAACTTTGTTTCCCAACGTCCATTTTTGCGTACGCTACGCATAGCTATACCTGCCGTATCTTTCAACTCGGCAATAGTCAAACAATTGCGATAACAACGTATTGTGTCAACCGTAACAACATTGTTAGGCATTTTCACAAGAACTTGATTTAATGCTTGATTTACGTCCTGAGCTATTAATCGTTCCGTCTTATAATAACTACTCATACTTGTGCCTAACGCACAAAGCATAAAGAAACTAAATATTAAATATGGTAGGGATTTCATAATTTGCCAATGCTTACTTTACAAAGTTACAATTTATTATAACCCAACACAAATTTTCCAGAATTGATTACATATATATTTGTCTTTGGGAAACCCCTAACAACGCATAGATATTTCTTTAATCTTACGTTCAAGTTCGCTCCATTCGGCAAGAAGATTCCAAAGGCCATCTTCCGAAAGCACTCCCCTTTTCAAATCGTCGGGCAACAATTTTGCTTCATCGTCGGCATAATCCTTCTTCCAATCATCACTTTCGTAATAATCTTGCAATTCGTGTATCGATTTTTTAATCTCGTCGAAGTCATTAATCAATTCCGACATATTTTTTATTTGACCCAGAGTATAATCAAATACACTTTCCATGCGTTTTATTCTGTCAATCTGCTCAGTCATAATTCATCAATTCAAAATTTATCAATAATAAACGTTTTATCCGCATTATACAAATTATGGGAAAGGCAAACACCTTTCCCATAATATAATATATAATAATGTGTAACCAAAATTAGCCTTGATGTTGAGGACGCAACAAATCGTTAACAACCTTAACCGGATTAAATGTTTCAATAGGCACTTCCACAAATACAGAAGTCCAGTCGCTCATCGAACCATTCCACAATCCTGGCAATTCCAATGCCTTAATCGTTACTCCCGATTTTGATTTTTCTGAAATTAGACCAGTATCCTTGTCAACATACTTCTTCAAATCAAACTTATTTCCGTCAACGTCCTTGATATAGCAAACCAAGTCAACAGGATTAAAGTGAGTGCCACTCATCATTAATTCAACCGCTTCAGGCTTACTTGAATCGATTTGGGCAGCTTCAAGAATTTGAGGCGAAGATGTTCCATCGGCGTTATAAGCCAAATATGGGCCACCGCCAGGCTCACCGTCATTCTTAACAACACCGCATATACGGATTGGACGGTTAAATTTGCCCTTTAGATATATTGCCAACTCGCTATCGTCTAAGTTCTTAGTATCATCATATCTAATCGATAACACTTCACGAGTGTATTTTATCATATCTCTCAAATCATCCATTGAATAGTTTCCACTATTCAACACCTTTAGATATTCAGCAATCTGTTTTTGAATCTTCACCAAATAACCGCCAATTACCTTCTTGTATACCACTGTCATATCACGAAGAGCCTGTGGAACCACGTTGTCGATATTCTTAACAAACACAACATCGGCATTAATGTCGTTAAGGTTTTCAATCAATGCGCCATGACCAGCAGGACGGAACAACAATTTGCCATCTTCGCGATATGGAGTGTTATCCATATTAACTGCAATTGTATCTGTTGATGCTTTTTGTTCCGACATCGACACATTATATTTAACGCCCCACACTTCTTCCATTGCAGGCACCTTATCGGCAACCATTGCCTCAAATGCGCTTCTGTGTTCTGGAGAAACTGTGAAATGGATATTTACATTTTTATTTAGGTCAGATGCATATTGTGCGCCTTCTTCCAAGTGCTCTTCAAGAGGTGAGTGCGCACCATCGGCAGTTTTATGGAATTGCAACAATGCTTTTGGCAATGCTCCATAGTTAAGGCCTTCAGGCGCTATCAATTCGTTAGCCACCTTTACGTATTCACCTCCGGCTATAAGTTCATCAATGTCTTTTCCGTGGTTTGCCTTACAACTTGCATTCAATGCTGGATAAAAAGCAAATTGCTTAATTTCAGCAAAAAATTTCTTTTCAAAATCAGTTTCAGGTGCAGGTTTATTGTCAGTAACAAAAGAGAAAATATTCTTAAACATACGACTTGCTGCGCCTGATGCTGGGACAAACTTTTCAACAGTGCCTCCAGAATTTTGGAACTTTGTCCATTCTTCTATGCATTCGTTAATTTCATCTTCGGTCAATCTCACAATGCCATCGCCTATAGTAGCAACCGCACGAATCTTAAGATATGGAAAACCAGTTTCAAATCTTTTTAATTGCTCTTCAATGGTATCCTGGCCAATTCCTTTAGCCCCTATTAATTCTAAATCGTTTTTATTAAGTTCCATATTTTTAAAGGTTTGTAATTTTTATCAAATATAGCAATAAAAAAACAAATATTTATGATAACTTTACATAAAATTTTCATTAAATAATTTGGAAATGAGCAAAGTCGAATATTTTCTAGAGGAAGAAAAAGTTCTTGTAAAAGAACTTACCAAAAAACTCATTCGCAATGCCGGTGATATTCTTTCAATTGCCGACATCAACTCAGTGCATGCAATCATCAAGAAAGGTGTATTAAATAATCATTTCCAACGCGACAAATATGGCATCAACCCTACGATTCGCCACCTTTGCACCGCTAATCTTCTTGTAGAGAATGTTGCGCCCGACCGCAGCATGATTATTGCAAACATGCTTTATGAACTTTGCAAAGACGAATACTTGAGTTTGGCTGAAATAACCAAACACTTTAACGAAGATATAACTAAACTTGTTAGAGGTTTGCTTAAAGTTTCGGAATTATACCGAAAACAGTCAGCAGTAGAAAACGACAACTTCCACAAACTATTGCTTACGTTTGCTGAAGATATAAGGGTAATCATCATTATGATTGTTGACCGTCAAAACTTAATGCGGACTATAAATCACCACCCTAACCAAAAATTTGTAGAAAATATCGCCAACGAATCGCGTTACCTATATGCACCGCTGGCTCACCGACTCGGACTTTACCTAATCAAGTCGGAGCTTGAAGACTTATCGCTTAAGTATCTTAACCGTACAATCTACTCGCAAATTGCACACAAACTCAACGAAACAAAAAAAGACCGCGATGAGTATGTGGAAAACTTCATATCGCCCATTAAAACGGCTCTTGAAGAAGCCGGATTGAAATTCTCTATCAAAGGACGAACAAAATCCATAAACTCCATTTGGAATAAAATGCGAAAACAAGGAGTTGACCTCAATGGAATTTACGACCTTTTTGCAATTAGAGTAATCATTGATACTGAACCAGAAAAGGAGAAAAAGGAATGCTGGATAGCATATTCTATAGTTACCGACATCTACACAGCCAACACGTCTAGACACAAGGATTGGATTACCATCCCAAAAAGTAACGGATACGAATCGCTTCACATAACCGTTAAGGGCCCTCAAGACCATTGGGTGGAAGTTCAAATTCGCACAAAGCGCATGGACGAAATCGCCGAACGAGGTCTTGCCGCCCATTGGAAGTACAAAGGCATTAAAAGTGAGAACAACCTCGACGAATGGATGAACAATGTTCGCGATGTGCTCGAGGCCGGCCAAAAAGGGCCAATGGAGCTAATCAAAAATATGCAGATGAACATATACGACAAAGAAGTATTTGTGTTCACCCCAAAAGGCGATTTATACAAGTTGCCGCAAGGCGCGTCTGTTCTTGACTTTGCTTTCCACATACATTCTAAATTAGGATGCTCTTGCGTTGGGGCAAAAATCGATGGCAAAAACCAAAAATTAAACTACAAGTTAAAAAGCGGCGACACAGTTGAAATAATCACATCGTCTCAACAATCTCCGCGCCTCGACTGGTTGAATTTTGTCGTAACATCTAAGGCTCGAAACAAAATCAAGCAATCTGTTAACGAACTTCGCGCCAAAGATGCCGAAATAGCAAAAGAGCTTTTGCAACGCAGATTCAAGAACCGCAAAATGGAACTTGAGGAGTCGCGTTTGATGAAAGTGATTAAAAAACTTGGTTACAAACAAGTAACCGATTTCTTTGTCGACATTGCAAAAGACCATTTAGATATTAACCTGGTTCTCGACACATACATTTCAATAGAGAAAAAAGACCTTGAGGAAGACAAGCATGAATCGGCCCAGAATTTTGTTCTTCAGCAACAAAACAACAACGACGCAAATAACGCCGACGATGTTCTGCTTATTGGAGACAACATTAAAGGCATAAACTATAAATTATCAAAATGCTGTAATCCCATTATGGGCGACAACATCGTGGGCTTCATTGCAAGCGACGGCGCTATAAAAATACACCGCAGCGACTGCAAAAACCTTAACCACCTGTTGCACAAATATCCATATCGCGAGATTCGCACACAATGGTCAGGGAAAATGGGCACTCAATTTGCCACAAGCCTTCGAGTTATTGGTCAAGACGACATTGGAATTGTAACAAACATAACTTCGGTTATCAACAAGGAAAAAGATGTCACACTGCGAAGCATATCAATTGACTCTAACGACGGACTTTTCCAAGGTCATCTTGTAATTGGAATTAGCAGCACTCAAGCACTTAACGACTTAATAAAAAAAATCAAAACATTAAAAGGTGTAAAAGATGTTCAACGTAACAATTCTTAAAAAAGCAGCCCTTTGCTTTGGGGCATCATTATTACTTTGTTCTTGTGGCGGGAAAGACGAAAATCCTGACGCAGTAATGCTCTACGATTCGGCAAAAGCCAGTTTTGAAGCAAAAAATCCTGAACAAGCAATAAAAACAATCGATTCTCTCGCAAAGGCATTCCCAAAAGAAATTTCCGTGCAGCGTCGTGCCATGCACCTACGCACACTTGCCGACAGCATGATTATCGACCGCGAATTCATACAGCTCGACAGCACTTTGATTGCCGACTCCATCACATTTGTGAAGCTTAAACCACAGTTTGCTTTTATCAAGACCGCTGACATGGTTGAGGGATACTACATCGACAAGTCGCTTCAAGGCAACCCTCTATACGAACGAACAGGCATCGAGCCTCGAGTTGACGAAAGCGGCAATATATTTATCGCATCTTGCCTCTTTGGACCGGTTGTTAAGCACACTTCACTTGTTGCTTCATGTTCAGCCGGCGAAGTGTCTACTGGCGAAGTGCCTTACGACGAAGCGCTCAACTACAGATATCAAGCAGAACGAGGAAATTGTGAAATGGTTACTTTTAACTACGACAAGTGCGCCGAATTTTGCAAATTCATTGCCGAAAACTACGACTCCAATATAACAATACGTTTCGTAGGCTCAAAAACTCACAGCATGAAGTTATCGAGCAATCTTGCAAAAACAATATCCGACACATATTATTTTTCGAGCGCAATGAGTTCAGGGAAAAACGCCACTACAAAAAAAATATTCATGGGCAAAAAGCGTGAAGTGAACAATAGGCAAATCAACCAAACAAGAACCGAATTATAACAATCCCCTTTAGCATAAATAAGAAAAGACAATGGCAATCCATTGTCTTTTCTTATTTTATATATGTAAAGTAATATTATAGCGAGCCATATGAAGGTGAGAAAGTATCACCCTGCGACACATCACCTGTAGCTATACCCTTCTTCAGCCAACGCATACGCTGAGCCGATGTGCCATGATTAAACGATTCGGGGATGGTATATCCCTGCGCTTTTTTCTGCAAATAATCGTCGCCAATTTTTGAAGCCGCATTAATGCCCTCTTCTATATCGCCATCTTCAAGCGAGCCAAACATTTCATTGTCTTGATGAGCCCAAATACCAGCAAAAAAGTCGGCTTGCAATTCCAGGCGCACACTCATCTTATTTGCTTCGGCTTGACTCATTTGCTGCATTCGTCCGTGAGCATCGCCCAATATGCCCAACAAATATTGCACATGGTGTCCCACTTCATGCGCTATCACATAGGCATAAGCAAAATCACCATCAGCTCCAAGCGTCTTCTTCATATCCTTAAAAAACGAAAGGTCTATATACACAGTTTGGTCACCAGAACAATAGAACGGACCAGTTGATGAAGTAGCGCCACCACATCCTGACTGCACAGCATCAGTAAACAACACCAAACGAGGTGCTTCATATGCTCGGCCCATCTTTTTAAACTCCGCTGTCCATACGTCTTCAGTGCCGGCCAAAATCTTCTTTGTAAATGTAGCCAATTCTTCATCTTCTGCAGTAGGAACGTAAGTCGATTCTGTTGCTGTTTCTTGAACACTCATCTGTCCTACCACATTATTAAATACATCGCCCAAGTCGCCACCTGTCAATAGCGTTATAATACCTATTATTATAATGCCACCAATTCCAAGCGACTTTCCACCTATGCTTCCCCTTGAACGTCCTCGACGGTCTTCAACATTGCTACTTTCACGTCTTCCTGTCAATCTCATATTCAAATATTTTTTTGATGTTTATTATTCACAAATTTATCATTAAAATTTTTATTAACCAAAAATGCACACTAAAACAATCGGCAAACATCAACATCCTTAACCTCCACAAACTCTTTTTTATTGAAAAAACACATCTAAATATCAAAAAATTAAGCAATTATTATCAAATACACTTGTCTATTAAAATAAAAATCACTAACTTTGCACCGCTTTTGTGCGTAATGGCATACATTTGCCTAACGCATTGAAGCATAACAATAAACAATTTAATTAACAAAGTATTATGAATCATTACGAAACCGTTTTCATTTTAACTCCCGTTTTGTCTGATGCTCAGATGAAGGAAGCGGTAGAAAAGTTCAAGACTGTTCTAACCAAAAATGGTGCAGAAATCGTGAACGAAGAAAATTGGGGCTTGCGCAAACTTGCTTACCCAATTCAACACAAATCTACCGGATTTTACACTCTAATTGAGTTTGATGGTGAACCAACACTTGTAAAAACTCTTGAAACAGCTTTCCGTCGCGACGAAAAAGTTCTTCGTTTCTTGACATTCCGTCTTGACAAGAACGCAGCAGAATACGCTGCTAAGAGACGCAGTTTGAAGGCTGCAAAAGCAACTACTAACGAATAATTTAGGAGGGTTTAACTATGTCACAAGCTCAATCAGAAATCAGATACCTTACTCCACTTTCTGTGGACGTTAAGAAGAAAAAATATTGTCGTTTTAAGAGAAGCGGCATCAAGTACATCGATTACAAGGATCCTGAATTCCTTAAGAAGTTCTTGAACGAACAAGGTAAGATCCTTCCACGTCGCATCACCGGTACTTCTTTGAAGTTCCAAAGAAGAGTTGCTCAAGCTGTTAAGCGTGCTCGTCACCTTGCTCTTCTTCCATATGTTACCGACTTGATGAAATAACTTTTAAATTTGAGGAGCATTATTTATGAAAATTATATTGAAAGAAGATGTCGCTAACCTTGGTTACAAGGACGACGTTGTAGAAGTAAAGAGCGGTTACGGTCGTAACTACCTTATCCCAACTGGCAAAGCTGTTATTGCATCAGAATCTGCCCTTAAGGTTCTTGCTGAAAACCTAAAGCAACGCGCTCACAAGATCGCTAAGATTAAAGCTGACGCTGAAGCTGCTGCTGCTGCTCTTGAAGGTGTTAGCCTTACTATCGCTGCTAAAGTTAGCGCTAATGGCACTATCTTTGGTTCTGTTAGCAACATCCAAGTTGCTGAAGCTCTTGAAAACGCTGGTCATAACATCGACCGCAAGAACATCATCGTTAAGGAAACTATCAAGGAAGTTGGTAACTACACTGCTACAGTTAAGTTCCACAAGGAAGTTTCTGTTGAAATTCCTTTCGAAGTTGTCGCTGAATAATAATCAGTCAAACAATTATAACAAAAAAGACGCGAATATTTCGCGTCTTTTTTTTGTTATAATATCTTCAATATGCATTTGCAAAATCACTTAAGGCTGCTCCATGTTTCCGGTTTTAGAGCCTTTGAATATTCTTCTTTTACAATCTGCTTAACTGCATCATTAATTGCACAACCTCTTATAATAACCGACTGCAAACTATCCGACAAGACACTGTCCTTAACAAAACAAGCCCTTTCAAAATCGGCAGTAAGAGCAGAATCTTCAACCATTCTCAAATATTCTTTTAAGACTTGCTTCTTGGCATCATTTATTTTTTTCACTTGATTGCGCAATTCTATCAAACGGCGATTCGATTGTAAACCTTTTATCAGCACATTCTCCTTATTTATCTTTAAACCGATTTCACCTGGCTCAATAACGAAATAATGAGCCACACTATCATTGCCTAATTTGAAGAACCCTACTCTTGCCACCATTTCATTACAATTCTCCGTAATTAGCGTTTTCGACTTAAGCAATTTGCCAGAATACACCAAACGCGATTTAGAATAGTCTTGTTCAAAACAGTATACAGTAAAACTATCTGTAAACGCGTCACCCGATTTCTCTACTGTTATATTACATGGAAAAGATTTAGGCTTATCACACGACACTAATAATATGGCAAACGTCAATGCAATTAATATTGTATGAACTTTTCTCATCACTATATCCCCCAAATATTATACTTGAGCTCTTCTATATAGGTAAATTGCAATAATTGTATACACAGCATTAGGTATCCACATTGCAACACGTGGAGATGTAAGCCCCGAAACCGCAAACGACGATGTTACAGACATAAACAAAATGTATGTAAAACTTAACACCAAGCCTACTCCAATATTTACACCCATACCACCTTTTACTTTTCTTGAAGACAATGACAAACCAATTATTGTTAAGATAAACGAGGCTGCAACCATTGCATATCTTCGCTCAAGTTCTATCTCAAAATTTTTGATGTTAACCACACCTCTCGATTTTTGTCGCTCTATATATCCTTTCAATTGCGAGTTTGTGAGCGTTTCCTGGTCATTCTCCGAAATTAAGAAATCGCGCGGCTCCATTTCTATTATAGTATCACGTGAGCCGCCCTTAGTAATAGTTTCTTTCAGGCCATGAAATTCTCTTATAGAATAGTCTCTTACGCTCCATTTATGCAAAGTATCGTATTTTATCGACTGGGCCGTAAGTCTTGACTTTAGCTGCTTATCCTCAAACTTATCTAAAGAGAATTTATATCCTGTTTTTTGAATATTATCATATCTTGACATGTGAGCAACAACTCCCGGCGACACCTGCAGCTGAATATTCGTACCATAATCAACACGCTTATTCTTAACCCATTTGTTATAGTACTCAATTCTCTCAACATTAGCCGGAGGAATTATAAACGCCGCAAGAACATATGAAAGCATGGCTATTATAGCTGCTGTTGCCAAATATGGCACCGATAGGCGTTTAAAACTAATACCACTCGACAAAATTGCTATAATTTCGCTATGTTCGGTCAGTTTTGATGTAAAGAAAATTACTGCAATAAACGTAAATAACGGGCAAAACTGATTTATAAAGTATGGCAAAAAGTTCCAATAATACTGAAAAACAGTATCTTTTAATGGAGCACTAATCACCGCATCCAATTTCTCATTTACGTCAAACATCACAATAATGGCCGACAACAACAATATTGAGAAAAAGAATGTGCCTAAAAATTTTCGCATTATGTATTTGTCGAACACCTTTAATCTTGGCAACGACAATTCTTTCTTTTCAACTTGTTGCTTAACCTTACCGAAGAGTTTACAAGAAACGCTATTATTAATATGTCTAAATTTTTCTTTCAAATTACAGTCTTCGTGTTACATTAACCACCATTTCTTCTTTCCACTGCTTAAAGTCACCGGCTATGATATGTTTTCGAGCCTCCTTTACAAGCCACAAATAGAATGCCAGATTATGTATGCTTGCTATTTGCAAAGCCAACAGTTCTTGACTTATAAACAAGTGTCTTAGATATGCCTTTGAATAAGCCCTGTCAACATACGAAGGGCCATCTTCTTGTATAGGAGAGAAATCGTCGGCCCATTTTTTGTTTCTCATGTTCATGATGCCGTGTCGGGTAAACAGCATGCCATTTCTACCGTTTCGTGTAGGCATAACACAGTCCATCATATCCACGCCTCTATCAATTGCCTCGAGTATGTTGGCAGGTGTTCCAACTCCCATAAGATATCGTGGCTTATTTTGTGGAAGAATCTCATTCACCACTTCTATCATTTCATACATCTTCTCTACAGGTTCACCCACAGCCAAGCCACCAATGGCATTGCCTTCAGCACCTAAATCTGCAACAAATTTCGCTGATTCAACACGAAGTTCTGGATAAACACAACCTTGTACGATTGGGAAAAATGCCTGTTTATGACCATACTTTGGCTCTGTTGAATTAAAGTGATCCCAACCTCGCTTTAGCCAACGATGTGTGAGTTGCAGTGATTTTTTCGCATAATTGTAATCTGAATCACCTGGAGGACATTCATCTAAAGCCATAATAATGTCGCTGCCTATTGAGCGTTGAATGTCTACAACCTTTTCTGGTGTAAACAAATGTTTCGACCCATCAATATGGCTTCTAAAATGTGCTCCTTCTTCCGACAGCTTTCTGTTTCCCGATAATGAGAACACTTGAAAACCACCGCTGTCAGTTAATATTGGTCGGTCCCATCCATTAAAACGATGCAAACCACCTGCCTTTTCAATAACATCCATTCCTGGACGCAAATATAAATGATAGGTGTTGCCCAAAATAATTTGGGCTTCTACATCATCTTTCAATTCATGCATATGCACAGCTTTAACAGAACCCACTGTGCCCACTGGCATAAATATTGGTGTTTCTATTTTTCCGTGGTCTGTGGTAATCACCCCTGCTCGTGCTTGGGTTCCACAACCATGCGATGTTAGCAATTCAAATTCCATTAATCTTTATTTTATTATACAAAGTTACTATCTTTCAGTTCGTGCCGCAAATTTGTGTGTAAAATATTAAGCATTTTATAGTTTTTTTGATTTTGAGTTTAATATTATAATCGTAACTTTGCACTCAACATACATCGACACTCCTCTGTCCGCAAACGAAACACGAATAAATACTATTAATGAAAATATCTATTCCAAAGAATATAGTTACCGAGTTACCAGCGGTTAGTTTTCCTGGCAACATTTATATAATCGACTCCATGTCGAAAGTAAAAATGGCTATTTCCGCACTGCGCAAAGAAAGCATTGTAGGCTTTGACTCCGAAACACGACCTGCTTTCCATAAGGGCAAAATTAACAACGTAGCCCTTTTGCAAATTTCCACTCTCGACGATTGCTTTCTGTTCAGAGTAAACATGGTTGGCATTCCAGATAGTTTAAAAGCCTTCCTCGAAGACGAATCTATCAAGAAAATAGGACTTTCGCTAAGCAACGATTTCTCTGCCATGCAACGTATAACCCAATTTACCCCTGCTGGATTCATCGACATTCAAGACATGGCAAAGCAATACTGCATCAACGACATGAGTCTGCAACGCATATATGCCATACTCTTCAACAAGAAAATTTCAAAATCTCAACGTTTAACCAACTGGGAAGCACCTACGCTAACTGCAGCACAACAGCAATATGCAGCAATTGACGCTCACGCTTGCCTGCAAATTTATTACCAATTATCAAGCGGAATGTTTATCCCAGAAAATTCACCATATATCATTAACGAAGATGACTCAGAAGACTCAGAGAACAAAGAAATTTAAAGGTTCAATTGTGATACCTTGTGCTCTTGTAGCATATTTGATATTTATGGCTTACTATGGAAGAAATTTATTCTTTCGCGGTGAGTACCTTCATTATTTTGGAGTTATAGCTGTCACTCTTGCTATCATTGTAATACTTCACTTCAGCTTAAAAAAGAAAGAAAAGCTAAGAGAAAAACGCGAATATGAAGCAATGTACTGCACATCAAACGACAACAAAAAATTGTCGGACGAAGAAAATTCCCCATCCGACCAAAATGCTATTAATAACTAATAATTATTATATGTGACTCGAATAAGACTTCAATGTGATTTGGAGTCTTTTTTTTGCGCAAAAAATTCTACTTTTCACCGTCCCCAATGGTATATCCACATGCTTCGAAATTTCTTCATAGGTATAACCTTGCAAATACAAATAAAACACCTTTGACATTTCATGCGGCAACTCCGATATCGCCTTGTAAATATCCTCATTGGCCAATAAGTAATCGCTATTGATAGCGCTACATAGTTTTACTTCTTCAATGTCAACGTTCACTCCCTGTCGTTTTTTCTTCCGGTAATCATTAATAAAAATGTTTTTCATGATTACGGAAGCCCAACTCCTAAACTTATTACGATTCTCATAATCCCCAGAATTTTCAACGATTCTAAGCCATGTGTCTTGTAATAAGTCCTGCGCATCTTCTTGGTTTTTTGAAAGCTTCAAGGCTAAAGACTTCAAAAAACTGTTGTTTTTTTCATAGTAGACATCAAATGATGTCCGTGCATGATTTGTTTTCATAGTCTAAATTTTAGTTTGTGTCGGAGCAAATGTAATTAGTCTTTTTTATTCCAACAAATTTTTTGGGCAAATAATTGTAACATTTCTGTAACTAAAAACAATTAATTATCCCTAATTGCCCAATTTGTTATTTCACTACCATTTTTGTAAATTTGCATTAATCAACAAAACATCATATTTTGGACAATTATCTTAACGAATTAAACACTCAACAACGCGAAGCCGTTGCTTACAACGAGGGGCCACAACTTGTTATTGCCGGAGCTGGCTCTGGCAAAACTCGCGTATTGACCTACAAGATTGTGCATCTGCTAAACAACGGATACTCTGCTTCTAACATTTTGGCTCTTACTTTTACCAACAAAGCTGCCAGAACCATGAGAGAACGTATCGTTAAGCTCACCGACCCTTCCGTTGCTTCAAGATTATGGATGGGAACTTTCCATTCCATATTTGCCAAAATCTTGCGCTTTAATGCTGATAAAATTGGTTTTAAAAGCGATTTCACAATATATGATTCTTCTGATTCAAAAGCGTTAATAAAGCAAATAATCAAAGATTTTGAACTCGACGACAAAGTATATAAGCCCTCTACAATTCAAAACATAATATCGAATGCAAAAAATAATTTGATGCTTCCTTCAGATTATGAAAATTGCAAACCTCTTATCGACAGCGACAAAATAGCAAAAAGGCCTTTAACGTACAAAATTTATCGTACGTACTGTGCTCGTTGTAGAGTTGTCGGTGCTATGGATTTCGATGATTTGCTTCTATATATGAATGTTTTGCTCCGCGATAATCCTGATATTTTGCATCATTACCAAGAATTTTTCCAATACGTACTCGTTGACGAATATCAAGACACAAACTTTGCCCAACACATGATAATTCTTCAACTCACTCGAAAAAAGGGCAACTTGTTTGTGGTTGGCGATGATGCACAAAGCATCTATTCATTCCGCGGCGCCAACATCGACAACATTCTTAGAATTAAAGAAGTGTATCCCAGCATTAAAATTTTCAAGTTAGAACACAACTATCGGTCTACGCAAAACATAATCAATGCTGCAAATTCTCTTATTGAGAAAAACAAAAACCAAATTCGTAAACACTCATTCACCGACAATCCAATTGGCAGCAAGGTTAATGTTATTCAAACATACACCGACTACGAAGAGAGTTATGTGGTTGCAAACCAAATCATAACAACGAAACTACGCCAAGGTTGCAGTTACGAAGACTTTGCTGTTCTATATCGCACCAATGCGCAAAGCCGTATTCTTGAAGAAGCATTACGCAAACGAAACATACCTTATCGCATATATGGTGGACTATCATTTTATCAGCGTAAAGAAATTAAAGATGCTGTTTGCTACTTAAGAATGGTGATAAACCCCGACGATGACGAAGCACTTCATCGCATTATCAACACACCATCTCGAGGCATCGGCGAAACCACAATCAAGAAACTTCAACATTCTGCCATATCTCATTCTGTGAGTATGTGGAAGGTTGTTTGCAACCCTACTCAACACGAACTTGAAGTAAATAGCGGCACGCTAAAGAAACTTAATGCTTTTAAAGAAGTCATAGATACGCTTATAGAATTAAACGAATCAGGGCAAGACGCATATAATGTTGTTCGCGAGGTTATTCAAAAATCCGGACTATATGCCCTAACAATAAGCGACAACACTCCTGAAAACATCAGCAAACGCGAAAACCTTGAAGAACTCGTAAACAGTGCCAAGGCTTTTGTAGACATTAAACACGAAGAAGACAGTGACGAAACCGACCTGACCAACTTCCTTGCCGAAATTTCATTGGCAACCGATCAAGACGAAAACTCAAAAGAAGAAGGCGGGCCTAAAGTTACTCTCATGACGGCACATGCAGCTAAAGGTTTGGAATACAAAAACATCATTATTGTAGGTGTTGAAGAAGACCTATTCCCCTCTTCAATGAGCAAAGATTCGTTTGCTCAAATTGAAGAAGAACGACGTTTGCTTTATGTTGCAATCACTCGTGCCATGATTACGTGCACCATCACATATGCATCATCGAGATATCAAAACGGGCAAACAAGATTAAGCAATCCAAGTCGTTTCATTCGTGAAATTAATCCCACTTATCTGTCACTTTCACAAACAAGTTCATCTTCAAGCGATAGTTACAATCCATTTGCCAATAATCGTAAGTCAAGCAAGAGTTTTTGGGACACGGAGGACGAAGATGACACAAAGCCACACGTGTCATTCCACACACGTCGTGCACCTACTACATCAAGTCATCGTTTGAGCAATAAGACGGATGTTATTTCACAAAAGCCAACATTGCCAAAAGATAATGCCATCGGCAACACATCTTCGCAAGCAACATCGACTCAATCCGATTCTGCAAATGCATCTGTGCATACTGCCGACGAACTTTCAACAGGCATGAAAATTCATCACATTCGTTTCGGCAAAGGCGTAATTGTTCAGATAGACACAAGCGGAAGCGATGCAAAGATAAAAGTCCGATTCTCTGGCAACGATTATAGAGTGTTATTACTTAAATTCGCAAAATTTGAAATTTTATAATATGGTCAACTACAAAACTCCATACTACATTGTATATGAAGATCGTCTACGCAAAAATTTAGACCTCATAGAACATGTAATGAAGCAAAGCGGTGCAAAAATTATAATGGCGTTTAAAGCCAATGCTCTTTGGCGCACATTTAGCATTTTCCGCGAATACGGGATATGCTCCACTGCAAGTTCTCTCAACGAAATGCAACTTGCTAACGAGGAGCTTCACTGCAAAGCACACACCTACTGTCCGGTATACACCGATGACACAATAGACCATTTCATTGCAGGCAGTTCGCACATTACATTCAATTCGGTAAAGTTATTTAATCGTTATAAGGATGTTATTGAACGACACAACTCAACACCGGGCCATCACTATGTATCCTGCGGTTTGAGAGTCAACCCCATGTGTTCGGTTGTAGACACCGACATATATAACCCTTGCGCGCCTGGTTCAAGGTTTGGTGTGACTAAAGAGCAACTGGGCGACATTTGGCCTGAGGGAATTGAGGGCATGCATTTTCACGCACTTTGCGAATCTACCTCTTTCGACCTTGAAAAGGTGTTGGAATCAGTCGAAAATCAATTTGGCGAATTCTTACCTAACTTAAAATGGATTAATATGGGTGGAGGTCACCTCATGACACGTGAAGGTTACGATGTTGACCATCTGATTTCTATCATCAAAAATTTCAAGACAAAGTACCCAAACCTCGACGTAATATTAGAGCCCGGAAGTGCTTTTTGCTGGCGCACAGGCGACCTTGAGGCATCGGTAGTTGACATTGTGTCAAACTCTGGCATCAATACGGCCATTGTAGACGTGTCTTTTGCTTGCCATATGCCTGACTGCCTTGAAATGCCTTACAAGCCAATAATTACTCAAGCGCTTAAAGATGTCGACAACACCAAACCAACCTACAGAATTGGTGGCAATTCGTGCTTAAGCGGTGACGTAATTGGCGATTGGAGTTTTGAAAAGGAATTATCAACCGGCGACCGCATTACATTTGAAGACATGAACCATTACACAACAGTTAAAACCCATATGTTTAACGGCATACAGCACCCTTCGCTGTTATTTATGCATAGCGACAGAACGTTGGAAGTGCTTCGTGAGTTCACCTTCGATGATTACAAAAATCGAATGAGTTAAATCTGAAATAAACGCAATAAATAGCCCCTAAAAGTTCACATTAAACTTTTAGGGGCTATTTTTATACGTACTAATTATCACAATATATGCTTAGAAACACTGAGAGGCCAACGACTCTGCACATCTTTCGCCATCTATGGCAGCCGAAACTATTCCTCCTGCATAACCAGCACCTTCACCACATGGATACAAACCTTTTATCTCGACATGCTGCATAGTTTCTCTGTCACGCGGTATTCTCACCGGTGATGACGTTCTAGTTTCTACCCCAATAACTATCGCTTCATTAGTTAAGAAACCCTTTGACTGACGGCCAAACACCTTAAATCCTTCACGCAATCGTTTCGACACAAACATTGGCAACCATTTGTCTAATCGCGATGGTCTAATACCTGGAGCATACGAACTTGACGGCAACGATTCACTGTCTTTGCCGTCCACAAAATCTTTCATCCTTTGGGCTCCGGCTTTTTGTGTGCACATAGCCTCTTCAAAGCATCGTTTTTCTAAATCCTCCTGAAAACGCATCAAAGCCAATTCGCCATACTTGGCATATTCAGGAAAATCTTCGGGGTGAATTTCAACCACCATTCCCGAATTCGACCACTTTGTGCCTCTGTTCGATGGCGACATTCCATTCACCACCAACTGATTTGGGCCACTTGCAGCCGGCACAACAAATCCACCTGGGCACATGCAAAACGAATAAACACCTCTGCCCTCAACTTGTGTTACAAACGAATATTCGGCAGGTGGCAAATATTTGCCTCTTCCCTTTGGACTATGATATTGTATTTGGTCAATTAGATGTTGTGGATGTTCCAATCTCACGCCAACTGCTATGCCTTTCGATTCAACTTTAATGTTTTCCTTAACCAACATCTCATACACATCACGCGCTGAATGCCCGGTAGCAAGAATCACCGGACCTGAATAGATTGTGCCATCTTCACATTTAACACCTATCACATTACCTTCCTCCAACAATAATTCCGTAACACATGTTCCGAAATGCACCTCACCACCACATTTCAGAATAGTGTTGCGCATGTTTGCTATCACTTTAGGCAATTTGTCTGTGCCAATATGTGGATGCGCATCCACCAATATATCTTCCGATGCGCCATGCTGGTGAAATATATTCAATATTCTATCAACATTGCCTCTTTTCTTGCTTCTCGTATATAGTTTGCCGTCTGAATACGCACCAGCGCCACCTTCACCAAAGCAATAGTTACTATTTTCATCCACTATTCCCTCGCGTGAAATTCTTGCCAAATCGGCAGCTCGTTCGGTTACGTTTTTACCTCGTTCAAGCACTATAGGTTTTACACCAAGTTCTATCAATCTTAACGCCGCAAACAACCCTCCAGGTCCTGCTCCTACCACTACAGCCGTTTTTTCTGCGCCAACCTCTTTATACTCGATTGTTTCGCCTAGCGTAACTTCTTCAGGCATTTCATCCACATAAACTCTAAGTTTAAGGTTAACCATAACCTGACGTTGACGCGCATCAATTGACCGCTTGAGTATTTTTATTGTCTTTATGCGATTCACATCAAGATCTTCAATTGTCGACACATAAATGCGCAATTCCAAATCTTCATATGCTGTCCTCGGATTTACCCGTACTTGCAAATCTTTTATCATATTTGTTTTTTCTATATATCGCAAAATTACTTTAAAATTTATTTAATATCAAATTTCACTTTAATTTTACAAATTGTATCTTGTACAAATTCCATATCACTTTAAAATCATTCAATTATAAGTAATAGATTAGATTATTTGAGCAAATTTCCGTAAATTTGAATTATAAATTAAATGTAATGCAAGAAGACAAATTTATCTTTTCACTCGAGCTCGAAGTGAGAGACTACGAAATCGACAGCGAAGGTATTGTAAACAACGCCAACTACCAGCACTATCTTGAGCACACTCGTCACAAATTTTGCCAAGAAGCGGGCTTGTCTTTTAAAGAAATGCAAGAACGCGGACTCGTGCCTGTGGTAAACCGCGTTGAAATTGACTATAAAACACCCCTTCGCAGCACCGATGTGATGGTTAGTAAACTTTGGGTAGAAACTAAAGGCGTACGTTTCATTTTCCATCAAACAATTATCAACAAAGCAACTGGTAACACTGCTGTTGAGGCAGTTGTGTCGTGCGTTTGTCTTGAAAACGGCAAACTATCGCGTGGAGAAGCATTCCTAGAAGCTTTTAAAGATTATCTATAAAATTCACTTGGATAACGACAGTCTGATATATCGCATTGCTTTTGCTTCACTCACAGGTATGGGATGTGACTTGGCAAATAAGATTCTGGAGGTTATTCCTTCAGAGAAAGATTTTTTTGCCTTGTCGGAAAAAGATCTACAGCACATCACCAACAGTAAAAGCAAAATTATCAGTCAATCCTATCGGAATGAAAAAGTTGAATTGGCAAAAAAAGAAATTGAGTTTATCACCAAAAACAACATCGCCACAACTTATTTCACCGATGCCGATTATCCGTCGCGAATGCTTAACGCCCCCGATGCTCCAATATTATTGTTTTCGTTGGGGAAATGCAACCTTAACGCCAAACACATAATATCAATTGTAGGAACTCGACATGCTTCTCATTACGGAAAATCATTCGTTGACTCATTTGTTGAAGACATCACACAAAGCCTTGATGACGTAGTAATAGTCAGCGGGCTGGCCTACGGAATCGACATTTTAGCCCACAAGGCTTGTATTGATAAAAACGTACCTACAGCAGCAGTTTTGGCTCACGGATTAAACACAATTTACCCAACAAGCCACAGAAGCTATGCGGCAGAAATTGTTCATTGTAACGGTTCTTTAATTACAGAATACACTTCACAAACACATATAAACAAAGGTAACTTTGTGGCCAGAAACCGCATAGTAGCATCATTAAGCGACTGCACGGTGGTAGTAGAATCGGCCGAAAAAGGCGGAGCTTTAATTACTGCACAACTGGCATCAAGCTATAATCGCGATGTGTTTGCCGTTCCAGGCAGAACTTCTGACGAGTTTTCTGCCGGATGCAACAAACTTATCCAAAACAACTCGGCTTCATTAATCACAAGCGCTTCCGACCTAATTGAGGCAATGCAATGGAAAACAACAAAAGAAAAAAATATGCCGCGGCAAAAAGAACTTTTCCCCAATGTTACGTCTGAAGAGGAAATGATTCTTAATGCTATTAAAGCACACGACGAAATTCACATTAATGCTCTTACAACATCTCTTAACTTGCCTGTTTATCAAATTTTGAGTACTTTAGTAGAGCTTGAATTCAAAGGATTGGTACATTCTCTACCAGGGTGTCGTTATGCTTTGGCTTAAAATATGATTAACTACAAAACACTATATTTATGACTGATAACAACAAAAAAATAATAGCCGAATCAGAATTGATAATTAACGATGACGGTTCGATTTTTCACCTTCACCTCAAGCCTGAACATCTAACCGACCGAATTATCGTATGTGGAGACCCTGCGCGCGTCGATATGATTGCATCCTACTTCGACACTAAAGATTACGAAATCACAAGTCGCGAATTTCACACCATTGGCGGAACATATAAAGGGAAACCTATCATGTGCCTATCACACGGAATTGGCACTGACAACATCGATATCGTTATGAACGAACTTGATGCACTTGCCAACATTGACTTTAAAACTCGTCAAGTTAACGAACACCACCGAACACTCACAATTATTCGAATAGGCACTTCTGGCGGTCTTCAGCCACACGTCCCTATTGGCACACCAGTTATGGCAACGAAAGCTATCGGTTTCGACGGAGTGCTCAACTTCTATGCCGGACGTAATGAAGTGTGCGATTTGGAATTTGAAAAACAATTCTGCCAACACGTTAAATGGAATAACCTTTGGGCAAAACCTTATGTTATTGATGCTGACGCTGAATTGGTTGAAAGAATTGGCAAAGATGACTTTGTTAAAGGCGTAACAATTGCTGCTAATGGTTTCTATGGTCCTCAAGGACGAGAACTTCGCATACCATTGGCTGAGCCAGAACTAAATCAACGCATCTCAAGCTTTGAATTCAACGGCATGAAAGTCACCAACTACGAGATGGAAAGTTCTGCACTTCAAGGCTTGGCAAAACTATTAGGACATAAAGCCTTAACTGTTTGCAGCATTATTGCAAACCGAATGGCAACAACAGTTAACCCTAACTATAAAACTGCTATTGAAGACCTCGTCAAAAACGTTTTAGATAGAATTTAACACAAACAAATTATGATAAACAATTATGGCTGAACCCATTAGGATTCAGCCATAACTTTTATTTCACAACATACTTAACACTAAAGTATGTTCTATTAATCACAATATTCTTTTATTTTGCAAATGTTTTTGCAAACGGACGGCAATTATATCGTGATGCCATAATTTCTCCATATGCACCAGCCGATCTGATTGCCAATATATCGCCTCTTTTGCTCTTCGGTAACACCACATCGTGTCCAAAACAATCACTCGATTCGCAAATTGGGCCAACCACGTCATATGTGTCAGTTTCCGCTTCCTCAGATGTAATATTCTGTATCGCATGATGAGCTTCATATAGTGCTGGACGTATCAAATCGCTCATTCCGGCATCCACTATTGCAAATTTCTTAAAGTTACCTTCTTTAACATAGGTCACACGAGTAATTAGTGAGCCGCACTGTGCTACCAGCGAGCGACCTAATTCAAAATGCAATTCTTGACCTTCGCGCAAATTTAATTTAGTCTTAAATATCTCAAAGAAACCCTTGAAATTTGCGATAGGATTATCATCAGGATTTTCGTAATCAATGCCTAAACCACCACCAACATTAATTATCGAGAATGATATCTCCTTTTTGTCATATTCATCTTGCAATTCATTAATCTTAGTGCAGAGCATCTCATACGGCTGCAAATCGGTTAGTTGCGAACCTATATGAAAGTGTAGGCCTAATAGGTTCACATTGTTCAATGCAGTAGCCAATTCAACAATTTGGTCAAGCATGTCGAGAGTGATGCCAAATTTGTTCTCATTGAGGCCGGTTGTTATATATTTATGCGTATGGGCATCAATGTTAGGGTTTACTCTTATCGCAACATTTGCAACTTTCCCTTTTGCAGCGGCCAAATCGTTAATAACCTCTAATTCAGGCACCGATTCCACATTAAAACAAAATATGTTGTTATCAAGAGCGTAATTAATTTCTTTGTCAGTTTTGCCCACACCAGCAAAAACTATCTTTTTTGCATCAAATCCTTCTTTAATAGCAGCTTCAACCTCCCATCCGCTAACACAATCCACACCTAAGTTGGCATCCTTTATTGCGCTTAGAATTACTGGGTTAGCATTAGCTTTAACTGCATAATGAACATGAAATGGACTGTTTCCTATGCTATTTTTTACTTCCGATAGTGTTTCATTCAACAAAGCCATGTCATAGTAATAACATGGAGTTTCTTGTGTACGCAATTCTTCTATAGGAAATTTCATCGTTTTATCTCTTTTTTATAATATTGTTACTTCATTAAGTGACTTGTCTTCACATCTGAGAGTGCGACATGGAAACTCTTTAACCAATTCTATGTTGTGAGTTGCCATAATTACAGCAGTTCCATTTTCAGAGATGTTACGCAACAAGCAAATTATTTGGTAACCAGTTTCGGGGTCTAAGTTACCTGTTGGCTCATCGGCCAAAATAAGTTTCGGATTGTTAAGCAATGCACGGGCAATCACCACACGTTGTTGCTCTCCTCCCGACAATTCGTGAGGCATCTTATATGATTTGTTAGCCATACCCACTTGCTTCAAAACGTCCTCTATCCTTTCGTCGATTGCTAACTTATCTTTCCAACCAGTTGCGTTTAACACAAACTTCAGATTATCATAAACAGTTCTATCGGTTAGCAATTGAAAGTCTTGAAACACAATGCCTATGTTGCGTCTTAGCAAAGGTATGTGTTTTTTCTTTATCTTTTTTAGGTCATAATCCATTATCATAGCTTCACCATTGGCCATAGGGATTTCGGCATACATGGTTTTCAATAGGCTACTTTTGCCGCTGCCCACACGACCTATCAAATAAACAAATTCACCTTCTTCAAGGTCAAACGTAATATTCTTTAGTACGATTAACTCTTTTCGATGTATTTCAACATCTTTGTAACTAACAATTTTCGTCATATTGCTCCTTTACTTTATTGTGACGATTATATAATGCTTGCGCCAATTCTTCAATACGTCGGCCCTTCGATGTAAATAAAACCATAAGATGATACAACATATCTGCTGCTTCATACATCATTCGGCCATCAGTGCCATTTGTTGCTTCTATAACGGTTTCTATGGCTTCCTCGCCAACTTTTTGAGCCATACGGTTTACACCACTTTCAAAAAGTGACGTTGTATAACTGCCTTCAGGCATTTCTTCATGTCTTTTGTATATGAAATCTTGTAGTTCTGACAAAAACTCTATACCAATTTCATTATTATCATTAAAACATGTAGCCGTACCCGTGTGGCAAACAGGCCCCTTTGGTATTACCTTTATTAATAAAGTATCGTTGTCGCAATCATTTTCTATCGACACCACATCAAGAAAATTTCCACTTTCCTCGCCTTTGGTCCACAAACGGTTTTTTGTACGACTGAAAAATGTAACACGCTTTTCTCTTAATGTAGTTTCGTAGGCCTCCTTATTCATGAAACCCAACATCAGCACATTTTTCGTACGTGCATCTTGAATGATGGCTGGTATTAAACCGCCCATTTTTTCAAAATCAAGCAACATAACTATATGGTTCTTACATTAATATTATTCGACAACAAATACTTTTTCAAATCTGAAATTTCTATTTCATTAAAATGGAAAACACTTGCAGCCAATGCTGCGTCGGCCTTGCCTATCTCAAAAGCATCAAGAAAGTGTTCCATCTTTCCACATCCACCCGATGCAATTATCGGTATGGAAAGCATGTCATGCATCCTTTTCAATGCGTCGCAAGCAAAACCTTGTTTAACTCCATCATGATTCATGCTTGTAAACAATATCTCGCCGGCACCGCGCTCTTGTGCTTCATGCGCCCACTCAAACAAATCCCTTTCAGTTCGTTCATGACCACCTTTCACATAGCATCTCCACTCGCCGTCGGCTTCCTGCTTTGCATCAATTGCCACAACACACACTTGATTGCCATAATTATTAGCAATTTCTGTTATTAATTCGGGATTGCGAATTGCTGAGGAATTTATCGATATCTTGTCAGCACCTGCATTAAGCATTACGTCAACATCTTGAAGTTTATTAATTCCACCGCCCACAGTGAACGGTATGCTTAAGGTTTCGGCAACGCGTCTCACCAAACTCACAAAAGTATCTCTTCCCTCAAGTGTAGCTGTTATGTCTAAATACACTAATTCGTCAGCGCCACTATCGCTATAGCGCTTTCCCAATTCCACCGGATCGCCTGCATCTTTAAAGTTAACAAAATTAACTCCTTTCACAGTTTTTCCATCCTTCACATCAAGACAAGGTATAATTCTTTTAGCCAGCATCTTAAATAGTGATTTTAGAATTTCATATTCAAATTGTGATTTTGTAAATCACCCATAGCAATCCGCCCCTCATACAAAGCCTTTCCTACAATTACTGCTGGAACATTAATCTCGTCAAGAGCATTCACATCATCAATCGATGAAACTCCACCGCTGGCTATTAAATGCACATTTTCCACTTTTTCAAGAATATTCTTATACAAAGCGAACGAGGGACCTTGAAGCATACCATCGCAATTAATGTCGGTGCTTATCACTTCTTTTAGCCCTTTCGAGATATAATGCTGTATAAAAGATATCACTTCAAATCTGCTACTTTCAATCCATCCGTTGGTTGAAATATAGCCGTCTTTTGAATCTGCGCCTAATATGATTTTTTCACTGCCATAACGGTTAATCCAATCCTCAAACAGATTCTTTTCTTTAACAGCAATACTGCCACCAGTGACCTTTGCTGCTCCGCTTTCAAAAGCTATATGCAAATCTTCGTCCGACTTGATTCCTCCGCCAAAGTCTATGATTAAATCAGTATGTGCCGCTATCGTTTCTAAAACGTTGTAGTTAACAATGTGGTTCGACTTTGCTCCATCCAAATCAACCAAATGCAAACGTCTACACCCCACACCCTCAAATGACTTTGCAACTTCAAGAGGATTTTCATTATACATCTTGCGTTGTGCATAATCACCTTTCGACAAGCGAACACACTTACCTTCTATTATATCGATTGCTGGTATGATTTCAATCATAATTTAATAAAGTTTTCAAGTATTATTTCACCCATCTTGCCACTTTTTTCGGGGTGGAATTGTGTGGCGTAAAAGTTATCTTTATTTAATGATGCACTGAAAGGAACTATATAATTAGTTGAGGCTATCGTGTATTTTGGTGATACCGGTGCATAATAACTATGCACATAATATAAATATTCATTATCGATTTCACCCGTAATCAACTCATTTTGCTTCAATAACTGAACAGTATCCCATCCCATATGAGGAATTTTAATATCGTTATTGCACAATTTTTCGTCAAATCGCAAAACATCCAAGTCATCAAATATACCCAAGCATTGAGCATTGCCTTCTTGTGAACTCCGGCACATTAACTGCAAACCTATGCAAATTCCGAGAACTGGTTGTGTTAATGATTTTATTAATTCGTCAAGACCTTCACTTCGTAGGTGCGTCATAGCTGACGAAGCCTCACCCACTCCAGGGAAAATCACCTTTTCGGCTTTCCTCAATTGCTCTTTGTCGTTGGTTATGATGGCATCAACTCCTATTCGTTGTAACGCGCACTTTACAGAAAAGATATTGCCAGCATTATACTTTATTATCGCTACACTCATATCACTTAACTCTCACCCCACTTTTACTTGTGAGATTTTGTCTTTGACGTATATTTAACGAACGAATTTTGTCGGCCTCTTCATCACGCACTTCTTCCACTACCGTTTCAACCTTTACGTTATCAACAACTACCTTCGCCTCCGATGTCTCTTCACTTTCAGAACTTTCATTATTCTTCACATATGGGTCAAGAACTTTTTGAGTTGCGATGTTTGAATAAGTTTTCTTGTCTATATGAGTTCTCAAAAGCATTATGCTATCAACATAACTAACAGCATTAGCTTCTAATACATTATATTTTATATAACCAAATACGCCTTTTATATTCTTTAGCGAGTCGCCCTGTACAGGCACTTCAAACCATCCGTTACTTGCTCTTCGTTCTATAAATGTGTGCACACCGTCGTTATATTCGATACCAACAAACGCCCTAATATCTGAACGATTATTAATAACTTTCATCAACAAAGTGTACTTATCGCCTTTTTGAGATTCTTGGTTTGAACTAATATAAAACGGCAAAACGTTGCTACCGTAATTTGCAGTCAACACCATTTGTCTTGTTGATGTCCAAATGTCTGCTGTGTCGCCAAAGTCCTTGTAACTACGGCCGCCAGTTTTACGATGTCGCTTACTAACAACTTTGCCACTGGCAAGATCCAACTTCCTGCGCTCGTCCTCAAGTTCCTTAATTACCTTATCGCACACCTCTGAATATAAAGCCAAGTTACGAGTGTACCACACCATCGAAGTGTCAAATTTTTCTGAAGTCACGTTGTGCTTCATAAACACCGACTGCTTCAACACCATGCAAGCACTATCGTCGGGATATTCGGCTCTATTTATTTCAATATAGGCTTCTGCCTTATAGATGTCTACAAGCAAATCTACCATATCACCTTCGCCGATAACATGTCCGGGCGCTTTATCGCAACCACTTGTTACCGTCATTATAATTAACAATAATATTAGTAGACCTTTATACATCAAACAATTTCGTACGAAAAGTTACTTCTCTTCAAAATTATTTTCACTAATAATCATTAGGCACTTTGAGTAGAAGAAGATTATGATAATAGTCCCAACACTCAACGCAGCATCTGCTATATTAAATATTGGTTGGAAGAAAATAAAATGATCTCCCCCGCAATAGGGCATCCAAACTGGCCAATCCCATTCCACTAACGGGAAATAAAGCATGTCGACAACCCTACCATTAAACAAACTGGCATAACCGCCTCCTTCAGGAAACAGAGTTGCAGTTTGCAAAAAGTCAGGACTGTCAAATATCACACCATAGAATATACAGTCAATAAGATTACCCAATGCACCTGCTGTTATTAAAGCCAAGCATGCAATAAATCCTATAGGGAATTCTTTTCGGTCTTTTATTCTGTACAAACAATAAAACAACGCCCCCACTGCAATTATTCGAAACCATGTCAATAGCATCTTGCTACCCAATTCCAATCCAAAGGCCATACCGTTATTTTCAATAAATCGCAGTATAAACCAATCGGAAATCTTCAATTCCTCTCCATAAAAGAAATTGGTCTTTACCCATATTTTTGAAATTTGGTCGACAATAACTATAGCGGCAATTATTATTGCAGCCAGCTTACCTTTAGTCAAATTCATTAATTACTGAATTTTCAATCAATTATCTTCTTTTTGGTTGATTCTTTGCATCTACGCACAAGGTTGCATGTGGCACTAAGCGCAAACGTTCCTTTGGAATCAACTTTCCTGTTTCTCTACAAATTCCGTATGTCTTGTTTTCTATGCGAACCAAAGCGGCATTCAATTTTTGGATAAACAACAATTGGCGATTGGCCAATTGTGCTGCCGATTCCTTGCCTAAAGTGTTTGCACCTTCCTCAAGCACCTTAAATGTTGGTGATGTATCGGTGGTGTCATTACTATTTGTCACATTCGATTTCAAAAGTTCATAATCCTTTTGAGCTTGTGCTAGTTTTTCAAGAATCAACGCTTTAAATTCTTGCAAATCTGCATCTGAATATCGCATTCTTTCTGCCATAATCTTAGTTTTTTGTTATTTATGGTATTACGCTTTTGTTATTATCACGTTCAAGCAGAATCCATCCATATCCAAGTTCACAGCGCCTTCTGCATTGTCGGCAACTTCTGTGATTTCAATTGATTCTGCCAAAACTTGTTTTGATATATAGTCACGATTTTCATTAATCGCTTCATCTGTATTCTCATTGCTTGAAATCTTCACAACAATCTTGTCGGTGATTTCAAAATCATTGCTCTTTCTGATGTTTTGAATACGGTTAACCAATTCACGAGCATAACCCTCACGCTTCAATTCTTCTGTAACTGTTATATCGAGCGCCACAGTCAACACTCCTTGATTTGCTACCAACCAACCTGGAATGTCTTCAGAAATAATTTCTACGTCATCAACTGTCACTATTGCTTCCTGACCATCTACATTAAATGCAAATTGGCCATTCTTTTCAAATTCAATAATATCAGATTGGCTCATTGCAACCACTTGTGCTGAAAGGGCCTTCATTATCTTGCCGTATTTTGGACCAAGTTTCTTAAAGTTAGGCTTAACTCGCTTAACCAAAACACCTTCTTCATTGCTTACATACTTAATGCCCTTCACATTTACCTCATTAAGAATCAAAGAAATCATTGCTTCCACTTGATTCTTTTGAGCATCATCGGCCACTGGTATCATTATTGTGCTCAGTGGTTGACGCACTTTAATGTTGCTCTTGCGGCGTAGCGACAGCACCATCGAAGTAATATCTTGAGCAACCTTCATTTGTTCCTCAAGTTCTTTATTTATGTTCTCGTCAGCCACAGGATATGTCTTAACATGCACTGATGTTGCATCGCCTGTTGTTGCCACTGTCAAGTCGCGATATAATTGGTCAGCATAGAATGGTGATATTGGTGCTATCAACAAAGCAACAGTTTCCAAACACTTATACAATGTTTGATATGCCGACAACTTATCTGCATTCATTTCACCACCCCAGAAGCGCTTGCGATTCAAACGTACATACCAGTTACTTAAGTTGTCGCCAACAAAATCCTGAATTGCACGAGCTGCTCTTGTTGGTTCATAATCATCAAGGTAATTTGTCACATCAATGATTAATGAATTAAGCAACGACAAAATCCAACGGTCGATTTCTGGACGTTCTTCATACGCTATTTGTGGCTGACTGTTGTCGAAACCATCAACATTTGCATAAAGTGCAAAGAACGAATATGTGTTATATAATGTTCCGAAGAATTTTCGGCTCACTTCTTCAACACCAGCAGTGTCGAACTTAAGATTTTCCCATGGAGATGAGTTTGAAATCATGTACCAACGCAATGGGTCTGAGCCATATTGTTCGATAGCGCCAAACGGATCAACAGCATTGCCAAGACGCTTACTCATCTTATTTCCATTCTTGTCTAACACAAGACCGTTAGAGATAACCGACTTATAAGCTATGCTATCAAACACCATTGTGCCAATTGCATGCAAAGTGAAGAACCATCCACGAGTTTGGTCTACACCCTCTGCAATGAAGTCTGATGGATATACAGTATTATTATCCAAAATTTCCTTGTTTTCAAAAGGATAGTGAATTTGTGCATAAGGCATAGCACCAGAGTCAAACCACACGTCAATCAAATCGAGTTCTCGCTTCATTGGAGCTCCAGTTTCTGACACCAAAACGATATCGTCAACATGTGGACGGTGCAAATCAATCTTATCATAATTTTCCTTGCTATAATCGCCTGGCACAAAGCCCTTGTCTTTATATGGGTTGCTTGGCATTATGCCTGCAGCTACCGATTTTTCAATTTCTTCATATAGCTCGGCAATGCTTCCTATGCACTTTTCTTCACCGTCTTCACTACGCCAGATTGGCAACGGTGTACCCCAATAACGGCTTCTGCTCAAGTTCCAGTCATTCAAGTTTTCCAACCACTTGCCAAAACGTCCGGTTCCTGTATGTTCTGGTTTCCACTTAATGGTCTTATTCAATTCAACCATTCTTTCCTTGCAAGCTGTTGAGCGAATGAACCAGCTGTCCAACGGATAATACAAAATTGGCTTATCTGTTCTCCAGCAATGTGGATAATTGTGCACATGCTTTTCAATCTTAAATGCAGTACCCGCTTGCTTCATCTTTATGCATAGATACACGTTTAGGTCTTCAGCTTTTGAAGCAGCAGCTTCGTCATACTTGCCATTTACGTTATATTTAGGGTCATATGCATTCTTCACAAAAGCACCAGCATATTCCGAATACACACTTTGGTTAACGCAATTGTCAACAAACCATTCGTCAAGTTCTTCAGTAGTGTAATATTTGCCAGTGAAATCAACCATAGGACGTGTTTCGCCCTTCTTGTTAATCATAAACAATGAAGGTATGCCTGCCGCCTTTGCCACAGATGCGTCATCAGCACCAAATGTTGGCGCAATGTGTACGATACCAGTACCGTCTTCTGTAGTCACATAATCGCCAGGAATTACTCTAAAAGCACAATCGTCCTTAATCAAAATTTCGTCACCTTGCTTTTCAACAGGCTTAACCCATGGGAACAACTGTTGATACTTAATTCCAACAAGTTCTTCACCTGTAAATTCGGCAATCACCTTATATGGAATTACCTTGTCGCCTGCAACATATTCGTCAAGGCTCTTTTCTGCACCTGCTGCCGCAAAATATGCACCCAAACGTGGCTTTGCTAAAACGAACACTGCTGGTTCGCCAGTATAAGGATTATAACTTTCTACTGCAACATATCCAATTTTTGGACCAACACACAAAGCTGTGTTCGATGGCAATGTCCATGGTGTAGTAGTCCATGCCAAAATGCAAATGTTATCAGCAAATTTTGCATCAGCTTTCGCCTTGATAGCTTCAACTACGGCATTTCCATTATCCACAACTTTAAAAGTTGCTGTTACAGTTGTATCCTTTACATCACGGTAACATCCAGGTTGGTTTAGCTCGTGTGAACTCAAACCAGAGCCTGCGCCTGGTGAATATGGTTGAATGGTGTAGCCTTTATACAACAAACCTTTGTTATAAAGTTGCTTTAAAAGCCACCATAATGTTTCAATATAACTATTTTCATATGTGATGTATGGATGGTCAAGGTCTACCCAATAACCCATCTTATGGGTCAAATCAGTCCACTCTTTAGTGTACTTCATCACCTCACGACGACATACCGAGTTATATTCAGCAATCGATATCTTTTTACCAATATCTTCTTTGGTCAAGCCCAATGATTTTTCAACACCAAGTTCAACAGGCAATCCGTGAGTGTCCCATCCTGCCTTACGCATAACTTGATAACCTTGCATTGTCTTATATCGGCAAATGATGTCTTTAATAGTTCTTGCCATAACGTGGTGAATACCTGGCATACCGTTTGCCGATGGTGGGCCTTCAAAGAAAACAAACGAAGGAGCGCCCTCGCGTTCCTTGATACTTTGTGAAAAAACATCTTCATCATCCCACTTCTTTAAAACTGTCTTATTGATGTCCGACAGATTAAACTTACTATACTCTGTATATCGATTCTTCATTTTATGTTTATGAAAAAAAATTTCTGTTATTTATAATTTCGTGCAAAGATACGTAATATCTCGCAATTTATCGCCCCATTTTATTCTTTTTTGTCACAATTTAATATGCTATTTACCACAATTTTAATCATTTTGCTATTGCAATATAGCCTCAAGCTTTATATTGCTCATAAACCACAACACTAAAACCCAACAAACTAACTATTAACGCCCAATAATCTATCTATACAAAAAGAGCCCCGAGGAAACCTCGAGGCTCTCAATTTTATGTGATAGAATTACTATTAAATCACGCCTTGTCCCATCATTGCGTTTGCAACCTTCATGAAACCGGCAATGTTACCGCCCTTCATGTAGTTGATGTAACCATCAGCTTCAGTACCATATTTAACACATTGAGTGTGAATATCATACATAATTTGATGCAAACGTTGGTCAACTTCTTCTTCCGACCATGACAAGTGAATAGCATTTTGGCTCATTTCAAGGCCCGATGTTGCCACACCGCCCGCATTTACAGCCTTACCAGGTCCGTAAACAATCTTATTTTCAATAAATGTATCAATTGCTTCTGGTGTACAGCCCATGTTAGAAACTTCACCGACAATCATAACTCCATTCTTAACAAGGTTTTCTGCATCTTCCTTGCCAACTTCGTTTTGTGTTGCACATGGCATTGCAATGTCAACCTTTACTTCCCACGGACGACGACCTGGATAGAATGTTGCACTTGGATACTTTTCTGCATATGGAGCCACAATATCGTTACCTGATGCACGTAGTTCAAGCATATAGTCAATCTTTTCGCCTGAAATACCATCAGGATCATAAATATATCCATCAGGGCCTGAAATAGTTACAACCTTTGCACCTAATTCTGTAGCCTTTAATGCTGCGCCCCATGCTACGTTACCAAAACCTGACAAAGCAACTGTCTTTCCTGCAAAGTCTTGACCCATTGTTTGTAGCATATTTCTCACAAAGTAACATGCTCCGAAACCTGTTGCTTCTGGACGAATCTTTGAACCACCAAAGTCAAGGCCCTTGCCTGTGAATGTACCAGTGTTTTCGCGTGCCAATTTTTTATACATACCATACATGTAACCAACTTCACGGCCACCTACGCCGATGTCTCCTGCAGGTACATCACGGTCTGGGCCAAGGTTTCTCCATAGTTCAAGAATGAAGGCTTGGCAGAAACGCATAATTTCACCATCGCTCTTTCCTCTTGGGCTGAAGTCTGAACCGCCCTTACCACCACCCATTGGCAATGTTGTAAGTGCATTCTTAAATGTTTGTTCAAAACCTAAGAACTTCAAAATTGACAAATTAACTGATGCATGGAAACGGATACCGCCCTTGTATGGGCCAATAGCATTGTTAAATTGTACTCGATAACCAAGGTTAGTTTGAACTTCTCCCTTATCATCTACCCACGACACTCTAAATGTAAAAATACGGTCTGGCTCCACCATTCTTTCAATGATTTTTGCCTTTTCAAACTCAGGATGTTGATTGTAGATGTCTTCAACAGAAAGAAGAACTTCTCTCACGGCTTGAAGGTATTCCTTTTCGCCTGGATGCTTAGCTTCTAAGTCGCTAAGAATTTTATTAACATTCATGATACTAATATTTATTTAAGTACTATTTAAAGTCTATGTTTGTTTTAATTTGCTAATTCTATTGCAAATATATATCTTATTCCTCTAATCAAGATGTTTTTTGCGAAATTTATCAATTCTTATTTGCAAAATAATGTTAATCTAATGGCAATTTGCCACAACTTAAACTCAAGAATCACTGCTTCTCTCAACGATGGCGTCGCAACAACTTTGGCGATATGGCATCCTCTATGTGTTCCAACTTAAACCCATCGGGATGTCCCACTAGTGTAATAATATCAATCTGCATCGACAATTGTGGCAAGTCGTACATTTTTAAATAACCTTTACCTGCATTAATTAAATTTCTAATCTTTTTCGAATCAATCGAAAAGGTAGGGTCTACCACGTCACTCGTTCTTGTTTTAACTTCCACAAAAACCACTGCTCCATCTTTTTCTACAACAAGGTCAAGTTCCAAATTTCCGCAACGCCAGTTGGTTTCACGTATCGTGAACCCCTTTTTTATGAAATATTCTTTTGCAGCTTCTTCACCAGCTTTGCCTAAAGCATTATGTCTCGCCATGATTAACTCGTTTTTTCTATGCAAATATAACGAATGAAAGTCAATAAACAGTCATATTGTTTGCAATGTTTATGATATGAAAACAAACGCCTATCCTAACCTTTTTCCTCACACCTCATTTTTGAACACTACATTGTTTTACTGACACATTTTAATGCATTTCTGTCATTTGGCACATAATTTGCTACATTTTAAAGAACTATTTTGCACAAGCAAATATTTTTTTAGTACGACAAATTATTGTAATCAAAATATATGTCACACATAATGCCAATAATTACTGACATCCGCTCAGAAAAAGAATCAGAGCAATGCGTCATCAATAACGAAGCTTGCCCTATTCTGACATTGCGAAACATGGTTTTATTCCCAGGCATCACAATGCCTGTGGCAATAGGAAGAAAGTCTTCGCTCAAACTTATTGAAGACGCTCAAAAAAACAACTCGCTGATAGGCGTTGTTTGCCAATTAGAGCCCGAAACAGAATATCCCGGCTATAAAGACTTATACAAAATTGGTGTAATTGCTGAAATTGTTAAAGTGCTTGAACTCCCTGAAAGCAACACTAACGTAATACTTCAAGGCAAACAAGTATTTTACTTGAACCACATAGTTCAAGAAGAACCTTACCTAAAGGGTGACGTGTCTTTTATCGACCAAATTGAGCCACAAAAGAAGGACAAAGAATACGATGCACTAACATCTTCTATTAGTGACCTAACCATCGACATGTTCCAAAAAATGGGCGAAAATGGCCGTGAATTGACCTTTGCAATAAAGAACATTAAGGACCCTTCATACCTTGTCAATTTCCTTGCCTGCAACACCCCAATTGAACCTGCAGCAAAGCAGGAACTTCTTGAAGAGACATCAATTAAGAAAAGAGCCTACAAGCTTTATTCAATCTTGATTAAGGAAGCGCAATTACTTGAGCTGAAAGCTTCAATTCAATCAAAAACACGAGAAGACCTTTCGCAACAACAACGCGAACACTTCTTGCAACAACAAATGCGCACCATTCAAGAAGAATTAGGGATAACCGACTTTAACGACATCGACAAACTATACGAACGTTCAAGAAAGAAAAAATGGAACGAGGAGGTAAAGCAACAATTTGAAAAAGAACTAAAGAAGTTAGACCGATTGAACCCTCAATCGCCTGATTATTCTGTACAGTATTCTTACCTTGACAATCTCCTCAACCTGCCTTGGAACATTTTCACCCACGATAACTTTAATCTTAACAAGGTAGAAAACAAACTCAATAGCGACCACTATGGTTTAGAAAATGTGAAGGACCGAATTCTTGAGCACTTGTCAGTGTTAAAGTTGAGAGGCGACATGAAATCGCCTATAATTTGCCTTTATGGCCCTCCAGGTGTGGGCAAAACATCACTCGGACGCTCAATTGCCGAAGCCCTAAATCGCAAATATGCGCGCATTTCACTCGGCGGTTTGCACGACGAAGCCGAAATCAGAGGCCATCGCCGCACTTACATCGGCGCAATGCCTGGCCGCATTATGCAAGCCCTAATCAAATGTCAATCATCAAACCCCGTGTTTGTCCTTGACGAAATTGACAAAATTGGCAAAGATTTCAAGGGTGACCCTGCTTCGGCTCTTCTTGAAGTTCTCGACCCAGAGCAAAACTCACATTTCCACGACAACTATATAGATATTGATTACGACTTGTCGAATGTGCTTTTCATTGCAACAGCAAACACACTTTCTACAATTTCGCAACCTCTTCTCGACCGCATGGAAATTATCGACATCAGCGGTTACATTCAAGAGGAAAAAATTGAAATTGCCCGAAAACACCTTTTGCCTAAACAATTAAAGGAAAACGGGTTCGACAAGAAGGAAATATCTTTCACAAAACCAGCTTTAGCAAAAATCATCGAAAGCTACACTCGCGAGTCGGGCGTTCGCGAACTCGATAAAAAGATTGCAAAAGTACTTCGCAAAATCGCGCGAATTAAAGTCAGCGGAGAAGAATGTCCTAAGTCAATAAATCTCGACAATCTTCCAAAATATCTCGGCGCACCCGACTACAACCGTGACCTTTATGAAGGCAACAACTTTGCCGGTGTTGTCACTGGTCTGGCTTGGACTGCGGTAGGTGGCGAAATTCTTTTCATCGAATCTTCGTTGTCAAAAGGCAAAGGCGAAAAACTCACACTTACCGGAAATTTGGGCGACGTGATGAAAGAATCGGCTGTTCTTGCAATGCAGTACCTAAAATCACACAGCGACATTTTGGGCATCAATTACGAATTGTTTGACAAATACAATGTTCACATTCACGTTCCAGAAGGCGCCATTCCTAAAGACGGTCCATCGGCAGGTATTACTATGGTAACATCGCTTGCTTCAACATTCACACAACGCAAGGTTCGCGACCATTTGGCTATGACTGGCGAAATAACCCTTCGCGGCAAGGTGCTACCTGTGGGCGGAATTAAAGAGAAAATTCTTGCAGCAAAAAGAGCTGGAATTACAGACATAATACTTTGTCAGGAAAACAAAAAAGACATTGACGAAATCAATGAAACTTATTTAAAGGGGCTCAACTTCCACTTTGTAAACACTATTACCGACGTGTTAAACATTGCGCTCCTTCCCGAAAAAGTTGACAACGCTCTCGATTTATAAGCAATTACTCACTCATTATAAAAACATAAAGCCCTCCTTCTGGAGGGCTTTATGTTTATTTATTCAACACCTTAATTCTCAAATCTATTAAGGCGTATGATTTAAATCTTTGCTTTAAGTTATATTTATATCCATGCTAATGCAAAGCGCACACACATTAATCCTTTATAGTCACTATTTTCAGTTTAGTCCAAATGCAGCGAGGTATAAGTTTCCAAAAGAAAACTAAGATAGTATATCTCCAATCTATCACAGCGATTTTCTTCTTTCTCAACACAGCATTAACAACTCGTTTTGCCGCATAATCGCAATTCATTTTCATCGGATAAGTCGCACCGTCATTCAAAAGGTTTGTTGCCACAAATCCCGGGCGGATGTCAGTAAACTTAACATTGTTTTTCCTCATGCTCGACAATTGCGACAATGCCTCGATATAATGATTTTGATACCTTTTAGTTGCAGAGTATGCCGGCGCAGCACCAAGCCCCTTTGTCCCTGCAATAGAACTGATAACTGCTATGTGACCGCCACCTTTCGCAGAAAAATATTCATACATAGCATCAATCATTCTCGTGAACCCCTTAACATTTGTTTCTACCGTGCGGAGTTCTTTTTCAGCATCAAGATGTGGGTTTTGGTAACCAATTCCCGAACTATGAAAATACAAATCTATGCCGTCGAGTTCACTCACAAATTGCAGCAACTCATCATCGGCCCCATCTTTAGTTATATCAATTATTTTATATGCCACAATGTTTTGATGATTGTCAACCAATTCTTGCAAGAGATTTTCGCGGCGTCCGGCAACGCCTATCCTGTAACCACGCTCCGATAGTATTATCGCCACCTCTTTTCCGATGCCAGAAGTTGCACCCACAACTATAGCTTTTTTCATATCAATTCGATTATAAATCATTAGTTTCTATACAACAAAGTAATAAAATATCCTTCACACTAACAAAATCTTCATCGTTTTTAAAGAAATAAGACACCTTATTTATAAATATGTGAGCAAAACAAAATTAATTTTTATTACTTTTGCAATTCGTAAGAAAATTAAAATCTAAAAACATAATCAGATGTCAGAAACTATTAACAAAACATTACGTGATTCAGCAGCCACCAGATGGTTAGTGCTGCTACTATTGGCGCTTGCCATGTTCTGTTCATACATTTTTATGGACATCCTTTCTCCAATCAAGGACCTTATGCAATCAACTCGCGGTTGGGACTCAACTGCATTCGGCACAATGCAAGGTTCTGAAACATTCCTTAATGTATTCGTATTCTTCCTAATCTTTGCGGGTATTATCCTCGACAAGATGGGCGTACGTTTCACTGCAGTCCTATCGGGTGTTGTGATGCTAATTGGCGCAACAATCAACTGGTATGCAGTAACTGAAATGTTTATGGGCAGCAGCCTTGAAACATGGTTTACCAACAACCTAAATTACATTCCTGGCTTTGACGAACTCGGCATTTCACCTTTCTATGAAGGCATGCCTGCATCAGCTAAATTTTCGGCAATAGGCTTCATGATTTTCGGTTGTGGCGTTGAAATGGCAGGTATCACTGTGAGCCGCGGTATTGTAAAGTGGTTTAAAGGACAAGAAATGGCTCTTGCCATGGGTTCAGAAATGGCTCTTGCGCGCTTGGGGGTTGCCACTTGTATGATATTCTCTCCTGTTATCGCCAACATGGGTGGCACCGTTGACGTGTCTCGCTCTGTGGCGTTCGGCGTACTTCTATTGCTTATCGCCACTATCATGTTTATCGTATACTTCTTTATGGACCGCAAACTTGATGCTCAAACTGGCGAAGCTGAAGAAAAAGACGACCCATTCCAACTTAAAGACCTTGGAAAAATCCTTACAAGCAGCGGATTCTGGTTGGTTGCTTTGTTGTGCGTACTTTATTATTCTGCAATTTTCCCATTCCAAAAGTATGCAGTCAACATGCTTCAATGCAACCTTACATTCAACGAAATCGACCCTAATTCATTCTGGGCAAGCGACGCTGTTGCATCAATTCAATACATAATCATGCTCATCGTTGCAGCTGCTTCTTTTGCAAGCAACTTCATGAAGAGCAAAAAACAAGAATACATCTGGACAGCAGTTGCCGTAGTTGCTCTTGTTGCCTACTGTTACATGGGCTACGAACGTCAAAGTGCCGCAGCCGTGTTTGCTGTATTCCCATTGTTGGCTGTTGCAATCACTCCTAAGTTAGGCAAATATGTTGACCACAAGGGTAAAGCGGCTTCAATGCTTGTGATTGGTTCTTTACTTCTTATTGCATGCCACTTGACATTTGCTTTCATCCTTCCTCTATTCAAGGGTAGCGCTGTGGGTGGTTTCATTATGGCTTACGTAACAATCCTTGTATTAGGTGCTTCATTCTCACTTGTGCCTGCTTCACTATGGCCAAGTGTGCCAAAGTTGGTTGATTCAAAAATTATCGGTAGCGCTTATGCCCTAATTTTCTGGATTCAAAACATTGGCTTGTGGTTATTCCCAATGCTTATTGGCAAGGTTCTTGACCAAACAAACCCTGAACTTGTTGCAAACCTTGAAGCGGGTGTAATCACAGCCGAACAAGCTGCAGTGTCATATAACTACACTGCTCCTTTGGTTATGCTTGCATGCCTTGGCGTTGCTGCCCTAATACTTGGTTTTGTACTTAAGGCTGTCGACAAGAAAAAAGGTCTCGGACTAGAAGAGCCAAACATTAAATAACATAATACGTTATTAATATAACACATAAATGCTGCGCCAACTTTGGTGCAGCATTTTTTATATGTTTATTTTGCTTTTTCACCTCATTAATATTTATACCGAATTTTTCTTTTTTGCAACTACTCCATAAAAAACCTTTAACCCGACTAACAAAACGAGCACAAAAACTTGCACATTTTGACAAAAAATAAACATTTGAAAACTTTTTATTGCAAAATTGTTATAAATTCAAACAAAATGCTTTATATTTGCAAAGAATTTTGAACTGAATATATACAATTTACACATATATCAATATGAAGAAACACAATTTTTATGCCGGACCATCAATCTTAAGCGAATATGCGCTTAAGAACACAGCTGCTGCTGTAGAAAATTTCGCTGGTACCGGACTATCTATTCTTGAAGTCTCTCACCGCAGCAAAGAATTTGTTGCTGTTATCGATGAAGCACAATCTCTTTTTAAAGAATTGCTTCAAATACCCGAAGGCTACCAAGTGATTTTCCTTGGAGGCGGTGCAAGCATGCAATTTTGCATGGTACCATATAATTTACTTAACAAAAAAGCCTCTTATCTCGACACTGGCACATGGTCAGACAAAGCAATCAAGGAGGCGAAGTTGTTTGGTGATGTTGACGTTGTTGCTTCTTCTAAAGACGACAACTACACATACATCCCTACAGACTACACAGTAGACCCTGACTCTGACTATTTCCACATCACCACCAACAACACCATCTTTGGCACCGAAATACACCACGACCTTGATGTAAATGTGCCATTGGTTGCCGACATGTCGAGCGACATATTCTCTCGCCCTGTTGACGTAAGCAAATACTCAATTATTTACGGTGGAGCGCAAAAGAACCTTGCTCCTGCTGGCGTAAGCTTTGTAATCATAAAGGAAGACGCATTGGGCAAAGTGGACCGACCAATCCCATCAATGCTTAACTACAAAACACACATCAGCAAAGAGTCGATGTTCAACACCCCTCCTGTGCTTCCTATCTACACCGCATTGCAGACCTTGAAATGGTATAAAGAAATTGGCGGCGTTGAAGCTATCAATAAAATAAACAAACAAAAAGCAAGCAAACTCTATAACGCTATCGACGACAGCAAGCTATTTAAAGGCACTGTTACAAATCCAGCCGACCGCTCTATCATGAACGTTTGCTTTGTTATGGCCGACGAATATCAAGAATTGGAAAAACAATTCATTGATTTTGCCAGCACAAAAGGCATTGTGGGCATTAAAGGACACCGTAGCGTAGGCGGCTTCCGCGCATCTATCTACAACGCACTTCCAGAATCAAGCGTAGATGTGCTTGTTGAAGCAATGAAAGAATTTGAAAGCAAACTATAACCACAACAATGCTCACTTATGAAAATATTAGTAGCAACCGAAAAGCCATTCGCTGCACAAGCAATTAATGGAATCAGAAATATAGTTGAGACATCAAACAACGAATTGGTGCTTCTTGAAAAAGGAACAAAAGCAGATTTAATTGCTAAAGTTGCCGATGCCGACGGGCTAATAGTACGAAGCGACATCGTCGACAAAGAAGTTTTCGATGCCGCAAAGCAACTTAAGGTTGTGGTTCGCGCCGGAGCCGGATACGACAACATCGACCTTGCTGAAGCTACTGCCCACAATGTTTGTGTAATGAACACACCTGGGCAAAACTCTAATGCTGTTGCCGAACTTGTTTTTGGCATGGCAATTCTCATAATTCGTTGCAAGTATAGCGGAAAAGCCGGATTTGAATTAAAAGATAAAACGCTCGGCATACACGCCTACGGACAAGTAGGTAGAAATGTGGCTCGCATCGCAAAGGGATTTGGCATGAAGGTTTCTGCACTTGACCCATTTGTGAGCGACGACGTAATGATTGAAGACGGGGTTACTCCTATTCACAAAATCGAAGACCTATATCGCAACAATCAATTTGTATCGCTTCACATTCCGGCCACAGCTCAAACAAAAAAATCAGTTAACAGCAGCTTAATCTCTTTGATGCCTAAAAATGGCGTATTGATTAACACTGCTCGCAAAGAAGTAATCGATGAGGAATCGCTTGCTCAAGCCTTAGAAGAAAGAACTGACATAATGTATGTGGCAGACGTCAAACCGGACAACGCCGACGTTTTAACTCAAAAGTTTGACGACCGCTTGTTCTTCACCCCTAAAAAAATGGGAGCTCAAACTGCCGAAGCAAACATTAATGCCGGCATCGCTGCAGCAAAACAAGTGATTGCCCACCTGACTGATGGTTGGAACAAGTTCCAAGTGAACAAATAAGATAAATTCGGTTTTTAAACAAAAATATTTTACGAGGGTTACCTACTACCCTCGTATTTTTTTATCTACAAAATTTCAATGCGCTTAATTATAATTCGTCAACATAATACGCCCCACTTGATGCCGATTCAACATTTCAACGTATTGTTATTTATAAATAAGTAACTAAATTTGCATTACAAGACAACATAACACTAATAAGAAACGAGCAAATCATCCGTTTTCCAGATTTATGAAAATTACTTTAGCCGTAGTTGGCAAAATTTCAGGGGGTTACCTAACGCAAGGCATCGACGATTACACTAAGCGTCTGTCGCACTATGTGCCATTTAATATCCAATACATTTCAGACGCAAAAAACACTAAAAAATTAAGCGAAAACCAACAAAAGCAGCAAGAAGGACAAAATATTCTCGCCACTCTCGACAAAAGCGACTATGTTGTGCTCCTTGACGAACACGGCAAAGAATTCACATCTGTCGCATTCTCGCAGTACATCGAAAAAAAGATGATTACTGTTGGTAAAAGATTAGTGTTTGTTGTGGGCGGCCCTTACGGATTTTCCGACGAAGTATACGCTCGTGCTAACGAAAAAATATCTTTGTCAAAAATGACATTCTCTCACGAAATGATTCGACTCATTTTCACCGAACAGCTTTATCGCGCCATGACCATACTAAACGGCGAGCCTTACCACCACGAATAACCAAACAAATTCACTCCACATACATTATGTCGCGAATAATGCTGTCAGAAAGCATTATTCCTTTACTTGTGACATAATATTTAGTGCCTTTCACTCCCATTAATCCCTGTTTTAAATATGGTTCGGCTGCTGCCTCGAATTGTGCTAATATTTTTTTGCCAAATTTTTCTTCAACCAACGCCATATCTACGCCCCACATAGTTCGCAAACCAACCATAACCAATTCATTATATCGCTGCCACCATTCTTCAGTTTCAACTTCATATACAACTTTTTCGTTCTCAATACCCTCCAAATAATGCTTCACACTCGAGGGATTGTAGCGACGCGACTCTCCGTCAAAACTATGTGCAGCTGCACCTAAACCTAAATAAGGAGTTCCTGCCCAATAACTCGAATTATGTCTTGAATGTCTATTAGGTTTTGAAAAATTTGAAATTTCATATCTTTCGTAACCCGCTCTTTGCAGTTTTTCAACAAGAATCTCATACATTTTCACACAGGTATCGTCATCCACCTCCTCAATCTCACCCCTATCACGCTTTTTTGTCAACAAAGTACCTTCTTCATAACTAAGATTATACGCGCTTATATGTTCTATATCCAGAGAGAGCAATGTGCCAACCGAATAGCACCAAGTATCAATTGTCTGCCCCGGTAAGCCATATATCAAGTCAAGGCTTATGTTGGTAATTCCGGCATCCCTTATGGCTTGCACCGCATCAATTGCCTGCTGCGAGCTATGACGGCGATTTATCATTTGCAATTCTTCGTCCACAAACGATTGCACCCCCATACTTACACGATTAACACCCAATGTCGACGCACTTTTTATATAATCAACAGTGACGTCGTCAGGATTAACCTCTATTGTGAATTCTTCAATATTTTCAAAATCAACATATCTCTTAATTCCGTCTACCAACACCTGCAGCTGCTCAAAGCTCATCTGCGATGGAGTGCCGCCACCTATATATATAGTAGTAACTTGGCTCAAGTCTATTTCTTTGCTCCTCATTCGCAACTCATCTCCTATAGCCACAGCATACCTGTCGGCATATCCCGACTTTGCAACTGAATAAAAGTCACAATAAATACATTTCTTTTTACAAAATGGTATGTGTATATAAATGCCGCCCATATTTATGTTTTAATATACAAAATTAATCAAACAATTATAATTTTTCAAAAAATGCACTTATATAGCAAAAAGTACTATGATTATTAAAATATTTTTCATAACTTTAGTGCGATATTGAATTTAGTAACATATTAACACATTTATACTAATAACATGAAAGTTTATAATTCAAACGAAATTAAAAACATCGCTCTTCTCGGAAGCAAGGGCTCTGGTAAAACCACACTTGCAGAAGCAATGCTTCTTGAGTGTGGAGTTATAAAACGAAGAGGTACAATCGAAGCTGGCAATACAGTTTGCGACTATTTCCCAGTAGAAAAAGAATATGGTTATTCAGTTTTCTCAACAGTTCTATATGCTGAATTCCTTAATAAGAAACTAAACGTTATCGACTGCCCTGGTAGTGACGACTTCGTAGGTAATGCAATCACAGCATTAAACGTTACTGATGCTGGTGTAATCCTTGTTGACGCTCAATATGGTGTTGAAGTTGGTACTCAAAATATTTTCCGTACCGTAGAAGATGTAAACAAACCAGTTATGTTTGCAATCAACCAACTTGACGGAGAAAAGGCCGACTATGAAAACACCATAAACCAACTTGTTGAAGCTTTTGGTCCAAGAGTTACTCCAGTACAATATCCTATCAACGCTGGCACTGGTTTTAATGCATTCATCGACGTTCTTCTTATGAAGAAGTATGAATGGGGTCCTGACGGTGGCGTTCCTACTATCAGCGAAATTCCTGCTGAAGAACTTGACAGAGCAACCGAACTTAACCAAAAACTTGTTGAAGCTGCAGCCGAAAACGACGAAGGCCTTATGGATAAGTTCTTCGAACAAGGCACTCTTACAGAAGACGAAATGCGCGAAGGTATCCGCAAGGGTCTTATCGACCGCAGCATCTATCCAGTGTTCTGCGTTAGCGCTTTGAAGGACATGGGTGTTCGCCGTATGATGGAATTCCTTGGCAATGTTGTGCCTTTCGTTAACGACATGCCTCCTGTTGTAAACACCGACCTTGAAGAAGTTAAGCCAGATCCTAACGCTCCTGTCAGCCTATTCGTATTTAAGACTACTGTTGAACCACATATCGGTGAAGTTTCTTACTTCAAAGTTATGCAAGGTACTCTAAAGGCAGGCGCTGACCTTAACAATGCCGACCGCAACTCTAAGGAACGTCTTGCTCAAATTTATGCAGTTTGTGGCCAAATCAAGACTCCAGTTGACGAACTTCGCGCTGGTGACATTGGTGCTACAGTGAAAATGAAAGACGTTAGAACTGGTAATACTCTAAACGAAAAGGGACTTGAACAACGTTTCAACTTCATCAAGTATCCTGCTCCTAAATATCAACGTGCAATTCGTCCTGTTAACGAAGCTGACTCTGAAAAACTTAGTGCAATCCTTACCCGTATGCACGAAGAAGACCCAACTTGGACAATCAACCAATCTAAGGAATTGAAACAAACTATCGTTTCAGGTCAAGGCGAATTCCACCTACGCACTCTTAAGTGGAGAATCGAAAACAACGAAAAGCTTAACATCGAATATCTTGAGCCACGCATTCCTTATCGTGAAACAATCACTAAGGCTGCTCGTGCCGACTATCGTCACAAAAAGCAATCTGGCGGTTCTGGTCAATTTGGTGAAGTTCACCTAATCGTGGAACCATATGTTGAAAACATGCCTAAGCCAGACACTTATCGTTTCAACGGCCAAGAATTTAAGATGAACGTTAAGGACACTCAAGTTATTGACCTTGAATGGGGCGGCAAACTTGTAGTTCATAACTGTATCGTTGGTGGTGCTATCGACACTCGCTTCATCCCAGCTATCGTTAAGGGTATTATGGACCGCATGGAACAAGGCCCTCTAACAGGCTCTTATGCTCGCGACGTTCAAGTTTGCATCTACGATGGTAAGATGCACCCAGTTGACTCTAACGAAATCTCATTCCGTCTTGCTGGCCGTCACGCATTCAGCGAAGCATTTAAGAACGCCAACCCTAAGGTTCTTGAACCAATTTACGACGTTGAAGTGCTTATGCCAAGCGACCGCATGGGCGACGTGATGAGCGATTTGCAAGGCCGCCGCGCCATCATCATGGGCATGAACAGCGAAAAGGGTCTTGAAAAGATTTCTGCTAAAGTTCCTTTGAAAGAAATGTCAAGCTACTCTACTTCTCTAAGTTCTATCACTGGCGGACGCTCTTCATTCTCTATGAAGTTTGCTTCTTACGAACTCGTTCCTGGCGATGTTCAAGAAAAACTTCTTAAGGCTTACGAAGAAAGCGCAGACGAAGAATAAAAAAATTTATTCAACATCACACATACAAGGCAACTGCAACACTTCTTGCAGTTGCCTTTACTTTTTTTTCGCAAACATCAACACTATCTCCTAATAGTCAATTTTTTATAATCATACCGCCATATCTTAAAATTAATGCACGAAATTTTTGTTTTTCACATTTATTTGTTAATTTTGCATCGAGTGTTAATTAACAATTTAGCATAATATTATTAAAAATGTTATAACATTAAACATTTTGACTCATTTTATGTCTAATAATATGTAGTTAAACACAAATAAAGAGATTAAGAATGAAGAAATCCACCATATGGCTTTTAACTGTAGTTATGGCATTTGCCTTTCTGGGATTCATATATGTGCAAATCACATATATGGAAAACATGATTGACATGCGCAACGAGCAGTTCTCCGAATCAGTAATGCGAAGCCTAAACAGCGTATCTTCTCAGTTGGAACAAGATGAAACAAAATATTTCCTTGAAGAAGACATCGCCGACCTTGGTGTGCTTTACCCCAACCTAACAAAAAGCGAGTTTCAGTTTGACATAAAGCCGGGAAAACACCCTTTCATGACAAACAATGACTTGAACAAGCTGCCATCTCAAAAAAACAATGATGACAACGAACAAAGCTCAAAAAGCTTCCAAGACAAATATCAAAGTGTTCAAGAAACATTAAAGGGACAATACCTATATCAGCGAGGCTTGCTCAACGAAGTCATACTTAACATCCTTAACCAATCGAGCAACCGACCTATTGAAGAAAGAGCAGATTCGGCTACCGTCAACAAATACTTAAAGCAACATTTGCAAAGCAACGGCCTGGACATTCCTTATGAATTTGCGCTGGTGAACCGCAATTCGGGCCTAATATACAAATCGGAAAATTTTGACGAGAAAAGCGAGAACACTCACAACATTTACACCCAATTGCTGTTTCCAAACGACCCTATCGGAAAAATAACATACCTCAAAGTGAGTTTCCCAACGAAGAAAAACATTATATTTTCTTCAATCCGATTTATGATCCCGTCATTTGTGCTCTCTTTCATTCTGCTTGTAATATTTATCGTCACCATCACGATAGCATTCAAGCAAAAGCGATTGACCGAAATGAAGAACGACTTCATCAACAACATGACACACGAGTTCAAAACTCCAATTTCAACAATATCGCTTGCTGCGCAAATGCTTAACGACGACAGTGTGCGCAAAAGCCCAACAATGCTTCAGCACATTTCAACTGTCATCAACGACGAAACAAAACGACTTCGTTTTCAAGTTGAAAAAGTGCTACAGATGTCGATGTTCAATCGTCAAAAAGCCACACTTCGCTTGCAAGACATTGACGCCAACGCTACAATTTTCAACGTAGTCAACACCTTTAAACTTAAGGTGGAAAAATATGGCGGGTCAATAGAAACAAAACTTGAAGCCGAAGACCCAATAGTAAACGTTGACGAAATGCATTTCACCAATGTCATCTTCAATCTTCTCGACAATGCAGTTAAATATCGCAAAGAAGACACTCCGCTGCTCCTTAAGGTAAGCACAAGCAACACAAGCGACGACAAACTGCTAATATCGATTAGCGACAACGGCATTGGCATTAAAAAAGAAGACTTAAAAAGAATTTTTGAGAAATTTTATCGCGTGTCAACCGGCAATCGCCACGACGTGAAAGGTTTCGGTTTAGGGCTAGCATACGTCCACAAAATGATAACCGAACTAAAGGGCGAAATAAGTGTTGACAGCGACTGCAATAAAGGTTCGAATTTTATAATCAAATTACCACTAATAAAATAAAAATTATGGAAGAAAGAGTTCGTATTTTACTATGTGAAGACGATGAGAATTTAGGCATGCTTTTGCGCGAATACCTTCAAGCAAAAGGTTTCAATGCCGATTTGTTTGCCGACGGCGAAAGCGGTTACAAAGCTTTCCTTAAGGGCAAATACGACCTATGTGTTCTTGACGTGATGATGCCAAAGAAAGACGGCTTCCAACTTGCTCAAGAAATCCGCACTGTTATTAGCGATGTGCCCATCATATTCCTTACAGCAAAGTCACTTAAGGAAGACATCCTTGAAGGCTTCAAAATCGGCGCCGACGATTACATCACCAAGCCTTTCAGCATGGAGGAACTTGTGTTCCGTATTGAAGCCATCCTTCGCCGCGTAAAGGGCAAAAAGGGCAAAGAAATCACTATGTACAAGATTGGCAAGTTCACTTTCGACACTCAAAAGCAAGTGCTCATGATTGACGACACTGCGACAAAACTCACAACCAAGGAATCTGAATTGCTAAGCTTGCTTTGCGCACACGTTAACGAAATCCTTGAACGCAACTTCGCATTGAAAACAATCTGGATTGACGACAACTACTTCAACGCTCGAAGCATGGACGTATATATCACCAAACTTCGTAAGCACCTAAAGGCCGATCCTTCAATCGAAATCATCAACATTCAC
>JAZLAU010000018.1:0-19910 GCA_045613305.1 Muribaculaceae bacterium
TTATAAGGCTGTATGCAAAGGTCTTGGCGCTTTCGTTAACGTCAGATTCCGACTTTGTAAGGATTATGTCCTGCCTTGGCTGCAATTTGCCTTGATTAGGCTCGTCGCTGCATGAGCATATGCCGATGCCCATCAGCGCAACTAATGATATAAAAATACTTTTTTTCATAACAATGGTGGGGGGTTAGTAATTAATCGTAACGTTCTGCAAATATATATATATATATATATATCAGAAAACAAAGCGCTTTTTGTGATTAATAAGTATGTTTTAATATAATTTAACCCTTTGGTTATAAAATAGTTCCCAGCCGATGGGGGTTATTGTCATCGGCTGGGGTATATATGTTTTTGTTAGGTTATGCTTTATGTGAATTTATAGTTTTCCTATTTGGTGAAATGAAAAAGGCGGCAGCGCAAAAAATGAAGTGCTGTCGCCTTGCGGATAAAATTATGGGAAATTGGAGATGTGTTTATTATTGGTTGATAAATTCTTCAACATCGTCGGGGCGATAAGGAATTCGGTTTTCGCCTAAGAAGCGGCAACCGTCGGGAGTTATGAGAACATCGTCTTCGATGCGAACTCCGCCAAAGTCGCGGTATTCATTCACCTTGTCGAAGCAAATAAAGTCGGCATTTGTGCCGTTGCTTTGCCAATTGTCGATAAGGTCAGGAATGAAGTATATGCCTGGTTCGTCGGTAATTACGTGTCCCACTTCTAATTTTCGGGCAAAGCGAAGAGAAGCGAGACCAAATTGAGAAGACGGCTGAATGGTGTCGTCGTAACCCACATAGTTTTGTCCGAGACCTTCCATGTCGTGCACATCCATACCCATCATGTGTCCCAAGCCGTGAGGCAAGAACAGGGCGTGAGCGCCGGCAGCCACAGCGTCGTCGGTGTTGCCTTTCATAAGTCCGAGGTCTTTAAGTCGTTCGGTCATGAGTCGGCACACAGCCATGTGCGTGTCGTACCATCTCAATCCTGGTTTAGCAAAAGTGAGCGCGAGGTCGTGGCAATCGGCAACGATGTCGATTATGTCGCGTTGCTTTTGAGTGAAACGTCCGGAAATAGGCATAGTGCGAGTGTGGTCGCTGCAGTAGTGCTCAAAAGTTTCGGCACCGGCGTCAACGAGAAGTAGTCGGCCAGGTTGAAGCACGTTTTGCGAAGGGTTGCCGTGCATTATTTCGCCGTGCATGGTTACGATGTTTCCAAACGACACGTGAGAGCCAAGCGAACTTGCAATGCCTTCAATCACTCCGCTGATGTATGCTTCGGTTATGCCCGGCTTTGTGGCCAACTTCATGGCAGCGGTGTGCATTTGATAGCCGATTTCGGCAGCGCGCTCAAGTTCGGCAATTTCTTCTGCGCTCTTGATGGAGCGAAGTTTCACAATGGCTTTGATGAGAGTGACCGATGCTTTGGCTTTTTGCTCTTCAGGACGGATGCCCATCAGATTCATTATTTCAATCATGTTGTCGTGACGGTATGGAGGCAAGAAATGGATTGTTCGGCCGCTTGATTGAGCAATTAGTTCGGCCAATTGAGCCATAGGGCGGAGTTCTCCGATGCCGCTTTCGTCGGCCATTTCGGCAGCGCTTTTTATTTTGCCATACCAAACAATGTCGTCGATGCTTACTTCATCGCCAAAAAGAATTTCTTTGCCCGAGTTGCAGTCGATGGCAAGGGTGAGGCCTTCGCGATGTTGGCCGGTGAAATAAAGGAATGAAGAGTCTTGGCGAAATTTGTAGGCATTATGAGGATAGTTTCGTGGCGAGTCGTTGTTGCCAAAAAGAATGATGATGCCGTCGCCAACGAGTTCGCGCAATTGCTTGCGGCGTTCTACATATGTTTGTTGAGAAAATAGCATGGTGAAAAATATGTTTTATTGTAAAATGTTTATAAATCGATAACTAATTCCACGGGGCAATGGTCGGAGCCGAAAATTTCGTTGTGTATTGCCGCCGACTGGAGTTTGTCGTTAAGACGTTGCGAAGTGACGAAGTAATCAATGCGCCAGCCGCTGTTCTTTTCGCGAGCGTGGAAACGGTAACTCCACCACGAGTAAGCCTCGGTTAGGTCGGGGAAGAAGTGACGGAAAGTGTCGGTGAATCCGCTATTGAGCAAAGTGGTGAATTTTTGACGCTCTTCGTCGGTGAATCCGGCATTGCGTCGATTTGTTTTCGGGTTTTTTAAGTCGATTTCCTGATGAGCCACATTTAAGTCGCCGCACACAATTACGGGCTTGCGCGCATCGAGCGAAAGCAGATAGTTTCGGAAGTCGTCTTCCCACGTCATTCGATAGTCGAGACGTCGCAATTCGTCTTGCGAATTAGGCACATACACATTCACGAGGAAGAAGTTTTCCATTTCGAGTGTAATTACACGCCCTTCGTGGTCGTGCTGGTCGATGCCAATGCCGTAGGTTACGTTCACCGGCGTGTGTCGAGTGAATATAGCAGTTCCGGAGTAGCCTTTTTTGTCGGCGTAGTTCCAGTATGATTGGTATCCGAGAAAAGCCAAGTCGAGTTGTCCGGCTTGCATCTTTGTTTCTTGCAGGCAGAAGAAGTCGGCGTCGAGGTTGTCGAATGCTTCGGCAAACCCTTTCCCCATGCATGCTCTAATGCCATTAACGTTCCAAGATATCAGTTTCATAGAGTATGGATTGAATAGTCAGAAAAATTTTAAAATCGGATGATTAGAGGCACATTTTGTAGATGTTTTCGACGTCGGTCTGAGTAAGGTGTTTGAAGCCTTTAAGAACCTTTCCTCCCACCGATTTGCGTGCCATTACTGCAAAGTGAGTATCGTCGATTCCTACTTCAGAGAGAGTGCTCTTAAGTCCTAAAGTGCCGAACAAGAATTCTGAAAGTCGATTAATGGCTTCGTTGGCAATATCCATAGGCTCGAGCGTGCTGTCGATGCCAAACACGTTAACTCCAAATTGAACAAACTTCGATACAGTGGTTTCGTCGAGGCAATATTTCATCCATCTTGGAGTTAGGATTGCCAAACCGAGTCCGTGAGTTATGTCGTAAATGGCCGAAAGTTCGTGCTCAATAGGGTGGCAACTCCATGCTTGACGTTTTCCGCCGTCAATAAATCCGTTGATTGCCCACGACGAAGTCCACATGAGGTTGGCTCGCGCTTCGTAGTTTTCGGGTTCGGCCATAGCGATAGGGGCATATTTAATGATTGTCTTAATCATTCCTTCCATGAAGCAGTCGAGCATGTAAAGGTCGGGCTGCATGTTGAAATACACTTCAAAGATGTGCGACAGCATGTCGGCAGCACCGCAAGCGGTTTGGTATGGGCTCACCGAGTAGGTAACCGTAGGGTCGAGAAACGACACCTTAGGCAGCATAGGAGGAGCCATTCGGCCTATTTTATCTTGTGTTTCGGGATTGCTGATTACGCCACCGCTGTCCATTTCGGAGCCGGTTGCTGAGAGTGTAAGTATGGAGATGATGGGCAGAGCGTTGGTGATTGGAGCCCACTTTTCGCTCAAGAAATCCCATGGGTCGTGGTCAACGCATGCCCCGGCAGCCATAAACTTGGTAGCGTCGATGGTAGAGCCGCCGCCAACAGCCAGCAGAACGTCGATTTTTTCTTCCTTGCAGATTTTTGCTCCTTGACGCACCGAGTCGATGCGTGGATTTGGCTCGATGCCGCTGAGTTCAAACACTTCAAGTCCGGCTTTCTCGATTTCGGCCATAACGGCATCGTAAAGCCCGATTTTCTTAATTGAACCTCCGCCATAGGTTAGAAGTACTCGCTTGCCGTATTTGCTTAATTCTTCGCCAAGGTGATGAAGTTGATTTTCTCCAAAATACACCTTCACGGGTATGTCGTAAATGAAATTATTCATAGTGCTGAAAAAAAGTTATGTTTTGTAATATTACAAAACTAATAATTTTAAGCGAAATCACAATAATAAATAGATTTTAAATATCTTAAATAGTGCTTATGTGAGTGTAATGTTGGCGGCTGCCACGGAGGTAGTGCTTATGAGCGAATATGAAAAAGCAGGAGGAGCAGATTTATTTTCTGCTCCTCCTGTGATATTGTGAGGTTAGCATGTGGCTTGATTAGTAAATAAGCGTACCGCTAATGCACCAATAACTGTTGCTGCCGCCTTCGGGTGCACCTTGCGGAATTTGCACGCTAATGGTGTGAGTTCCGGCCGAGATGTTTCCGAGCGAAACATACATAGGGTTTGTTACAGTGCCCGGACACCAGTTAGAACGGCTAAGGTCCGACGAACTGCATCCGGTGGCATAGTTGCCGGAGCAAGGATTGTTGTTTCGGTAAGTGGCACAATCGTCACGCCAAGGGATGAAACTAATCACACGTTGTCCGTCGAGGTATATGGTGTTAGGCTTTTGAATAAATTCATCGCCGCCACCCCAGCCGCCGTGGCCAGTGGTGGTGTAGAGCAATTGTGCATTTTGTATGTCTTTTTCAAGAGTGAAAGTCACCTTAAGCGAGTCGTTAAGTTGGTAAAGCGGATAAGGCTGGCCATCTTGTTCAAGATAGTTCACTGTGTTGAAAAGAGGTTTAGCGTTTTTGTAGTTGTAGAGCACATGACGGCGGTCGTCGGGGTAATATTTTAGTTTCAACGACACGCGGTGTCCTTTAGCGTCCCAGTTGCCAATGTAAGCACCAATCCACACTTCGCCTTGCAAATGGCTCACCAAAGGGGTGACTTGCGACTTATAAAGCACAGAGTCGACCCATTCTTGTCCGGGCACCTTCACGTGGTTGAATTGGCGAACGCCAAAACCGGTGAAGAAACGCATCAGTTCAAGAGGCGCGTCGTAGGTGGGTGTGCTAATAAGTCCGTGGTAGTTGTTGCCGTCGCTCACAAACTTAGGCGTGCTGTCGAGTTTGCGAATTGCGTCGATAAAAGATTGCTCTTTTCCGGTAGGAATCACAAACACCGAACCGGTGCGGTCGTAAGCATCGCCTTCGCTATATTGCACTACTTCGGCAAATATGCCGTAGTCGCCGTCGAGCACCGGCATTGTAACCTTTTTCAGGATGATGGTTCCTCCGCCGCAAGCATACACTTTGTCGGCTTCAAGGTTTCCTTCGGGCAACTTTGCTCCGCTGAAGCATATTCTTTCTTGGTCGAATACGGGCACAGTGATTACGCCGCTATTGTTCATAGCATATTGGTAGTCGCTGCGTTCCATCACTTTGCCCCAAGAGTTAGGCCAAAATTCGTCAACTTTTTTAAGCGGTTTCACTGAAGTGGCTTCTTCGATTTGGTAGCCGTTTCGCACCACGCGAAGCACCAATCCGTCGGTGATTCCGACGCTTGCTTGTGGAGTGCCTTTAACGTTGATGTCGTTAGTGCTCCACACTTCATATTTGTTAGAATTGATGGTTGTGACGTATTTTGTGCAGTTATAGCCCAAGATTTTTTCGGTTTCGCCCGAGTTGGTCAATCCTTTGCCAGCCGAGAAAGCGCTTTGCATCGACACTTTTTCGCCGTTTTTCAACGAGGCTTGCACAAAGAATTCGCTGTTTGCGAAGTCGATGTAGTAGCGTTGTTCAGGCACGCGAAGAGTCACTTTAGGGTCTACCGATTTAGCGTCGGGAGCATACATAGACCGTCCGTCGGCAGTGGCAATCATTTTAGCCGAGCCGGTGACCGTGCCGCGGCTGCTGCTTTGGTATGTCACCTCGTAGGCCTTGGCATTGCTTTTCTTGGCAAATGCGGTAGGAGCAGCGATGATGGCTGCCAGGCATAACACTATGATTTTTTTCATGTTGATGACAGAGTGTTGCGAAAATAGGAGGGTTATCAGTTAGAAGAGATTACTTGTCCCACACCGCGGTAAAGTTTAGCAGGGCCGTCGAGAAGCACCGCGATAACGGTGATTTGCTCGTCTTGCACTTCTTCAGGCACGTCGATGTAGACGATGCCAGGCAAAGAACTCCAATAAGGTTTGTCGTAAAGAGTGTGGTTAAGCATAGTGCCGTTGCCCACAACCCACACGCGGTTCACCTTGTTAACGATGCCACGCAAAGGCACGCTTCCGCGCACTTTGTTAGGAATGTAAAGGTAAACGATGTCGCCAGCCTTGTTAAGTGTGGTGTATCCGTCAGGGAAGTGTTCGGCAGGAAGTCCGGCGCGAGTGCCGTAGATTGCTTCCTTGTGTTTTGCAGTCCAGCGGCCAAATTCCTTAAGGATTGCTTTTTGTTCTTCTGGAATAGTTCCGTCGGCACGAGGAGAAATGTCGAGAAGCAAGTTTCCGCCGTTGCTCATGCAGTCGCAAAGAGTGCGAAGAAGCATGTGTGGAGTCTTGTAGTTGCGGTCTTCAGGTTGGTATCCCCAAGAGTCGTTCATTGTGTAGCACAATTCCCAGAATTTGCTTTCAGGACGAACCACAGGAATTCCTTGTTCTGGAGTTTCGTAGTCGCCGTAACCTTGAATGCGAGAGTTTACGATGGTGTTAGGGTTAGTGCTGCGAAGCAAGTCGATGATGCCCTTAGCGTTCCAGTCTTCGGCCGATTGTTCCCAGTCGCCGTCAAACCAGTAAAGAGCAGGCTTGTGAGCGTTAAGTTCCTTAAGTTGAGCAAAGTTGAATTTGCAGAATTCAGCCCAGCGCTTAGGGTCCTTCTTAATGTCGTAGCGAACCGAAGTGCGTGTAGCGTTAGGGTAGTCTTCGCGGCTCCAGTCGAGAAGAGAGTAGTAGAAACCAAGTTTTAGGTTCTTTCTTTTCTTCACTTCGTTGATGAAAGGTGTAAGCACGTCTTTTTTAGCAGCTGCGCTTTTAACGGTGCTAAGGTCGCCCGCCTTAGTGTCCCAAAGAGCCACGCCATCGTGGTGCTTAGTGGTGATTACAGTGTATTGAGCACCGCTTTGCTCAATAAGGTCTACCCATTCTTTAGCGTCGTATTTGCTTGCTGTGAAGCCGTCGAGTTGAGTCATGTACTCGTCGTAAGGAAGATAGTTGTTGAAGAATGACCAACTTTCAGAAATTCCTCTAACAGCATATATGCCCCAATGGATAAAGATGCCCAATTTGGCGTCGCCAAACCATTGCATGCGCTTTTCGTAAGCTTCTTGAGTTTCGCCTGTGTTGCGAAGTTGTGCTGTTGCCGGCTGAATGAGCATTACGGCCATCAGCAAAGATAAAATCAGTTTTTTCATATTTTTGTATTGTTTATTAATTCGGATAAAATGTAAAACATACAAAAATACACAATTATTTAATCTTTACCAATTAATGCCCTAAAAATGGCAAAAGTGAGGGCTGATGTAACCGAAAAAAATGACAAATTGGGGTGATGTTCTCGCCAACTCGCCCCCCAAAAAAGGCTTATTTATAAAATTTTCATTGCAATGTGAGCGCATGCTTCGGCGTCGGCCAGTGCATTGTGGTGATTTTCGAGGTCAAAACCGCAAAGCGCAGCCGTGGTTTGCAGTTGGTGGTTGCAGGCATTAGGGAAAGTGCGTCGCGACGCGATGCAAGTGCAGTGAAATTCATAGTCGGGATAGTCCATCTGATAGCATTTAAACACGGCTTTTAGGCATCGTTCGTCGAAGGCCTTATTGTGAGCCACTAAAGGCAGCCCCTCGATTAGCGGCTCAATTTTTTGCCACACAAAGGGGAAAACCGGAGCATTGTCGGTGTCGTGTCGGCATAGTCCGTGAACCTTTCGGCACTGGTAGTGATAGTAGTTTGGCTCGGGTTGTATGAGAGAATAAAAAGAGTCAACAATCACGCCGTTGCGCACTATCACCACTCCCACGCTGCACACGCTGGTGGGTGAGTAGTTTGCTGTTTCGAAGTCGATTGCGGCAAAGTCTTTCATAGTGTTGCTGTGAGGGGTTTTTTGTTATTCTGCGTAAATCTTATTGTTTGTAGCACCTCTGTAGGAGGTTATGCATCGGCCGTCAGGAAAGTGGTTCGCGGGTTTGCATAATCTAAGTGTGTGCATTTAGTTTTATTGGTGCAAATATAACTTATTTTGGCCGTTATATCAAAGGGTTTTGAGTGAAGTGTGGTTGAAATTTAGAGTGAAATTGATTTATGTGATTAAGATGAATTAATAAATATGGGCAAGAATAATGCTCATATGCTTGGTTACTTTGAAAAAAATAATTAATGTGTTTTCATTTAATAATTTAAATTTCTAAGAATATGAAAAAGATAATGTTACTTGGCCTTGTGGCCATTATTATGGGTTCATGCACGATGTCGAATGAAAAGAAGGCCGAAAAGTTAGTTTCGAGAATTAGAAAAGACAATTTGGCTTATCCCGACAGTTATGAATCGGTAGGAACGTCGGTAGACAGTTGTAGTTGGAGCGTGGAGGACATAAGCGGCGTGGTGAAAATGATAGGCGAATTGGGCGATTTGATGGAAGATTGTGAATCGAAAGAAGGGAAAGTGTTAAGTGCGAAAATAACGATGGACATCGACAAGCCGGTTTGGTATGACCCTTCTCCGTATAAATATGAAGAGTATGATGAATCGAAATCCGAATGGGAAAACGCTACAGCAGAATATGAAAAGGCAAAACAGGAACGTTCGGCCAAGTTGAAGGATATAAAAGCGCGTATATTAGAACTCCAGAATGGCGATTTTTGTGGATGGGCAATAGTGCATCGTTATAGAGCATCGGCATCGAAAGGCGAGGACCTTCAAGTGGAAGAAATGTGTTTTTTCAGCGATGAGGAGTTTACTAATGGCATAGGTTGGCCCATTCGAGGCATGAATATAATATCAAAAGTGATAAATCTCATCAAGACCGAAGAGTCGGAAGAGGAGTTGATTGAAGCCTTAGATGAATTTATGTTTCTCATTTGATAAGGCTGTTTGTCGGTTGGCATCAGCCCGAGGAAAAAAGGGAAGAATAGATAAGGGAAAATGCATAGCGAAAAATAGGGTATGAATTAACTGAAAATGTGGTGTTAGGGCTGCCAACCGAAGGCTTTGTTGATGATGTGGCGGTAGGTGTGACTTGCCGTGCTGACCGAAGGCTAAGGGTTATTTAAGACGGCATTTGCTGAGGGGATAAACATGAGATGTTGCCTATAACAGAAATGTTTGCTATATTTGTGAATACCGAGCGCCGGGTGACGGGTGCGCAAAAAATTTAACTGAATACCATAAATCTTAAAATAAAAGCAATGAGAAAATTTATTGTGTTTGTGATTTTTATAGCGGCTGTTGTGCTGCTGGTAAAAAACATTTATAAATTGTATGGAACAGAGGGTGAGATTGTTGAAGAGAAAATCGAAGTGGTTGATACATTGCACCTTAGGTTTAAGAATGTTCCCATTGATGGCACTTTGAAAGATTTTGTGAAAAGAATGGAGGAGGCAGGATTTAAAAAAGATGATTTTTCGTACTATGATGATAAGATTGTAACAACTGCCACCTTGGAAGGCGATTTTGCTGGATATAAAGATTGTGTGGTGGATGTTGAAACCTTGATGGATAAAGACTTGGTGTCGAAAATCATTGTTAAGTTTCCTCGAAGAGACAAATGGGAGGAACTTGAGCATGATTATAATCATTTTAAAGAAATGCTTACAACCAAGTATGGCAAGCCCAGTCAATGCAAGGAAAAAATGCCAGATACCAGGTCTTTTAAGGATACTGACAAAATTTATAATGTTGATAACGTAGGGTTTATCTATACTACGCAATTCATGACCGATAAAGGAACAATCACGCTACAAATAATGTCAGAAATTAATTCGGGTAATGTTGCAATAACTTATCAAGATAAGATTAACGGTGCTGAAGTTGCCAAGCATGCCTATGATGACCTGTAAAAATAATGTAGAACACAGATAAAATAGGATAAATAGTCTGCATGAAATCTTCTTCGTCGTTAATATTGATTGCATTTTTGTTGTTTGCCTCGGTGGGCTGTAAGTCGAAATCAGAGCGCGAGCAAGTGGTTACTGTAGAGGTGGCCGATACGGTTGCGCCGCTGGATTGCGAGCGCACAGTGAGGATAATGATGATGGGCGACATCATGATGGGGTCGCAATGCCCGTGGGACGGCCGATTTATGACATCTGACGATGGCAAATCGCTGTTCGACAGCGTGAAACCTTTGCTTGCGCAGGGCGATTTTGTGGTGGGAAATCTTGAGGGTGTGCTTCTTGACCGCACGCCACAGGCCGAGGCGATGCTCAACACTTTCTCGGCAGTGAATTTCATGATGCCACAACGATATGTAAATCATTTGATCGAAGCCGGGTTTACGGCGATGGCTGTTACTAACAATCATGCCAACGATTTTCATGGAATGGGCGTTGATTCAACCAGAGCCACGCTGAAAAGGGCAAATATGCCATATTCGGGCGTGAAGAAAGACGGCAGTTATACGATAATAGAGAGCGACGGCGTGCGATATGCCCTTTGTGCGTTTAGTCCAAGCCCCGGAGGAAGCCATATCGATGACATTGAAGGCGCAGCAAAGGTGGTACATGAGGCCGATTCGTTGGCCGACATCGTGGTGGTGTCGTTTCATGGTGGATGCGAGGGTACGGCAGCCTGCCATGTGCCAAGAGAGCGAGAGGTGTTTAACAATGGGCTTAGCCGCGGAGATGTGTTTAAGTTTGCGCGTGCGTGTGTAGATGCTGGTGGCGATGTGATATTTGGCCATGGCCCGCACGTGGTTCGTGGCATAGAAATCTACAAGGACCGCATAATAGCATATAGTTTGGGTAATTTTTGCACCCCGTTGGGCATGTCGATAGTGTCGACGTTAGGCTATGCTCCATTGCTCGATGTAGAGGTTGATGACCACGGTGTGTTTAAGTCGGGCAAGATACATAGTTTTATGCAGCGCAGAGGCAAAGGGCCAGTGCTTGACACTGACCACCGGGCAGCACGCGAAATCGACCGATTGTCGCAGTCCGATTTCCCCGATACCCGTCCCAACATTTCACCTATCGGAGAAATATCGAAACGTTAAGAGAATGGGGTAGAAGGTTATGCAATCGCTTAAATATCAATTGGTTTTTTGATTTGAGTGGGTTGACTTTTGGAATCCGGATGTTAAAAGGCAATTTTTGGTTGACGATTTGTGAATGTGGGATTTTTGCGTAAATTTGTAATACTATTCGTTTGAGAAGGATTGCGATGTCGTATCCTCTCATAAAGATTCAAGTATTTAGCTTTTCTGTTGCATATAGCCTGGTGCGAATGAATAGGATGATAGAAGTGGACGAAGGTGGAATAAATGCTGCTGTTGGTATGCATTTCTGTGTGATGTTTGTTCAGGGTGTGCAACTAATGTCTTGAGAACTCCTATTGCTTTATGTTAAACCTAAAAACCTAATCATAAAAACTTATACAAAAAATGAAGAGAATCTTACGTCTTGCTCTTGTAATGTTGCTGGTCGCAATGCCGTTAGGTGCGTTTGCTGAGAGTGAGCTTTACGGAACCGTTAATTGGGAAAAGGTGATATTGCCATCGTCGCAGTATACTCCGAACAAGCCTTATCAGGCAAAAGTGTGGGTGCATAACACCTATCAGCGTTATGCCGATTCATATTACAATAAGATATGGGCAACACCGCCGGTTGATGGTCAGGGCCGTCAGTGGTTTGACCCGTTGTATTCAACCGAAGGCATAAGTAAGTGGGTAAATGCCACAGCGCCATTTAGTTCAGACGAGTATTACAAGAATCAGAAGTCATATCGTTGGGTGACGGTTGATTACATGGCAGAGATGTATATGCGTCGCTCTTTTATGTTGAGTGCGCCGATTGAAGGTAAGGTGTTTTTGGCGGCTGGTCACGACGATGCTCCTGCCGAATGGTACATAAATGGCGTGCTTGTGCATACTGCTACCGATGGCTGGAATAACGATGAATTTGTGGAACTTACTGACGACCAAGTGGCGCTGATTAAGACCGACGGCACTGAAAACGTTTTGGCTGTGCATGTGCACCAAAATTGGGGCGGTGCGTTTGCCGATTGTGGTCTGTATGGCTCGGATATGTATATGGCAAAGAAATATTTGCCAACAGTAGAAGAAGGCGAATGGGATTGCTTGTATTATATGTTGAACTATAATTCTGACCTTTCGGCTGCCGAAAATGGCAAATGGGCTGCGTTGGAAGAGGACGAGTCGGACTGGGTGGCTGGTGTAGGCCCATTCAGCAACGACCAAAACATGTTTTACATCACAGAGTGGCCAAGTCAGGTGCGCCCAATCTTGGTGCGCCGCCATTTTACATTGACTGAAGACGATGTTAAGGCCATAGTGAAAAATGTGGTGGAACTGACCTGCAGTTATGATGAAAATCCAAAGGTGTATCTTAACGGAACGCTTATATGGAGCGCCAATGAATGGAACGATAACAACTATGCAAAGTACACTTTGACCGATGCGCACAAGAAATTGTTTGTGGAGGGCGATAATGTGCTTGCAGTGTCACTTATGCAAGGCGGTGGCGGTGGCCACATTGATTACGGCCTCAGCATAATTGAAGAATACATTTCGCGAGTTTCTACTCCTATAGTAGACGTGAAAATTAATCATCCTGGAGTGTATACACTGTCGGGACAATATCTTGGAACGTCGACCGAAAACATCGGCAACGGATTTTATATAGTTAACGGAGAAAAACAACTGATAGAAAAGTAAGCAATATGAAAATATATAAAAAAATAATATCGGCGTGCCTAATGTGTGGCGCAATGGCTTTTTCGGCCAATGCCCAATCGGTGACAGTGGTTGAGCGTCCGAGCACAACATCAACAAGCGTAAATTACACTAACTTCAAGGCGCCGTTGCAAGCGGCACCGTTGCTAAAGTTGCCTGTAGGTGCTGTTCAGCCAAAGGGTTGGTTGCGTAAGTATCTGGAGTTGCAAAAAGAAGGGTTGAATGGTCAGTTGGGCACCATCAGCGCATGGCTTGACAAGAACAACAATCAGTGGCTAAGCGATTCGGGCGACCACGGTTGGGAAGAAGTGCCTTATTGGTTGAGAGGCTATTGCAGTTTGGCTTATATTCTCGACGATGCCGAAATGAAGGCCGAAGCTCAAGTGTGGTTTGATGCTGTGTTTAATAACCTTAAGTCAGACGGGTTTCTTGGCCCACGCAATTATGAGGGCAGCAATCCTGAACTTTGGGCGCAGATGATTATGCTTTGGGCTATGCAAACATATTATGAATATAGCGAAGACCCTAAGGTGCTTGATGCAATGACCAACTATTTCAAGTGGGAAATGACAGTGCCCGACAGCCAGTTCCTTAAGGGCTTGTGGCAAGAAAAGCGTGGCGGCGATAACTTATGGAGCGTGCTTTGGCTTTACAATCGCACAGGCGATGACTCTATATTGCCGCTAATTGAAAAACTTCATAAAAATACGTCAAACTGGATGCTCGACAACACTTTGCCTAACTGGCACGGTGTGAATGTGGCGCAAGGTTTCAAAGAGCCTGCGTTGTATTACATGTATACTGGCGACCCAAAGGCATTGCAAGCCACTTATGACGACCATAACATTATGCGCGAACGCTATGGCCAAGTGCCTGGCGGTATGTATGGCGCCGATGAAAATGCGCGTGCCGGTTATTTTGACCCTCGACAAGGTGCCGAAACTTGCGCTATAGTTGAGCAAATGGCCAGCGACGAAATTTTGATGGGTATTACTGGCGACCCTTTCTGGGCCGACCATTGCGAAAATGTGGCGTTCAATACGTTTACTGCTGCTATGACTGAAGACATGAAGGCTTTGCGATATATCACTTCGCCTAATATGACCATCAGCGACGAAAAATTGCATGGTCCAAGCATCGACAATAACTTGCGAGGCATGTTGTCGATGAGTCCGTTCAGCAGTCGCTGCTGTCAGCACAATCACGGCATGGGATGGCCTTATTATGCCGAACACCTTGTGATGGCTACTACCGACAACGGTCTTGCTACTATGCTTTATGCTGAAAATGTTACTACTGCCAAGGTGGCCAACGGTAAGACAGTGAAACTTACTCAAAACACTCACTATCCGTTTGACGAGGTGGTGAAAATGACCATTTCAACTGCTGAAGCAGTTACGTTCCCTCTATATTTGCGCATTCCTGCATGGTCAGACAAGACTGCTGTTGCCGTTAATGGCGAGGCTGTGAATGTGGCTAATGCCACTGGCAAATATGTGCGCATTGAGCGCGAATGGAGCGATGGCGATGTGGTGACTCTAACAATGCCTATGAAGGTTACAAGCCAAGTTTGGCAACAAAATAAGGCGAGCGTTAGCGTGAATTACGGACCTCTAACATTGTCGTTGAAGATTGACGAAGAATTTGAGGCTCACGATAGCCGCGATAAGAATTTTGTGCAAGATGACTCGCATTGGCAAGCGGGCGTTGACTCTTCGTTGTGGCCTTGCTATGTTATTAAGCCAAAGTCGCAATGGAACTATGCTCTTATGGTAGACGCCGATAATCTGCCTTTGGAATTTAGCGTTAAGAAGAAGGCTTGGCCTGAAAATGACTTCCCATTCACATTGGAAAATGTGCCTTTGGAATTTACGGCAGTGGGTCGCGAAATTCCATCGTGGGGTTACGATAGCACAGGTATGACCGATTTGCTTCCTACAAAATATGTGGAACGCTCTTCGCAAAACACTCCGTTGACACTTGTGCCTATGGGCGCTGCTCGTTTGCGCATCGCTGCATTCCCTCGTTTTGTGGTGAAATAAATTGTAGAAATTATTACTGATATTAAGGCGTGCCGCACTCACACTGCGGCATGCCTTTTTTTGTGGACGGCAAAGGTGGGGTAGAGTGTATTGTTGGCGTGTTATGATGGGGCCGCAAATCCATTGCATTGAGGGCTTTTCTGGGGTGTGATGCTTATGTAGCGGATTACGACATGGCGGTGTGGTTAGGCTGCTTGTTTGCAGGCTTGGCAGGTGGCATTGGTGTGGTGAAGGTGGGTTGATTTTGCTGTTTTGCTAAATAATTGTAACTTTAGGGTTATGAACGACGCGAAATTTCATAGTTTTGGCCGCGATGTGTCAGCGAGCGAATTGCCCGAGCGCTTCACCTATCCGTTTTGTTATCAGCCTCACCCGTTGTGTGTGGAGGCTGCAGAGCGTGTGAAGCAATATGTGGGCACTCGAGCCGATTGGGCCTACGAAATCAATAAAGGCAAAATGCTTGGTGTGCTTGTGGCGCAGTCGGCACAGGGGGAGATTGGGTTTTTTGCTGCATTCTCGGGCAACATCTGCCACAGCAATAACCACGATTTCTTTGTGCCTCCGGTTTATGACCTTTTGGACCCCGACGGAGAGTTTTGCCGGGGTGAAGCCGAGATTTCGGCGATTAATAACGAAATTAATCGTATGCTTGCCGATACGTGCTATGCAGACAATAAACGACGGTTGGCCGACTTGCAGCGCGATGCTCAAGAAGGGGTGGAACGATTTCGTGCCGAAATGAAACTTAAAAAACAGCAGCGCGAGGCCATAAGAGCGGCAGGCAATGTAACCCCCGAACAAGAGGCCGCAATGATTGCCCAAAGCCAGTTTATGAAAGCCGAACTTAAGCGCCTTCAGAAGGCGGCGGCAAGTGTGGTGGGTGAGTCGCCTATAACTAATGAAATTGCCGAATATGAAGCGCAGATAGAAGCCCTTAAGGCCCAACGCAAGCAAATGTCGGCACGGTTGCAGTGTAGGTTGTTTCAGTTGTTCGTAATACGTAATGCCAAGGGCGAACAGTGCGACTTGAGCGAAATATTCAAACCCACACCGCAAGGAGTGCCACCGGCAGGGGCGGGAGAGTGTGCTGCACCTAAACTGTTGCAGTATGCCTATCTCAACGGCTACGTTCCACGGGCCATGGCAGAATTTTGGTGGGGGCAGTCGCCTACGGCCGAGATTCGTCATCATGGCAGTTTCTATCCTTCGTGTCGCAGCAAGTGCCTGCCCATCCTTACGTATATGATGCAAGGCCTTGAGGTAGACCCCAATCCGCACGATGCTGCCAGCGAGCAGCCGTTGGTGGTGGCCTACGACGACCAGTGGCTTACGATAGTGGAAAAACCCTCGGGGATGACCACAGTGCCCGGAAAGTTGGCGTCCGACTCGTTGCTTACTCGCTATGAGGCAATGTTTCCCGAGGCTCAAGGACCAATGATAGTGCATAGACTTGACATGGCCACATCGGGGCTGATTGTGATAGCGAAAGACAAAAACGTGCATAAGAGTCTGCAGAGCCAATTTGCCGACCATAGAGTGGTGAAATTGTATGAAGCCTTGCTCAACGGCACGGTGGAAGCCGATAGCGGCACCATAGAATTGCCCATGCGTCCAAATCCCGACGACCGCCCACGGCAAGTTATCGATTTTGAGAACGGCAAGCGAGCCGTGACTCATTATAGGGTGCTCGAGCGCAAAGGCAATGTGACGCGTGTGGAATTTCGGCCTCTGACCGGGCGTACGCATCAATTGCGAATGCACTCGGCGCATAATCTGGGCCTTAATGCTCCGATAGTGGGCGACACGCTTTACGGAAAAGGCATGGATGGCAATGCGCGCTTGTGCTTGCATGCCAAGTCGCTGCAATTTCAGCACCCGATAACGGGAAAAGAGGTGGTGATAACCGCTCAGACACCGTTTTGAGGGGTGTAAAATCAAATATTTTTAACTTTTTGGCCATAAAGTTTGGCAGATTAAAATAAAAGCAGTACCTTTGCATCACTTTTGAGGGAGATTCGCTAGCTCAGCAGGTAGAGCATCACACTTTTAATGTGGGGGTCCTGGGTTCGAGCCCCAGGCGGATCACTGGAAAATTAGAACGAAGCCACCTAATCAGGTGGCTTTTTTCATTTCTATCCTTTTGACACTCAGCGTTTAGCATTTCTTATCAATCTGATTTATAACACTTTAGCAACTTTTGTGCTAATTTTTTATAGGGTAATTTAGCATTTGGTAGTATTAAAATAGTGTTGTAACTTTGGTACACGAAAAGCAAAAATGTACCAAAATTGTACCACAAAAGGGGGTCAAAAAAACCTCGATTTTTGCCCCTTTTTCGAGGTTGTGGTACACATTTTAGCAAAGTGTGGTACATTTTTCATCGTGTGTGGTACATATTTTTCTGTACCACTCGCACACATTGTTTAACTATTTTAATGCAAAACTGCAATGGCCTTAGAAGCAAGTATCAGAATTATCTATGACCGTCGCAAGAAAGCGTCGGCTACAGTAAAAGGTGGTGTCGAAATCGAGGTGTATTACAATCGCCAACGTATTCGCTTCGCCACAGGTGTAAATGTACTAAAACAACATTGGAAAGGTGGCATGGTTGTCAGCCACCCCAAAGCACAAGAGCTGAACGAACAAATCATCAGCTTATACGAAACAATCGACCAACGCATTACTACTATGCGTCGTCGTGGTGTGATTGACCTTAATTTGCTTAAAGAAGCAAAGGTCGAGGAGGAAAACAATTCTTCTAACTTCCTTGATTGGCTCGAAGAACGCATTTACAAGCGTGATGTCAAGGAATCCACTCGTCGCCAACACTTCGTTATGCTCGGCGAACTTCGCAAGTTTGGCAAGATTGTCAACTTCCGTGACCTTACCACTCGTAATATTAAGTTGTGGGACGACTCTTTGCGTGAGCGTCTCGGCACTCAATCTTCCGTGCATGGCTATCACAAGAGATTGAAGCCGTATATCCTTGAAGCTATCCAACTCGAACTTATCAAGGACAATCCTTATAATGGTATGAAAATCTCTCGTGGCAAATCTGAGGGCATCAAATATCTCACAGAAGCTGAGCGTAATCGTATTGAACAGCTCGAAGTATATGGTCCGATAGAAAAGGCTCGTGATATGTTTATATTCTCATGCTACACAGGACTTGCATACTCCGACCTTATCCGTGTCAGCAAGGAATGTATCTACGAAGAAAATGGCGAATACTTTATCAAAGACCGCCGTTTGAAGACAAACAATGAGTACACTATTATGCTTTTACCACAAGCATATAATATTCTACTCAAATATGATTTTAACTTGAACTTGATGACGAACCAAAAGTGTAACGAATATCTGAAGATAATTGCACAACAAGCCGACATTCACATGAATCTTACATTCCATGTTGGCCGTCATACATTCGCCACATGGGCATTGTCTAATGGTGTAGATATTGCTACCGTCAAAGATATGCTTGCTCACTCAAGCATTGAAATGACCATAACATATGCCAAAGTACTCAATAAACAAGTTGTTGACGGATTTCAAATGCTTAAACGCAAGGCTGCATTTGCCAACAAATAAACTTTCGCGTCACATAGAAGCAAAAAAGGATAGCTCAATCGGCTATCCTTTTGCTTTTATAGTCATCGTGACCCGGACTGTCAATAAGGTTGTTTAATAAAAATTGGAAGTCAATCCTGCAGAAACATAATGTGTCCTCAAAATCTCATTCTCGTTGCGTAACTTATCTACTTCTGAACGCAAGGACGCAATTTCGGCTAATTGCTCGCTAAACATTTCAAAAATGGTTTTCACTATTTCGCTCGAATCAATTCTTTTCTCTGCAAGATTTGTCAAGGCTGACAATGATAATACTTTTGGTAATTCAATTTTATCTTCAGAGGGAGTTTCAGGCTTATTTATCATTTCGCCTACTCCCGTAAGCACCCATTCGGCATTAATCCTTTCATCTAAGCCGCTTAATGTCCTAACGAACTTCTCTGCAACTGGAGTTTTGCCGTTTAACACTTGGGATAAAACGCAATGGTTATATCCCATTAACTGGGCGATACCCTTCTGCGATTTGGCAACGCGGTTGGAAATTAACCAATCCACAACACTTCTCACGCGTGCCACTTCTTCTTTAGCCATATTTCTCTTTTTTGCATATCCGAGATAGGTTTGCTAAAAATGTAAACATTCTCGAATATTGTTTATATTTTGTTTGCTTTATTTTTATTCTTGTGTTAACTTTGCCATTGTTTTGCTAACCAATGTTTAGTATTGTTTAGGTTTTGCGGTAGCAAAGATAAGAACTTTACTTCTAACTAACAAACATTTTAGCGAAAAAGTTTATATTTCATACTAATAATTGCTAAACACCTATGGAAACTCCCGTAAATAACAATATCCTCAAAGAAATTAAGAAGTTGTCAACCAAAATTGACAACCTTAGAAAGCTGATTCAAGAGGGCAACCGTAAGGAAGACCGATTGATTACTGTACGCGAGGCTGCAAATCTTCTTGGTGTATCGGAATATACCGTGCGTCAGGAAATTCGCGCCGGAAACTTGAAGGCTCAGCGTTCTCAAAACGCCAGAGCATACAAAATCTCTTATTTAGAAATATTAAAATTGATGTCTTTATGATTCCAACAAGTTCTCCTTCTGCCATGGCTACACCTTATGTAGCTCCTGTTTTGTCTGTTGTTGATACAACAGTAGTTCCTAACTCTATTCCTTCTAATTCATCACATTCAGTTAATAACCCTCAAAATACTCCTCAAATGTTTACCACTCGCCAAATCAAAGAGATTGAGTCGAAATTGCTCTACGACTATGTTCACGCAATGCCCTATGTTGACCGCAAATATTTCATCACTAAGGTCGTTGACGAATGTAAAGTACCTCGTCGCCACTTCTATAACTGGCAAGATGGCTACTCTCGCATTCCTACTTTTGCCAAGAAAATCATTGAAAGCATTGTCGGTTACACTATGTTTGAAGCTACTATCGGAATGTAAGTTGTGTTATGATACCACCATAATCTCTTTGTTGTATGATTCCCGAAAGTGTTAAAATACAAATCCACGACCTCGACATAGCCACTGTAATCGGTGGCTATGTTGCCCTAAAACGCAAAGGTCGCTACTATGAATGTTGTTGTCCGTTTCATAACGAGAAAACACCTTCTTTTAAGGTCAATCCCTC
>JAZLAU010000019.1:0-1682 GCA_045613305.1 Muribaculaceae bacterium
AAATATGCTGGCGAAAAAGAAATCATTGCAACTTCTCTTTTCGTCAGCAATATTTTTATACCTTTGTAATGTCGGAAGTGAAAGAAAATATAAATAATCACCTACCACCACAATGGAAAATTTTGTGTTGGCATTTTAGCATTACTATTTTCTTGAAATCTCCGATTTTGTATGCAAATTGTATGTTATAAATTTACGGGTTAATTGCGAAATACACGAGTAACAAATTGATAATTAAATAGATATTTAAGGTTGGCAAATCAAGAGCTCATTTACTTCAAGTAAACTAACCCACAAATGTGTTTTTTCCTCCTCGTGGCTCGGCATAGAATGCAAGTACTCTCTGCTCTCGCATACAGTGTCGGTTCCGGTTTTGGAGCCTTTGCAAGCCTAAAAATAGCTCTTTTTATTCAAATCTCAACATACATAGACCAAATCTATGGTCGATTCCAAATTAATGGAAGACATTTCTTTAAACGACAAAGCGTGCCACAATCAAGTGGCACGCTTTGTTTATATGCGATACTTATCGCAATTACTTTACTTTATTTTATTTAATATAATCTTGATTTCCCTATCCATTGGCGGAACCGGCACTACCCTGTACACCGGTAGTTCGGGGTGAAGGACAACAAGGTTCATGCGGCTAACCTTTATACCGTAGTTCCTTTCAAGCATATAACGGTAGAGATTCTGCTGCAGGCAGTAGTGCACGTACGATGTATCTGTGAGGTGTTCCAGACCATTCATGCCGCTTGCCCAACGGTTGGTTTCAGTGGGGTCAATCTTGTTACTGCGTTTCCAGTCGTAGATTTCGTATGTACCATCGTTGCAACAGCAAACAAAATCGAGCGTGCCGGCAATGCGTGCATCGGCATCATAAATTCTCCACTCGGTGCGGAACGGTTGGAACGGTGTGTTTCTTTCAAATGCCTTGAAGTAGCTCCACTCGCGAGAGATATCCACAGTCTCATTGAGTTTTACATAATCACCTTTGTAGCTTACATCGCAAAGCAAATCGGGCACTTGCTTGCCGTTGAGGTAATCCTCAATCTGTTTGTGAAGGAATGTTCCGGCCTGGCTTGCAACTGCACCCTTGCTCTCCCACACTTCGCGCAGTTTGGCAGCCTCCACTTCATCGCCACAGCACTTCTTGAGGCTGATGCCCATTGCATCGAATTCACGGAAGAACATACCCACTACATTGCTGACAGAGCGGAACTCCACCCCATTCAGCGAATAGCGGTGCGCCTCCTCGTTGAACGACAGTTTTCCATCTTGCTCGAAAGTTATATCCGAGCCATTCAAATTTATATTTATCATTGTTTCGTGTTTTTTCTGTTTTAATGCAGAATCTTGTACAGCAGTTCGCGCATAATCTCGCCATCGGGCATCTGTGGACCTTCGGCACCTTTCGACTGCGCATCGGCAAGACGAATGAGGTGCAGAATCTCCATAACGTGCATTGCCTTGTAATTGCGCATCGCTGTGATGTAGTCACCAACACCCCATGTGCTGCGCAAGCCAAGGAACTCGGCAACGCCGCGCTCGGTCTTCTCAGGAGCATAGTAGCTCATCATTACATTGGAGAAGAAGCTGAAAAGCAGCGCCAATGTCATCTGAATGGGATTCTTCTTGGGATTCTGGGCAAAGTAGTTTATAATCTTGTTTGCCTTGTATAT
>JAZLAU010000020.1:0-75414 GCA_045613305.1 Muribaculaceae bacterium
ACCGACTGAATAAGGAGCTCCCGCTGCCAAGCATACAGCTGCAAACATTGCTAATGCTTTTTTCATAAGCGAAAAAGTTTAAGGGTTAATAGTCTTTTGTTGTTTAGTTTTTAATATTAAGTATGTATAAATTTTTATTTATATCGTTGGCTAATGCTTTGCTAATCAGTGTTATGTGCTTTAGCATGCTTATTAAATTAACCAACGTGTATAACCCCAGTCTGTCCCCTTAATGCCGACAAAAACAGGCATAAAAGGTTGAGATGTTGTCATACAAGGCAATCCGGCTGAAAAAAAACGTCCGTTTTTATTTAGCCGAAACACTCTAATAAATACTCTTTGTAATACTCTAATTATTTTTTCTAAACGATAAACTATTAAAGCAATGTCCGAAGGTGGAAATATTATAGGAAGGAAATTTTTCGGTTGCTTTTTGTAGTTTTACACATTATATATATGTAGCATCTTTTTTTGCAAAAAATATGAAAAAATGTGCTTTTGTGGTAATTTATGATTCCTTGGCAATAACTTCGGCTTCGTCGTTCCTGTTAGGCGGCGGAGTTGGCATCCGATTGATGTATCGCGAAAGGGTGTTTCTATGAACTCCGCATTTCTGAGCTATCTTTCGCCGCGAATGGCCCGAAGCAAGCATCTTGCATATGAGCATCTCTTTGCCGTGAAGCTTATTCTTGTCGCTACTCGTCTTGCTTCCCTTTGGTCGGCCCAACTTAACTCCCTCGGCCCGCCGTCGTGCAAGCGCCTCTTTCGTTCGTTGGCATATCAGTTTTCGTTCAATTTCTGCCGACAGGCCAAAGGCAAATGCCAGAACCTTGCTCTGAATGTCGTCTTCAAGCCGATAATTGTCTTTTATGGTAAGTACCCGGCATTGTTTGGTCATGCAAATGTTTAGGATTTCCATTATCATAAACAGATTTCTACCCAATCGCGACAGTTCGGCGCAAATTATCGTGTCGCCGGCTCGAATTCGTTTGAGCAACTTTCCCAATTCTCGTTTGCTGTACGATTTGGAGCCGCTTATCGTCTCCTCTATCCAGCCATCTATGTGCAAATCATGCACTGTGCAATAGTTGTTTATCTCAAACCGCTGATTCTCTACGGTTTGCTTGTCGCAACTCACACGGATGTATCCGTAAATCATTGTCTTTGATTATGTTTCTTTGTTAATACTTGTAATTTTGCTTACCAGAATAAAAGTTATTGCCTATATAAATAATGTGTACCTAAAATTACATATTTTTAGAAAATAACCGAAATTTTCGCCCATATTTTAACAACTATTGTCACTTTTTGAAGATGAAAAGCGGTCTTAGATAAAAAAACATGCCCCAAATGGCTCATACACCACTCACGAGAGCATATTTTTAATTTTAATGTTTATTAAGGTTTATTTATAGATTTTATATTACATAGTTATATAAATTGTTTGCTATTTAAAATTTTATAAATAAATTTGCTAATGCTAAAAGAATAAAAAGTTGTAATGAAATGCGCGTACGATTTATTTGAAACCGACAGTAAAACAAATTTTATTTGCATAATTCAAAATAAATAGATAAATTTGTTTTTGCTTAAAGAATAATGTTTGCTCAAATAAAACGGACGTTTTTTTTCAGCCATAGTTGCATTGAAAAAATACAAATACCCCACACAGGTGCTTACAATAAGCGGTTAAGCAGTTTTTTGAGGTTAGCAACATTAACAACTTAAGGACAGAAGCAAGATGGTCAGGATATTGATATTCAATATGTTGGCTGTTTTGAGGGCTATATGCATAACGAGAATTTTTATATACTTAATATTAAAAACTAAACAACAAAAGACTATTAACCCTTAAACTTTTTCGCTTATGAAAAAAGCATTAGCAATGTTTGCAGCTGTATGCTTGGCAGCGGGAGCTCCTTATTCAGTCGGTAGCGACATGAATGTAGGTTTTGTTGCTCAAGCTCAAAGCAACACTGTAAGCGGTGTCGTGAAAGACTCCAAAGGTGAACCTCTTATTGGTGCGTCAGTAATGGTAAAAGGCACCACTAAAGGTGTGTCTACCGACATTAACGGTAGATATTCTATCCAAGCTGCCCCAGGTAGCACTCTACAAGTTTCTTACGTAGGACAAAAAACATCAACTGTCAAGGTTGGCGCATCGAAGGTCATCGATGTTGTTCTTCAAAGCACTGACACAGAACTTGAAGACCTTGTAGTTGTAGGTTTCGGCCAACAAAAGAAAATCAACCTTACAGGTGCGGTTTCTTCAGTAGACGTAGAAAAGACCCTTAACGGCCGTCAAATCCCAGACGTTGGTCGCGGTCTACAAGGTACCACTCCTGGTTTGAATATCGTTATGCCTAACGGTGAAATCGGTTCTGACCCAACAATCAAGATCCGTGGTCAAGTAGGTTCTGCTAACGGTAGCTCAAGCCCACTTATCCTTTTGGACAACGTGGAAATCCCATCAATCCAGATTGTTAACCCAGACGACGTAGAAAGCATCTCTGTACTTAAGGACGCTGCTGCTGCATCTATCTACGGTGCTAAGGCTGCATTCGGTGTAATCTTGATTACCACTAAGAAGGGTGCTAACACTGAATCTGTAAACGTTAGCTACTCAGGCAACTTCTCATGGCAAAACATCTCTAAGAAGATGGAAATGGGTGGTGTAGACGCTATGCAATATCGCGTTGACGCTATGAAGCGCGTTGGTTCAGTTCTTTACGGTGCATTCTGGTATGTTGACGAAGAATCTCTTGCAGCAGCAAAAGAATGGCAAGCAACATACGGTGGCAAGATCACAAAGGACGATCCATTCGTATACGGCCGTGACTGGTACGTAAATGCTAAGGGACAAAAGTTCTCTAAGCGTATCTTCGACCCATACGACTACATGATTCGCGAATGGGCACCTTCTATGACTCATAACCTTTCAGTTAACGGTAAGAGTGGTAAGACTTCTTACAACTTGGGCGTTGGCTACTTGGATCAATCAGGTCTAATCGCTCCATCTAAGAAGGACGACTTCCGCCGCTACAACGCTTCTGCACGCATCAAGACTGAAATCAACAAGTACGTTTCTGTACACGGCGGTTTCACTTACTCAATGCGTAACAAGCGCTATGCATATGCAACTAACTCAACTACTGCCGACCCATGGTTGTATCTATATCGTTGGGACACTACTTACCCAATGGGTGTAGACGATCAAGGCCGTCCAATGCGTTCACCATATAACGAAATGCAAGCAGCTAACACTGCAAACATCCAAAACACTTATATGTCGTTCAACGCAGGTTTGACAGTTAACCTAACCGACGACTGGCACGTAAACGTTGACTATACATACGCTCAAAACGACCAAATCTGGAACAAGATTGGTACTAAGTTCACAATGGGCAACACTTGGGGCGGCGCTCTTCTTCGCAAGGACGCAGACGGCAACCAAATGTATGTTGACAACACAGGTGCAATAGTTAGCGCAGACGCTCCAGGTGCAATGCCAGCTTATGAGCTTAACTACTATCAATACACTTCTGACGGTACAAACCCTGACCACATCCGCCGCGAAGTGACTAACACCAAGCGTCACACTTGGAACATCACTACAGACTACAACTGGGACATTAACGAAGACAACAACTTGAAGTTCTTGGTTGGTGCCAACATCGTAGACTGGGAATCTGACAACAACTGGGGTCAAATCACAAACCTTACAGATATCGTTTCTCCATCATGGGACAAGACAAACGGTACACAAACATCAAGCGGTAACCTATACTGGGACGGTCAAGTAGGTTTCTTCGGCCGCGTTAACTACACTTTGATGGACAAGTACTTGTTTGAAGGTAACATCCGCCGCGACGCATCTTCTAAGTTCCCTGAACACCTACGCTGGAGATGGTTCCCATCATTCTCTGCAGGTTGGAGAATCTCTGAAGAAAAGTTCATGGACTGGGCTAAGCCAGCACTTCAATCATTGAAGCTTCGTGGTTCTTGGGGTATGATTGGTGACCAAACTGTATCAAGCGGTCTTTACATCCCATCAATGAGCCAAGGTCAAATGAGCTGGTTGGTAGGTGGCAAGAAGTTGGTTTACGTAGGTACTCCAGCAGCAGTTGCTTCTGACATCACATGGCAAGATATCGTTACTACCGACTTCGGTTTCGACGTATCATTCCTTGACGGCCGCATCGCTCTTACATACGACTGGTATCAACGCGACACAAAGAACATGATTGTTCCTATGGAAGGTATCCCTGCAACACTTGGTACAGGTGCACCTAAGGGTAACTACGGTTCACTTCGCACTCGCGGTTGGGAAATCCAACTTAACTTGAACCACCGTTTGCGCAATGGCTTGGGCATGAACGCTACATTCACATTGAGCGACGCTAAGTCAACTATCATGGAATACGGTACAAGCCGCAGCATCGGTTCTTGGTACAATGGCAAGACTTACGGCGAACTTTGGGGTTACGAAGTAGACCGTCTATACCAAAACGAAGACTTCGTTTGGGAAAATGGCGCAATCGTACAAACATGGGCATACCGCGGTAAGGAAGTTCCTGCTGGTACAGAAGGTGCACGTCAAGTAAACAAGCTTGCTGACCCTAACGGTGTTTACCAAGATCGTTTCGAAGGCGGTAACTTCAAGTTCGGCCCTGGTGACGTTAAGTATAAGGACCTTGACGGTGACGGCCAAATCTGGTACGGCACACGCGATTCAGATAAAGCAGAAAACACAGTAGAAAACCACGGTGACAAGACCGTTATCGGTAACACTACTCCACGTTTCGAATACGGTATCCGTTTGGGTCTTGACTTCAAGGGCTTCGACTTCTCTATCTTCGGTCAAGGTATCGGCAGCCGCAAGATTTGGGGTGCAGGCTTCTTGGTTATCCCAGGCTTCAACTGCGGTGACGGTGCAATGCCAAAGGCTATCACAACTAACTACTGGACACCAGAAAGAACTGACGCGTTCTACCCAGCAGCATGGAACATGGGTGGCTCTAACTCAGGTAACGGTTACCAAGTATCAGACCGCTATGCTCTTGACATGTCATACTTCCGTATCAAGAACATCACATTGGGTTACACCCTTCCATTGGAAATCACTCGCAAGGCATACATCAACAAGGCTCGTTTCTATGTTGCATGCGAAAACATCGCAACATTCGACAAGTTGCACGGCCTTCCAGTAGACCCAGAAGTTATTTCAGGAGTATCTATGTTTAACAGCAGTAACTACAACTCTGGCCGTACAGGTGTTGGTACTCCAGCAATGAAGAACATCTCATTCGGTATTCAGTTGAACTTCTAAAACTAAATTGACAATGAAAAACAAATTTTTATTAGGAATATTCGCATTGGCGATGTGCTTCGTGGCATCATCGTGCGACGAAATACTTGATCGTCCAAGTTTGAACACTCCAGACGATGGTTCTTTCTGGAAGACAGAAACCGACCTTAGCTTGTATGCTCACGAATTCTACAACAACTACTTCATCGGTTACGGTGTGGGTTGGAGCGAAGCATACTCACCATTCCGCGGCTACGATGCTTATAGCGACGACGTAGCAAGCACTGGTGCTCAAGCTAACCTAACAGAAAACGTTCCTACATCAGTAATGAGCACAAGTGCAACTGCAGTAGGTACTTATAGCAAGGAATTCACTTGCCCAAGCATGAACTGGTACTGGATTCGTAAGGCCAACATCATGATTGACCGCATCGATGAAAGAATGAAGGGCAACCTAAGCACAGAAGCTTACAACCACTGGATAGCTGTTGCTAAGTTCTTCAAGAGCTTCTCATACAGCCGCTTGGTTCAACGCTATGGCGACGTTCCTTACTTTGAAAAGACCGTAGGTTCAGCTGACCTTGACATCCTTTACAAGGACCGCGACGACCGCGTATACGTTATGGACCAAGTTATGGCAATGTGTAAAGACGTTCTTACTAACTTGCGCACAAACGACGGCGACAACAAGCTAAACCGCTACGTTGCTGCAGCATACATCTCTCGCTGGTTCCTTTTCGAAGGTACATGGCAAAAGTACCACTCAGCTGCTATCGGCGGTGGTAACATGGAAGCTGCTAACAAGTATTTGGCATTCGCTAAGGAAGCTGCTGAAATCGTTATCAACTCAGGCAACTATGCAATCGACCTTCCTTTGCGCGACCTATTCGGTTCAGAATCTCTTTCAAGCAAGGAAGCTCTTATGGTTCGCGAATTTAGCGATGCTCAAGCTGTTCGCCACTGTGTTGCTTCTTACTCTAACAGTGTTGAATCACAAGCAGGTCTTAACCTTGACTTCTTGAAGTCGGTTATCCGCGTTGACGGTAAGCCTTACACAACTTCATCAACTTACGACCCAGCAGATCCTAAGGTTCTTTCTCTACCAGTTATGGCAGAAAACTGCGACCCTCGCTTCGAATCTTCAATCTGCGAAATTCCTGATGGTAGCTCTTCAACATTGGTTTACCAACGTAAGTTCATCGACCGCAACTCTTGGACTCTAAACGACAAGGACCGTGGCCAAATCGCTACTTACGGTTCTAACACCAACACTAACGACGCTCCAGTTATCCGCTATGCTGAAGTTCTTCTAAACTGGATTGAAGCAAAGGCAGAATTGGGTGGTGTAACACAAGGTGACATCGACAAGTCAATCAACGCACTTCGCGCACGTCCACTTGACGCAACAGCAATCGCTAAGGGCTTAAAGCAAACTGCTCCTATGGTTCTTGCTGACATCACAGCAGGTTTCGACCCAGAACGCGATGCAGACGTTGACCCATTGGTATGGGAAGTACGCCGCGAACGCCGACTTGAAATGGTATTCGAACACAGCCGTAACCTTGACATCCGTCGTTGGGGTAAGTTGTTCAACATGGACAACAACAAAAATCCTGACACAATTCTTGGTCCTTGGGTTGACTTTGCTAACGACGTACAAAAGGGTTCTGGTAAATTGTATGACGAAACTGACGCAGAAGCTACTATTCCATTGGCTAAATTGTTGAAGGCAGGTTCTACTACAGTTTGCAAGCCTGACGGTACTAAGGTTACTTACGACGGTAGCAACGAAGCTGACATGGTAGGTTACTATGTTCCAACTAACGTTAAGCCACGTAAGGAATTCTACGAACGCAACTATCTAAACCCAATTGGTTCACAAGAAATCAACGATTACAAAGATAAGGGTTACACTCTAACTCAAACTAAGGGTTGGGAAAACATCTAATCGTATAGCGATTAAATAATCCCTAAATAAATCGGGAGCCGCTCCAAAACTAAGGGGCGGCTCCTTTTTTGTGCCTATAATATGATGTAACCAGTAATTGCATCCCATTAGGCTAACGGCATCACTTGCTCCAAGATGCCACATAACAACAGAGAAAAAACTTCTGGGCGTGAGCGCAATGCATTTTTTGCTTTCACAGGTTCATTGGCATGAACAAATACCCCGGCAATTGTGTTACATTATTTGAGCAAAGTGCTATGCGAGATAGTTGCGTTTGAAACATACAGCCACAAAAAACATATAGCACTTAAAAATGCCTATTTTGAGATGTTTATCAACATGAACTGACCAAGCTATGCACCTGTGCCCTACATCATTAATCTTCAAACGATTATCGTATAGAAACATCTATGCAGACTTGAAAAAAGGCTAAGATTTATATTAATGTTTCTTAATTTGAAATAATTATTGTTAAATATTCAATAAAACACCACATAATAAGTCAGTTAAATAAAGGGTGTTTTGGCAATTAGAGAAAATATTAATAAATTTGCAATAACATTTCGAAACCAATCGGGTGAGGGGGCACGGTGCTCCCTCATTTTTTTAACATAAACGAAAGAGTCATTAATATGATTGACAAAAAAGCATTGTCAGAAGTTGTAACTGCCAATCTTGGAGAAGAACTGTTCTTGATAGACATCACCGTAAGCAGCGACAACAACATATCAGTTGAAATCGACGCCTACGACCGCAGCGTAACAATCGACGATTGTGTGGCCCTAACCCGCGCAGTGGAAGCCGAATTTGACCGCGACGTTGAAGATTATCAACTTGAAGTGGGCTCGGCGGGCCTTACATCACCGCTAAAGGTTAAGGCACAGTATGTGAAAAACCTTGGCAATAATGTGGAAGTGCTAACCGGCGAAGGCAAGAAACTGAAAGGTCAATTGGTGGAAGTTAGCAACGACGACTTTACCATAGCCATCGAAAAGATGGTGAAGCCCGAAGGCGCAAAACGCAAAACACTTGTAGTTGAAAACGAGACATTTAAATACAACGAAATAAAATACACTAAATATTTAATTGAGTTTAAATAGAATTTATGGCTAAGAAAGAAGTATCGGTTAACCTAATCGACGAGTTTAAGAACTTTAAAGACCTAAAGGGAATAGACCAAACCACTACCATCAGCGTATTGGAAGAATCGTTCCACAGCGTGATAGCAAAAATGTTTGGTAACGACGACAATTTCGACGTAATCGTTAACCCTGACAAAGGCGACTGCGAAATCTATCAAAACCTTGAAGTGGTGGAAGACGGCGAAGTTGTGGACCCAAACAAGCAAATCGGCTTGAGCGATGCACGCGCTACCGACGACCCTGACTGCGAAGTGGGCGAAGAAATTACTCGCATCATCGACTTTGCTAAGTTTGGTCGCCGCGCTATCCTTAACTTGCGTCAAACCTTGGCAAGCAAGATTCTTGAGTTGCAAAAGGATGCTACCTACAGCAAATTTAAGGACCTTGAAGGCCAACTTATTACAGCCGAAGTGTACCAACTATGGAAGAAGGAAATTCTTCTTGTAGACGCCGACAATAACGAACTAATCCTTCCAAAGGACCAACAAATACCAAAGGATTTCTACCGCAAGGGCGACCAAGTGCGCGCCATCGTTTACAATGTAGACAACCGCAACAACAACCCTAAGGTGTATGTATCGCGCACAAGCGACGAATTCTTGCACCGCTTGTTTGAACTTGAAGTTCCAGAAATCCACGACGGACTTATCGTAATCAAGGCTATCGCCCGCATTCCTGGCGAACGCGCTAAGATTGCAGTAGAAAGCTACGACGACCGCATTGACCCTGTAGGCGCATGCGTGGGCGTGAAGGGTGCCCGCATTCACGGCATCGTTCGCGAACTTAAGAACGAAAACATCGACGTTATCGACTACACAACTAACACTTCTCTTTTCATTCAACGTGCATTGAGCCCTGCTAAGATTTCTTCGATGCGTATCGACGAAGAAAACAAGCGCGCCGAAGTGTTCTTGCACCCAGAAGAAGTGTCGCTTGCTATCGGTAAGGGCGGTTTGAACATTCGCCTTGCTTCTAAGCTTACTGGCTACAACATCGACGTGTATCGTGAAAGCGATGACCCAGACGATATCTACCTTGACGAATTTAGCGACGAAATCGACTCTTGGGTTATCGAAGCTCTTAAGAGCCTCGGCTACACCACTGCTAAGGCTGTGCTTAAGGCTAACCGCGATAAACTTATTGAAGACGCCGACCTTGAAGAAGACACCGTTGACCACATCATCAACGTGCTTAAGGCCGAATACGAAGATTAATCTCGTAGGCAATCGCTCAACTCTCAATATTTTTGAAGGTTGAAAAAACATTAATTTTTGGCACCCTAAGCTTGCCGATACTACTACCCGTATTATCGAAGCCTATGCCAAAAAAATAAGGAGAATTCTTTATTATTTATAACAACAACTTATTATTACATATGCCCATTAAAATAAGTAAAGTAGCAAAAGAATTAAATGTAGGTTTTCAGACATTGCTCGAACGCCTCGAAAAGAAGAATATGCCTGCCGAACAAAACAATCCAAATGTGCGCATCAGCGATGAGCAATATCAAGTTTTGTTGAAGGAATTTAATGCCGACCTCGACGCTAAAAAACGTGTCGACACCATGGTGGGTGAACGTAAGGACCGCAAAACCCAAAAAGAGGCCGACAATAAAGCCGATGACTTGACAACTAAGGTTAAGCAACCTGTGTTTCTTGGCAAGATTGACCTAAACACCGGCAAACCTATTGTTGAACAACCTAAGGCCGAAGAAGCAAAGCCACAACCTAAGGTCGAAGAACCTAAGGCTGAAGTGAAAGCCGAAGTGAAGCCACAACCTAAGGTCGAAGAACCTAAGGCTGAAGCGAAAGCCGAAGTGAAACCTCAACCTAAGACCGAAGAACCTAAGGCTGAAGTGAAAACCGAAGTGAAACCTCAACCTAAGGCCGAAGAACCTAAGGCTGAAGTGAAAACCGAAGCAAAGCCTCAACCTAAGGCCGAAGAGCCTAAGGCTGAAGTGAAAACCGAAGTGAAGCCTCAACCTAAGGCCGAAGTTGCCGCTTCAGACACCGACGACAAAAAGGAAAAAGAAGAAGACAACATCTACCGCATAGAACCATCAACCGCACCTACCAAGATTAACGTGGTGGGCAAGATTGACCTTAGCCTAATCAATCCACAAACTCGTCCTAAGAAGAAAACTAAGGAAGAAAAGAAAAACGAACGATTGGCTAAGAGCAACCAACAAGGCGAAATGAACGGCGAGGGCAACCGTAAAAAACGCAAGAGAATTGGTGGCAACGAAAAGGTAGACATCGAAAAGAGCGCAAACCAACTACAACAAGAAAACCGCAAAGGCGGCGACAAAAACGCCAACAATGCAAAGCGCGACAAGAACGCAAATAAGCAAAACAATAAGGCCAACAACAAGGTTAAGCGTCCGTTGAAGCCAGAAGTGAGCGAAGAAGATGTGCAACGCCAAGTGAAAGAAACACTTGCACGCCTCACCGACAAGAGCAAAAACAAGGGCGCAAAGTGGCGTAAGGAAAAACGTGAAGCCGTGAGCGAACGCGAACGCGAAATGGCTGAACTTGAGGCAATGGAAGAAAAGACATTGAAACTCACCGAATTCGTTACTGCCAACGACCTTGCACTGATGATGAACGTGCCTATCAATAAAGTTATCGGCACATGTATGAGCCTTGGCGTAATGGTTTCAATCAACCAACGCCTTGACGCCGAAACCATCAACATCGTAGCAGAAGAATTTGGCTTTAAGACACAATATGTGAGCGCCGAAATTGCCGAAGCAATACAAGTGGAAGAAGACAAGGAAGACGAACTTCAAGAACGTCCACCAGTGGTGACCGTGATGGGCCACGTTGACCACGGTAAGACATCGCTTCTTGACTATATCCGCAAGGCTAACGTAATTGCCGGCGAAGCAGGTGGTATCACTCAGCACATTGGTGCCTACAACGTGAAGTTGCCTAACGGCCGCCGCATCACATTCCTCGACACTCCAGGTCACGAAGCGTTTACAGCCATGCGTGCTCGTGGTGCCGAAGTTACCGACATCGTTATCATCATTGTGGCTGCCGACGACAGCGTGATGCCTCAAACTGTGGAAGCAATCAACCACGCTTCAGCAGCAGGTGTGCCTATTGTGTTTGCAATCAACAAAATCGATAAGCCATCGGCTAACCCCGACAATGTGAAGACAGAACTTGCCAATATGAACTACCTCGTAGAAGAATGGGGCGGTAAGTACCAATCGCAAGACATCTCGGCTAAGAAGGGTATCGGCGTAGAAGAACTAATGGAAAAGGTGCTTCTCGAAGCCGACTTGCTTGAATTGAAGGCCAACCCCGACCGCAATGCTGTGGGTAGCATCATCGAATCATCGCTCGACAAGGGCCGTGGATATGTGGCTACCGTACTTATTCAAAACGGTACGCTTCGCGTGGGCGACAACATTTTGGCTGGTACTCACTTCGGTAAGGTTAAGGCTATGTTTAACGAACGTAACCAACGCGTTAAGGAAGCCGGACCATCTACTCCAGTGCTTGTGCTTGGTCTTAACGGCGCACCAACTGCCGGCGACAAACTTAACGTGATGGACACCGAACAAGAAGTGCGTGAAATTGCCAACAAGCGCGAACAATTGCAACGCGAACAAGGCTTGAAGACTCAAAAACGTATCACTCTTGAAGACATTGGCCGCCGCAAGGCTTTGGGTAGCTTCCACGAACTTAACATCATCGTTAAGACCGACGTGGCTGGTAGTTACGAGGCTCTCAGCGACTCATTGTTGAAGTTGTCGACCGAAGAAGTTCAGGTTAACGTAATACACAAGGCTGTGGGTGCCATCAGCGAAAGCGACGTTACATTGGCGTCGGCTTCTGATGCCTACATCGTTGGTTTCCAAGTACGCCCAACTGGTGCTGCCAAGAAACTTGCCGAAGACCAAGGCGTTGACATCCGTACATACTCGGTTATCTACGACGCAATCGAAGAAGTTAAGCAAGCCATGGAAGGTATGCTATCGCCAGAAATCAAAGAAGAAGTTATCGGTACAGCCGAAGTGCTTCAAACCTACCGCATCAGCAAGGTTGGCACAATTGCCGGCGCTATGGTGCGTACAGGTAAGATTAAGCGCAACTGCAAGGTGCGCGTGATTCGCGATGGTATCGTTAGATATACTGGCGACCTTGGCTCTCTAAAGCGCTTTAAGGACGATGCTAAGGAAGTTACAACAGGCTTCGACTGCGGTTTGAGCGTGAACGGTTATAACGATATCAACGAAGGCGACATTATCGAAGCATTCGAAGAAATCGAAGTAAAGAAGAAAATCTAATAACGATTTACTCATATAAGCCAAGTGCCGTTTCTCAGAGAAGCGGCACTTGTTTTTTTCACTTATGCAAGTTATCGGGTTGATGACAACAATACAGCATCCCACTACAGAGGCACCTCGTCGCGCTGGCTACATTAAACCGGCAGTAACACATATCCCCGCTGCAAACTTGACTCGCCACAATGGCGGCGTTAAACCGGCAGTGACACATATCCACCCGCTGCAGACTTGACTCGCCACAATGGCGGCGTTAAACCAGTAACAACACATATCCCCGCTGCAAACTTGCCGACACCTAAACATCAAGGGCTGATAACCGTTATGGTATCAGCCCTTAATGCATCTATCTGTTTTCCTCTATAGTTTCCGGGGGAAGATGGCGAGGGATAGCACAAAAAATGCTATTTAAAGCAGCAGCGTGGGTGTAGTCTGCTTCACCATTTTCACAACGAGCCTTGCTCAATGCGCACGCATATACGCTCTATCATGGCGTCGGTCTTATCCTTTTCCGGACGATAAGGATTCTTCATATTAACCCCGAAAAAGCGTCCGAAAGTGCTCCAAAATCCTGCTCTAAATGAGCCAAGAAATGCCTTAAGGATATTATAGGATGTTTGGTCGGTTTCTCTATTAATCAGTTTACACAACATTCGCCCTTGGCTGCGCGTGAATGTCTTCATAATAGGCTTATATTGCTTAAACACCTCTTTTTCAAACTCCTTGAGATATTTCTCTTTCTCCTCTTTCGTTTCGTAGGTTTCGAGATACTCATAGGTTTCGAGCAGAGTGCTGCAAATCAGTTTAGCATAAGGCAGCGTTTTCTTCACATCGCGCACAGTGCGCCAGTAGAACTCTTCCTCTTTTTTATTCTTAAACTTTTCGGGCGGGAAAATAGTGAGCGGGTTAAACACAATCATGCACACCGTGTCGCCCGTTTCCTCCTCAACAAAGTGATAATATCCGGCAAACACCTTCTGCAACGCCGAAGGCACTTCGTCGAACTCGGGCAGCGATTCCAGCGGGTCGTTATCGTCGTGCGACGTAACAGCCCAGCAGTTAACATTCACTGCACAAGCCACAATCAACATTAATATTTTTGCGTATATCTTCACCTTGTATTGTTCTCAAATGGCCCGAAGCCACTATTACAGCACAAAAATAGGACATATTCGCCTAAATTCGGCACTAAATGTATTAATAATTCTAAACCTACCGGCAAAGCAGCCCTCAGCCTTCAAAAAACAGCGAGATGAAACGCTTTTGCATCTCACCTCGCCAATCCACTATTCTATTGATTATTCACCAATCTTTATTTTGCCTTTTGAGCAGGACAGTTTTGCATATTGCCGTTGCAGTTTGCAGGCTTCATCATGCGAGGACCTTGACCACGGAAACCATGCATACCCACTTGACCACGCTTGTTGCCCTTGCGGAACATGCTTTTGCCGCGTTGGTTAAACTTCATGCCCTTCTTTTCAAACATCACCTTTTGAACTTGGTGAGCGTTAAGAATCTTGCTGAACTTTTCGTAATAAGTTTCCTTAAGTTCCAATTGCTTCTTTTCGAATTCCAATTGGTCTTTTTGCATATCCTTCACTTCAGAATCCTTTAGCGACTTTTCGCGTTTCTTCTTATTGAAGTCGGCCTTTTTCTTTGCATACTTTTCGAAAGCTTTGTTTTGGTCTTTCAAATAGTCTTCGTAGATTGACTCAAACTTTGAAGAAGTTTCATCGTCGAGCATCAATGCGTTTTGCATATGTTTTACGCGCATCTTGATGATTTCGTCAGCCGATGGGCGTTCTTTTTTCTTTGCTTGTGGTTGTTGTTGTGCAAATGATGTAAAGCTGAAAGCAGCCAACATAACTAATAGTGCAATCTTTTTCATCTTAATATTCTTTTTAAGTGTTTTGTTAAATTTTTTATTTCTTTCTAAGCGCTTCTGGTTATTTGATTGAATAAATACCCTAAAGTTAAAGCAGCCTTTGGTTATTTAACAAATAATAACACCGCACCTTACGACCAATTACAACTTAATTTGCTGAGGCTCAGTGGTTGGGCCATCCACAGTGAGCACACCATTTTCATCAATGTTGATGCGGTCGATGAGCACCACTCTGTTTTCGGGGTCGGTCTGCATATATCCGTGATACACACAATAGCGCACTCCGTTAACGTCGAGCACCATGTTATGTCCGGTTCCGGTTACCACACCACCCTTCGATTTGTTTTCTTGCAGCACTGGGTTGTTGGCAGCCTTCACAAATGGCCCCAACGGACTCTTAGATGTAGCATAGCCCACTGCATAATGCGGACCTTTATAGAAGTTGGCACTATACATCATGTAATAGGTGTCGGCATGCTTAAAGATGTAAGAACCCTCGGTCCAACGGCGGTTTACTTCCTTTGATGTCACCGAGCGACTCTCCCACTCTGCTTGCACATCATCGAGTTTGGTAGGAGGAGCGAGCAGCAACACAGGCTCTCCTATCACTCCACTGAAATCGGGCTTCATTTCCACGCCATAAACCCAACTTTCTTCAATTTCTTCAAATGTGCCTTCGGCCTTTGCCTTATCGGCAATCTCGCTTGCCACAGGATGCTTGTAGCAACAACGTGAATAATATAGATAAGTTTTTCCGTTTTCGTCGTCGAAATAAACATTGGCGTCAATAATAGGATATTCGGGATTGTAGACCGGATGATTATAAAGGTCGGTGAATGGGCCTGTTGGAGCATCGGCTACAGCCACACCAATCTTAAAGTTTTCGCCTTCGTTAGTAGGGTTTTCGCGATAGTTGGCGCTATAGAACAAATAGAATTTTCCGTTGCGCTCATAAACTTCAGGCGCCCAGAAGCAATCAACATTCCACTGATTTTCGGCACCACCTTTATACACCTGGCCACAAGAGTCCCACTCCACTAAGTCGTCGCTCACAAATGCCTCAAAGCCGTCGGCAAGCGATGTGCCATACATGTAGTAGCGGCCATCGCTGGCTGCCAAGATAAATGGGTCGCCATATTTTATGGGCAAAGGATTTGTGAGTGTTACTTCTTTTTCAGCACTATTTTCTGCTGTTTTGGCCACACACGATGCCATGGCAAGCAGCAACAACGCAAACGATAATTTTAATAACTGCTTCATCTTAATAATAATTTTTATGGTATATGAATTTTTTAAACATAGGAGCGTCAATCGTAATCATGCAGCACCTCCACAGGCCACACCAATAACGATTAACGCTCTATGATAACAATCAATGCAAATGTTTCTTTAAAGAATAACCTTTTCTACCTTATTGCCACACTTCACAATATACATTCCGTTAGGCAAACCGCACACAGGAGTGTCGGGGCGTGAAGTAGCCATCAACTGGCCCATTGTGTTATACACATACACGGTGTCGGTGCCACCTTTCACTATCAACTCGTCGCCTTGTGTAATAACAAAGAATTCATCTTGCTCAACATCCTCAATGCCCGATGTAGTAAGACCAGTAATCTTAAGGTCGTCGACACGCACCTCGCTCTTATATTTAGAGTAAACGCGCAAGCGAAGGCGTTCGCACTGTGGGATGGCAATATTTTCAACCAAATACCACACCTTCACAGCCGACAAGCCACCTCCAAGAGCCGCAGTTTCATCGGCAGCCACACGAATGCCCTCATCAAGTTCGTCTTCAGTAAGATAATACTTAAAGCGAACAGTGTCGTTAGCATCACCTTCGTTTTTACCAAAAATGCCAAACGACAAGCGGTTGTCGGTTGTTTTCGAGGTATTGATGCCCCAAATTGTCAATTCGTTCGACTTATCGTTGTTGAAATACAAGTTTCCACCACCCGATGCACCCACATAGTTGCTTGGGTTGTTGCTACGCACATTAAGGGTTTCAAGGCCCGACGAATTATAGTCAAATTGCCAAGTGTAAGTAATGCCAGAACTTGCATCATAGTCCCATTTGTGGTCCTTAATTAACTCTTCTTTTTCTGATGTTGGGTTTCCAAACGTTTCATGAAACACAACCACTCTTTGCTGTTGCGCAAAAACTGCCACTGGCAGCATAACAATCAAACTAAGTAAAATTTTTTTCATATGCTAAATTTTGGATTATTTCATTATTATAAAAATCTATATCATTTGCCCCCACGAACCGATAAACGCATCCGTTTTGCGGCATCGGCCCATTTGGGATATCTCTGTTTAAAGCACCTCCAGTTTCAATGTTTGCACATCGCGGCTGTTAGGTCCCACCATAATCTGAAACTCACCTGGCTCAATCACATATTCAAGGTCGTGATTGTAGTATTTAAGCATCTCGGCATTCACCTCAAACACCACATTTTGAGTTTGTCCGGCAGCAATATGCACCTTTTGGAAAGCCTTTAATTCCTTCACAGGTCGAGTGCTTGTTGCCACTACGTCGCGAATGTAGAGTTGCACCACCTCAGCGCCATCGCGCTTGCCGGCATTAGTTACAGGCACCGTAACAGTCACCTTTCCGCCTTGCTTCATAGCAGGAGCCGATATGCTTGGCTTGCCATAGTCGTAACGAGTGTAACTCAATCCGTAACCAAACGGATATACCGGGCCATTAGGCACATCAATATAGCAACTGTTATACTTTTTATACGGTTTAAATTCAGGCCATGGTCGGCCAGTGTTTTTGCTGTTATAGTATAACGGCAATTGTCCCACATGATAAGGGAATGTAGTGGTGAGTTTTGCGCTTGGATTCACTCGTCCCACAAGCACATCCACCATAGGCAATCCACCTTCAGCACCCGCAAACCATACGTTTAAAATTGCATCAAGGTTTTCATTTTCCCAAGTCAACACCAGCGGACGTCCGGTGAACAACACCAGCACCACAGGCTTGCCCAGTGCCTTCAACTCGCGCAGCAATGCCTTTTGAGGTTCAGGAATCGACACATCGGCACGACAAGCACCCTCGCCAGTCATATCGCGAGTTTCGCCCATTGCAGCCACTATCACGTCGGCCTTCTGCGCTATCTCTAAAGCCTCGGCACGCATCTGCTCAGGGGTGCGTCCGTCGCGGTCGAGCACGCCATCGGGCGAAATTTTTTGCTCAAGTTCATCGTCAAGAAGCACATTGCAGCCCTTTGCATACATCAATCGCTTGCCAAACTCCTTCTTCATGGCATCGAGCAACGACACTCGCTTAACATTTTTGCTGCTAAACGACCATGTGCCAAGCAAATTTTCGGCAGTAGCCGCCAACGGGCCAATCAGAGCAATTTTTTTACCCGACTTGGCATCGAGCGGCAACAGATTATTGTCGTTTTTAAGCAGCACCATGCATTGACTCGCTATTTCGCGCGCTGCCTGACGATTAGCCGAAGTGTATACCGACTTTTTTTCGCGTTCGGTGTCACAATAACGATAGGGGTCGTCAAACAAGCCTAACTTATATTTAGCCTCCAGGATGCGTCTGCAAGCCACATCTATTTGCTTCATTGTCACTTTACCCTCTTCAAGCGAAGTTGCTAAAGTTTTCACAAACAAGTCGCTCACCATATCCATGTCGATACCGGCGTTCAACGCTCTTTGTGCAGTTTCGGCACCGTCGCCAATGCCGTGGTCAATCATCTCGCCAATGGCATTATAGTCCGACGCAACAAAACCTTGAAAGCCCCATTGACGACGCAACACGTCATTAATCAGATAATCGTTAGCCGACAATGGCACACCTTCAAATTCATTAAAAGCCGCCATTACACTGCCCACACCTGCATCCACAGCAGCCTTGTAGGGTGGCATGAAAATGTTCATCATTGTTTGACGGCTTAGTTCGGCTGTGTTATAATCACGACCAGCTTCAGCCGCGCCATATAGAGCAAAGTGCTTTACACACGCCATCAAGGTGTTTGGAGCCGCAAAATCATCGCCCTGATATCCACGCACATAAGCCTTCGCTATCTCGCCGCCCAAAAATGGGTCCTCTCCGGCACCTTCGGCAATGCGTCCCCATCGGGCATCACGACAAATGTCGACCATCGGACTATAAGCCCAGTTTATGCCGCTCGACGAAGCCTCATCGGCCGATATGCGCGCCATGCGTTCTATCATAGCCACATCCCACGACGAAGCAAGTGCCAACGGGATAGGAAAACTGGTTTCAAAACCATGTATTACGTCAAAACCGAAAAGCAATGGTATTCCCAAACGACTCTCGTTTACAGCAATTTCCTGCAACTTTCGGCACTCTGCTGCACCACGAAGGCTAAAAACGCCTCCTGTGTTGCCGTTACGAATGTTCTCTATAATATTTTCGCTCTTTTTATCTCCCGTCAAAACACCTGCCACCGGCAAGTTAAGTTGGCCCAACTTTTCTTGTAGGGTCATCTTCGACATCAATGTGTCGATAAATTTATCCATCGATGGCTGTGCTACCGATGTGGCTCCTATAATTACACATATTGAGAGCACCAAACTGCGTATCTTCATATTAATTTGCGATTTATGGTTTTTTGTATAGCCTCATAACACACATGCCTCAGCCATTTGGCCACACTTATGCAATTACGCTATAAAGTTACACATTTTATTGATTTATACAACACCCATCTTGCTACAAAACCACGCTTATTCACAATATTTTAGATAGCCGAGATTTTGCAGACTATATAGGCAACTTGGTCTTTGCCATACATCACAACCGCTGATTTCTAACATTGTAAACCTCAAAAAACATTAAAACATGCAACAATCTTGCTAATGTTACTATTTTTTTCTAACTTTCCACTTTGGAACTTTAAATTATTAACCAAACAAAAATACTATCATGGGATATAAGATTGAACAAATTGAAGGCATTGGCGCTGCATATGCTGAAAAACTTCAAGCAGCAGGCATCAACACCACTGAAGCACTTTTGGAAAAGTGCGCTGGCAAAAAGGGACGTGAAGAATTGGCTGAAGCAACAGGCATCAGTGAAAAACTTATCTTGAAGTGGACTAACCACGCCGACTTGTTCCGCATTAACGGCATTGCTGGCCAATTTGCTGAACTTCTTGAAGCTGCTGGCGTTGACACTGTGAAAGAACTTCGTCACCGCGTGCCTGCAAACCTTCACGCTAAGGTGGTGGAAGTTAACGAAGAAAAGAATCTTTGCAACCGCGTGCCTTCTCTTCCTGAATTGGAAAAGATGATTGCTCAAGCTAAGGAACTTGAACCAGTTATGACTTATTAATTCTCTATTACTGAGTATAAAAACAGAAAAAGCAGATGGACACGTTTCCATCTGCTTTTTTTATGTCTTCACGCCAACAGCGCCAATTAATGCGTTGCTACAAGTTTCGTTTTTTTAGCGCAACTTGTCGGCCAATTCAAGAATAGCCTTGTGAGCAGGCTGACGTTCGTATAGAATGCCGTACATGGTGTCGAGAATAGGCATCTCCACCCCATATTTGCCATTTATTTCACGCATACACTTAGTGGCATAATAACCTTCGGCCACCATTTCCATTTCCATCATAGCAGCCTTAACCGAATATCCGCGCCCTATCATTGAGCCAAAGTTGTGGTTTCGGCTAAATCGTGAATAACAAGTCACCAGCAAGTCGCCAAGATACACCGAATCGCAAATGTTACGCTCCTTGTTCTGGCAAGCCACATCCACAAAACGCTCCATCTCACGAATAGCGCTCGACACAAACGATGCAAGGAAGTTGTCGCCATTCTTCAGCCCGTGCAAAATTCCGGCGCAAATGGCATACACATTCTTCAGCACACCGCCATATTCCACACCCTCAACATCGCTCGAGAGCACTGTCTTGAGTTTTCGGCTTTCAAGGCGCTGAGCAAATGCCGCAGCCTTTTCGCGCGAAGGCGATGCCACTGTGAGATAACTTAAGCGTTCCAACGCCACTTCCTCGGCATGGCACGGACCACTCACCACCAATTGGTTTTGAGGGTCTACACCAAACTGCTTTTGCATGTATTGAGTGATGAGCATATTCTCATCGGGCACAATACCTTTAATGGCATTCACTATGTGCTTTCCGCTCAAGTCTTCGGTAATTTGCGATATATGGCCCTTAAAATAGGGCGATGGCACCGCAAGCAGCAATGTGTCGGCCAAGCGGCAAACTTCATTTATGTCGCTTGTGAATGTTATTCGTGACGTGTCGAAACTGACATCGCTCAAGTACACAGGATTGTGGCCAGTTTTCTGAAAATCAGCAATACGGTCAGGACGGCGCATGTACCACAATATTTGCTCATTATTGTTGAGCATTAGTTTGGCAAGGGCTGTTGCCCAACTACCACCACCCATCACGGCAATCTTGCCTGGAAATTCGGCAGCCATAATAAATCAGAATTTTGGGGCCTCATTCACCCTTGCGATGGCAAATAGAGGCCGCTATGTTATTACTTTATTTTGAAAAAAATGGTGGGAAACATTTTCTGCAACCCACCATCTTATGCTTTGTTTTCTTATTCTTCGGTCTTGGTGGTTTCGGCAGCCTTTTCAATCCAAGAAGTCACTGCGTCGAGAGTAGGAATTTCCCAATCAAGTTTGTACTTCTTATTTAAATCGAAGAGCATTTGGCGAAGTTTTTGGCCACTCAAGTCGGCAATCGAAGCCACAGTCATATAACCCAACGACTGAATGCCAGGCACCCAGTCAGCAGGCATGCCAAGTGCAGTGAATGCTTCAACCTTATCGCGTGGAGCCACCTTTTCTGGACGCATTTGAGGGAAGAACAACACTTCTTGAATGTAGGTCTTGCCAGTCATAAGCATCACCAAACGGTCGATGCCGATGCCGATGCCCGATGTTGGAGGCATACCATATTGCAAAGCGCGCAAGAAGTCTTGGTCGATAATCATCGCTTCGTCGTCGCCCTTGTCGGCTAGGCTCATTTGTTCCTTGAAGCGTTCTTCTTGGTCGATTGGGTCATTTAACTCTGAATATGCGTTGGCAAGTTCCTTACCGTTAACCATAAGTTCAAAACGCTCTGTCAAACCTGGCTTCGAACGGTGCTTCTTGGTGAGCGGACTCATTTCCACCGGATAGTCGGTGATGAATGTTGGCTGCTTGTAAGAGCCTTCGCAGAATTCGCCAAAGATTTCGTCAATCAACTTGCCCTTACCCATTGTTTCGTCAACCTCCATGTTAAGAGCCTTGCAGATATCGCGAATTTCTTCTTCGCTCTTGCCGTTAAGGTCATAACCTGTTTTTTCCTTGATGGCGTCAAGAATAGGCAAACGGCGATATGGAGCCTTGAAACTGATGATTTCGCCATCTATTTCTCGTTCTGGCTTGCCGTTAACTGCTATACACACTGTTTCGAGCAACTTTTCGGTGAATTCCATCATCCAGTTGTAGTCCTTATATTGAACATAAAGTTCCATACAAGTGAATTCTGGATTGTGGTTGCGGTCCATACCCTCGTTGCGGAAGTTCTTGCCGATTTCATACACACCTTCAAAACCGCCCACAATAAGACGCTTCAAATAAAGTTCAGTGGCAATACGCATATACATGTCGATGTTCAACGCATTGAAGTGTGTGATAAACGGACGAGCGCTTGCACCACCGGCAATGGCCTGTAGTGTTGGGGTTTCTACTTCAGTATAGCCTGCTTCGTCGAGCACCTTGCGAATGGTGCGAATCACAGTGGCACGTTGCAAGAAGGTGTCCTTTACGCCTTCGTTCACCACCAAGTCTACATAGCGTTGACGGTAACGAAGTTCTGGGTCTTCAAATGCATCGTATGTTACACCATCCTTAACCTTCACGATTGGCAACGGACGAATTGACTTGCTAAGCACTGTCAGAGTCTTGGCGTGAACCGAAATTTCGCCTGTTTGAGTGCGGAACACAAATCCTTCTACACCCACAAAGTCGCCTATGTCGAGAAGTTTCTTAAACACCACATTATAAAGGTCCTTGTTTTCGTCTGGACACAACTCATCGCGGTTGATATACACCTGTATGCGGCCCTTGCTGTCTTGCAATTCCATAAACGAAGCCTTACCCATGATGCGGCGGCCCATGATGCGGCCGGCTATGCTCACCTGACGAGGCTCTGCTTCATCGCTAAACGACGACTTCATCTCATCGGTGTAGGCGGTTACCTTATATTCGGCTGCTGGATATGGCTCTATGCCCATATTACGCAACTCATTCAGACTATTGCGTCTGATAATTTCTTGTTCACTTAAATCAAAAATACTCATATCTTTGTGTTTATTATTTTTCTATGTTTTTACTCTGCTCATTTGGCACAACTGCAATCGGCCTCTCACGCCAATGCGCTAATAGCCAAATGAACTACAAAAATATAAAATTTATACCGCCTTTGCAACTTATAATCCACAAATTGGGCTCTCTCTGTCAGCCATTTCACTCCTAAACCCACTTTCAGCATTGCATTTTTAGGCTTTTGCTCTTTATTCCCGCCTTCGCTTACGATTATTTCGCTATCTTTGCAACAAATATTACGCCGGCGAAGGCTATAGCGAAGCATTTGTTGACAACGGCAACAACTTCAACTCGGCCGAATTCACACTTACCAGTGAAAGAAACAAAGAAATATTAATCGGATACTCCAAATAATATGATTGGTATATATAGACTTGGACTTCAATATACATCTGAAGAAACACCTTTCTGGGACGATCATGCAAATTTCAAGACTGATGATGAAGATGTTTTACGCGAAGGAAAGATTTATCTGCCTTATACAGTCTCAAGAGAACAAATCTTACAAATGACTAAGAAAAAACTGTTCAAAGCAAGATTACCTCTTTATAGAATATTTGAAGGCTTTTCTCGAACTGTATATATTGAGTTACTGGAAGAACTCAAATTGAGAATTGATAATTTGCAAAATGACCAATTTCCTATATTAATTGAAGATCTTTGTAAAGCAATTAAAAAGATAGAGAATCCGAATGCAAAACTCAACTCTATTGATATTTATGGGTGGGATTGCTTAATGGGAAAATAATTTAAACCACATATAAATTGGAAATTAGTTCGTTTGAATCTACTTCGCAATCCATATTCAGTTAACTTATTGGGTGATCCATGTCCTGATTGTGGAAAACCAACAGTTAAAATGAAATTATGTACCAATAAAAACTCATGGAAAAGTTTATATGGAAGAGGTGGCGATTTCTCTTTTTGTCCACATTGCAAAAAAGAATTATCGTTTAAGCTTTCCTTTATGAATTAATGGAAGATATTAACAATTCAACAACTCGTATTCAACGCTAAATCATTAAAATCCCGTGCTTCAAACCCTTCGTTTCGCTCCTACAGCCACTCAAGTTTTAGGCTAAAAGCCACACTAATGGTCAACGAAGGCGAAGCCGTTAAAGCCGAAAAATTAGGTGTGGAATTATTCTAAACAACACACACTTCAAAACCACCATTTTTTATCAAAAAAATACAATAAGTTGCACCCAACACGAGTGCAACTTATTTTTTGCATCCCATCAACGATTTGCAATATACCAATAGGTATGCACAACAATGACACATTGGAACTACCGATGCCAAAATCTCACAAAAAAATCAGGTGGCAGGGCATTTATCCCCGTCACCTGATTATCTGCATTTCTAAGCGGAAAGACAGGGATTCGAACCCTGGATACAGTTGCCTGTATAACGGTTTTCGAGACCGCCCCGTTCGGCCACTCCGGCATCTTTCCTTAGTTTAGTGGTGCAAAATTAATGTTTTTTTTCACCACGCAATTATTTCACTCCTTATTTTTTGCAAAAAAATGCCACACGCTCACTTCACTCGAGCATATCGGCATTCAATGCACATTGCAACACAGCAGCCAAACTATTAGCCTAAGGCTAATAGGCCACATATAGCAAATAACAACCGTCGGCTTCAATTCTCACCTCCGAATCGGTCACCTCGTTGAGCGTGCCCTCCCAAAGGCTCACAAACGGCTTTATGGCATATTTCAGACCATCGGCGCTCATTTGCTTGCAACCGAAATTAAAAATCGAAATTTGGCGTCCTATGGTGGTTTTTAGCACACAATTGCCCCTCACCGGCACAAACACTCCGTGATTAGAGAAAATCCTTACATCGAGGCCGCGCTTCAAATATTCCATCGTAAGGCTGATGTTGCCCATCGAGTGGTCCTCACGCTGGCCTGTGGCTCCCACCACGGTTATTTGCGTCACGCCCTGCTTGGCCAAATAATTCACTGCCTTAGTTTGGTCGTTGGTTTCCTGGTCGCTCACAATAATCACTCGCTCGGCAAATCTCGCCCGCAACTCGGGACTGATGGAGTCGCCGTCGCCTATTATTACATCAAACGGCAATCCTGTGGGCACAAATGCATTGGCAGCACCGTCGCAAATCACCAATCGCTTTGCCTCGGCTATGATGCGTTGTGGAAGTTGGCTCTGCGGAAAATCGCCGTTGCCAAGCACCACATCACCAAAATATTCAAACGGATGTATTATCACTGCCATTGTTCATCAACTTTTTCCAATTATAATAACCTGCTACCGCCACAATGGTGTAAACCAAATATAGAGCGGCATAGAAGTATATTCCCTTATACACATAAAGCACCACCGAAATGACATCAACTGCTATCCACACCAGCCATTGCTGCAAATACTTACGCGCCAGCATCCACATTGCCACCACGCTCAGCGCAGTGGTCAAGGCATCTGCAAGTGCCACATTGCTGTCGGTAAAATTGTCGAGAATCCAATAAAACAGCATCAGCAACACCCCTCCCACTAACACAGCCGGCACATATCTGCCACGCGGCATGTGGGTGATAGGCATTTCGGCCGCAGAGTGGGTGGCCGGCTTGGCAAAGGTCCATACCAAAAAGCCATAAACCGCCGCCAGCATATAGTAGACGTTTATCCACAAGTCGGCATATAGGCCTGCTTCATAAAACACCAATAGCGAAGTGGCCGGCATCAGAAAACTTGCCAACCACAGCCAGCGGCTGGCCTTGTACTCCCAATACAGATATATGAAGCCTATTATTGTGCCAAGTATTTCTAAAAACAGAGTCAGTGTCATAACTCCGACAAAGATAAACCATTTCTGCCAAATTAATTTATTTGCATCTGCATATTTTTTTATAACATCTGCTCACTACGGCCCTCACACTTGAATTTAACAATAAGACTTATTCGCTTTTTTATACATATCCTTTTTTCGGTGTATCCTCGGCGCAACTACACAAGTTTTTGCCCGATTTTTGATTTTACAATAAGATACACCTTCTTGTTAATTATACAATAACTATTTTGTTGAAATATAACGAGTTACGAAGATTCTTTTGAAAAAATTTTGATTTTTCAAAAAATTAAACCTATATTTGTGCTATATAACCTTTTAAATTAACCAAATTTATGTATTCTAATTACCAAATTCCATTAGCAAATAACCATATTTCAGTAGATTGTGTTGTTTTAGGTTTCGACGGCAAACAATTAAAAGTATTGCTGTTGAAACGTGACCTTAGCGAAATTGAAGGCTCTGGGGATTATGACTACAAACTTCCCGGCAGCTTAATTTATGAAGATGAAGACCTTGACCAAGCAGCACAACGCGTGCTCTACAGTCAAGCAGAAATCAGCCGCATGCCACTTATTCAATTTAAGTCATTCGGCTCGAAAAACAGAATGAGCGAAAAAGACAATTTGTGGATTGAAAAGTCGATGAATTTAAAAATTGAACGCATAATCACCATCGCTTACCTATCGCTGGTTAAAATCAGTTCACACGTCGACACAATCAAGAACAACGGCAACGAATTAAAATGGGTGCCACTTGACGAAATTGGCGATTTGGCTTTCGACCACAATAACATAATAAACGAAGCCCTAAAGGAAGTGCAACACATTGCAGAACTCGACCCTATATACTTGTTCCTGCTGTTGCCGCACAAGTTCACCGCATCGCAGTTGCGCATTCTCTACGAGCACATCTACAACAAACCGCTCGACGTGCGCAATTTCCAAAAGAAAATCAACCAAATGGCTTATGTGCAACCTTTGGACGAATTCGAAAAGAATGTGCCTCACAGAGCGGCTCGACTTTATCGCTTCGACAAAGTAACTTACAACCGCAGCCGCAGATAACAACACCTGCCCCTGCTGCTTAAAAACTAAATTTAAAATATAAATACCTCTTATTATGTACCTACTCGGTTACGACATCGGAAGTTCGTCGGTTAAGGCAAGCCTTGTTGATGCAAACACTGGCAAATGCCTAAAATCAACATTCTACCCTAAGCAAGAAGCCCCAATCATTGCACACAAAGTGGGATGGGCCGAACAAGACCCTGAAAGTTGGTGGCAATATCTCACCGAAGCAACTCACGAAGTGATTTGCGGCATCGACCCTCACCTTATTAAAGGCATTGGCATTTCTTATCAAATGCACGGCTTGGTGTGCGTCGACAGCAACCACTGCGCTGTGCGTCCATCGATTATCTGGTGCGACTCGCGCGCTGTGCCTTACGGCAAGCAAGCCTTCGATGCGCTCGGCGAAGAATTTTGCCTTTCGCACATGCTTAACTCGCCTGGCAACTTCACTGCCGCCAAACTTGCTTGGGTGAAAGACAACGAGCCCGACGTGTATAACCGAATACATAAAATTATGCTTCCGGGCGATTACATCGCCATGCGACTCAGCGACACCATCAACACCACAGTGTCGGGGCTTTCGGAAGGCATCATGTGGGATTTTAAGAACAACTGCTTGTCGGAATCGCTGCTAAACCACTTTGGCATCGACACCAGCCTCGTGGCCGACATTGTGCCTACATTCGCACAGCAATGCGTGGTTTCGGCCAAGGCTGCCAAGCATCTTGGCCTTGCCGAAGGCACTCCTATCACCTACCGCGCCGGCGACCAACCTAACAACGCTCTTTCGCTCAACGTGTTTAACCCTGGCGAAATAGCATCCACTGCCGGCACTTCGGGCGTTGTTTACGGTGTTAACGGAAATGTTGACTACGACCCAAAATCGCGCGTAAACACTTTTGCGCACGTCAACCACACCGCCGAAAACCCTCGTACCGGGGTGCTGCTTTGCATCAACGGCACAGGAATTCTCAACTCTTGGATGAAGCACAACCTGACACAGCAAGGAGTTTCATATAACGACATGAACGAAATGGCTACACAAGTGGCCATAGGTTGCGACGGAATCAGCATCCTACCATTCGGCAACGGTGCTGAGCGCGTGCTCGAAAACAAAGCCACAGGATGCTCGGTGCATGGCATCAACTTCAATAATCACAGCATTGCCCACTTGGTGAGAGCCGCTCAAGAAGGCATCGTATTCTCGTTTAAATACGGCATCGAGATTATGGAAAGCATGGGCATGAATGTGAAGAAAATTCACGCCGGATTGGCTAACATGTTCCTTAGCCCTGTGTTCCGAAACACTCTTGCCGGAGTAACTGGTGCAACCATCGAACTCTTCGACACCGACGGCTCGGTGGGTGCTGCCCGTGGTGCCGGTATTGGTGCCGGAATATACAACTCACCTGCCGAAGCATTTGCAACTCTGCAAAAACTCGACGTGGTGGAACCCGACGCGGCCAATGCTCAACAATATGCCGACGCCTACGGCCGATGGAAAGAACTCCTTGAAAAAGAAATTTAAATGTCTTAAATAACCGACTAAAAATAATATTAATAATAAAACGAATAAATATGGCAACAAAAGAATTTTTTCCAGAAATAGGAAAAATTAAATTTGAAGGTAAAGAATCAAAAAATCCTATGGCATTCCACTACTATGATGCCGAAAAAGTGATAATGGGCAAAACAATGAAAGATTGGCTACGCTTTGCCATGGCATGGTGGCACACACTATGCGCCGACGGTGGCGACCAATTTGGTGGTGGCACAAAGACTTTCCCTTGGAACGAAGGCGAAGATGCCCTTACTCGCGCTAAAAACAAGGTGGATGCCGGTTTTGAAGTAATGACCAAACTTGGCATTCCTTACTACTGCTTCCACGACGTGGACCTTATCGACGAGGGCTCATCGGTTGAAGAATATGAAGCAAACCTAAAGGCTATCGTGGCCTACCTAAAAGAAAAGATGAACGAAACAGGCATTAAGTTGCTTTGGTCTACAGCCAACGTATTTGGTCACAAGCGCTACATGAACGGTGCTTCTACAAATCCTGATTTCGACGTGGTGGCTCGCGCTATCGTTCAAATCAAAAACGCTATTGATGCCGGCATCGAACTTGGCGCTGAAAACTATGTGTTCTGGGGCGGTAGAGAAGGCTACATGAGCCTACTTAACACCGACCAAAAGCGCGAAAAGCAACACATGGCCACAATGCTACGCATGGCACGCGACTACGCTCGCGCTAAGGGATTCACTGGCACATTCCTCATCGAGCCTAAGCCAATGGAACCTACCAAGCACCAATATGACGTCGACACCGAAACTGTTATCGGATTCTTGAAGGCTAACGGCTTGGCCGACGATTTTAAGGTGAACATCGAAGTAAACCACGCTACTCTTGCTGGCCACACTTTCGAACACGAATTGGCAGTGGCTGTCGACAACGGCATGCTCGGCTCTATCGACGCTAACCGTGGCGATATGCAAAACGGTTGGGACACCGACCAATTCCCTATCGACCAATTCGAACTCGTTCAGGCTTGGATGCAAATCATCAGAAACGGCGGTTTCGGCACTGGCGGTACCAACTTCGACGCTAAGACTCGTCGCAACTCTACCGACCTTGAAGACATCTTCATTGCTCACATCAGCGGTATGGACGCTATGGCTCGCGCTCTTGAAAACGCAGCAAAACTTCTCGAAGAATCTCCTATTAAGGCTATGGTTGCCGAACGTTATGCTTCGTTCGACCAAGGTTTGGGCAAGAAGTTTGAAGAAGGCAACATGACTCTTGAAGAAGCTTACGAATATGGCAAGACTGTGGGCGAACCTAAGCAAGTGAGCGGTAAGCAAGAACTTTATGAAGCCATTGTGGCTCTTTATTGCTAATCACCCCCTTTTGTTAACATAAAAAACTCAGCGTTATCAATATGGATTATTCTGAAAAAGGAAATAAAACCTATTTGTTCTCGATAGTGCTTGTGGCAGTAATCGGCGGCTTGCTTTTCGGTTACGACACAGCAGTCATATCGGGAGCCGAAGGCGGTTTGCAGGCATTCTTTAAGCGTGCTACCGATTTCGTATACACCGATGCCCTTCACGGCATCACCTCATCGAGTGCACTTATAGGATGCATCATTGGTAGTGCATTATCGGGACTTTTTGCTAACCGATTAGGCCGAAAAAATGCGCTCGCTGTGGCTGGCGTTCTTTTCTTCTTGTCGGCGTTAGGATCTTACTATCCTGAATTCTTGTTCTTTGCCTACGGCGAACCTTCAATGTCGCTGCTTGTGGCATTTAACCTTTATCGCATTCTTGGCGGTATTGGCGTAGGGTTGGCATCGGCCATCTGTCCTATGTATATTGCCGAAGTGGCACCAAGCAACATGCGCGGCACACTTGTGTCGTGGAACCAATTTGCCATTATCTTTGGTCAATTGGTGGTTTACTTTGTGTGCTTCCTCATTGTGCAATGGGCTAAAGAAAGTTCTGTTGACTTTGCTAACTGGACCATCGAAACAGGCTGGCGCACAATGTTTGTGAGCGAAGCATTCCCTGCCGGATTGTTTACTATCCTTATTTTGCTCGTTCCCGAAACTCCTCGCTACCTTGCCATGCAAGGCAACGACGACAAGGCGCTATTTGTGCTTAGCAAAATTAATGGCTTAACAAAGGCAAAGGAAATTCTGACCGAAATCAAAAACACTGCCGAAGTTAAGGCCGAACGCCTAATGACCTACGGATGGCTTGTGATATTTGTGGGCATCATGCTATCGGTGTTCCAACAAATAGTGGGCATCAACGCCGTGCTTTACTATGCGCCACGCATCTTTGCATCGGTTGGCGCCGGCGACTCTATGATGCAAACTGTTATTATGGGCATCGTTAACATCGCATTCACTTTGGTGGCTATCTTTACTGTGGAACGCCTCGGCCGCAAGCCTCTTCTCATTACCGGCTCGCTGGGCATGGCATTCGGTGCTTTGAGCTTTGCGCTTTGCAACGCTATCAACCTGCCTCCTATGCTGCAAGTGGTGAGCATTATGATTTATTCGGCTTCGTTTATGTTCTCGTGGGGACCTATTTGCTGGGTGTTGATTTCTGAAATATTCCCTAACACCATTCGTGGTGCTGCTGTGGCTATCGCTGTGGCTTTCCAATGGATTTTCAACTTCATCGTAAGTTCTACTTTCGTTCCTATGTATAACATGGAGTTGACTCCTGGCGACGGATTCGGACACATATTTGCTTATGCCCTTTATGGCGTGATTTGCGTAGTTGCTGCGGTATTTGTGTGGAAACTCGTGCCTGAAACTAAGGGTTTAACTCTTGAGCAAATGAACGGCCTTTGGAAAAAGAAAAAATAATCTCTCGTAGATTACACTCTATCAGTATATGATTCTAACAGTCTCAGCCGCAACGGTTGAGACTGTTTTTTTTTAGCATAACGCTACATCAAAAAGGAAATGTCGCTACAAGTCTTATTACTCCACACACACGCTCTGTTTTTGCCAGCATAACGCAACCATAGCAATGGCCCAAAACAACACCTTAATAACTCTCAAAAGGGGACAATAAATAGATTAACACTCCGCAGTGCGATGCCCCAGCCGATGACGCAATATTTTTAGACGCATTTACTATCATTGAGCGCTGCCTGAGAATAGTGACACAACACCACATGACGGCACAAAAAAAAGGTTGGTAACTCTTCTGAAGAGACCAACCTTTTTCGTCTTTACCTAAAACAACCTTATTTACTTATAACTTTTTCACCATCTTTAATATATATGCCTGGGCCATTGTCGCCAACATTGTTCACCTTCACACCATTGATGGTGTATACACCCTTGGCCGATTTCTTATTGGCCTTTACCTCGTCGATTCCCGACTTTTCTTTTAGGTCGATAACCACCGTAGTTACCGATTTGCCAGGTATAGTTATGTGAGCCGCTGAAGTTGATGTGGTGCTTAACTTCAAGTTTGAACTGCTGCTTGTGACATATTTTCTCACCTCAACAATTTCCTTGTCGGTGTTTCGAATCGAGATGTCGGTAAAACGGCGCAACTGAGCATTGTTGACATACACCACCACTATCCTGTTGCCATCGGGCGACATATAAGCCGACGCCAACAAGTGGTTCATTTCCGAAGCACCTTCCAGTTCAATACGCTTATATCCCGGACGTATGAAAAGGCTATAATTGCCCAAAGCCCAAAGGTTTTTGTTTTCGTCCACCGTGCCGCCTTCAGTAAGGCTGCCATAATCGCCTCCAGTAGGAAGCACACGCATCAAGTAGAACCTATTCTTATGTCCCCATTGCTCAGGCGACAAAGCAGTCCAATAGTTCCACGCCGACATGTCGGCAAACACCATGTCGCAATAAATCAGTTTGCCCATAAACAATGCCACATCCATGTATGTAGCCTTCTCGAAATCAGAAGGAAATCCGGTAGTTGCGTCAGGGAAATCGAGCATACTCCACTCGGTCTGCATCAATCCAAGTCCGTATTCCTTAGCAGCGTCGCGCACCTTAGTTCTCACGTCGCGCATGCCAAGGTTGGTGGTATGTGTCCAGTAACTATGTCCTGCTGCATAAGGGGCTATCTGTTCCAAATTGCCTATGTAGTTTGAACTTGAAGAGCCAAACAAATTCGACAACTGGTTGCTTGCACGCAACAAGAAACTTCCCGAATACATTCTATCATATTGTCCGGCTTCGGGCATTAATATTTGAGTTTCGAGGCCTTTAGCCAAAAGCGATTTATTGACCTCCCTCGCCAAGTTTGCAATGTCGGAATTATCCCATGGCGAGCCTTCCTGACCGTCACGCCAGTCATATTGCGGCTCGTTGACAGGCGACAGCAACGAGATGTTGTAGCCTTCATCCACAAAGTGCTCTGTGACAGTTGCCAAAAACTCTGCAAACTTAGGGGCGTTCGCTGTAGTCAGATTACAACTGATAAACTTGTTGTTGGCATTAGCCATACCGTTTTTGGTGAAATGAATTGGGGCCGAGTTGCTAAACAGCGTAAAGTGTTCCACCCCATAGTCTTTAGCCAACTGCATGAAATATTGTTGACCGGCTTGCTTTGTCCAGTCGTAAGTGCCGTCAGCACGCAAGAAGCACTCTGCTCTTCGCGCCGGGTCCTCAATGTTGCTGGCATCGCCCTGGTCGGCACTACCGGCACCCACATTCACACGCCAGCACGACAACCCGATGCCTTCAGGATTGCCCGATGCATCAAATTGGCTCGAGAACAGTTTCTTTGCCACATCTTTGCGCTCTGCAACAGGGAAATACTTACCCACAAAATCCACATACCAACAGTCGGAAGCGCCAAAGTGATGTATGGTTTGATAGGTCACATTTGGGTCTACAATCACCACTGCATCCTCCACATTGCCTTGTGCCGACAACTTCACGTTGTCGATGCAATAAGTGGCCTCTCCCCAGCCCGAACTTGGGCTGTCCCAGTTGCAACTGTACACAAAGTATATCTCATTGATTGTTTCACCCAAGTGGTCAATTCCGAGGTCCACCATCACACGTTCCCATTTTCCGGTGGCGGTGAGTTTGTCGCGATACACCTCATTGCCGTCGGCATAGCCATTTAAGCCAATGCGAAAAGCCTTGGCCTGAACTGTGCGATACACTAACATCGACAGCATGCGATTATTGTTATCGATTTTTACAGGAGTGTTTAGTTTCAACCCCACAACATTGCCATTCCAATCGGCATTTTTCACATTAGTGGCCAATAGGCACTTGTCGGAGGTGTTGATTCCTGTCTTGTCGGGATTAGAAGCGATAGTGGGAGTTTGCGTAAACAACGACGACTTGGTTGATGCCACATCTACTGCAACAACGTCGGTGACACCATCTTCAAATGAAGCAAGCAGCGTTTGAGAATGTAACGCCATTGAAAACGCCATTGCCACACACAACAAAATTAATCGATTCATAGGTTATTGGATTTTTTTGCGGTTATTTTTATTACAAAAATAAATAACAACATCAAAACCCAATTATTTTGCTACCAAAGTGCTAATATTTGGTTAATCTATGAACAAAACCCGATTAATGTGGCGGGCAAATAGCGTAAATGATTACTTTCCTTGCAATAAAAAATCAACCAGTGCGCGAGTTGCACGGCCACGGTGACTGATGGCATTTTTCTCGTCGGCATCCATTTCTGCAAACGAGCGTCCGTCGGCTTCAATCGGAGCAAACACGCTGTCGTATCCAAAGCCGCCAGAGCCTTGACGAGCCTCAAGAATCACACCTTCCACTATACCCTCAAACAGATTCACTTCATTGCCTCTGCGTAATGCTATTGCCGTGCGGAAACGAGCCGAACGGTTTGTGCTGCCCTCAAGATTTTTGAGCAAAAGGTCTATGTTGTTTTCGCTATTGCAGTCCTCACCGGCATATCGAGCCGAACGCACGCCAGGAGCGCCGCCAAGAGCATCCACCTCCAAACCGGTGTCGTCGGCAAAGCAGTCGTAGCCATAGTTTTCCTTAATGTAATCGGCCTTTATTTGGGCATTGCCCTCAATGGTTTCGGCTGTTTCGGGGATATCGTCGTGACAATTAATGTCGGCAAGACTCAGCACATTGAGCACTCCGGATGTGATTTCTCGCAATTCACGCAACTTGTGGGCGTTGTTGGTTGCAAAAACTATATCTTTCATTTTCTTGAGGTTTTTGTAATATTCGTTTCGCAAAATTAGTGAAAGTTTCATTAAATTTGCCTTACGATGCGAGAAATAAGCAACATATCGAAAATAAAACAAAACTACTCGGCCTATCTGAAACTGCAACGCGGACTTTCGGAAAACACTGCCGACAACTATAATCGCGACGTCGACAAACTGCTCGCCTACCTTGAAACCGACAGCGTGCCACTGGGCGAGGTCAACCTGAGCATGCTCGAAAACTTTGTATGCACTCTGCAAGATGTGGGCATACAGCCCAAATCGCAGGCCCGCATCATTTCAGGCATCAAGAGTTTCTTCCGGTTTTTAAAGGTGGAAGGCTATATCGACACCAACCCCTCAACATTATTGCCTGCGCCTAAATTAGGCCGCCACTTGCCCGACGTGCTAACCCTGGAAGAAATAGATGATATGCTTAGCCTCATCGACATGAACACGCCCGAAGGCATTCGCAACCGAGCCATCATAGAAACACTCTACGGCTGCGGACTACGAGTGTCGGAACTGGTGAATCTGCGCATCTCGCAAATTTTTGTCGAGGACGAATACGTCATCATTGAGGGCAAAGGCAATAAGCAACGACTCGTGCCCATATCTCAACAGGCACTGCAATGCATAGCACAATATGCCGAAGAGGTTCGTTGCCACCTACAGGTGAAAAAGGGTTGCGACGACATATTGTTTCTGAACCGGCGCGGCGGACAACTATCGCGTGTGATGATTTTCTACATTGTTCGCGACCTTTGCGAGCGAGCCGGCATTCGCAAAAACGTGAGCCCGCACACCTTGCGGCACTCTTTTGCCACTCACTTGCTCGAGGGCGGTGCAAATCTGCGTGCCATTCAGCAGATGCTCGGACACGAAAGCATCATCACTACCGAAATTTATGTTCATATCGACCGAAGCACCTTGCGCCGCGAAATTATGCTCCACCACCCTCGCAACAATAGGTAACGCGCCACACATATGCTTCTATACATTGGTCAATATTAGTTTTATCAAAATAATAGATTATCAAGACGCAACACCTCAAAAGATGTTGCGTTATTTTGTTTCAATATATCGAACACCCGTCAATTTGTTGGTTTAAAGAAATTTTCAAACCCACATAACCTCGGCATAGTGTTTCATCTTTATTGATAATTTTGTAACTTTACGGCAAAATACTGACAAATAAGAAAAAATGGAAAAATTTCTAAGCATAATAAAGAGTCGCAGCACTCTCACCACACTATTATCGTTGCTGATTTTTGCAGCCATCTCATGGGCATATTTCTACCCCGATGACGTAACCGGCAATGTGCTTCGCCAACACGACGTGAGCCAAGGCGTGGCCAACGGTCAAGAAGTGAGTGTATTTAAAGCCGAAACCGGCGAGGTGTCGCATTGGACCAACTCGCTATTCTCAGGAATGCCTACTTTCCAAATCACGCCATCGTACGACAGCACATCGATGCTAAGCTGGGTGAACCAAATATTGGGCTTAGGATTCCCATCGCCAGTCAATTTGGTGTTTATCATGATGGTGGGCTTCTTCTTGCTGATGCTCTCTTTTAAAGTGAAATGGTACATTGCCGTAATGGGAGCCATAGCCTACGCTTTTTCGAGTTATTTCTTTATCTTGATTGGCGCAGGACACATATGGAAATATGTCACCCTTGCCTACATTCCGCCAACAATAGCCGGCATCGTGTGGGCTTATCGCGGCCGCATCATCACCGGTAGCGCCATTGCTGCTCTGTTTGCAGCATTGCAAATTTCGTGGAACCACGTGCAAATGACCTACTACTTCCTGTTTGTGATTGTGGCTATAGCAGTGGCTTACCTAATCACAGCCATTAACGAAAAAACCACTAAACAGTGGCTCAAGGCCACAGGAGCGTTGGCAATCGCAGCAGTGCTCGCCGTAGCAGCCAATGCACCTAACCTTTATAACACCTACAAATATAGCAAAGAAACCATGCGTGGCGGACATTCAGAACTTGCCACTGCATCGAGCACCAGCACCAAAGGCGGACTCGACAAAGACTATATCACTGCTTGGAGTTATGGCAAGGCCGAAACTTTCACTCTGCTTGTGCCTAATGTGGCCGGTGGGGCTACCATTAAGCCCGAAAAGGGACAAAACCGTTTGCTCGCCATGAGCGAAACCAAACAGGCTCAAGAGATGATTGCCGCCGGACAAATATCTGCGCAAGATGCTCAAGTGCTTTCGCAACTGCCTCAATACTTTGGCGACCAACCGATGACCAACGGCCCTGTGTATGTGGGAGCGCTGATTTTTGCCCTGTTTTTGGTGGGATGCTGCACCATTAAAGGCCCTTTGAAATGGTCGCTTTTGATTGTCACCATCTTCACAGTGATGCTGTCGTGGGGACACAACATGATGTGGCTCACCGACTTGATGATTGACTACTTCCCAATGTACAACAAATTCCGCACCGTGTCGAGCATTCTCGTGGTTGCCGAATTCATCATACCATTGTTTGCCATGCTGGCCCTACACCAAATGCTCACCGAGCCCGACTGGTTTAGCCGCCACCGCAAGGCATTTCTCGGTTCAATGGGTGCTTGCTTGGCAATATGCCTTTTCATTTACCTTGTGCCCGACATGTTCAGCCTATATAGCGAGAGCGAATATCAACAATACATAGCCTCAGGAGTCATGCAGCAATATCCAAGTTTGTTTGCTGCCATCGAGGCCATTCGCCAAGCCGTAATATCGGCCGACGCCATCCGCTCTTTCATAATCCTATTGTTCGGATTTGTCGCAATATACCTTTTCTTGACCAAAAAGATTAAGGCAGAATATGCAGTTTTGGCAGTGGCCGTAATAACCCTTGTTGACCTCTACACCATCAACAAGCGCTACCTCAACACCGACTCTTTCACAACCCCAGTGAGCAATGTGGCTCACTTTGAGCCTCGCCCTGTTGACAAGCAAATTTTGGCCGACACTGCACAAAACTATCGCGTGCTCGACCAATCGCGTTTTGGCGACGCTATGCCGTCTTACTTCCACAAGCACATTGGTGGCTACCATGCTGCAAAACTAACCCGCTATCAAGACCTCATCGACCATCAAATCAGCAAGGGTAATGCTGAGGTTATAAATATGCTCAACACCAAATACCTGATTGTCAACGACCAGCAATCGTATGAAAATGCCGATGCTCTTGGCAATGCATGGTTTGTTGACACTCTCAACTACGTATCTACTCCAAACGAAGAAATGGCAACCCTAAGCACCATTCACACCGCCACACAGGCCGTGGCCGACAAAAAGTTTGAATCGGTTTTGGGCAACGCGCAGCCTAAATGCGAGGGCGACACCATTTTTGAAACAACCTACGCCCCTAACCGCTTAACCTACAGTGCTAACAGCAAAAACGGCGGCGTGGCTGTGTTCTCTGAAATATATTTCCCTTGGGGTTGGACTGCAACCATCGACGGACAAAATGCCGAAATTGGACGCGTAAACTATGTGCTTCGTGCTCTTAACATTCCTGCCGGTAAGCACACCATTGAATTCCGTTTCGAGCCTCAATCGGTAACTATTGCCGACAACATTGCTTCGGTGGCAATTATTCTTATATATTTGTCGCTATTTGTGGCTCTAAATGTGGCCATGTATAAGCATCTGAAACGCACTAACACAACTACTGAAGAAGAAAAACAATAATAAATTTTGGACAGGTTAGAAAGATATCGAACGGCATGGAGCCGTTATTGTAAAAGCCGTGGATATGGAATCCACTCTCCATTTGCCTACAACTTTGTGCTCAACGTAATTAATGAGCAACATCCTTATTATGCCTACGATGATATTGAAAATCTTTATGACAATATCACCGAAATGGTTAAGCAAGAACAACTCTCGTCAGGAGTGATGTCGCAAAAAAACGCCAAACTGGTGTTTCGCGTGGTAAATCACTTTAACCCCGCCGTAATTTTGCAGATTGGCTCAAGTTACGGAATGTCGACTATATGCGCGCTTATGCCCAACAGCAAGAGCGAGATATACCTCTATGAGCCTGACTTCGACAACCGCACAGTGCTGCAAAAAGCCCTTGAGCCCTATCGCAACCGCATTGTGTTCAAAGAAAGCATTGTGCAAGCCGTGGCCGACTACGACGCCGCTGTTATCGACAACAACCAGCAACACTTTGTTATAGTTAACGATATTCCGGCCGACACCGACTACAATCAGTTGCAAGTGGCTATCTACTCAATTATCGACAAACAAGGAGTGGTGCTTTTCCGAAACATCGCCAAAAGCGAATTGATGCTGCAACTCTGGAACGACTCAAAAGAGTATGCCCAATCGGGAATGTCGTTTAGCAACGAGCGCATTGCCGTGTTTGTGGCCAACCCTAAGTTGCCACGACAAGACTTCTTGCTGTGGCTCTAACTAACCCTTTAACACACCTCACTGCAATGAAAATAGTGAAAATAGATGGCGAAATGGGAGTGCAAATGTTTCAATATGCGCTCTATCTGCAACTGCGCTCAGCCGATAGCAACACAGCACTCGATGCTCCCCGCCAATGGATAGCACAACAATTTGCCTTCACCGATTTCAACTCTGCCACCAGTGAGCAAATCGAAAGTTTAAAGGGCTCGAAAATGAGCCATCTTAAGGGGCTTTTAGGCATCAACAAAGGCGAAACAAAGATTATAACCGACACCTTCGGCGAATTCTCTCGCGAAGCCCTAAACGCTACCGAAGGTTACTACAACGGCTCTTGGACATCGCACCGATACTTTGAGCCGGTGGCCGATGATGTGGCTAAGGCTTTTATCGCTCCCATCGAAAGGGTTAACAACGATATTATAGAACAAATCATCAACACCGAAACCGAAACTGTGGCGGTGCACATTCACAAGCCCACAAGCCCACAAAACACCTGCACCACCGACTACTACAATTGGGCTATTGCCAACATTCGCACCTACATCCCCGATGCCCGATTTTTTGTGTTTACCGACGAAGCCGAACTGGTGAAAGACCGACTTCTTTTGCCCGAAAACAGCGTGTTTGTTAACACCAAACACCTATCCGACTACGAACTCCTTCAAACTATGTTGCGGGCAAGCCACAACATTGCCGCCAACACGCTAACATCGTGGTGGGCAGCCTGGCTAAATCCCAACCCCGACAAAATCACAATAGTGCCCAAAAAGTGGAGCAACGGCGAAAATCCAAAGCACCTGATTCCTATCTACTGGACTGCAATACCCACTACATAAATGCCCACTCAAAGGCTGATTCCTATCTACCGGACTGCAATACCCACGCCCACTCAAAGGCTAAACAGCACTATTTAAGCACAGCCGCAAATTCACCTCAATGCGGTTTCACCACTAAAATAGTTCAACCCACCGCAACACTCTATTTTATCCGAAAAGATTGTGCTTTTTAGTTAATCTACCCCCTTGCCAAACCCCTCATTTTTTTGCGGGTAAACAATAATTTTGCTACCTTTGTTCTTTAACAACCAAAAACCAATAACTGTGGCAAAAGATATAGTTGAAACCCCGCTGATGAAACAATATTTTGAGATGAAAGCAAAGCATCCCGATGCAGTGCTTTTGTTTCGCGTAGGCGACTTCTACGAAACCTTCAGCGACGACGCCATCACCGCCTCTGAAATTCTGGGCATCACACTCACCCGCCGCGCCAACGGTGCTGCTCAAAGTGTGGAATTGGCCGGATTCCCTCACCATGCCCTCGACACCTATCTGCCTAAATTGGTCAGAGCAGGTAAGCGCGTGGCCATTTGCGAACAACTTGAGGACCCAAAACTCACCAAGAAACTGGTGAAACGAGGCATTACCGAACTCGTAACCCCTGGCGTTTCAATCAACGACAATGTGCTTAACCGCAGCGAAAACAATTTCTTGGCTGCTGTTCACTTCAGCAAAAAGATTTGCGGCGTGGCATTTCTCGACATCAGCACCGGCGAATTTCTCACTGCCGAAGGTTCGGCCGACTATATCGAAAAACTCCTTGCCAACTTCTCGCCTAAAGAAGTGCTCGTGCAACGCGGCATGAGAAGCCTTTTCAACGAAAGCATCAATGCAAATTATTTGGTGTTTGAAATCGATGATTGGATTTTTACTGAAGAAACAGCCACTCACCGCCTGCTTAAACACTTCGAGACTAAAAACCTCAAAGGCTTTGGCATACACAACATGCACTGCGCCATAGTGGCCAGCGGTGCCATACTTTGCTATCTCGACATCACTCAGCACAACCAGATAGGACACATCACCACTCTATCGCGAATCGAAGAAGACCGTTATGTGCGTCTCGACAAGTTCACCATCCGAAACCTCGAACTTATCGACTCGATGAGCGAAGACGGCAAAAGCCTGCTTTCGGTCATCGACCGCACTCTATCGCCCATGGGGGCACGACTGCTGCGCCGTTGGATTTTGTTCCCACTCAAAGATGTGGAGCAAATCAACCGACGTCTCAACGTGGTGGAACACTTCTTTAAAGACACCGATGGCCGCGAACTGCTGAAACAACAACTTGAAGTGATTGGCGACTTAGAACGCCTCATCTCAAAAGTGGCCGTGGGCCGAATCACCCCTCGCGAACTGGTGCAACTGCGCTCGGCGCTTGCCGCAATCGAACCAATTAAGGTGCTTTGCGAAACAAGCGAAAACGATGTGCTGCGCGGTATTGGCGAACAACTAAACCTTTGCCAACTGATTCGCGACCGCATTTCGCGCGAAATAAATGCCGATGCGCCTAATCAGGTGAATCGCGGAAACATAATAAACAGCGGCGTGAATGCCGAACTCGACGAATTGCGAGGCATTAGTTACTCAAGCAAAGACTACCTTCTGCGATTGCAACAAAACGAAAGCGAACGAACTGGCATCCCAAGCCTGAAAATCGCTTTCAACAATGTGTTTGGATACTACATCGAGGTGCGAAACACTCACAAAGATAAAGTGCCTGAAGAGTGGATTCGCAAACAAACTCTTGTGAGTGCCGAACGTTATATAACTCCCGAACTTAAGGAATACGAAGAAAAGATTTTGGGAGCTGAAGAAAAAATCAGCATCATTGAAACCCGACTTTTCAATGAAATAGTGGCTGCTGTGGCCGACTATATACCTGCCATACAACTCGACTCAAACCTCATAGCGCATCTCGACTGCCTTTGCGCATTCACTCGTGCCGCTATCGAAAACAAATATAACCGCCCTGAACTCAACGATTCGCTCACTATCGACATCACTGAAGGACGACACCCTGTTATTGAAAAACAATTGCCTATTAGCGAAAAATACATCAGCAACAGCATTCGCCTAAGCAATAACGAGCAGCAAATAATCATGATTACCGGACCTAACATGTCGGGTAAATCGGCTTTGTTACGCCAAACTGCACTTATCGTGCTGATGGCACAAATAGGCAGTTTCGTGCCGGCCCAAGCCGCTAAGATTGGTTTCGTTGACAAAATTTTCACCCGCGTGGGCGCCAGCGATAACATTTCGCTCGGCGAATCTACATTTATGGTCGAAATGACCGAAGCGGCTTCTATTCTTAACAACATAAGCCAACGTAGCCTCGTACTATTCGACGAATTGGGTCGCGGAACAAGCACCTACGACGGAATATCTATTGCTTGGTCGATTGTGGAATATCTGCACGAACAAAACCGTCACTGCCCCAAGACTCTTTTCGCCACTCACTACCACGAACTTAACGAAATGGAAAAAACTTTTAAGCGTATCGTTAACTACAACGTGTCGGTGAAGGAAATAAATGGCAAGGTGATGTTTATCAGAAAACTCGTGAAAGGCGGCAGCGAACACAGTTTTGGTATACACGTGGCAAAAATTGCCGGTATGCCTCAACAAATTGTGAAACGCGCCAACCAAGTGCTCGAAAAACTGGAGTCGAATCACAATAACGACCTGAAAATGGACAATGTGGCTAAACCTCGTAACGACAACGGCATGCAACTATCGTTTTTCCAACTCGACGACCCTGTGCTTTGCCAAGTGCGCGACGAAATTCTTAACGCCGACATCAACAACCTCACTCCGGTGGAAGCACTTAACAAACTTAACGAGATTAAGAAAATCATTACCGGAAAAGGATAACCCTGCCGCTAAATCTGCAAAAAAACATCAATTTCCCCCACTGCGGGATATCACTTAATAACCATAAACCTATATGACTCGACACCTTGTGACATTATGCCTTTGCCTGTCATGCCTATTTAACTTGAATGCAAAATCGAATGACATCAATTTTTCAGATTATTTCGATGGCAAAACGCTAAGAATCGACTATCAACTGTTTGGCAACAATAAGCAACAAGGCATAGTGCTCGACGCCCTATCAAACACAGGAGTGTGGGCCGGACGCCACCATAACCTCGACAAACTGCCACTTCTTGGCAACGGACAAGTGGTGATGAAAGATGCTGCCACTCATAAAGTGATATATCGCACTTCATTCTCTTCGCTATTCCTCGAATGGATATCAACCGAAGAGGCTGCTAAGGTGACCCGCTCGTTTGAGCACACTGTGCTGCTTCCTATGCCACTGGCAACAGCCGAGATAACCGTCACCCTAACCGACAATACGCAAACCACAACCGCCGAATACACTCACACGGTTGACCCGGCCGACATTCTAATCGCTAAAAAACACCGTAACCCAAACCTTGAATATGCATACATTCATAAAAGCGGCGGTGTTGACAAGTGCATCGATGTGATAATTCTTGCCGAAGGCTACGACCAAAGCGAAAAGGCCACATTCTTAGCCGATGCTCTCGCCACAAAAGAGGCATTGCTGCAATCTGAGCCGTTTAAGACTTATAGCGCAAATTTCAACATCGTAGCTGCATTCACCCCATCGAACCAAAGCGGTATGAGCATACCACGCCTTGGCGAATGGAAAGACACTGCCTTCGGTTCGCATTTCAGCACCTTCTATTCCGACCGCTATCTAACCACCTCTCACATCAAGGCCATGCACGATGCTATAGCCGGAGTGATGTACGAACACATAATCATTTTGGCTAACACCGATGAATATGGCGGCGGCGGAATCTACAACGACTACACCCTAACCACTGCCCATCACCCATCGTTTAAGCCTGTGGTGGTGCACGAATTTGGACACAGTTTTGGCGGGCTTGCCGATGAATATGAGTATGGCGACCCTAACTACTACAACCCTAAGGTGGAACCTTGGGAACAAAACATAACCAACATGGTTAACTTCAAAAGCAAGTGGCAAGACATGGTGGCAAAAAGCACAAAGATACCAACTCCCGCAACCTCTGAAAATGCCAACATGATAGGCGCGTTTGAAGGCGCGGGCTATAGCGAACACGGCATCTACCGCCCCACTATCGACTGCCGCATGCGCACAAACGCGGCTCCGGGATTCTGCCCTGTGTGCCAAAGAGCCCTCTCTAACCTAATAGAATTCTACACGCAAGAAGCCAAATAATTTTCAACTATTATCGCTAAACTCGGCTTCTTACGGGCAATAACTTGAGAAAATCATTATATTTGCAATATTATTATATCCAAAAGCATAAAATCAGATGAAAACACTTAAAACCATTTTACTATCTGCAGTCTTGCTGAGCGTTTTTTGCACAACGGCATCAAGCCAACGCAAAGAGATGTTTTATCCCGAAGACCCCTCAGCACCACTTTTTTCCATAGCCGATAGCGTAGTGCTATTCTCACCTGGCGATGCGGGGTCAAAATTCTATCGCATTCCAGCCATATGCACCACCAACACCGGCACCATAATTGCCGCAGCCGATAAGCGCTGGGAGCACAATGGCGACCTTCCGGCCAACATTGATGTGGTTACTCGCCGCAGCACCGACAACGGCCGCACTTGGGAGCCAGCAGTTACAGTTGCCGGCGCCGACAGCGAAATTGGCTCGGGCGACCCTGCAATCGTGTTCGACTTTAAGCGCAACACCGCCATTTGCATCTACACTCACGGCAACGGCCTATGGCAGTCAACACCAGAAAACAATGGCCACATCATGATTTCAAAGAGCACCGACGATGGCAAGACTTGGAGCACTCCTGTCGACATCAACCCTCAACTCTTTAAGGGCCGCGAAAACTGGATTACCTCGTTTGCCGGTTCGGGACACGCTTGCCAAATGCGCAACGGCCGCATTCTTTTCGTAATTCAAGTACGCACCGACGCAAGTTGGGGTGGCAAACTATCGTGCTACGCTTGCTATAGCGACGATGGTGGCGACACCTGGCAAGCATCGGAAGTGCCTGGCGACTACAACGGCGACGAAGCAAAAATTGTGGAACTTTCTGACGGACGACTCATGATGAGCATCCGCCGTCGCTACGCGGGTTATCACCGCCGAATGTCGTTCTCTGAAGACGGCGGCAAAACTTGGAGTGAAACCACTACTCACTACCAAATCCTTGACCCTGCCTGCAACGGCGACATCATCAACTACTCTTACAAGGGCAACAAAAACATCCTGATTCAAACCATTCCTTTCCACCACAAGAACCGCAAGAATGTGAGCCTGCTTGTTAGTTACAACGATGGCTTAACTTGGCCTCTTCGACAATCTCTTGTGCCTACTGGCTCGGCATACTCTTCAATCACACAACTTGCCGACGGTTCATTGGGTTGCTTTGTTGAACGCAACTCTCCTCTCAACAACGGCGGTTTCGACCTCGTTTTCTACCGACTTATTCCAAGCAAATCAATTCTTAAATAAAAATAACTAAAAATTATTATGAAAGTAACATTTAAAATCCTTTTGAGCCTTATTGCAATTTGCTGCTCATTGGGCACAAATGCGCAATCGTTGTCGACCAACACAAAATGGCATTGGGAAGGCAACACAATTGTTACCGACGTACCTGCACGTGCAGATGGTCAGCAACATGCCGTGGGCTTAACATGCCCAAAACTTGAAGTTGTGAGAGTGGCATTTGTGGGCGTGGGTATGCGCGGTGTTTCGGCAGTTGACCGTTTCACCTACATCCCTGGCGTAGAAATCAAAGCATTCTGCGACTACAACCAAAAGAGCGCCGAAGCATGCCAAGGCTACCTTGAAAGAGCCGGTATGCCATTGGCCGACATCTATAGCGGCGAAAAGGGCTATGAAGAACTTTGCCTTCGCAACGACATCGACTTGGTGTATATCTGCACCGACTGGGATCACCACTTCCCTGTGGCTAAGTTTGCCATGCAACACGGCAAGCACGTGGCCATCGAAGTGCCATCGGCTATGAACCTCGACCAATGCTGGGAACTTATCGACCTTAGCGAACAAACTCGTCTGCACTGCTTCATCCTTGAAAACTGCTGCTACGACTGGTATGAAATGACCACCCTAAACATGGCACAACAAGGCGTGTTTGGTGAAGTGATTCGTGCTCAAGGCGCATACATTCACGATTTGACTCCATATTGGGACGCATACTGGAAAACAGGCGAAAACGACAAGTTGGGCTGGCGTCTACGCTACAACCAACACAGCCGTGGCGACGTGTATGCCACTCACGGCCTTGGCCCTGTGGCTCAAGCGCTCAACATTCACCGCGGCGACCGCATGACCACTCTTGTGGCTATGGACACCAAATCGGTGCACGGCAAGGAATTGGTGGAACAACGCACCGGCGAAAAGTGCGACATTTTCCGCAATGGCGACCACACTACTACCCTTATCCGCACTCATCAAGGCAAGGTGATTGAAATTCAACACAACACCATGACCCCTCAACCTTATAACCGCCTATATCAACTTACAGGCACTAAGGGCTTTGCCAACAAATATCCTGTTGAAGGCTATGCACTCGACAAGGCTCAACTTGAATGGGCTGGCATCACTCCTACCGATAAGAATGTTAGTTCACACAACTTCCTTGGCAAGGACGACATGAAGGCTCTATACGACAAATACGAACACCCTATCCTAAAGAAATATGGCGAATTGGCACGCCAAGTTGGTGGCCACGGCGGTATGGACTTCATTATGGATGCTCGTCTTATTTATTGCCTACAAAACGGTCTGCCTCTTGACATGGACGTTTATGACCTTGCTGAATGGTGCTGCTTGGCCGAACTTGGCTCTTTGTCGATGGACAACAACTGCGCTCCTGTAGAAGTGCCTGACTTTACTCGCGGCCACTGGAACGACGTGAAGGGTTACCAACACGCTTACGCTGCTCCTGCCGACGAAGCAAAGGCTGCTGAAGCTGCTGCAAAGGCTACTGCTGCTCTTAAGGAACAAGTGGCTAACCAAGCAAAAAAAGACGCTAAAAAGGCAAAAAAGGCTAAGAAATAATCTTTTAATCGATTAATGATATCGCTTCACAAAATATCGGCAACTCTGCTCATTGCTCTGTGCATGGTGCTTGTGGGATGCTCCACCAAAAAACTCACTCCTCAAGAAAAAGCCCTCATCAAGCAGCAACAGGCACAGTTTGTGGTAAACTCTATCAAGAATTGCCACTTTAGCATCGATGTCGATAAGGTTACACCTAAACGCGGCATTACTCGTCCGCTCAACTACGGCTACTCACTAACAGTGAAAAGCGACACCATAGTGTCGCACCTGCCTTATTTCGGACGCGCATACTCGCTGCCTTATGGCGGTGGCGTTGGGCTTAACTTTGAAGCAAAAATTGCCGAACTGAAGGCTGTTCGCGACAACAAAAACCTTCGAAACCGTATTGTGATAATAACTCGCAACAACGAAGACTCCTACGAATATGTTGTTGACATATTCGACAACGGTCGCTCGCACATTGAGGTGCATTCTCGAAGGCGCGAAGCAATTTCATTCGAAGGTATGCTCGACATGCCGCTCGAACTGTTATAACCGCTATCATTAACCCGATTTTCAATAACAAAACGATGCACTGCCCAAATTGTGGCAGTGCATTTCTTTTTCTCGGCTTTCAGGCCACCTCTCAACTGCATCAGGTAGCATCCCAACGTTTGCTTTTTTCGACACTCCAGCCACCTCAACAACATTGTGTAGCATCATCACGTTTGGCTTTTTTCGGCACTCCAACCACCACAATTAACGATGCCCAGCGCTGTGTGTGGCTTAACCTGGGCTGCAAGTTTGAGCACGATGACCGCAAAAAAAAACGGGAACCAACATTGCTGCTGGCTCCCAAAAATATAATAATCTAAACACTAATATCGAACGAACAGTTATCCTTCGGTCTTGCCTTGCATGGCAGCGAAAATCTTTGTTTCGAGTTCTTCGGCCAATTCAGGATTATCGGCAATAATCTGCTTCACAGCATCGCGACCCTGTCCGAGACGAGTTTCTCCATAAGAGAACCAACTACCGCTCTTCTTCACGATGCCAAACTGAACACCCAAGTCAACAATTTCGCCATTGCGTGAAATGCCTTCGCCAAACAAGATTTCGAATTCAGTTTTTCTGAAAGGAGGTGCCACCTTATTCTTCACCACCTTCACGCGAGTCATGTTACCAAGCACATCTTCGCCATTCTTAATTTGTCCAATGCGACGAATGTCGATGCGAACCGAACTATAGAACTTCAACGCGTTACCACCAGTGGTAGTTTCAGGAGTGCCAAAGAGCACGCCAAGTTTGTCGCGAAGTTGGTTAATGAAAATGCAGCAGGTGTTAGTTTTAGCAATAGTTGCAGTCAGTTTACGCAACGCTTGGCTCATAAGTCTTGCCTGCAAACCCATCTTGCTTTCGCCCATTTCGCCTTCAATTTCCGCCTTAGGAGTAAGAGCAGCCACCGAGTCGATAACGATAATGTCGATAGCCGAACTGCGAATAAGTTGGTCGGCAATTTCAAGCGCTTGCTCACCACAGTCAGGCTGAGCAATCAACAAACTGTTAACATCCACGCCAAGTTTTTCGGCATAGAAACGGTCGAAAGCATGTTCGGCGTCAATAATTGCAGCAATACCGCCCAACTTTTGCGCCTCGGCAATTGCATGGATGGCCAGTGTGGTCTTACCCGAAGATTCAGGGCCATAGATTTCAATTATGCGGCCTCTTGGGTAACCACCCACGCCAAGCGCATAGTTAAGACCTATAGAGCCAGTAGGAATCACTTCCACCTCATCAACCTTGTCGTCGCCGAGTTTCATAATCGAACCACGACCGTAGTTCTTATCAATCTTATCCATTGCCACCTGTAGAGCCTTAAGTTTTTCGGCCGACACAGGAATTCTATTTGGTTGCTTTGCTGTGCCTTGAGATTCAAGTTCACCGTCAAATTCTAATTCTTTTGCCATTGTATTATGTTTTGCGTTAATATTCTTAATTTTCACACCATGATGAGCATCGAAATCTGTTGCCTCACTCATCATTTTTACATTACAAATATAATAATTATCTTCTACAATGCAAAGAAAGTAAGAGTGTGGGCAACGTATATGCACATATATGTTAAATTCTTTTATCTACTCTGTTTTATTTCCATTTTAGCAATCTAAAGCCCCATCTGCGCGCAACGCACATAACAACTCTGCTCAGCATCAATGCCGCTATTAAACCGCAGCAAATGGCACTATTCAATTTATTTAAAGCGTCCTTTAGTTAAACATTGTTAAATTTCAAATAAAACTTGTTTGAAAATTATGTTATATAACATAAAAAGCATACCTTTGCACTGTGTTTTTCATGGTATTAGATTTAAGGTTAATAAAGGTTGATTGTCGAGAGACAATCAATTTTTTTTGCACTAAACTGAAAAGCACATTAAATCAACAGGTTACGCCTAACCAAAAAAATCATTTTATATATCAAATTGGCTAAACATATATACAAATGCCACCAAACAGGGGGCATTTGCTACATTTTTGCCTTAATTCAGAAAAATTATTATATTTGTAAAGTCATGTGTGAGAACATTCGACAACACCAACCTAAATATGTTGGAAAAATAAAATCATTTAGTCTAAATTTCCCTATGTCGTAGATAAAGAGTAAGCATGCGAATGTCAAAATTTAATCTTACGATAATTAATCCGAAAGGATAAAATTATAGAGAGCCAGCCCAAACGGGTTGGCTCGTTCTATTTTTATGATATCTACGTCTTAATTTTTTTTAATTGGTTAGTGCCCTGGGCTCTCACAAGAAGAAAATTCTCCATTGCGGTTATGCTTTCGCAACAACGAGGCCTCTTTTTATTGTGAGCAAAGAAACATGGCGCGCTCAGTTAGGCTGTGAGCCACAATTGCAGCCGAAGCCAAATCGGCTACGAGATATATGCCCTTTGATGCTTATAAACTCTTAACCACCTTGCACGGATTACCCACAGCGATGCTTCCGGCCGGAATATCGGCAACAACCACCGAACCGGCACCTATGGTGCAATTATCGCCAATGGTGACACCCGGCAAAACAGTTACGCCACCGCCTATCCACACATTATTGCCTATAGTGATAGGTTTGGCCCACTCTTGGCGCGTGTTACGCTCTACGGGGTCGGTGGAATGACAAGCAGTGTAAAGGCTCACATTAGGACCTATAAACACATCATTGCCTATGGTTACGGGAGCCTCATCAAGAACCGTGAAATTAAAATTAGCGAAAAATCCTTCGCCTACTCTGATGTTTACACCGTAATCGCAGCGAAAGGGCTGATTGATGATTATATTCTTGCCGCATGCTCCCAGAATGCAACGCAACATGGCATCGCGCGCAGATGTGTCAGACGGACGCAAATTGTTATACTCCCACACCTTATCGTGCGTAGCAATCAATTTTTCGAGCAAGTGGCTATTGGTTGCGTCATACACCTCGCCACCTATCATCTTATCCCATTCGGTAGTTTCTGCCATTGCAACTTCACCAATTACAGTGTTCGGCCCTCATAATTCTCTAATGCTGTGCGCCAGCAATCAGAAATAGGCTTCGATTTGCATGTTTCGGGGTCAAAGCCCACCATCACAACAGTGCATTGTGCCTTGGTTTCGCCAGTGTCTACATTCACCAATCGCTGCACCAACTGAATGCTCTTGGTGCCTATGCGCAGCGTTTGTGTTTGCGCTTCGAGATTTTCGTGATAATAGGTTGGGCTGAAGAAATTGCAGTTTACGTTGGCAATAACGATGTCCACCGTTTGCCAATCGATTTCCTCATTGCGCACCTCATTAAAATATTTTGTCTTTGCCAAATCAAACAAAGTGAAATACACCGAATTGTTTACGTGGCCCAACGCATCTATGTCGTTGAAACGCAACTGCACCGGCAATTTGTGGCGATAAGGAGTTTCTACTTCAATTCCGTATGATTGTTTTTTTGCTTTTTCTTCCATTACAGTAATTCTTTGTTATTTAAAAATTATATCTGTCAACACCGGCGCTCCCACCGCTTCGTTGATGCGCTGCACGAGCAACGATCGACTCATCATCAGTTCGTTTCGGAGCGTAGCCGACGAAAGGCGCACCGTCATCACACCGTTTTTCACCGAACGGCTTATGGTGTATCGGTTAATGCCATAGCCCACTACTTCAGGCCACACAAACGAAGCCTTTTGCTCGTTCATGGCACCTTCTAAATTTTCTTGTTTGATGAAATTCTTTATGATTTCACCTATTTGTTGCGCCTCAGTGCGTTTCATTGTTTAATGTATTGAGTGTCGGCCTTGCATTCGCCGTGGTCGACAGTGAAGATGCTATAACTATTGTCTAACGAAACAAGAATTTCATCCAGGTGAGTGCGATTGGTGTCGGTGATGAAAATCTGCCCAAATTCGTTATCATTAACTACCTTTACTATGCTTTCAACACGTTGAGCATCGAGCTTGTCGAATATGTCGTCTAAAAGCAAAATAGGCAACGAAGAACTTTGCGACTTCAAGAAGTCGTATTGAGCCAATCGCAGCGCAATGGTGTAGGTTTTGCACTGTCCCTGGCTACCAATTTTGCGCATAGAGTGACCATTGAGCAAGAGGTTGATGTCGTCGCGGTGCACACCGTGAGAGGTGTAGCCCAACACGGCATCGCGCTCTCGATACTGCTGCAACAAGTCGTGCATCGATGCTGTTTGCAAATGACTGCTCAACTCCAATTCCACTTGCTCGCCCTGGCCGGCAATGGCTTCATAATAGCGCATAAATATCGGCGTGAACTCCTTAATCCACTCTGTGCGTATTTTATGAATGTAGTTGGCAGTTTCTGTCAACTGATATTCCACAGTTTCAAACAAAATAGGGTCGCGATAACCTTGGCGAATGAGCGAATTTCGGTTTTCAAGCGCCTTATTATAGCGGATAAGTTGTGCCAAGTATTCGGTATTCCCTTGCGATATGATTTGGTCCATCAATCGTCGACGCTCTTCGCTGCCGCCACGTATCAATTCCCAGTCCATAGGCGACACCATCACCAAAGGCAACAAGCCGATGTGCTGACTCAGGCGCTGATAGTCTTTGCCGTCGCGCTTAAAACTCTTGCGCTTGCCTTTTTGGTAGGCCATTGTGATTTCTAAATTCTCATCGTGACGCAAATATTTGCCTCGGAGCATCATATAGTCGGAATCGTGATTGAGCACCACCTGATCGCTCAGATTGCCACAACTTTTGGCAAAACTCAGATAATATATTGCATCGAGCACATTGGTCTTGCCCATCCCATTATTGCCTATAAAGCAATTAATGTTGGGCGAAAATTCTAACTTGCACTCAGCAAGATTCTTAAAATTAACTATATTAAGACTTTGCAAAATCATATCTGTGCAAATTTACTAAATTATAATGAATAGTTGCAGAGTGTTTGCTTTATTTAACCCTATCTTATAGGCATAAAAAAAACGATGTAACACTCTTACATCATTCCACACACTCTTCTCGAAAATTGTTGCTACGGCAAATTTGCTTCATCTTACTGTGCCAAGCAAACAGCACATAGCGCCGTGCTACTTCAGCGACAGTTGAAAGTCGTTGATTAGAGCCTCAACACCGGCATATTTTACACGTATTTCATCAATTATCTCACGTTGCGACTTATATTTTGTTACAGGCGCAGCGGCCACCACCTTAATATTCATACCCACGTAATCGTTTTGCAAATCGTTGCGCAACGATTCTAAAATCATGTCAACAAACTGTTCAACGATTTTCTTTTGGCCTGCATCGACATGAACCTCAAACAGATTAGGCTCAACCAATATAGGCTGAGTCATGCTCATAACGCTGGTGACCATGTTGCGGGTTGGATTATTATAAATGAAATTGTTCCAAGCATTCACAAGCATGGCTTGATTAAACACCGCCTTACGCATTTGCGAAGGTGCTTTTTCAGAAGCAGACGGTTTATCGTCGGCCGTCAACTTTTCTACACTCGACACATTAAACACCTTACGCATTGTAGGGCGAGTAGATAACGCAGGCTGGGCTGCCGGCGCAGCATTTGCCGCCGGCGCCGATTGCTGAGGTCCGGCAACGGCAGGGCGTGCTGCTGGCGCTGATTGCGCTGGTTGCGCAGTTGGCTTCGACTCTATTGGGCGTAACGGACGGTTACCACCTCCGCCGCCTGTGGGCGTTGGTGTTGGGTCGAGCAACTGGCATATCTTTATAAGCGTTAGTTCCACAAGAAACTGCTTATTGGTGGCTGTAGGATAATTGAGGTCGCAGGTGTTGCACAAATCCATAGCGCAATAATACCACTTTGGGTGCAGCGTCACCGATTGGGCTGCAAACTGCTGCACAACCTCTTCGCTCATCTCAAGCAAGCAACGAGTAGACGGGTCATAGGCCACCATCAAATCGCGCAAGTGCTGAGCCAAGCCATTAATGAAGAATTTTGAATCAAAGCCGTGGTCGCGCACATCCTTATAGATTAGCAGCGCCTCGGGCACATTGCAAGTTTTAAAAGCCTCCACCAATCGGAAATAATATTCGTGGTCGAGCACATTAAGGTTGGCAATTGTGCTTTGATAAGTGATGTTTCCCTCCGAAGCAGCCGCCACTTGGTCGAAAATCGACAAAGCATCGCGCATAGCGCCATCGGCCTTTTGGGCTATCACATTGAGGGCGGCAGGCTCGGCTGTGATGCCTTCCTGCGAGCCTATGTATTGCAACTGCTGCACTATGTCTTGAATGGTGATGCGCGAAAAGTCGTAGATTTGGCATCGGCTCAAGATGGTGGGGATAATCTTATGCTTTTCGGTAGTGGCAAGGATAAAGATGGCATGCGCTGGCGGTTCCTCAAGAGTTTTAAGGAAGGCATTGAATGCTTGCGCCGACAGCATGTGAACCTCGTCGATGATAAACACCCTATACTTGCCTATTTGCGGCGGAATGCGCACCTGGTCAATGAGGTTACGGATATCATCCACCGAATTGTTTGACGCGGCGTCGAGTTCCACAATGTTGTAACTGCGCTGCTCATTAAACGCCACACACGATTCGCACTCATTGCAAGCCTCATAGTCTGAAGTAGGGTTCAAACAGTTGATTGTCTTGGCAAAGATGCGGGCACACGATGTTTTACCCACCCCACGAGGGCCGCAAAACAGATAGGCATGTGCCAAGCGTTCGCTCTCAATAGCCGATTTTAGGGTATGTGTGAGCGATTGCTGGCCTACCACGCTGCGAAAGGTGGATGGGCGATATTTTCGGGCTGATACTATATAGTTTTCCATTACTTACAAAGTTAGCATTTTTATTTTAAAATCTTCAGCGATTTCAAAGTCTTTTTCAGCGTTTCTTCACCCATTGCAACATATCGCCAAGCACCTTAGGGTCGATGGTTTGCTCTATTATGCCGTAATCAAGGGTTGGGCCGCTGCAATGCTGCATGAAGTGATTGTGGCTTGGATAAATTATTGTTTCGAGGTTTTTGCCACGATAGTTCTGCTTGAGCAAGAATTCGTTAGGCACGGCAGGCACTTGCACATCGTTCCACCCGAAAATGGCCATCATAGGGCATTTCACTCGCTTTAAATCGTCAACCGGGGCATATTGCACAAACCGGCGATACCATGCCGAAGTCATTGCTGCCACCTGGCTGTCGATGGCCATTACCTGCGCCGGAGTCTTGGCATTTTTTGCCATCATATCTTTCAGCGTTGTGCGCAAGCGCTCGGTGTCGGATATGGTGTCGATGGCGGCAAATATGTTTTTTGTGTATTGGCGGTCGGCATCGCTCATGGCACTGCCGCTCAATTTCACCACTTCCTCGTTTTGCAAAAGCATCAAGTCAGCACCCTTCATCACCGGTCCGGCTATTGTGCCTATAAATGCAATGTCCTTGCTGTGCTTAGCGGCAAGCATTATGGCTATTATTCCGCCTTCGCTATGACCAATCACGCCAATCTTCTTTTTATTGATTTGCGGCACTGACTTCAAAAAATTCACCGCAGCCAGTGCATCGGTGGCAAAGTCGTCGGTAGTGTCGTGGGCAGTTCCTTGCGACGACCCACCCACACCACGGTCGTCGTAGCGCAACACGGCCACCCCGTTGCGGCTCAAGTAGTCGGCAATCACCTTAAAGGGCTTATGCCCCATAACCTCCTCGTCGCGATTTTGAGCGCCGCTGCCACTCACAAGCACCACTGCTGTGAGTTTCTTGGCATCCTTAGGCATTGTGAGAGTTCCGGCAAAGGTGAGGTCGCCGTTGCTAAACGTCACTTCGGTTTCTTCATACGGATATGGCGGTTGCGGAGTTTGAGGGCGTTCAAGATAGGGGTTATCGCTCACACGGCTCAGTGTCAAAGGCAACTTCGAAAACCCTTGTTGAAAAGTTCCCACCAAGGCTTCGCCCGCAGCATCTAACTCACCGCTGAACGTTATGCCCAACTGACGCAACTGCACAAAAGCCGTTGAGAGCGTGACATTCACCGAATCGCCCTTAAAATTCATCGCCTTCTGGTCGGGCGAATCGAGCCATGCCGTACGGCTGTCGGCAATGCGTATAACTATGGTAAGTTTGTTCATGCCAAGCGACAAATCGCCCTGCCACTTGCCTACAAGGTTATTAGCACCTGCAACAACAGCAACACCAATGAACATCAGTGTTAACAAAAAAATTCTTTTAATCATTAACTTTTAAAATTCAGCAAAACACAAAGGCATAAGGGCCTTGATGCTTTCTAATTTATATACTTCATTTCGGCCGCACAAAATTATTTCGATAGGTTTTTGTGCAATTGTTTCATACTCCAAAATTGCTTGTCGGCAATGTCCGCAAGGCGAGATAGGCTTTTCCACAAAATCGCCCTCGGTGAAAGCGGCAATCACAAGTTTCTTAAATGCCACGCTGGGATAGTTGGCTCCAGCATAATATATCACACTGCGTTCGGCACATGTGCCCGACGAAAACGCAGCATTTTCTTGGTTAGAACCAGTGAGCACCACGCCGTTCTCAAGTTCCAACGCCACACCCACATTAAACTTGCTATAAGGCGAATAAGCTGTTTTTGTGGCTTCGCGGGCTTGAGTGGTGAGTTTTTTATCCTCTTCGGTTAGTTCCGTATAAGAGTAAACTGCTATCTTTGTAGTCAAATTGATTTCTTTCATGATAAATAAGATTTTACGCAAATATATTGATATTTTTTCAATAATCATTTCGCCGAGTATCAAATGCTCGTTGTTTTTAGCAGTTTTTGCCATCGCCGCACTCCACGCACAAGGACAAATGCGCCTATCGGCAAAATACCTCAACTACATTGACCAATATAAAGAAGCAGCAATAGCCCAACAAGCCGAGCACGGCATCCCTGCCAGCATCACCTTGGCGCAAGGCCTGCTCGAAAGCCAAGCCGGCGAAAGCCGACTCGCCACCGTGGGCAACAACCACTTTGGCATTAAGTGCAACGGGTGGCAAGGCGACACTATTCGTCACGACGATGACCAACTGCAAGAATGCTTCCGAAGTTACGACTCGGCCATGCAGTCATATGCCGACCACTCGCTTTTCCTGAAAAGAAAACGCTATGAGCCGCTGTTTGAATTAGAAATCACCGACTATAAAGCATGGGCTAAGACTCTAAAAAAATGTGGTTATGCCACCGACCCGGCATACCCCGATAAACTTATAAACATTATTGAAACCTACGAACTCTACCAATACGACGATTCGGCCTGCCAACAATTATTGGCTGACGCCACGCCACAACCGGCCACCGAAGCCACTACCGACAATCTGCTGCAGGAAGAAGAATACACCGACATGGACATTGCCGAAGAGATTGGCTCAATGCTGATTGTGAAACGCCTGTTCGGACTTTATTACGTTAGGGCACGAAAGGGCGACACTCTAAAATCAATTTCTAAAGAACTCGACGTAAGCGAGAAAAAACTTGCCAAATTTAATGACGTCGACACCAAGCACACACTCTCAAGCGGAGAGATAGTGTGGATAGAGCAAAAAGCCAAGAAATCGGCCTCTGCGGCTCAGCACACAGTGAACAATGGCGACACACTGCACAGCATTTCGCAACAATATGGCATACAACTTAAGTCACTTGCCAGCCTCAACAATATGCCTATCGACGCCGAACTAAACATAGGCGACATAATAGTACTGCAATAATAGCACCACCCTATTTCTCGGGGAATGAGCCTAACAAATCAATCACATCAATAACTTGAATATGGTGAGAATAACAACCTAAAATACCCAATCCGCCATTAATGTTACCATATATTTTCAGTGGCTCTACCAACCCAAAATCTATCATTCCGCTTTGAATATTGTCTTTGCCGTTACTGTTGCACAACAAGCTAACCAAATAACTATAGTATGGCTTGGAAATGGAATAAAGTTTAAAAAAGCGCGGCAATGATTTCCATTTGGTAACATAATCGAACCCACTATTTTGAATCACTTCTTTCACGGTTAAAGTGTATGTCTCGCCATTAATACCCACATCGGAAAAAGGCAAGCCCATTTCGGACGAAGGAGCCCAGCCGGGCACCGTGGCATTAATGGTGCGTGCAAGTTGCTGAAACACAAATTCATGCGAATAATCCTTCTGTCCCATCCAAGTGTCGATGCTTGACCCATATTGGTCATATGCAAAGAAATAGTAATTTTCCTCATCGGCATTATCAGTGAATGTCACGTAATAGGACATCATATAGTCCCTATTGCCAAAAATCTGCATAGGCCCTTTACGCTCCACGCGCACTTCTTCAATGACAGCCTGGTGCGGAACTACATCTGAAGCACTCACTTTTTTCCCATTATAAATTGTACTTATCATAATCCTGTCGCCAGCCGACGGAGTTTCGTCAATTCTATAGCGATTGTTTTGATAGTCATAACTCATAGCCCCCTTATGGATGTCGTTTATCCACACTTCAATGCTTAGGTCGTCAACAAAATCATATCCATTATGCACATCTGAAAAGAAATAGGGCTTTGTTACCACTACACTTATCGCTGAATCGGGGGTAACAACCGAATTTAGCGTAAGCATATTGGCAATTTCATCATCCCTAAACCCTTCGAGATTAGTTTCTTGTGAACATGCACTGCTCAACATTATCAATATTAATAGAAAATACTTCTTCATGGTTGTTTAAAAATGATAAGTATAAGAAACCGAGGGGATAATAGGAATTAAACTGAACGTTTTGAATGCCCTATGCCACTTGTCTAAACTTTGCCCCCATCGGTTATTAAAATTGTCTTTCTGTATTGTTATGGCATTCATATGGCAATATGCGTTATACAGGCTTACGTTCCAAACACCCTTTCTGCCATTCTTCATATAGTTGGTGTATGAAAGTCCTAAATCCATTCTATGATAAGCAGGCAATCGCGCATTATTGCGTCCCGATACATATCCCACGCCAGTGAAAATGCTTCCGCTAACGCTTCCATATTCGTGTTTCGGAGCATCAGGAAACAACACCAACGACGTATCGTAGTTATATAGCGATAGAGTAATCCTATTGCCTGTGGTATAGGTCCACGATGCCGAAGCACTCAAGCGGTCGGTAATTTCATAATTCAATGCTATGTTTATTTTATGACGATTGTCGAATTTTGCGGGAAATTTAATGCCTTGGTTTAACTCCTCAAACTTTCTCCAATTCCACATTAGCCCATACGAAACACTCCCATTTATTCGGCCTATAGTTTTAGTTAAACTAAGGTCCAATCCATAGGCCCAACCCTCACCCGATGTTAGTTTTTCGTTCCACTTGAGATTTGGATTAAGCATTGTTATTCCCTCGCGGTATTCAAGCAAATTATCAAATCGCTTATACCACAATTCTCCTACCAACAAATAACTATTTCCTAACGAGCCATAACATCCGAGTGAAAATTGATTACTCGTTAAGGGTTTAAACTCTCCCACAATTGGCTGCCACAAGTCGGTAGGAAAACTAATATGGTTGTTCGACACTTGCTGAGCGAACTGCGACATCTTCGAATAGCCAAGTTTCACACTCACGTCGTCGGTAATGCTCAAACGCAGCGAGGCACGCGGTTCAAACATATGATAGCTCTTAAAACCCGACCAATAATTCACTTGTCGCAAACCTATGCTGGCCGAAAGCATCTTCACTGGAGTGAACGAACCTTCAACCCACAACGACATTTCATTAGCCCTAACCCTTTCACTTATGTTATTTGTTTTCGACTCTTTTCCTTTCACTATGCGTAAACTTTCGAGCCCCTCTGGAAGATAGTTGTGATTAATCCACTCTGCACCACTGCTAAACTTATAGCGCTCGTCAAACCGGTGGTTGAAGTTTATCCGCGCTCCAAAGTCCGAAATCTCGTTTTGGGTAGTTTCAAACAGCTTACCATACGACAGTTCATCAGTTACATCGCTATGATATTCGTGCAACTGCTCATATTGCGAATTATATTTCGACCAATAAGCCACTCCCTCAAGAGATGTTTTTTGCGTCTTGTAATTCAACGTGGCACACACTCCACTATTTCCCCATCCAAATTTGTTAGAGTTCTCTTCAAAGCCTTCTACGTCTTCGTCTGATTTTTTCTCATTAAACAACCTCTCTCCAAATTTCAAACGGTCATTGCTATAATATGCCATAACACTCGCATTAAGCGAAGGGCTAAAACTATGGTCTATCTTCACATTTAAATCCGTAAAAGCATAACCAGCCATCGTTTTCTTGCCTTTTGACTTATCGATTGCATTCATAATGGCAAGTGTTGGCGCAGAAATGGCATCTAACCACGTACGCCTAACTCCCAAAGAAAATCCTGTTTTATCTTTTACCAACGGCCCGCTCACAAAAGCATTACCGCATATTAATCCCAACGACAGTTCCCCAGTGTATTTATTCTTATTGGAATCACGCATCAAGATTTCGGTTATGCTCGAAATTCGACCTCCATATTGCGAAGGAAATGAAGTCTTAAAAAAATCGGCACCGCTTATGGCCGCAACATTAAACGATGAAAATATGCCGCCCAAATGGCTCACCTGATAAAGCGGCAAACCATCAAAAAGAAACAAATTTTGGTCATCTTCACCGCCATGAACATACAAGCCAGCAAAGCCTTCCATGCCTTGCGATACTCCTGGCTGCATTTGCAACACCTTTATAACATCGGACTCTGAAAGCAGCGAGGGCATTTTGGAAAATTGCTCTTGGCTCAATTTTATGCGTCCTATGTCGGTGCTTTCTACACTTCGCCTAATGTTGCCATCAATCACTATTTCATCTAATTTCTTACTTAGAGAATCGGTCCTTTCGGTTGCTTTTGATGGTGTGAATATCAGTAAAGTTAATAATAATATGAGATATCTATTCATAGTTAAAAACAAAAAGTGCAGATTGGTAATGTACCAAAATCTGCACTCCATATGGCTTTTTATGATACCTGATTTCTTACTTTTCAGTTATAGCTACCGTAAGTAAGCCGCCCTGAACGTTTCCTTCTATCTTCACTGTTTTCTTGTTTGAAACAGTTTCGGCTGCGAAGTCATATTTATAGTTAGCAGCATCGTGTGTTAACGGCACACTCTTTATTTTCAAACTCTTGGTGTTTGGGATAATGTTTATCACCTCAAAATCGCCAACCTTATTTTCTGCCGATGAAAACACAACTTTTGCATCTGCTTTTGTCACAGCCACTCCGTTGTATGTAGCAGCGAGTTTTGCTGTTGTTGATGTTGGTGTATAAGTGTCGCTCAAATACGATTTACGATAGTCTTCATTCGATGGCTCTCCATCGCCGCATGAACTCAACATGCAAAACATCATTAAGAAAAAAGAAAAAACATAATTTTAAACTAAGTGCTTTCATAAATCCTTTTTTTTAAATTGTTATTGATTAATAGGAGCATGTAAGACATAAACCCCTGAGTTTATATCTGTTATATTAATTATTCTGAATTCAACAGACGATATTTTATCATTCATCCAATACAAGACATTGTAATGATTGACATAACAACGAACAAAACTTTAACTTTTTTCATATACTTCTATTTAATTGGTTAATAAAAAACTACTATCGTCATTGATTTTCCAAATCAATATTCTTATGTTTTTAACGACACCTACAAACCCTAATGTATCTCGTTATATCGTAATATATCGACAAGGTGATTGTATTTCAATAATTACACAAATTCCTCATCATTCTATTCTATTTAATCGCAATTATTAATTGTGCGATTTTGGCTACAAATATAGCCACTTTACCCCCCCCCGCAAACATTTTAACCAAAAATAACCCTCCTTCGCTTTGTGTAACATAATCGAACCCACTTTTCACACATTATAAATAAAAAAAGATGGCAACATCACTTTTGACGTTGCCATCCACACACATGAAAATTGGTTGATAAGAAGTGTGTGCATAGTTATAATAATATGCTTTGTTTTCTTTCTTTAGAAACGGCCACCACGGCCGCCGCCCATGCCATGGCCACCGCCGCCACCAGGACCCATGCCACGACCATGACCACCGCCAGGGCCCATGCCTCCGTAATCAACCGGGCCACGGTCACCTTTACCGCCAAAGGTTTGGAAACGATAAGACGCTGTCACCAAGATGTATCGGCCAAGCGAGTTAGTCCAACTTTGTGAGGTACTTTCGCCCGATGCGCTGAAGTTGATGTTTTTGCGTTGACCAAGAATGTCATAGGCCTTTACGCCGATAGTGGCATTTTTATTTGCCAAGAATTGATATTCAAGCGATGCGTTCCAAATCCATTGACTGGTGTTATATCCTGCATCGTAACCGCTTGTAGTGGTGTAACCGATGTCGCTGTTAAGCACAAAGTCGAACAAATAGAGAGTTCCGTCGAAACGACCACCATAAGAGTGAATGTTGCGGTCGTTTTGCGAACTCAACGAGTTGCGTGATTGTTGGTAAGAATAAGTTGGACGCAAATCGAGGTCTACGATATCGGTACGGTAACTGATACCTGGCGACACATTAAGGTTAAACGAGCCCACCTTGTTCAACATGTCATCGCTCAAATATTGCAATATGCTTTGTGCGCTTGTAAGGTCGGTAGTGGTGATGTTTTTGCGACCCATATTGTAACTTTCAGAGCGGCTGTAGCCTGCATTCAAGAAACTGCGGAAGTAGAAGGCCTTATTGCTCAAAGGGAAACTAATCATACCGCCGCCTCGTGCGCTCCAGTTGCCGTCGAGGTTAGTGTAGGTGCTTGCGCTCTTACCAGTGTTTTGGTCAGAAATCGACACACGCGACACATTGTTTTGAGAGTAGTTAAATCGAGCATTCAACATCCAAGAGCGTTGTGATTCCTGGTCAAAATCGTTAAAACGGAAATCCACGTTGTGGCTAAACGAAGCCTCAAGGTCGGGATTACCCACGCTGATGTTCATAGGGTTGCTCACATCGGGCACAGGTTGCAATTGAGTCACCGAAGGCTGGCTTGCGCGAGCACGATAGTTTAACTGCAAACTGCGTGTCTTAGAGAACTTATATCTGAAACGAGCATAAGGAGCAGGCGCCCATAACCATGAAGTGGCAATGTTGCGTTCTGGATTAAGCAAGTCGTTGCTCTTTTGCATTGTTCCCATCAGTTGCACACCGGCATCAAGGTTATAGTTGGCATGCACTTTCTTATAGCCCACCTGAATGTCTTGGCTGAAGAATTCGTTACGGAATTGGCTACTTTGGGTCTTGTTGAAGATGTCTAACGCCTCTTTAACGTCGTATTCGCGGTCGAGGATATCGAAAAGCATCTGTTCGTTTTCGAGCACCGAGAAGCCAAACGATTCGCCGATGGCGCTACGCAACTGGTCGTCAGAAAGCAACGAGTGCATATATGTTGCCATATTATACTGATAATTGCCCGGAACTGTCAAATAGCGGTCATACACATTCTTGTCGCTATTGTTGAAACGATAGTTTCCGCTATAGGCAATCTGCAAGAAGTTGGCTTTTTTAACATCGCCAAGAGGTTCGGTCCAAGTTATGCGACCATTCACACCATTGCTCCAAGTGTGGTTTTTGATAAGTTGGCGAATATCTTCGTCTGCAGTAGCATCGTCTTCATATTCGTTGAGCGTGCGAGAGTTGTTGTCTTCGTGACGGTTGCTATAGTTGTAGCGCACCTGCACACTGAAACTGCGGCCCTTGCGACGCTTGAAGTTGTGGTTATAAACCAATTGTCCGCCAAATTCATAACTTGAGCCATCGTCCACGTCTTGTTCCACGCTGTTGTTGATAGGCTTAGCATCGGCAATTGTTGAGCCTGTGCGTGATTGCGAAATAGAGTTGTCCCAACTCTTATTGAAGTTGAACGACATGTTAGGACGGAACTCAAACACATTGCAAGAATCGATTTGCCAACGCAAGCGGAAATTAGCGCCCACATTATGACGGTCGTTGTTAGAAATCGACTTTGAGTCGGTCATACGGATATAGTCGGCGTAGGCTGTTGAAGACAAGCGTTGAGTCTTATAGTCGCGTGCCGAGTGTGAATACATCACATGACCGCCCACTCGAAATTTTTCCTCATTGCCCACATTGAAGTTCACACCAAAGTTTTGGCTTGTGTTGATGCCGTTATTGCCACCGCCGCGCGAGAATCGGGCAGCACCGCCATCGGTAAAGCCCATGTTGTTGGTGTTGTTAGCACCGCCCAAAATCGACAACTGATTGCCGTCTCTGAAATACGATGCCATGCCACGCGCACCATAACGCTTATCGGTGCCGTATCCGGCCACAACGTTACCCATCCAGCCTTGATTCATGCCTGGCTTAACGCTCAGGTTAATCACAGTTTCGTCTTCACCATCGTCAACACCGGTAAGGCGGGCAAGGTCGCTCTTGCGGTCAATAACCTGCAACTTGTTAATCATATTTGCTGGCAAGTTCTTTGTTGCCACCGTAGGGTCGTCGGCAAAGAATTCCTTGCCATCGACCAAGAACTTTGTTACCGTTTTGCCGTTAGCAGTGATTTTGCCATCGCTACCCACTTCCACGCCAGGCAAACGCTTCAAAAGGTCTTCAACCACAGCGTTGACCTGTGTTTTATAACTATCGGCATTATATTCAATAGTGTCTTCCTTAACCACGATTTCGGTCTTCACACCCACCACGGTGGTTTCCTTAAGAAGCACCGAACTTTGTGTCATAGGCACCTCACCAAGATTCAACTTGCCACCCTTAGGAACAGTGACAGGCATAACCTTGCGCTCATAACCCAAATAAGTGACAGTTATAAGATATTTTCCTGAATTTACCGTAGGTATTTCAAAATCGCCTGTGGCCGATGTGGTAGCACCATTCACAAAGGTGCTGTCGCTATTGGCCTTCAACAAGCGCAATGTGGCGCCTTCAATAGCCGCTTTGTCGGAAGCATCCACTATCTTACCAGTGATTTTTGCATTTGCCGTTAACGCAAACATCAACGCTAACGCCACGGCAAGCATTTTACATAGTTTTCTTTTCATTATATTCTTATTGTTTTTACTTTTTAACCTTAAAAAATTCGCTTTTTTTCGGTTTTTAGATGCAAAGTTCGGCATAAAGTTTAATTGTTTCCTATCTTTGTAGTCAGATTTTTTTAAATATTTAGACGATGAAAGAATTTTTTAAGATATTAATCCGATTTGTACCGCCATATAAGAAGTTCCTGTTTTTCAATATTTTCTTTAACATTTTGGCGGCATTTCTCACCCTCTTTTCATTTGCGCTAATCATACCCATTCTTGAAATGCTATTCAAGATAAACCAAGCCACCTACTCCTTTATGCCATGGGGCAGCGGCTCGTTGAAAGATGTAGCCATCAATAATTTCTACCACTATACCCAAATAATCATCGACAGTTGGGGCACCAGTTACGCCCTTGCGGGCCTTGCCATCCTGCTGGTGGTTATGACTGCACTGAAAACCGGCAGCGCCTACCTTAGTTCGTTTTTCATGGTGCCTATCCGTGCCGGGGTGGTTCGCGACATTCGCAACACCATCTACCACAAAATCATGGATTTGCCCATGGGATTTTTCACCAACGAACGCAAAGGCGACGTGATGGCGCGCATGAGCGGCGACGTTACCGAAGTGGAAAACAGCATCATGGCCTCGCTCGACATGATGTTTAAAAACCCCATTATGATTATTGTGTGCCTGGCAACAATGATTGCCGTAAGCTGGCAACTCACCATATTTGTGCTTGTGTTGCTGCCAGTGGCCGGACTGATAATGGGCAAGGTGGGCAAACGCCTAAAGCGCGTGTCGCTTGAGGGACAAACACAGTGGGGCGTGCTGCTATCGAACATCGAAGAGTCGCTCGGCGGATTGCGAATCATCAAGGCCTTTAACGCTCAAGACAAAGCCGAAAACCGATTCAAAACCGAAAATACCAAGTTTGCACGAATCACCACTCGCATGATGCGCCGACACGAATTGGCGCACCCTATGAGCGAATTCCTCGGAACTGCCACTATTGCCATTGTGCTATGGTTTGGTGGAACTCTTATTTTATCGGGCAACAGTTCTATCAGCGCTGCTTCGTTTATCTACTATATGGTGCTTTTCTATAGCATCATCAATCCGGCTAAAGACCTTTCGAAGGCTTCATACTCTATTCAGCGCGGTTTGGCTTCGATGGAGCGTATCGACAAGATTCTTAAAGCCGAAAATCCTATCAAGGAACCCGCAAACTCTTATGCCCTAACCGAAATGAAGCAGGGCATTGAATATAAGAACGTGAGTTTCAAGTATAATCAAGATTGGATTATTAACGACGTTTCGCTCACCATTCCACGCGGAGCCACTGTGGCACTGGTGGGCCAGTCGGGGTCGGGTAAGTCTACTCTTGCCGACCTTTTGCCTCGATTCTACGATGTGAACGAAGGATGCATTATGGTTGACGGAGTCGACATCCGACAAATTCACACCAAGAAACTGCGTGCTATTATGGGCAACGTGAATCAAGAAGCCATCCTGTTTAACGACACTTTCTACAACAATATTACCTTCGGCGTTGAAAATGCCACTATGGACGAGGTTATTGAAGCAGCAAAAATTGCCAATGCCTACGACTTTATCATGGCTTCGGAAGAAGGTTTCGACACCAACATAGGCGACCGCGGATGCCGCTTGTCGGGCGGACAACGTCAACGCATCAGCATTGCTCGCGCCATATTGAAAAACCCGACTATCCTGATACTTGATGAAGCCACATCGGCACTCGACACCGAAAGCGAACGCCTGGTGCAAGAGGCTCTCGACAACTTGATGCGCAACCGCACCACTTTGGTTATTGCTCACCGATTGTCTACTATCAAAAACGCCGACTTGATATGCGTGATGCATGAAGGTAAAATAGTGGAACGTGGCACTCACGACAACCTAATAGCCTTAGACGGATACTACAAGAAACTTGTGGATATGCAGAAATTCTAATCTTCGAAAAGTAATATTTTTAAAGCAACCCCAGCCGGCGGCAAGCCACCGGCTGGGGTATATTTTTTTCATCAAAGATGTAATTTTAGAGTATACTGCCCTACACACTAAATAAGATTAGCAAACAACGGAGCCACCACCACAGTAATGATGCCACACACCACAATCGAAAGGCTCGACATCGACCCCTCAACCTCGCCCAATTCCATGGCCTTGGCTGTGCCAATGGCGTGCGACGATGCTCCTATGGCCACACCTCGCGCTATTGGCTCATCGATTCGCAATATCTTAAACAAAGTTTCGCATATCATTCCGCCAAACACTCCGGTGAGGATTATCACAGCCACCGTAATCGACACATATCCGCCCAGTTCCTGACACACACCCATGCCTATGGCTGTGGTGATTGATTTAGGCAAAAAAGTGACATATGACGTGTGGTCGAGGCCAAAAAGCCACGCCAACATCAAAATGATGGCCACGCTCGAAAGCACACCCGAAAATATGCCCGCCATAACGGCACGTTTGTTCTTTTTCAGCAATTCTAATTGCCTATATAGGGGCAACGCCAAGCAAATGGTGCTCGGTGTGAGCAAATAGTTGATGATTTCGGAACCTCTATTATACGATTCGTAACTGATGTCGAAAAGCAGTAGTGAGCTCACCACGAGCACTATGGCCACAAAAAGCGGGTTCATCATGGCCCAGCCAGTGAGTCGCTTTAGCCATAGGCCTATGCCATAGGCACAAAGGCTCAACAGCACTCCAAAATAAATAGAATTTTCGGCCAAATGTGTCATTGCGGCTTCTCCTTTCCGTGTTTTATCACATATTGCGTAACAAGCCCCGACACAGCCATCACCACTATTGTGCTGATGATGAGTATGAGAATGTATTTCACCAGATTTTCGCTTATCACACTCCACGACTCCACAAGCCCCACTGCTGCCGGAATAAAGAGCACAGGCATTATGGCTATCAAGAAACTGCACACCTCGCTTATGTGGCTTTCCTTAATCCACTTCATCTTCAGAGCCAAAAACATTATCACTATGCCATAGATGCTTGCTGGTATTGGCAAGGGAATGAAACGATTGAGCAGTTCGCCCACAAAAGAGATGACTATTATAATGAAAAACTGAAACAGTAATTTCATGGTTTCACTATTTATATCGATTAATGAGAATAAACTAAAACCGAGAATGTTTTTTTCGGGGTGGTGCTATCTTAGAATTGGAAATAGATGAATGGCTGCACATCGGCGCTCTTAAACTGAATAACCACATACACCACGCCAACAATCACAGCCACAAATGCCCACCAAGGCAATCTTGACATTTGTCGGCGCAAGTCGGTCTTCACCGATTGTGGCACAAAGTGCAGCACATAGCCCAAAACCATCATAGCCACCACTTGCCAGTAGCCCACAACCCACTGCACAGCCACCTCAGGGTGGAAATTAAAGGCTATCTGCTCTATCATCACCTTGGCGCTGGCAAAGTCGGCATTGCGGAAGAAAATCCAGCAGAAGCACACAAAATGGAATGTGATGAGAATGCACACAACCTGCAAAAGCGGATTTTTAACACGAGTTTTGGCATTCTGGCGTGTGATGGCAAGCCAAAACTTATGCAAAGCCAATGCCACCCCATGAAGAAATCCCCAAAGCACAAAATTGAGCGATGCTCCGTGCCACAAACCGCCCAACAGCATGGTGATGATTAGATTAATGTAACGGCGCACTCGGCCCTTACGGTTGCCGCCTAATGAGATGTAGAGGTAATCTCTCAGCCACGATGACAACGAAATGTGCCAACGACGCCAAAAGTCGGTTATTGATGTCGACTTATAAGGGCTGTTGAAGTTGATGTTAAACTTAAATCCTAATATCAACGCCAAACCGATGGCCATATCGCTATATCCCGAAAAGTCGCAATATATTTGCAATGCATAGCCATACACACCCATCAGGTTTTCAAAACCCGAATATAGCGACGGATTGTCAAAAATGCGCTCTACAAAGTTGATGCTTATATAGTCGGAAATAACAATCTTCTTAATCAGACCGCTCACAATATAAGCCACACCAGTGCCAAACATTGAGCGAGTGACATGAAGCGGACGATGTATTTGCGGAATGAAATCGCATGCTCTGACAATTGGCCCTGCCACCAATTGCGGGAAAAACGACACATAAAAAGCATAGTCGAGCAATCGGTTGAGCGGAGTGATTTTTCCGCGATAAACATCGATTGTGTAACTCAACGATTGGAAAGTGAAGAAACTGATGCCCACGGGCAAGAATATGTCGAAGGCCTCAAAATGCAATCCGCGCATGTCGGATATCATCTGCGCAAAGAAGTTGGTGTATTTGAAAAATGCCAACAGGCCCATATTGATGGTCACCGAAAGTGCCACCAGCCACTTGCGGGCGCGCTTCGTTTCGGCCTCGGCCATGCGGTGCGCTATGAAGAAATCGCTAACGGTCACCAGCGCCAAAAGCACAAAATAGAATCCGCTGCTCTTATAATAGAAGTAGTATGAAAACGCTGTCACAAACAGCAAACGAAGAGTGTCGGCCTTCTGCAAACTGCCGTAAATTATATAAAATGCAGCAAACAGAAACAAGAACAACCCCGACGAAAACATTATCGGCTCTTGTGCATTGTAGAGAAACAATTCTTTCGGAAAGGTCAAGCCATTCCAAAATTGAACCAAATAGCACAATATATTATCAAAAATCTCTTGCATACACTCTTATAGTAATCGGTCTGTTATTCGTTTTCGTATTTCCAACGACGCTCATAATTTTCATATCCGGCATCGATTGCATCATAAAGCAATTCGCCCAAATCACGGCCACCAAGGAAATTGATGTGCGTATAGTCGAGGTTCGCCTTGCGAGGCTTTCCGTTAACCATCTTGCTTATGCTTCCGCTGCCACCCATCGCCACATACATATTCCAGAATGCCACACCCTGGTCGCTGGCTATGCGTTGCTGCTCGGCCATAAGTTCGCGAATGCCCTTCATGGTGCGCATTTCGCCATTCACTCGCTGGTCGCGGTCGCCTACGCCCACCACCAAGATGCCTGTGTTTGGCAAGCATGCCTTAAGGTGGCTTATGGCTTCATTCATCTGACCGCGATACTTTGAGTAATTGGTTTGATTTGAATTGGCAACATTCAAACCATACATCAATATCACCAAATCATAGTGACGAAGTTGGTCAAACTGCTTAATGTTTTCGGCCGATAGTTTGGCAATGTGCAAACCGCTGCTGGCACGCAACGAGAAATTATCTACCACAATGCCCTGCGACGCATCCATCGATGCTCCATAAAAATCCACTCCGTTGCCGCCATTGCTAACAGTGAATCGCACCTTGCCCATCTTGCCCTTTACAGTAACTTTTTGCATCACGTCGCTTCCGGTAATGGCAAACTCTTGCTTCTCTCCGCCGTTGGCTGTAACTGTAATCTTATTATCGATAGGCGACTTAAAATACACCGACGCCTCTTGGCAGGAATCTAAACGAGCATAATACTTGGTTTGCCCTCTCAACTCGGTGTAGGCACGACCGAGTGCAGTGAAATACACCCCCGACAACACCGACCTTTCGGCACGATAACCGCTTGCAGTGGCCGCTGTGTGAGTGTCCCAACCATCGAACACGTGACGCACCGAACGTCTGAATCCCGAAATGTCGCTTGCCATTGGCACCAATCCAACACCACATCCGCCATAACGCTCTTGCAAAAACTGACGAAGGTCGGCAGTAAGGATGTCGCCTTCTATATATGAATCGCCAAGCACCGCAATTCTCACGGCGCGTTGCAAACTTTCTCGCTCATGAAGGGCCTTGTAGAATGGCTCCATGCCTCGGCCATCGGTGCTGAAATCTTCAATGCATTCCACACCGGCTCGACAACTGTCGACAAAGGCTGGCTTCAACATTTCGGCCTCGGCGGCTTCGTGCTCACCGTCGCCTCGCAATTGGCTCAACAAATCGACCTGACGCAACTTCAATCCCGATATCTCAAGTTCGGGCAACCACGACATCAAACCAAGCAATATTATCGATGCAATCAGCACCGAAACTCCATACCATATATAGTTTTTTCTTCTCAAAATCAGTAGTTTTTTCAAAAACGAGTGCAAAATTACTAAAAAATAACAACATAACACCCCGCATGCAACAACAAATAATTTACATAGCCGCAAAATATTGACTTACATGCCTATTATATTGAGTGAAAACTCACCTTTTTGGGCTAAAAGCACAATGATTTGCGTGCTCAAAAACCACATTTGTTGCCATTTATGCTGATTATGAGAAAAATAAATAGTAATTTTGGCGTCGGAATTTAGCCAGTGATTTTTCAACCCGTTTTTTCAGGGCTCATTTTTTGAGTGCGGCATAGTGGAAAATTCCATAACCAAATTAATGGAACAAGCCACACAGGCAACCACTCTCAATGCGAGTGCCATGCCAGCCCCCCTGCAAAAACCCATACAGCACATCACAAGCGCAAGCAGCATTAAAATGCAGTTGATGTGAGAGTTTCAATAAAGATTAATCAAATTAATACGATTGTAAAGTGATATTTTTATGAAAAAAACGATTGTTGACTTGTTTGAAACTTCGGTAGCACTCTATCCGAAGAACACCTTCTTGCTTGAAAAGACCGATAAGGAATTTAAGCCAACCACTTATAAGGAAGTGCACACAATGGTGCATCGCCTTGGTGCAGGTTTGCAAGCCCTTGGCGTAAAGAAGGGCGACAACATGGCTCTTTTGAGCGAAGGACGCAACCTATGGATTATAGGCGAATTGGCGATGTTTTATGCAGGTGCTGTAAATGTGCCTCTTAGCATCAAACTTGAAGAAAGCAACGACTTGCTATTCCGCCTTTTGCACGGCGATGTGAAATATGTGATGGTTTCGGGCACTCAACTTAAGAAGGTTCGCCTTATTAAGGACAAATTGCCTGAAGTGAAGCAAATCATTGTTCTTGACAAACAAGCCGAATATCAAGAAAAAGAAATTTCGGTAGATGAAGTTTTTGCCATGGGCGATAAGTTCTTGGCCGAACACTCCATGGAAGAATTCTTGTCGGTGTCGCGCTCAATCACCAACGACGACTATGCAACCATCACCTACACCAGCGGCACAACAGCCGACCCTAAGGGTGTGGTGCTTACTCACCGCAACTACACTGCCAATGTGGAACAAGCGTTGACTCTTGTCAACATCGACCAACACTGGCGCACTCTAATCATATTGCCACTCGACGACTGTTTTGCTCACGTTGTAGGTTTCTACATCATGATGTCGGTGGGTGCTGCTGTGGCTACCACTCAAGTAGGCCGCTCGCCTCTTGAAACTTTGAAGAACATTCCTCTAAACATTAAGGAAGTGAAGCCTCACTTCATCTTAAGTGTGCCTTCATTGGCTAAGACATTTAAGAAAAACATCGAACAAGCCATTCGCGCCAAGGGCAAAAACGTTGAACGCTTGTTCCAATGGGGTCTTCGCGTTAAGCAAGTGTATTACGGCGACAGCAACCTCGACTTTAAGGGTTTCCGCCTATTGCTAAAGCCTCTTGTTGCATTGTTCGACAAGGTAATTTTCTCAAAAGTTAAAGAAAACTTCGGTGGCGAATTGCGCTTCTTCATTGGTGGCGGCGCATTGCTCGACAAGGACCTTCAAAAGTTCTATGTTGGCGTTGGCATGCCTATGTATCAAGGCTACGGCCTATCGGAAGCCACTCCAGTAATCTCAAGCAACGGCCCTGATTTGTATCGTTTCGGCTCAAGCGGTAAACTTGTAACCCCTATCGAATTGAAGATTTGCGACAGCGACGGCAACGAATTGCCAGTGGGCGAACAAGGCGAAATCGTTGTTAAGGGCGAAAACGTGATGGCAGGCTACTGGAAAAACCCAGAATCAACAGCCGACACCGTTAAGAACGGATACCTTTACACCGGCGACCTTGGTTATATGTCGAAAGAAGGTTTGCTTTATGTTAAGGGACGCTTCAAGAGCTTGCTAATATCAAGCGACGGCGAAAAATATAGCCCAGAAGGCATCGAAGAATCGATGGTTGAAAAATCGGCATACATCGACCAAGTGATGCTTTACAACAACCAATGTGCTACTACAGTTGCGCTAATCGTGCCTAACAAGGACGCTTTGCGCCGCACTTTGAAAGAAAAGGGATTGACTCTCGACAACGAAGAAGGTTGCCGTGAAGCCATTGAAATCATCTCGGCCGAAGTGTCACGCTACCGCCGTGGCGGCGACCTTGCCGGCATGTTCCCTGAACGTTGGTTGCCAAGCACTTTCGCTGTGCTTTCTGAGCCTTTCACCGAACAAAACCAAATGATTAACTCTACAATGAAGATGGTACGCCCTAAGATTGAAAAGGCTTATAAGGAACGTATCGACTACATGTACAGTGCCGAAGGCAAGCAATTGCTTAACGAAAAGAACTTGAATGCCTTTAAGTAATTAATCCCACCGATTATATTATCAATTTACACAAATATAAATATTATGTTTTTATCAGTAAATTTTCCAACACAAGTAGAGGAAATCCTTTCACGCCTAACACAATCGGGCGTTGAGTTGGGAGAACGCTTGCTTGCAGCATTTGTTATCTTCATCATTGGTAAATACCTTATCAAATGGATTAACAAATTGTTTGCTAAGATTCTTGCCAATCGCATGATTGAGCCAGGTGTTCAATCATTCCTTAAGAGCATGGTCAACATCCTGCTCATCGTGATGCTTATCTTAGCCGTGATTGGCCGTTTGGGTATTGAATTAACAGGTTTTGCTGCCCTATTGGCTTCGGCCGGTGTGGCTGTGGGTATGGCCCTTTCTGGCAACCTTCAAAACTTGGCTGGCGGTATCATCATACTTGTGTTCCGTCCTTACAAGGTGGGCGACTACATTGAAACTGGCATAGGTGCTTCGGGCGTGGTGCAAGAAATTCAAATCTTCCACACCGTGTTGGTTACTGCCGACAATAAGGTGGTGTATGCTCCTAATGGATCGATGAGCAATGCTCTTTGCACTAACTTCAGCCACAAGGACACTCGCCGTGTTGACTTCACTTTCAGTTTCGAATATGGCGAAGATTTCAACCGCGTGAAGGAAGTTTTGGCTAAGATTATCGATGCTAATGAAAAAATCCTTAAAACCCCTGCTCCATTTATCGAACTTGGTGCTATGGCAGCAAGCAGCGTTGATGTAACTGTGAGAGTTTGGACTGCATCGGCTAACTATTGGGACGTTTATTTTACCATGAACAAGGAAGTGTATGCAACATTCAACAAGGAAGGCATCAACATTCCTTATCCTCAAATGGTGGTTCACAACGCAAAATAAAAAAACTTTTGCTCATTTCCCTTTATGAATACACAGCCAGGCATCGTGTGCGATGCCTGGCTGTTGTGTTTTAGGCAACTCACGCATTGCAACAAAAAAATTATTCTTTTTCACACACACCTTCTTCCCCCCCAAAAACCGTGCAGACACCCTTTTTGCCTCCACATAAGCAGCCTATCTACATAAAATATTCATTTTTTTACAATAAGCATCCATAAAAAAGCGATGCCACAAGACCATTATAACCCTTTTTTTAGTATTTTTGTGCGTTAATAATATTTTGATTATCATCATGAAAACAAAAATATCTTTATTCCTAAGCATAATTGCACTTAATTGCATCGTAGCCACTACACTAACTGCACAAGTACCCAACGGCTACTACACCAGCCTCAACGGCCAAAAAGGCATAAGCCTAAAGAATGCCATTCACAAGGTGATACGTCCTCACACAAAGTTGTCGTACAGCAGCCTTTGGGACCACTATCCACAAACCGACGCCTACCCCGAATTGGTTAACGGCAAGCGATTGGTGTGGGACATGTATTCCGACAACTACAACACACAAAAATATTATTTCCCTAACGGCACAAGCGGCATGAACCGCGAACACTCTGTGCCTAAAAGTTGGTGGGGCGGCTCGCAAATCGAAGCCTACACCGACATCAACCACCTGTACCCATCAGACGCATCGGCCAATACGGCAAAAAACAATTATCCATTGGGCGAAGTGCTCAACGCTTCGTTTAACAACGGCACTTGCAAGGTGGGCACCCCACAAAGCGGAATGGGCGGCGGTTGCCAAAGCGTGTTTGAACCTGCCGACGAATACAAAGGCGACTTTGCTCGCACCTACTTCTACATGGCTACTATGTACCAAGACTACACTTGGAAATACACCTATATGTTCTCTAACAGCAGCGACCTAACCATTTCGCAATGGGCCTACACTATGCTGCTCGACTGGGCTCGCCAAGACCCAGTTAGCCAAAAGGAAATCGACCGTAACGAGGCCGTGTTTAAGGTGCAAAACAACCGAAACCCTTTTATCGACATCCCTGGACTTGAAGAATACATATGGGGTAACAAAATGGGACAAGTATTTAACAACGACGACAGCGACGAACCTGCCGGCGACCCTGAACTGATATATCCTGTGGTGGGCAGCACCCTCAACTTCGGCGAGATAGCATTGGGAAAAACCGTAACCATGGACGTGGTGATTAAAGCAAAAAATCTAACCAACAACCTGAAGTTTAAAATCTACGGCACTAACGTTGACCAATTCGAAAACCTCAAAGTGAAAGAAATAACCCGCAGCATAGCAGCACAAGGCTACACACTTAAGGTTACCTATAAGCCAAACGCCATAGGTTCTCACTCTGCCCGCTTGCTATTTTACGACGGCGGTCTGCCCGACGCCGGCGTAGGGGTGGCACTAACAGGCAATTGCCTTGAAGAACCAGTGCTGTCGGATATCGTGGCTACCGATGCCATCAACATCAGCGACTACGGATTCACTGCCACTTGGGAACTTGCCGACGAAACTGTTGACTACTACAACGTGCACCACTGCATATATGAAGGCAACACACTAGTTGAAGAAGAAACCGTTACCGTATCGGTCGACGACTTAGGCGAAGCCACTATCGGCTCTCACGAA
>JAZLAU010000021.1:0-47215 GCA_045613305.1 Muribaculaceae bacterium
AATAACACTTATGGCCACAAATGCGAAATTATTACACATTTTAACACCAAATCTACCACTCTTAACCATGAAAACTATTTTAGTTTTGAAAGTTTTCTTGTAACTTTGCAACCGATTTACTTCATAGGGAAATTTTTTATGGATTTGCAAAATCGTATTATTACTACAACGCTGAGAATGATGATGCGCATTGGCGTGTCATCTACCACTATGGACAACATTGCAAAAGAATGCGGCATTTCTAAACGCACTCTTTATGAACAATTTCCCGACAAATTAACTCTTATTACTAAAGCGTTTCATTACAACCAGGAAAAACAGTGCGAAAAACTTTCGCAAGTGTTTAATGAATCTAACAATCAACTTGAGGCGATTCTGAAAATCTACACCCTGATTCGCGACAACATCGGAAACACTTCTCAAGCATTGATTGAAGACATCAGACGACTCTATCCTGCACTCTACCTCGAGTATATCGAAGCGCACAAAAGCAACAATAGGTATCTCATTGACATATTAAAGAAAGCACAATCTGAAGGGTTAATCAGAGATAACATCAACATCGAAATTGCCGGTTCAATTTTTGCAATTATGCTGCAAAATTCAAAACAAACCACTGCCCTGCTTGGTTATAATGTATCATTAAAAGAAATTCTCGACCAGGGATTCTTAACATTCTTGCGAGGCATGGCTTCTGAAAATGGATTAATGATTATTGAACAATTCTTAACTAATTACGTAAATAAAAATTATAACTCAAAATAAAACTTATTTAAAGATGACACGAAAATTAAGTATTCTGATTTTTGGAGCATTAGCTTTTGCTGCTTCAGCCGTTTCGGCTCAAACAACCAATAGCGACACACTTCGTCTCTCTGTTGACGACTGTGTGAAAATTGCTCTTGACGAGAATCCTTCAATCAAAATCGCTGACATGGAAATTACCCGTGTCGACTACTCTCGTAAGGAAGTTTTAGGACAACTTTTCCCTTCTCTTGACTTCACTGCTTCTTACAGCCGCACTTTGGCTAAGCAAACCATGTATATGGATATGGGTGGACAAACTGCCGAAATCAAAATGGGTCGCGACAACACTATTTCTACTGGCTTCTCTGCTGCCATGCCTTTAGTGTCGGTTCAGCTTTGGAAATCAATTAAACTTAACGACAACCAAATATTGCAAAACATCGAAAAGGCGCGTAGTTCTCGCATTTCGCTCATCAATCAAGTGAAGAACGCCTACTACGCTCTTCTTTTGGCTAACGACTCGCATAAGGTGCTTTTAGAAAACTACGCTACAGCAAAGGTTAACGCCGAAATCTACGAAAAGAAGTTCAACATGGGTACTGCAAGCGAATTCGACAAACTTCGTTCAAGCGTTGCCGTTAAGAACATCGAACCATCAATTCTTGAAGCCGAAAACTCTATCAAGAGCCTCGAATTGCAACTAAAGGTGCTTATGGGCATGGATGTGGCTGCAACCATCAAGCCAAGTTCATCGTTGGCCGATTTCAAAGAGTCGATGTATAACGATGTGCTTAACCTTAACTCTTCAATCGAAAACAACACCAACCTTCGTCAACTTGACTTGCAAACCGACTACCTAAAGGAAGTGTCAGACGTACAAAAGGGCGCATGGTATCCTATACTTGCCGCTAACTTCAACTACAACTGGTTCTCTCTAACCAACGGCAACCCTTTCAAGGACATGAAATGGAGTTCAAGTTCTTCGGTTGGCCTTACATTCCAGTGGACTTTGTTCAACGGCGGACAACGCTACAACAAGCAACGTCAGGCCGAACTTCAATACAAGCAAATGGCATGGCAACGCGACAACCTCACTCGTTCGCTCGAAATGCAAAAGCAAATACAACTCGACAACATCCGCAAGAGCGTAAAGCAAATTGACTCTAACGCGGCTAACGTTGAACAAGCAGTTAAGGCTAACGAAATTCAACAAAAGGCTCACAAGATTGGTGCTTCTACTTACCTCGATCTTCGTGACTCTGAAAATGCTGTTATGGCATCTAAACTTGCTTACTATCAAGCAATCTACAACTATCTTGTTGCATCGAGCGACCTCGAACTGCTTCTTGGCAATGCTGACGTTAAATATCCTACTTCGGCTAAGGAAGCCAACGAACGAACAAAAGCCATTCTTTTGGAAAAGGAACAAAAATAATCCTTCATCCAACCTACCATTATTCTGAAATAAAAAAATAATAATTGTATATATACATCAAAGAAATTATGAATTCATTTAAGCAAATTCTCAGCGTGGCATGCGCAACACTTCTTTTAGTGTCTTGTACCGGCAAAGAAGAAACTACCCAACAGGTAGAGCAAAAACCTATCGTTAAGATTCAAAAAGTGTATGAAGAAGATGTTCCTCAAGTGGCTGAATACACAGCAACTGTTGAAGGCTTCAAAACCAACAACATCTCAACATCTACTCCTAACCGCATCAAGAAGATTCTTGTGGATGTTGGTTATCCTGTTCGTGCAGGCCAAACACTTGTAATTCTTGACGACGTAAACGTTGAACAATCACAAATCCGCATCGCTAACATAAAGGTTAACCTCGACCGTGCTAAAGAATTGCTTAGCATTGGCGGCGGCACTCAACAACAAGTTGACCAACTTCAAACCGAATACGACGCTGCAATTCGCGCATTCAACAACTTGAAGGAGAACACCGTTCTTACAAGCCCTATGTCGGGTGTTGTTACAATGAAAAACAACGACAACGGCGACTTCACTTCGGGCGCTCCTATCCTTGTTATCGAACAAATGCAACCTGCTAAGGTGGTAGTTAGCGTTAACGAATCTGACTTCCCTAAGGTGAAAAAGGGCATGAAGGTTAACGTGAAACTTGATGTGTATGGCGAAGAAGAATTTGCAGGCACAGTTTACCTTATCCACCCTGCTATCGACCCTGCTTCTCGCACTTTCAAGGTTGAAGTTACAGTTCCTAACAGCGACAACCGCATTCGTTCAGGTATGTTCGCTCGCGTTATCTTCAACTACGGCTCTATCAAGAACGTCGTTGTGCCTGACTTGGCTATCGTGAAGCAAACTGGTAGCGGCAACCGCTTCGTTTATGTTTACAAAGAAGGCAAGGTGTCATTCAACCAAGTTCAACTTGGCGCACGTCTTGGCGACAAATACGAATTGATTTCAGGTGTTGAATCTGGCAGCGAAGTAGTAACAAGCGGCCAAACTCGTTTGAACGACGGCATGGAAGTAGAAGTTGAAACTGGCAACGCTGCTCCTGCTAACACCGAAAAAACCGACTCGGTTAAGTAATCTCTTTCTTATTTTAATACTTTTCAACTCTAAATTTATTTTACAATGAGTTTATATTCAAGTGCTGTAAAACGACCCGTAATGACCTCGCTATGCTTCGTGGCGGTTATTATTCTCGGTTTGTTTTCATTCAAGAAATTGCCTATCGACTTGTTCCCAGACGTCGACACCAACACCATCTTGGTGATGACATTCTATCCGGGCGCAAGCGCAAGTGATATCGAACAAAACATTTCTCGACCTCTTGAAAACACACTCAACTCGGTCGAACACCTTAAGCATATCACTTCTAAATCGCGCGAAAACGTGTCAATCGTATCATTGGAATTTGAATACGGTTACGACATCGACGACCTTACAAACGACGTGCGCGACAAACTCGACATGGTGTCTAACTCGCTTCCTGACGAAGCACAGTCGCCATTCATCTTCAAGTTTAGCGCCGACATGATGCCTATCATGCTTCTTTCGGTTGAAGCGCACGAAAGCACTCCTGGTCTTTATAAGATTCTCGACGACCTTGTTGCCAACCCATTGGCTCGCGTCGACGGTGTGGGTACAGTATCGGTTTCGGGTGCTCCTAAACGCGAAATTCACGTTTATGTCGACCCTGTGCGCCTTGAAGCCTACAACCTAACCGTTGAAACAATTTCTTCAATTATCGGTGCTGAAAACCGCAACATTCCTGGCGGTTCGTTCGACATCGGTAACGAAACATACTCTCTTCGTGTGCAAGGCGAATTTAGCGACGCTAAGCAAATGGAAAACATCGTTGTAGGTTCTCGCAACGGCGGCAACATTTACCTTCGCGACGTGGCTCGCGTTGAAGACTCGCTTCAAGAACGCTCACAAAACACCTTCAATAACAACGAAAAGGGTGCGATGATCATTATTCAGAAGCAATCGGGTGCAAACTCTGTGCAAATTTCTAATAAGGTCAAGGAAATGCTTCCTAGCATCCAAAAGACTTTGCCAACCGACATTAAGCTCGCCATGATTACCGACACAAGTGAAAACATTGTCAACACAATCAACTCACTTGCCGAAACAGTGGCCTATGCATTGTTCTTCGTTGTGCTTGTGGTATTTGCGTTCTTGGGACGCTGGCGTGCTACAATGATTATCGCAATCACTATCCCTATTTCGCTTATCGCTTCGTTCATTTACCTATTCGCTACAGGCAACTCGCTTAACATCATATCGCTTTCATCTCTGTCAATCAGTATTGGTATGGTGGTCGACGACGCTATTGTGGTGCTTGAAAACGTCACTACCCACATCGAACGCGGTTCTGACCCTAAACAAGCTGCCGTGCATGGCACTAACGAAGTTGCAATTTCGGTTGTCGCATCTACTCTTACTCTTATCGCCGTATTCTTCCCATTGACTCTTGTCACTGGTATGACTGGTGTATTGTTTAAGCAACTTGGTTGGATGGTATGTATCATGATGATTATCTCTACCGTTTGCGCGCTTACCCTTACTCCTATGCTTTGTAGCCAAATGCTTCGTCTCGACGGTGCTAAGAAGACTGGATTCTTACAAAAGATGTTTATGCCAATCGAAAAAGCACTCGACCGACTCGACTCGGCTTACGCTCGCCTAATCGACAAGGTTGTTCGCCACAAAGGCAGCACAATCACTATTTGTCTTGTGATTTTCATCGCATCAATGGGCTTGATGAAGTTTATCGGTAGCGAATTCATCCCAACTCAAGACAACAGCCGTTTGGGCGTAACTCTTGAATTGCCTATCGGTACACGCGTAGAAATTGCCGAAGACGTGGCTCACAGACTTTATAACGAATGGACAGAAAAATATCCTGAAATCAAGGTATTGAACTTCACCGTAGGTCAAGCCGGCGACGACAACGCATTCGCATCATTGTCAGACAATGGTACGCACATCATTTCGATGAACATCGCCCTTTACAAGCCTCACGAACGCGAACGCGGCATTCTTGAAATTGCATCAGGCATGCGCGAAGACCTTCGCCACTACCCTGAACTCAAGAAGGCCCTTGTTAACGTAGGTGGTAGCCGTGGCGGCGGCATGGGTGGTCAGTCAACTCTTGACTACGAAATCTATGGTTATGACTTCAGCGCAACCGACAAGGTGGCTCAAGAATTGAAACAACTTCTTAGCACTTGTCAGGGTGCTGCCGACATCACCGTGAGCCGTTCTGACTATCAACCAGAATACCAAGTGGACTTCGACCGCGAAAAACTTGCTCTTTATGGTCTAAACCTTTCTACTGCTGCCACATTTGTGCGTAACCGCATCAATGGTAGCACAGCAAGTTACTATCGCGAAGACGGTGAAGAATACGACATCAAGGTTCACTACGCTCCTGAATTCCGTACAACTATCCCCGACATTGAAAACATCCTCATCTACAACAATGCAGGCAAGGCCGTACGCATTAAGGACGTGGGCACAGTAGTTGAACGCTCTAACCCTCCTACTATCGAACGTAAGGACCGCGAGCGCGTAATCACTGTTCAAGCCACAGTCGACGGAGTGCCTATGAGCCAAGTGGTTGAAGAAATGCAAGCAAAACTCGACAACATGGACCTTCCTCAAGGTGTAACAGTGCAACTTTCTGGTAGCTACGAAGACCAACAAGAATCTTTTGCCGACCTTGGTGCATTGGCCCTTATCATCATCATGCTTGTATACATCGTTATGGCGGCTCAGTTTGAATCACTCACTTACCCTGCCATCATCATGACATCGCTCCTATTTGCGTTCACTGGTATCGCAGTAATCCTATTTATCACCAACACCAACCTTAACATCATGTCAATGATTGGTGCCATCATGCTTATCGGTATCGTAGTGAAGAACGGTATTGTGCTCATCGACTACATTATCCTTAACCGCGAACGCGGACTAAGCATCCGTGCTGCGGTAGTCGACGCCGGCAAATCTCGTCTTCGCCCTATCGTGATGACTGCGTTGACCACTATCTTAGGTATGGTGCCTATGGCAGTCAGCCAAGGTGAAGGTGCTGAAATGTGGCGACCTATGGCTATCGACGTTATCGGTGGTCTTACATTCTCTACTTTGGTTACTCTATTGTTTGTGCCTACTCTTTACTGCGTATTCGCAAACAATGGCATTAAGCGCGAACGCAAAAAACTTAAAAAGAACAATAGTCTATAATCTTTTCGGTGGGTGCTGCCCTCGACAATACCCACCGAAAAAACAATAAATTGAATATTATGAAATCAATATTTATAGCATTCGACCAAGCATACTACGACCGCATCACCGAAATGCTTCTTCGCAGCAATGCTCGCGGATTCACTGCTTGGCAAGAAGTGCAAGGACGTGGCTCTAAAACTGGCGAACCTCACTTCGGCTCGCACGCTTGGCCTTCAATTGCCAGCGCCATCATCACTATCGTTAAAGACGAACAAGTGGATGGAATCTTGGCAAAATTGAAAGAAATGGACGAAGCAACTCCTAAATTAGGTCTTCGTGCATTTGTTTGGGATGTTGAAAAATGCATGTAACTCATAGCTAACAACCCACAATAATCATAAAACAGAAAGCAGCGCCGTGTAACCACACACTGCGCTGCTTTACTATTAACTAATCTAAAACAAAACTATGGAACCTATCTATTTTTAATCAAGCCGACATGAAGCCCAGCTTTTGAATCTTCTTTTTCTTATTCCACAACTCCTTGTCGCAAAGCCCCGTCAACTTTTCTAACGAAACGTCGTCATATCCATAAAGAACTTGGTTGATTGACAGTTTGCGAACCACATTATCAATCTGGCCGCCGCTCAAGTCATATTTCTCAGCAAGTACCTGAGCATCTTCTGCCTTTAAACCGTCAACCTTCGACACCCAAAGCTTAGCACGCACTTCCTTACCTGGCTTATCAAACACCATTTTATACAAGAATCGGCGCTCAAATGCATCGTCGAGCACACCTATCAAGTTGGTGGTGGCAATCATAATCCCTTCAAAGTCTTCCATCTCCTGCAAGATAATGTTTTGCATAGCATTTTCCATTTTCTCGCCACCAGAGTCCACCTTGCTAAATCTTTCGCCCAGCAAGCCGTCGGCTTCGTTAAAGAGCAAGATCGGATGTTTGTCACTATTTTCCAGAGTCTTATGGTAATCAGAAAAGACCTTCTTAATATTATGCTCCGATTCACCGATATATTTATCACGAATCTGTGAAATATCCACTCTCACAACATCGCGGCCTGTCATTTTCGCCAACTGTAGCACAGTTTCGGTCTTACCTGTTCCAGGACCGCCACTCAACAACACTTGAAATCCCTTTCGCATGCCCTTTTTACTCATTCGCTCGCACACCTTTGCGTAGTTCTCTTCATTTAGCAAGTTTTGCAAGTCATTCACGCCACTTTGCTCCTGGTCGTTATAGAACATCGGCTTTTCTACAATGTCATCACACGATATCTTAACATACAACCCATCATCAGAATTACGTCTTGACCATCCTGAAAACGGCGATCTTGATTCGTTATCGTCATCGTCATCAATATCGCATATTATTTCGTCGTCATCATCATCGTCATCGTCATCGTCTTTTTTATTTAATGTATCCAAAATATCCTTCACATACATAATTTGACCGTTCACAACATCAACCACTTCTTGCAGTTTAACGTTGCTCTGCACTTCACGCTTAAAAGCCTCAAGTTGATTTTGTGTGTAAACATGCATGAAATCTGTATCCAAAAAAGTGCGGGTGTCTCTATACTCATACAATGCCATGCAAACGGCTAAAAAGGCTATCAAATCGTCGCTCTCAACCCCTTCTGGCACCAAGTCACACTCTTTCATGTGATGGGTTACCATTTCCTTAAAATCGGAATGGCTAATTAAGCCTTCTTCACATCTCAACATTGGCATCAAAACCCAAGCTGCCTTATTTGTTATATTAGAATACACGTTGACAGAAGGAAAACAACCTTTCTCTAACAGGTTATTCGACATGTCTCTGGTCAAACTTGTCGGGAATGACGGTCCAATACTATCCACAAAATCAAGTTTATTCAAACAGTACCAATGAATATTATACTGTAAAACTTCAAGGTTGCTACATTCTAAATATTCCGCAAATTCATCCATGCGAGCCACGTTCTCTTCCATTAGATATGCCACAAATGCCACTTGCTTGAAAGTGAGTCCCGATGCTAACACAAAAGATTCAAACTCAGGAAGCGATTCCTTGTTAATGTTCTTCAAACCCATGCCACGCATCGATTTCAACATTTTATCCATATTCTCCAAAACGGTCATTTGCGACTTGCTAACATTATTCTCCATAAGTAATTTCTGTTTTTCAAATTCAGTAAAAATTCAACTATTTTTTTCATTGCGGCGGATTTCCGGCATCTTCAAAACAGAATTGTGTTTTCATAGTTACCATGTTTTTCTTGCGTGTGTGTTCAATAGCTATTCACTATTTGCTTTCGTTTGGTACTATTTTTTTCCTGTTGCTTCTATTTTTTTCCTAGTGGCTACCGTTTTCGGATAATCCTGCGGCAATCTTTCGGCCGAAAAATTTATCCTATATCATGATTCCTTCATGAGAGGTATTCTGCTTTGAAGATGCTGTCCAACCCTTGCGCCTTTCGGCAAGAACTGTTACAGTTGAGACCATTGAGTTCCCGAAATCTTTTAATTCCTTCACTCACTTTTTGAGCTTGTGCTTTTACAAACGCAGTTCTCAAAAACAACACTTAATAAGGGTTATACAAATTTCTTACTCGTAAAAAATAATTCAAGAATCTGGGACCTTGCTTTGTTTCAATATGCCTTTTTGCTGACACCGGAAACTAAGCTTTTTTCATTTTTGTTTATGCATAGCAAAGTTAATGTTTACATTTACACCTTGCAAATTTTCAATAATTATTTTTCAAACTTTTTTTACTCGTGTTTTTATGTGTTTGTTTTTCAGTCACTTTAGTCACCCATCTCGCGGTTTTAAAGCGCCAATTATCTCAAATGTTAACTAAAATCATTTTATTTAAGACACTATTCGCATTTGTAAACACTTGGCGGCAAAAACTTATAGTCACTACATTTCCTGCATTGACTATCTTCCGTTTGTTGATCTTCGTTTTTTTAGTTGATTGCGTGTTTGTTTATTAGAGTCACTTGATTATCGTAGTTTTCTATTCAGCATGCCAGAGTTAAACCCAAAACGCTATTTCTTTTTGAAATACTTTACATATAATTCATTACTTTTCTACAGCTCCACATGCAACTATCTAATAACCAATTTATTGCTCTATCAATTATTCAAAAATCTCTCGTTTTCCACCATTTCGCACTTTAGGCTACTTAGGTAAGATGATGCAAATTTATGTATTATTTTTCAAACAACAAAACATTTTTTATTTTTTTCCTCTCTCTTTTTAAATAAATTTTCTTGCATCACTAATCTCATCTCACGCCTCGCACCTTCGCATCACGCTTGGCACGCCCCTATCGACACTATAAAATGCACACATATACAAAAAAGACATCCGGACATTAACGTCCAGATGTCTCCTATTTCTTATCACTCTATGAGCCACAAGCGGGGCTCGAACCCGCGACCGTCTCGTTACGAATGAGATACTCTACCGACTGAGCTATTGTGGCTAATAAGCGGTTTCGTATTTGTCGCGCGGGCAAACGAAATCGTTTGTTCTATGCTTTAATCAAGGGCCGAGTGGTTAGTGTAGCCCAAAACCACCTTTGCCTTATCAATCTTAAGCTTAACCATCGATGGGCGTGAAACCATTGGAGCCACCTTTGTGAGCATGTCGCTGGTTTCGCTTCCATAATAATATGAATAACCGGTTGTCACGGTTTCATTAGTGATATCAATTGGAATAATCGATATGTTTTCGTCATCGGCTGTTGGCTCCTTGCCCGAATTAATGATATCATTTAGGTACGCGCGCAAGCCCGAGAACACATATTTCTTTGTTGCCGGATTATATTCGCCAACATACGAACGGCGGCCGTCAGTAAGCTTGTTTTCATTAAAGAAATCATCCTTTTCGCTTGTACGTATCAACAGCACATAATTTGGAGGAGTCAATCCATAATCATTATTAATAACCTCAACAGGAATTTCAAGGCTCATTACATTAATAACCTTCATCTTCTCTTTACCAAGGTTATACTTAGCAATGATGTCAAGAATAGGCACCTTAATGTCAACCTGATAACCCTGTGGCGCCAAAAGCACCGCTGCACCTTCTTCAACTTGCGACTTCAACTTTTCATCAATATCCATTCTGATGATGTTATTGCTCAAGATTTCTGGAGTTGCCGCCAAGTAACTTGCCGAGTCATTAACGATGGTGTCGGTGCCAAATTCAGTCTTGTACTTGCGGTGATAAAGCACCTCAATTTCAGTGTTAGAGAAATTCATCACGCGACCGCTACCGAAACTGTTCTTGATGTAGAAACCAGGGAATTTCGCAGCAAACGCTTCTGGGTCTCTAAACAATCTTGGATTAGACTTATATTCTCTAAACAACATTTTTCCATACTCAAGTGGCAACTGAACTCTGGCCTCACGAACTTCGTAATACGAATAGCCATACATTGCCTCATCGTAATAACTATAGAAGTGAGCGCTTCGTTCTTCGGTGCTCTTATCCATATCAGAAGCAGTGTAAGTAGCCGAGCCAAGTTTCTTATTTGGGTCATAATAGCTTTCTGGATTGAAATCGCTGTAAATTGGGCTTGGCAATTGCTTTGTTAGTTCATACACATCGAGTTTCATTGGCACGATTGAATCGCCTGTGAAACCAGTCTTTGCACGAACAAACATCACCATACGAACCTCATCTATAGAATACTCATCTACGCCTGCCGTATCGATTTCTGCAGTTGGCATCATTTCAGTCACAACATCCGATGAAAGCACACCAAAATTGTCGGCCTGAATTGTACCCAAAAGCTGCATAATCGTACGCGACTTAACTCTTGGAATTTCTGCGGTTTGGCCTGTAATAGTAAACGTAGAGTCAACGACCACCGACACCTTTGTGTCAGATAGCGAAGAGCCTACTTCTGCGTTGTCGGTACACGAAAAACCCACTAAAGCCACGATCAACGCCACTATATACGAAAAAATCTTCTTCATCAATCAATGATTTTTAACGATTTTCAATTCAAATTGATTTATAGAAATCTGCGACCACTGCTGCATCCACTTCTTCATCGCCAGTCAAAACCAAGAATGGCTTGCCCGAATCCTTGATGAATTGCAAAATTTCAGGGTCAAGATTTTCGCATCGCTGAATCACGCCATCGCTGTTTGCAATAGCCAATTTAGTCAATGCCTTATAATCAACAGACGCACCCTTTATCATTTCAACATTCTTGTCGCTAATGCCGTCGCCCTTTAGTTTGTCCGACAGACGTTCGTCAAGAGGCTTCACAAGGTCGTTTTCGTAAATTGAATACACCACCTTTGAATTGCTGAATGTTGGGTCTTCAGAATACATGTCTTTCAGATACACTGTAGACAATGCTGTAATCCATCCCGAGCAGTGAATCACATCTGGAACCCAGCGCAACTTCTTCACTGTTTCATACACGCCACGAACAAAAAATATGCTTCGCTCGTCGTTATCGTCTGGCGACGAAACGGTTTCCATTTCCTTGGCAACATTTTTTGTGAAGTAGTCATCGCTGTAGATAAAATACACTTGTAGGCGCGCAGGCTGCAATGTAGCCACCTTAATGATTGATGGGTGGTCAGTATCATCGATTATCAAGTTCACCCCCGACAATCTGATTACTTCGTGCAACTGGTTGCGACGTTCGTTAATTACGCCATATTTTGGCATAAATGTTCGCACTTCATAACCAGCCTCTTGTATTCTCTGCGGCAAGAATCGGCACTCTGTTGCCATCTTCGACGCAGGTAGATAGGGAGAGATTTCCTGCGATATATACAATACTTTATTGAAATCCATTTCTGTTGAATATATTTTGACTGCAAAGATACGATTTTTTTTGCATACTTAAAGCATTATCTTCTCTACTTTAGTTTCTTTTGCTCTTTTCAGCCGCACTTTAAAGCATTTTCACACTTCTTTAGGTCCAATCATCGGGTTAGCGATTGGTTTTAGGCGGTTTATGCTAAAAGATATCTCCCTTCAACTTGTGTAACTCACAAATAAATGCTTATTTTGCAAAGATTATTGCGTTTGGCGGAATTTGGCACAAATTTTGCCTTTTTGCTATTTGCAATAACTACCATTTTTCGTTTTTTGATAACAAATAAATAAAATATATAAAAAGATGTTTGATAATTTAAGTGAGAAACTCGAGAGATCGTTTAAAATCCTAAAGGGCGAAGGCAAAATCACCGAAATCAATGTGGCCCAAACCCTTAAAGAAGTGCGCCGCGCATTGCTTGATGCCGACGTTAACTACGCCGTAGCGAAAAAATTCACCGACACTGTTAAGGAAAAGGCTCTCGGACAAAACGTAATTAATTCCGTCAACCCAAGTCAGTTGATGGTAAAGATAGTTCACGACGAACTTGCTGCCCTTATGGGTGGCGAACAAGCCGCTTTCAATGTTGAAGGTAAGCCTGCTGTCATTTTGATGTCGGGTTTGCAAGGTTCTGGTAAGACCACTTTCTCTGGTAAGCTTGCCAACAAACTTAAACGCGAAAAAGGCAAACGCCCTTTGCTTGTCGCCTGCGACGTTTACCGTCCTGCTGCCATCGACCAGTTGAAGGTGCTTGGCGAACAAATTGGCGTTCCTGTTTACTCTGAACCAGAAAGCAAAGACCCAGTTAAAATCGCTCTTAACGCCATCGAAGAAGCTAAGAAGCAAAACCTCGACTTAGTGATTGTCGACACTGCAGGTCGCTTGGCTGTTGACGAACAGATGATGAACGAAATCGAAGCTGTTAAAAAGGCTATCAACCCTACCGAAACACTTTTCGTTGTCGACTCAATGACCGGTCAAGACGCAGTTAACACTGCTAAGGAATTCAACGACCGACTTGATTTCGACGGTGTAGTTCTTACTAAGCTCGACGGTGACACAAGAGGTGGTGCTGCGCTTTCTATTCGCACTGTTGTCGACAAGCCTATCAAATTTGTCGGTACTGGCGAAAAGATGGAAGCAATCGACCCATTCCGCCCTGCTGGTATGGCCGACCGTATCTTGGGCATGGGTGACATCGTTTCTTTCGTTGACCGCATGCAACAGCAATACGACGAAGAAGAAGCTCGCCGCTTGCAAGCAAAAATCTCGAAAAACAAATTCGACTTCGACGACTTTATCAACCAAATTCAGCAAATCAAGAAGATGGGTAACCTTAAGGACCTTGCTTCAATGATTCCTGGTGTTGGCAAAGCCATTAAAGATATCGACATCGACGACAACGCATTCAAGAGCGTTGAAGCCATCATTCAGTCAATGACTCCTTACGAACGCGCTAATCCTGAAGTGCTTAACGCTGGCCGCACCAGCAGCAGCCGCCGTCAACGCATCGCTAAGGGTAGCGGCACTTCAATTCAAGAAGTGAACCGTTTGCTTAAGCAGTTTGAACAAACTCGCAAGATGATGAAATTGGCTACAACTATGAAGAACCCTATGCGCGCTATGCAAAACATGCGTCGCCGCTAATTCTTCACGTTGTCTGCAAATATCTGATATTTGCCATCTCCTCTCTCTAATCCTTATATAACAACCACACAAAACCCGAAACAATATGAACAACATAAAATCGCGTTTTGTCAAGGCGTTCGTTTTATTGCCTGTATTGTGCATTGCCGCTTCTATGGGAGCGCAATCGCTACATACAGGCAATAATGCTATTGACAAGGCTTTTAAAACCGCAATCGGAACCATCGACAAAAACATCACCGACGAAGGACTTATTCTTGCTGGAGGTGCTTATGGTGGCGAATGGACTCGCGACTGCGCAATCAACAACCTTAACGCCACAAGTCTGCTCCGACCTATTGCTGCAGAGCATTCTCTTTGGAGTGTTACCAACAACCGCAACTCTGTTGGTCACCAATATTGGGACAAAATAATTTGGATTGTGGCTGCCTGGGATCATTACAAGGTGACTGGCGACATCAGTTTCCTTAAGCAGGCTTTTAGATGTGCTAAAAACACAATTGAGGAACTTGAAGGCAAATACTTCAACGAACGCTACGGATTGTTTACCGGCCCTGCCGTATTCCAAGATGGCATTGCTGCTTACGATGAGCCTATTTACCAACCAGGCAACATGGACTCGTATGTGTTGAACCACGACGCCGACAACATCATGTGCCTAAGCACAAACTGCATTTACTTTCAAGCATTTAATTGCTTTGCCGACATGGCATGGCAACTCAATGACGAAGAATACGGAAAACTATACCAATCGCGTGCCCGAAAACTAAAAAACTCTATCAGAGAGCACCTCTACGATAAAAAGCAAAACAAGTTATATTACCTGATCGACCAAAACGGAAAGAAGCACGATTACACCGAAGCTTTGGGTGTGGCGTTTGCCGTTTTGTATGAAGTGGTTAACGAAAAAGAGGCAAAAAAAATCATCAATAATGTTTACATAACCAAATATGGTGTGCCATGCGTATATCCGGCATTTCCTCGTTACAACGAACAACGTCCCGGACGCCACAATGTGATGATTTGGCCTCACGTTAACATGTTCTTCGCTTCGGCTTGCGCTCATGTAGGCTTGCTCGATAAATTCTATTCTGAAATTCACAATCTCGCTTCTTTGGTGAAAACAAGCGGCGGTTTTTATGAAATTTACGACCCTGCCACAGGCAAACCAAGCGGTGGATACCAATCAGGACACCTTTGGGGTGAATGCCACGACCAAACTTGGTGTGCCACCGGATATGTGCGACAATTCTTGTATGGCGTGTTTGGCATCAAACTTGGCCCTCGCGGATTAAGATTCCGCCCATTAGGCATGGACGACGGTAGCACTTGCACAATCAAGGGAATCCGTTTCCACAACAACGTAATCAACATCACCGTTAAAGGCAACGGCGACGGCAGTTCGCCTAAGTCTTGCAAAATCAACGGACAAAAGGCTTCTAATTCTATCGGATACGACGGTTCGGTGTTCATAAACGGCAAAAAGCGTCGCATAACTGGTGATATTAACATTGAATTTGAACTTTAATATTCTCATAACTAATATGCAACTTATCGACGGTAAAAAAATTGCAGCCGACATTAAGCAAGAAATTGCTCAAGAAGTGCAGCAGATGCTTGCTCAAGGCAAACGCCGCCCTCACCTTGCGGCCATCTTGGTTGGCCACGACGGCGGAAGCGAAACTTACGTGAAAAATAAGGTTTTGGCATGCGAACAATGCGGTTTCAAGTCAACTCTTATTCGCTACGAAGACGACATCACCGAAGACCAACTCCTTAAGGCAATTGACGGCCTTAACAATGACGACGAGGTTGACGGTTTCATTGTGCAACTCCCTTTGCCCAAGCACATCTCTGAGCAAAAAATCATCGAAGCCATCGACTACCGCAAAGATGTTGACGGATTTCACCCAACCAATGTTGGGCGAATGTCGATTGGGCTGCCTTGCTTCGTTTCGGCAACTCCATCGGGAATAGTTGAACTTCTTAGCCGTTACAACATCAACACCCGTGGCGCTAAATGCGTGGTGCTTGGTCGCAGCAACATTGTGGGGAAACCTGTAGCATCGCTGTTAATGCAGAAAGCGCCTACTGGCAACGCCACTGTCACCGTTTGCCACTCTGCATCTAACAACATTAAGGAAATTTGCCGCGAAGCCGACATCATAATCGCGGCCCTCGGTTCGCCAGAATTTGTAACCGAAGACATGGTAAAACCTGGAGCCGTGGTTATCGACGTAGGCACCACTCGCGTACCTTCGGCCGAAACCAAAAGCGGCTACAAACTTAAGGGCGATGTAGACTTTGCAAACGTAGCGCCAAAGTGCTCGTTCATAACTCCAGTTCCTGGCGGCGTGGGACCTATGACAATCTGTTCCCTTATGAAGAATACGCTTCTCGCCGCTAAAAAAGAAATCTATCAGTAACAAAACTTCTATAACCTAATGCCGGTGGGGACACTACCCCACTGGCTTTTGTTCTTTTCACAAAATCATCATGGCTAACCTTTTAACGATATTGCTCTTTTCGCTGCTCGAACTAATGGCAGGCGAAAAAGTCATTAATCTCACCTTTGTGGGCGATGCCATGCAACACGGACCGCAAATTGAAGCAGCGCAACAGCCCGACGGCTCTTTTGACTACACACCTTGCTTCCAACACATTGCGGCCGACATTGCCGATGCCGATTTCGCGGTGGCTAACCTTGAATGCCCTTTGGCGGGCAAGCCATATCAGGGATACCCTAACTTCAGTGCTCCCGACGAATTTGCCGAGCATCTTCGCAACTCCGGATTCGACTTTATTATCACTGCCAACAACCATTGCCTTGACCGCCGCGATGCCGGACTTCGACACACCGTGAAGCAACTCGACAAACTGCAAATGCCTCATGCCGGAACCTACGTTAATGCTCAGGAACGAGCCAAACAATGCCCTCACATCGTAGACGTTGATGGCATGAAATTGGCCATTATGAGTTACACCTACGGAACTAACGGCATAAAAATCCAGAAGGACGTGGTGGTCGACTATATTGACCGCGAGAAAATTTCTGCCGACATTGCTAAAGCAAAACAATTGAAAGCCGACATGATTTGTGTGTGCGTCCACTGGGGCGTAGAATACAAACTAATCCCCGAAAAAAGCCAATACGAATTAGCCGATTTCTTGGCCGACCAAGGCGTTGACATCATCATTGGCAGCCACCCGCACGTAGTGCAGCCTATGGAAATTCGCATCAATCAAAAAACCGGAAAAAGAGTGTTGATTGCATATTCGTTAGGAAACTTCATCAGCAACCAAAACGGCACAAATAGCCGAGGCGGAGCTATGGTGAAAGTTCAAGTACGATTCGACATTTACGGCAATGCTTCATTAAAAAATGCGGCATATAAACTCTTTTTCTGTCAAAAACCTAAAGAAGAAAGCGACAACTACATTCTAATTCCGCGAGATTGCGAGCACCTTGTACGCAACGACTCAAAAGCAGCATTCAACCAATTCATGAACAATGCTCTCAACCTATTTAACCAGCACAACAAATGGGTTGAAGAAGACACAGGCAACAATAAAGAAACAAAAACACCTTAAATTTAATTTCCCTTTATCCACATAAAAAACAAAAATGTCTGCTATCGGCAATTGCGATAACAGACATTTATCATTATACCTTCTTGCAAACCACTCCATTTTTCCTGAAGCAGCCACTAAGGCTATTATTACCATTCGTAACTAATTCGGGCGCCAAAGCTGCTCAAACCTATGGTTTCATCTTTTCCCGAACCGATATAGTGCTGAGTGGTAAGATTATATGTCACACCCACATTCACGGCCGTTTTATGTCCCACAGGCACACGGAAGCCTACCGATGGACTTAAATAGAAATTTGTGCCACTATCAAGGTAACCCCTATGAATCTTCATATAATCTTCGGTCACATCAAACGAAGCACCGATTTTCACATCAAAGAATGGCTGTATAGGCAACGAAACTCTGCGATACACCGGACACACTCTAAAATCAACATATAGCGGTATGTTAACTCCGGTTTTATGCCCATACTTACCCGCAACGGGAAGAAAATCAAGTTCCTCTACATCATTAAACTGCACTTGCAAACCAGTACCCAAACCCACAAATAAATTTGAATTCACCTGCAAGCCGTGAGTAGTAAGCACTTCGAATTGGTCGGCATGAATTTCACCTACACCTCCCGAATATCCCATTTCCAAAAATCCGGCATACGGAATATAGTCATAGTAGTGGTTTCGGTGCATTAACGAATTACTCGGACGTTCCACCCCGCCACGTCGAAAATATGGTTGCGCACTAATCGATGTCGCTCCTAAAACGGCAACAAATAGTAATGTGGTTAAAATCTTTTTCATAATGCTACTAATTTTATCGTTTATTTTATTAGACTGCAAATTCCACATTTGGTTTAAACGTACTTGCTTCTATCATAAAAATGCATCAACCGAACTTACCAATCTACTTTTGTCAAAAAACAAGCGACGTTCTGCCTTTGCAGAACGCCGCCGTAGTATCATCAATCAAAAATATCTACATTATCACTTGCTCTTTGTCACCGCATAATATAGTTGGCCAACAATAGCCACAACACTTGTGTATGCCACAATGTAAAGCACTTCCGACAACGACAGATTTACAATCTTGAACAAATCGCCGCCAAACATCGATATCAACAATTGTCCCACAAATATCAATATCCACATCACGAAAAACACAAGGCTTCCCTTAATGTTGTGGAATATTGTGTGATTGCTCATAAACGACTTAACGTTAAGCATATTCCAGAATTGCACAAACACAAAAGCAGTGAAGAACTTTGTCAACTCATGACCATCAATATCATGACCGAAGTCAAGGATATAAGCCCAATCAAATACGCCCTGCGCATTTGTACCCTTCAAGTAAAGCAAATATCCGCTAAGCACGGCGGCAAACACACCACCCATGAGCACAATGTGACGCCACATGCTTGGAGTAATTATCGCCTCTCCCTGACGTCGAGGCTTTTTCCTCATAACGCTACTTGTAGCCGGCAACGACGCCATTGCCAAAGCCGCAAACGTGTCCATAACCAAATTAACCCACAGCATTTGAGTCACCGACAACGGAGCCTGACGTCCTAAAAACGAGCCGATGGTAACCACTGCACACGCTATAACGTTAACGGTCAACTGGAACACTATAAAGCGCTGTATATTAAGGTAAAGTGAGCGTCCCCAAAGCACAGCCTTGGCAATACTTGCAAAACTGTTGTCAATAATCGTGATGTCACTTGCTTCTTTAGCAACCGAAGTGCCGTCGCCCATCGACAAGCCCACTTGTGCAGCATTAAGTGCTGGCGCATCGTTTGTGCCGTCGCCAGTAACCGCCACCACCTCGCCATTGCGTTGAAGCAACGACACCAATCGAGCCTTGTCTTGCGGACGTGCTCGCGACATAACCTTAAGTTTTGCCGCTGCTTGCATTGCTTCATCATCGCCCAAGGCAGCGAAATCTGAGCCCGAAATCATTATCAACGCATCGTCATCACTGTCCACAACGCCCACCTGACGGCCTATTTCTCGCGCAGTGCCCGGAGTGTCGCCCGTAACGATTTTCACCTGAATGCCTGCATCCACACATTCCTTAATTGCATCCGGAACATCCGAACGAACAGGGTCAGAAATGGCAACTATTCCCATAAAGGTCATGCCGCTAACAGCCAAGCGACCGTCGGCAAATGCCACCTCTTCATCGCCAAGCACCTTGTAGGCAAATCCCAATGTGCGCATAGCCTTATTCTGATATTCCAATAAGTGAGCAGACACTTCCGTGCGCTCTACACCGCCCAGTGTCGACGAGCAATGATTATAAATAATCTCGCTTGCGCCCTTCACATATAGCACTCGCTTTCCGTTAAGCAGCGCACTTTTAACCACTGTGGCCATATACTTTCGCTCAGTAGAGAATGGCAATTGCTCTTCTATTTCTGCGTCTTCACGCAACTTCATATAGTCTTCGCCTTGGCCATTAATCCAAAGCAACAATGCGCCTTCTGTAGGGTTGCCAAGTGCAACCAATTTTGAGCCTTCATCCTCAAGAAATGCTGTAGTGTTAACGGCAATTCCTTCTTTCACAAGTTTGCTGTCGTCATCATCACCGAGTTGCTTATGGTCCTTAAGTCCAAAAAACTCTGCACTATACACCTGCATTTGGTTTTGAGTTAATGTGCCCGTTTTATCGGTACAAATCACCGTAGTTGCGCCCATTGTTTCACAAGCATGCATCTTTCTAACCAAATTGTTGTTAATCAACATTCGGCGCATACTCAATGCCAAACTCAAGGTTACGCTCATCGGAAGACCCTCTGGTACACTCACAACAATCAGAGTAACTGCAAGCATGACACTTGTCAACATATAGTCGACAAACTCCATAACATTCCATTGGTCTACAACGATGAAAAATGAGAACACTCGCCCGATAAACAACAATGCTGCCGCGCTATAACCTAACCATGAAATAGTTTTACCAAGTTTTTCGAGTTGCAACATCAGTGGTGTTTTCACACCGTTGTCAATTTGTGAATCGGTGTATACCTTGCCATATTCAGTAGAGTCGCCCACTCGAGTAACACGCATAGTGCAATTACCCTCTATTACAGTGGTTCCTCTATAAACCTCATTAGTTGGATAGGTTGCTTCTGCATCGAAATTCTCTGGTTTGTGCGATTTTCTCACCATTGGCTCTCCTGTCAATGTGCTTTCATTGATGCTCAAAGTGGTGCTCTTAAGCAGTAAGCCGTCGGCAGGAACTTCTTCTCCTGTGTCGAGCATCACTATATCGCCCACCACAAGGGCCTGACGTGACATGTGGCTAACTTTTCCGTCGCGAATCACCTTCACCGCCACATCGTCATCAACCTTATTCAGCAATTCAAACTTCTTGTTTGCATTAACCTCAACAAGAAATCCCACAACCGTTGCAAGCAACACTGCCGACAAGATTCCCACTGGTTCAAGAAGGGTTTTCAATCCGTAACCCTGCGATATTTCATAAATGGCTACGCCAAACGATAAGGCCAACGCTACAAGCAAAACCTTAATTAGAGGGTCGTTAAACTTCTCGATAAGAAGTTTCCACAACGATTCCTTTTTGGGAGGCGTTAAAACGTTTCTGCCATATAAAGTTCGCGAACGCTCCACCTGCTCGGCATTAAGCCCTCGCTTTAAATCCGAATTTAATAAGTCTAAATTTCTCTTTACGTCTAAATTCATGTTTTCTCATAGTGCCAACTTTTGGCAACGTTTTTATTGTTTTTTAATTATTGAACATCAGTCTCTGACCCTTCACACTGTCTAAAACTATACCATTTGCATAGGCCAAGTTGCCATTAACATATGTGTAGCGCACTTTATGATGCAACGTAGCACCTGCAAACGGAGTCCATGCGCACTTCGAAAGCACATCGGCATCTGTCACCTCATGTCCCACGGCATCGCTGCTCACAACAGCAATGTCGGCATAATAGCCTTTGCGAAGATACCCGCGCTTATCTATGCGATAAAGGTCGGCCGGAGCATGACACATCTTGTCAACCACCTGATTGATTGTGAACACTCCATTTTTTGCCATTTCAAGCATCACCACCAACGAATATTGCACCAAAGGCATACCCGAAGCGGCCACAAGACATCCACCTTGCTTTTCGCTCATCAGGTGTGGTGCGTGGTCGGTAGCCACCACATCGATTCTGCCATCTATCAACCCCTGTCGCAAAGCATTACGGTCGTCGATAGTTTTCACCGCCGGATTGCACTTTATGCGTGCGCCTAATGTCTTATAGGCCGAATCATCAAACCACATATGATGCACACAAACCTCTGCCGTAATCTTTTTCTCTGCTATCGGTTTGATTTCAAAAAGCGGTAGTTCGCGAGCAGTCGACAAGTGCAACACATGCAAGCGAGTACCGCATTTTTCTGCCATTTCCACAGCGCGCGCCGTACACTCATAGCATGCTTCTGCACTTCTGAGCATAGGATGCAATTCCACTGGCAAGTTTTCTCCATATTGCCCAATCAGGCGCTCCTTATTGGCCTTTATTATTGCTTCATCTTCTGAATGGATAGCAATTATTGAATCAACCTCGCTAAACATTCGTTCCAACGTGTTTTTATTATCAACGAGCATGTTTCCTGTTGAAGCCCCTAAAAACGCTTTCACGCCACACACTTTTTTAAAGTCTACGTGCTTCACCACATCAAGGTTTTCGTTTGTTGCTCCTATATAGAAACTATAATTAGCATGCGACACCTCGGCAGCGCGTTGGTATTTTGCCTCAAGAGCCTCAATAGTTATGGTTTGAGGATTAGTGTTAGGCATATCCATAAACGAAGTTACACCACCGGCAACAGCAGCAGCCGACTCGGTCTGCAAATCGGCCTTATGTGTAAGCCCCGGGTCACGCATATGCACCTGGTCGTCGATTACTCCCGGCAAAATGTAATTGCCCGACACATCCACCAGTTCGTGGCAGTCGTTCTTCAAAGCCTCGCTTGGTGCTCCTTCTCCTACTTGCGATATCAATTCTCCATCGATAACCACATATCCCTCGTAGGCGCGGCCCTCGTTTACTATTATCCCGTTATATAACAGTGTCATCATAACTTTATATGTTGTTTACAACAAAAAGGGCATCTTTAAAAATAAAGACGGCCCTATATGTTATTTAATTATCTATCCTTTTAAATTTGTTGAAGATGCTTCGTAGTTTCAACTTTATTACGCCAAAAAACGCTTCGCCAAAAATACTTGTGTCCATCTTGCTCGACCCAAGCACTCTATTCACGAAAATAATTGGCACTTCCTTTATCTTGAAGCCCAGTTTGTAAGCAGTGAATTTCATTTCAATTTGGAACGCGTAGCCCTTAAATTCCACTGCATCGAGGTCAATAGCCTTAAGCACGCGGCGATTATAGCACACAAATCCAGCAGTAGTGTCACGAACTGGCATGCCTGTCACTATTCTCACATAGGCCGATGCATAATACGACATGAGCACTCTGCCCATGGGCCAATTAACAACATTAACTCCGGTAATGTAACGTGAGCCAACAGATAGGTCTGCACCACCTTCGGCACATGCCTTATAGAGCGGAACCAAATCTTCAGGACGGTGTGAGAAGTCGGCATCCATCTCTATAACATACTCATAACCATGCTCTAAAGCCCACTTAAACCCTGCTATATAAGCCGTTCCTAAGCCGAGTTTACCCGAACGCTTTACGATATTTATGCGTCCCGGAATCTCAGTTATACGGTTTTCAACTATTGCAGCAGTACCATCGGGAGAATTGTCATCGATTACCAAAATATCGAAGTCGTGCTCCAAACTCAATACCGCCTTGATAATGTTGCTTATATTCTCTTTTTCGTTATATGTAGGGATTATTACTACACTATCCGACCTCATCACTTATACGTATTTTATAGTTAACTATTCCAAAAACAAAATTAATAAATATTTTGCTCTATTCATCCCCCTTCTTCAACATTAACAACATTTTTTTGCCATTTTTTCCCAATTGGCTACAACATTTGCTTTTATCTCATCACGATAGTCATTTTTCCCACTCCTTTCACCTTATTTAATGGCATTTAAAACTCCTTCCTGACACAATATTTTGTAACTTTGCACTTCATTTGCGCGCTATAATTTATGAACAACAATCACAACACATTGCTCCAAGCCGTTAGCCCCGAATTGAAGTACATCGGTGGTCTCACTTTGAAAAACCCTTTCGGGTTTAGCATTTCGCGTGCCAAAATGTATGCTGTGATTGGCGAAAACGGATGCGGAAAATCAACATTAGGAAAAATAATCACTAATGGATGGAATTTCACCACAAATGTCATTATCGGCGACAAGCAATCGCTTAGCATTGAATATGTGGAGTTTTCCGACATTCACTCTCTAACTGGATTTTCAGGCGCATACTACCAGCAGCGGTTCGAGTCGATGATGAACGACGAAATCCCTACAGTCGGACAGTTAATTGATGGCAAGATAGACCCTCAAGTTTGGCACTCGCTTTGCCAAAAACTTAATGTCGACAACATCATAAACAAACGCATTAACTACCTTTCAAGCGGAGAACTGCGAAAATTCCTGATTATAAACATTCTCACAACAAGCCCCGACATTCTCATCATCGACAACCCTTACATCGGGCTTGACGCCGAAAGCCGAAACTTGTTAAACGAACTTCTTCAGCAAATAATTGACAACGGCACAACTATTGTGATGCTGCTTTGCAACTCTGCCGAAATTCCTCATTTCACTAATTTTGTTATCCCTATGAAATGTATGGAAATTGGAGAAACAATAGCGGTTACATCCGATAACCATAATTTCGTGCTGCAACAAACAGCCAAACTTTTCACATCGCTCTCTCACTCGCCATTGCCACAATGGAACGTTTCTGAAATGCCGCACTTCAAAACAGCATTTTCTCTCACCGATTGCAACGTAATGTATGGCGAAAACACCATTCTGCACAATGTGAATTGGGAGGTGTGCCGTGGCGAGAAATGGGCACTGCTCGGAGAAAATGGGTCGGGAAAATCCACTCTCTTGAGTTTAGTGTGCTGCGACAACCCTCAAGGTTATTGCAACAACATCACCATTTTTGACCGTCAACGTGGTTCTGGCGAAAGCATATGGGACATTAAACGGCACATCAGTTACATTTCGCCCGAAATGCACCTCTATTTCAATAGCAACAAAGATGTTACTGAAGTGGTAGCCAGCGGATTGCACGACATGAAGGGGCTCTATGTTAAGGCTTCCGCTGAGCAGCGCACAACCGCATTGCAGATAATGCAATCGCTGGCCATTAATCACCTCGCCGAACGCAGGTTTAACACTCTCTCGAGTGGCGAACAGCGAATGGTGCTTATTGCGAAAACTCTTATAAAGAAAGCCTCAATTTTGATTCTCGACGAACCTCTGCACGGGCTTGACGAGGCTCGTAAGCAATGGTTGAAATGCATTATCAACAACATTGCTTCTTCGCCCGAAGTGACTCTTATATACGTGTCACACTACCTCAACGAAATACCTCAAGCCGTTAACAAAACTTTCAGACTCTCTCCATTTAAGGCCTGAAAGCATTAATATTACAAAAGCCAACAATTCTAATGAAGTGAGCCCCAAAGTTTTTTGTTCAAACTTTGGGGCTCATTTTTATTGCGCAAGACACACAATGGGTCTCGCCAATTTCTACAAGTGCTAATTTATTTCAATTCTAATCGAGTAGCCACACTTTCCTTACCCAAATAATAAGCCTTCACTCTAATCAGTTTGGCGTTGCCTACGGCTACAGGCTCGGTCCACTCTGCCGAGTTTTCGTTCGGCATCGTGCCGTCGGTGGTGTAGCGTATCGTCATGCCCGGATATGGTGCATTCACCTTTAGCATTCCGTTTTCAACCACTGCACCCGGTTGTGCTATATGGAAATCGGCACCCGTTTTTTGCAAATATGGCAATTCGCGCACACCAATCTTCAAATTATATTGAGCACGGGCTTTTTCATACTTTTCGCGGTCGATTGAACCTTCTCCCCATTCAGGACGGGCATTCCATGCGCGTTCCACAAGACCGAAAATCTTTGGGAACACATAATTTTGCACCATTGAGTAACTGCGTATTGTTTCGGCCCACAATTGCGCCTGCATGCCTATTATGTTTTCGGGATGCTTCAGCACCGGCTTTCCGTTTGCAGCAGTCTCAAGATTCTTCCTTGAGCCATCAAGTTCTATTTGGGCCGAGCGATAAATGTTATATGGCAAGGTTTCCCAACTCAATATTTCATCCACACAACCGCCCCAAGTTAAGCCATTTTCATGCTCGTGCGGACGATATGTCATATCTAAATACAAATTGTTCACATTCGACAAAATCACAGGCACACCATTGTTTGCAAGGTCGTAAGCAATTGTGTCCTTGCGTCCTACTGTGCTCCAAACATTCACCCCTGCAAGGCACGGAATGACATCCTTGTTATATTCTTCGCTGTGGCCTGTGGATACTTCTTGCCAACCTTCGGCCTTAATGCCTTGTGAATGCAACCAGCCTGTTATGCGCTTAAAATAATATTCAGCCACATCGCGTTCGGTTGTCAAATGGCTTTCATTCATTAGTCGCTTAATCTTCTTTGAATGTGCCCAGCAGCCCTTTGCCACCTCGTCGCCACCCAAGTGCAAAACATCAAGTTTTAACCCTGCATCAGAATACATCTTCTGCATTTCTCTAACAATTTTCTTCAATAACGCATATGTGCCTGGCTCGGCCACGTTTAGCACATTGTCATGAAATCCCTGAACTGATTTAAATCGAGTAGTATCGGTTAGGTCATAATTGCGGTAACGGTTTGCCTCCTCTGGGTTAGTGTCGATATATTTATTGTAGCGATGACGCATCGAAACAATCATGGCACGAGCATGACCTGGTGTTTCAATTTCGGGTATCACCTTCACACCTCGTTCATGTGCATATTTCAGCATTTCAACAAACTGGCTGCGAGTAATATATCCGTTTGCAGGAGCCTTTCCGTCGTTAGGATTTCCCGAGCCGCCGTAAGTTTGCATCAAGTGGCCGGCCTCATAATCATTTAATGTGAAACCCTTGCGTGAGCCCACCTCTGTAAGTTCAGGCACGCCCGGAATCTCTAATCTCCAAGCCTCATCATCATTGAAGTGAAACTGGAAGCGATTAATCTTATATGCCGCCAAGCGGTCGATAAAATCGAGCAACGACTCATATGGAGTGAAGTTGCGAGCAATGTCGAGCATCATTCCACGATACTTGAAATCAGGATAATCTACCACTTCTGCACAAGGCAATTTTCCGTCATTCACGCGTTCAAGCACGGCAGCAAGTGTTTTTATGCCATTAAGCACACCTTCTCGCGACTGGCCCACAATCTCTATCGACTTTTGCGATACCTTCAGCGTATAATATTCTGCGTTGGTGCTAATGCTTGGTCTCATTTCAATAAGCAGTTTCATCTTTGCGTTGGCCGAGGTCTTTATGCCCACCTTTTCCAATCGTTGCTCAAGATATCCCAACACCGAATTCATGTATTGAGGCTTTACCTCAACCTTTATCTCTGTTGGCACAGCAATGCTTTTGCCGCTCAGCTTCACCTGTTTTGGTGTAGGGAAAATATCGTATGCTCCACCCTCATATTTCACACCTTCGGGATTTGATATGCTATTTTCGGCATACATATATTCCCCATTTGGATAGTTTGCCAATGCATAAAGCGACGATTGCTTTGCACCACCCACTTCGGCAATTTCAATCTCAATAGGCAACGCATCTTTGCTTCCGTCATACACAAAATGGGCACCATCCGGACGGTCGCTAATGTTTCGGAACGAACCGCTACAAATCACGCCCACAGTAATTTCCTCACCCGGCGCCATTGGCTTATAGTTAGCATTAGGCTTCAGGCGACAGTAATTATTGTTCACAATGGGAGTAATATCCATCACTTGCCCTTGCGACATCTTCACAGAATTAGAAAACTTGTTATAGTATACAGCCCAATTAGCGCCCAATTCCTTATCGCTAATGTTCTTAAATGTGAAATTTGCAAGATATTCGCGGCCGTAATTTTCCACCATTTGCCATTTCACACTCACCGGACTGCTTTGTGCCACTGCACACAGCACTACCGTAGCGGCAGCAACACTTGCTTGTAATCTCTTTAGTGACATAATATTTTTTTCGATTTATGACATTTCTTTTAGCATGCGGCATATTGCCGCTCGCCTTTCACAATTTATCTCAGTTTATTATACTTTCAATTTAATTTTTGCCATAACCAGCAATCCGCCTATTAGCACTATCACTATTGCATACACAAATGCCTTTATCAACCCTGGCACTCCTGCACATAGCACCGATGGCCACGACAATTCGAGCATCTGCTGCACTGCATACCAAATATATGGCAATATGTAGCAAGTCAACGTTGCTTCACCTGCCGGCTTTATCAAATTAAACCAATTGGCCTTGCCTTTCACATCGGTCAACCAATAAACCAATGCCAACATTGGGAAGAACAATGCCAAGCAATAGAACAACCACGATGGAGTGGCAAAAATCTTTGATATTATCCAATAGTTATGCGACACAAGCGCAAACACTAACATCACTGCGCCTAACGAGCACAACATGGCGATAAACTTTTGTGGCTTCTCGGTGTTGGCATAACGTTGCATCAGCAATGTGCACATCAAGCCCGACATGCCTAATGCGTGATGAGTCCAGCCGCCTGGAATAAACGGAAGAAGTAGCACGCGGCTGCTATAACCTTCAGGGAACACCGACGAATTATTTAAAACACAAAGCAATATTGTAGCCACCCATGCTGCTACACAATATTTAAACTTACCTTTTGCAAACAAATATATAAATGCGCAAACTGCATAAGTCCAACCGATTAGGCCAAGAATGCCCCACCAACTAACCTTAAACGGACTTCCGTTGGCATCTTTGTATAACAGCACACCGAGCAAAATTACCACACCGAGCCATTTCATGGCCGACACAACCAATTTTTTGCTGCCTTCACATTTTGGATATACGCCCCAAACCAAGAAGAACGCCGACACCACCAATAGCACTATCCAATGGTGCGCCAAGCCGCCGCTCACACCCCCACTATTAAGCAAGAACAGCCCCATTACAATTAGAGCGAACGAACGTTGCAACACATATATCACCCTGTCCATCCAAGAGTCGCCCTTGCGCTCTCTGCTTTGCAATGCCAAAGGCACCGACATACCCATACAAAACAAAAATGCAGGAAATATTAAATCAGAAAATCCCAACATATCTTCCGACATTTCGGCATGATGCATCCAGTGCGGTATGTCTTTCATTCCCGCAAAATCATTCACAAAAAGCATCAACAACATTGTGATAGCCCTAAAAATGTCTACTGCTGCTACTCGTTTCATCGTTTTATTTCTATTTTTTATGGTATTATTTTTATTTATTCAAAACACTTCATTGTTCAACAATTGCTCCAACAATGCATCGCATGCATCTTCAAGCAAGTCAAGCACCAGTTTAAATCCCTCCGAACCTTCATAATAGGGGTCGGGCACATAGTCGTAGTTTGGATATTTACGCACAAACTTACCCATCATCACTATCTTTCGCTCTTCTTCAACACTGGCTGCCATTTGTCGCAAATTTCTTCGGTTGCTTTCATCCATTGCCACTATCACGTCGAAGGTCTGGAAATCTTCACCTGTAACTCGGCGAGAGCGATGTGTCAGATTGTAGCCGCGCTTCGCTGCGTGCTTACGCATTCGGCTGTCGGGCAAATCGCCAGCATGGCCGCCATATGTGCCGGCCGAATCGAGCAAAAACATATGTTCCAATCCGCGAGAGTCTATCATGGCCTGCATCACGCCCTGTGCAGCCGGCGAACGGCAAATGTTTCCCAGGCAAACAAATAGCACTTTTATCTTATCTTTCGATGTGTCGTTTGGTATGTTCATCATGATATGTTTTTTCTATTTTTTCAGTTCTGCAATTAACTTTTCGGCTGCGTTATCGGTGCATCGCTTATCGCCCAGTAGAGCAGCCATTTCATCATATCCGGCAAACATTTCGGCACGCCCACCTCCATCGGGGAGCACTTGTTCTAAATGATGACACACATTTTCCACCGAGCAGTCGCTAAACAGCAATTCCGGAATAATCATCTTATTGACAATCAGATTAGGCAGCGACACATATTTCACCTTTAACACCCACGGATATAAGCGAAGCAACCACTTGCTCCCGTTATCTCTATAGCACACCACCTGCGGAGTGCCCAACACTGCGGTTTCTAATGTTGCTGTGCCCGACGTTACCAATGCCGCACATGCATGACTCACAAGTTCAAACGACTTGCCATAGAGCACTGTGATTTTCCTTTTCATTCCGGCCTCCTTCTGCACCATTTCATAAAGTTTAGCATCAATGCCCGGAGCGCCGGCTATCACCATCTGATAATCGTCGTATTTCTTTGCTGCGGCTATCATTATCGGCAAGTTACTGGTAATCTCTTTAACTCGGCTTCCTGGCACTAAGGCTATAATAGGACGTCCATCAAGGCCATTATGCCACTTAAACATCTCAGCATCATCAAACCCGCCTCGTGCATCGGCAATCTCGTTAACCGTGGGGTTACCTACATACTCCACCGAATATTTGTGTCGCGCATAAAATTCAGTTTCAAAAGGCAGTATGGAATACATCGCCGTGATATATTTCTTAATCTGCTTCACCCTGTATTCCTTCCACGCCCACACTTTTGGCGAAATGAAATAGAAAGCCTTAACCCCATGCTTATGAGCATATTTGGCAACACGAAGGTTAAATGACGGATAATCTATCAACACCAAGGCATCGGGAGCAAATTCATCGATAGTAGATTTGGCTATCTTCATAAAGCCCAATATCGTGCCCAAATGCTTTGCTACCTCCACAAATCCCATGTAGGCCATATTTTTATAATGCACAATGGGCTCCACGCCCGACGCTTCAGCCATTTTGTCGCCTCCAAAAAAGCGTATCTCTGCTTCCGGGTCGCGTGAACGTATCGAACGTATCAATTCCGACCCGTGTATGTCGCCCGACGCCTCGCCTGCTATTATAAAATACTTCATCTGCCTTTGTGTCTTTTATGTTTTGTTATTGTATACCTTTTGCAAATGTAAGAAATTTCTGCCGATTTTCTATTATGATTCTGTTCAAGTATCCCATTAAAATCCTCTATTATTCTTAACACAAGATTTGCGCTTTTTTTTACAATATTTACGATAGGATTTGCGTTAATTATACGATATGACAAAGATTAAACACATATTATTCTCACTAATCGCTTGCTGTGCGCTTTGCACCACAAGTTGCATCGAAGACAATTTCACCACCTCGAGCAATCACCTGCTTGAATTCTCGTGCGATACATTGTCGTTCGACACCATGTTTACCGAATTAGGTTCACCTACCAAGCAATTTATAATCTACAACCGACACAAACAGATGATAAACATATCGTCGATTTCGTTTGAAGGCAACGAAAATGCTCGCTTTTTCATGAATGTCGACGGCATGAAAGGCAACGAATTCAACAACGTTGAAATTCGTGGCGGAGACAGCATTTATGTGTTTGTTGAAAGTTTAATCAACGCCACCAATCAAAACGCGCCATTAGAGATTAAAGACCGCATTAAATTTGTAACTAATGGGGTAACTCAATCGGTGGTGCTAACTGCTTGGGGCCAAGATGTGACTCGCCTTACTCGCCCTGAATACGAAGCCGATTACCGAATGACTGCCGACAGGCCGTATGTGATATTCGACACACTTCATGTTGCCGAAGGCGCAACTCTCACAATCGATGCCGGCACTACTCTATACTTCCACGACAAGGCTGCAATGAAAATCGACGGAACTATCATTGCCAACGGAACTCAACAAAACCCTATTCACCTGCGTGGCGACCGAACCGACTATCTTTTTGATGGGGCCAACTACGATATCATGGCCGGACAATGGGGTGGAATTGAATTTTCGGAAACCAGCATGGGCAACCAATTAAACTATGTGCTGATGCGTGGGTCAACCAACGGCGTGATAGTTAACGCCAATAACGCCGACACTCAAGCACTTCACATATTTAACTCCGTGCTTCACAATTCGGCCAATAATGTGCTAACAATCAACAATGCCTGGGTGGATGCCGAAGGCTGCGAATTGAGCAATGCTGGCGAAAATGTGCTTGCCATAACTGGAGGCAAGTGCCACTTTTCGCATTGCACCATAGCCAACTACTACATATTTGGCATAACCGGCAACTCGGTGATTCACTTCAACTTAGAAGACGAAGAAAACAACCCTATTCACCCCGTTACGTTCATTGACAACAGCATCATAACCGGCATTGTGAGCGACATAAACATTGGCGACTTCACTGGCCACGAGGTATACATCCGTAACACCATGTTGCGGTCAAAGGGTTCTGACGACGACAATTTCATTAATTGCCGATGGGATGCTGACGCCAAATTCTACATGGACCGCGAGAACTACATTTTCGACTACCGCCTGAAAAACGAAAGCGATGCAATTGCTTTAGGCAGTGCCGACCTTTGCCCTCAAAGCGCTTTAGTTGACCGTTACGGCAACTACCGATTGCGCGACGGTGCTGTTGACATGGGTGCTTACACTTGGATTTATGCCGAGGAAGAAAACAAAGACGACAAAAACAACAAGTAATAACACACTCCACACATGACCACATCTATTTCACTCAACAAAATGCAGTTCTTTGCCTACCACGGTGTGGCTGATCAAGAACGTAAAGTGGGCAACACATTTGAGGTAAACTTAACCATTGATTGCGACATTGTGAAGGCCGTAGAATCCGACAACCTCAACGACACCATCAACTATGCCGAAATTTACAATTGCGTGAAACATGAAATGGACATCCCGTCGAACCTTCTTGAGCATGTGGCCGGAAGAATAATCAAGTCACTAAAGTCTAATTTTGGCGATAAAATCAAGGGTGGAACTATAACCGTGGCAAAAACTCGCCCACCTTTTAAATGCCAATTAGAGAATGTGGCAATAACCATCAACTTCTGACATAACAGTTTTTTTAATACACTCCAAACAAACAAAGCGAAGGTTTTCATCATGAAAAAACCTTCGCTTTTTATTATCACATTTACTGATTTCTTTATTTCACAGGAATCTTATCGATGCGACGTTGATGGCGACCACCTTCATAATCGGTGTTCAAGAATGCCTTTAGAATTTCTAACGCTTCTTCATTGCTCACGAAGCGGCCTGGCATAACCAACACATTTGCATCGTTGTGTTGACGCGCCAAACTTGCAATCTCTGGCAACCAGCACAATGCCGAACGAATGCCTTGATGTTTGTTTAGTGTCATGTTAATACCCTCACCACTGCCACAAATGCCAATACCTGGATAGCATTCGCCACTTTCTACGGCTTCAGCACATGGATGCGCAAAATCAGGATAATCGCAACTGTCTTCGCTATATGTGCCAAAGTCTTTATATGCAATTCCTTCTTGCTTTAGATATTCGATTACAGCCATCTTTGTTGCATAGCCAGCATGGTCGCTGCATAATCCCACTGGCGTGTTTGGTTTTAGTGTCATAGTTGATTTTTGTTTGGTTTGGTCCACAAAATTACAAAATACTATGCATATAATCCAACCTTACGTCAAATTTAAATCACTTGCTTCCTAAAACCAAACAGATTAAGCCCAGCAGCAATATCGAGAGGTCCACAAGTTTCATTTTCACATTCTTCTCCCTCAATGCCGTTACACCATATAAAAACGACACCAGCACACTGCCGCGCCTAATCATCGACACCACCGATATCATGGAGCCATCGAGCGATAACGAATAAAAATATGCCAAGTCGGCCGCTGTGAGGAAAATTGCTATGCACGGTATGGTCCACCTCCATTGGAATGGCGTTTGGTCGTTGGCACTGCGTTTTATGATAAATATCACCGTACCCATTATTACGCACTGATAAAGCGAATACCATGCCTGCACCTGCAAGGGCTCATAGCGTTGCAACAAATATTTATCATACAATCCGCTCACTGCTCCCATGAGTGTTGCGCCCAAAATGAGCCAAAGCCACTTGCTGCTTTTTAACGAAAAACCCTCCTTTGCGCCCAATCGGCTTATGAAAAACAATGAGCAGAATCCCAATGTTATACCCATCCACTGAAGGGCATTGAGTTTCTCCCCAAATAACAGCAACGCACCAAGCAACACCAACACCGGACGGGTGGCATTTATCGGGCCTGTTATGGTTAACGGAAGATGCTTTATTGCAAAATATCCCATTATCCACGACGACAACACTATGAGCGATTTCACGAAAATGTGCGCATGGCCCACGACATCGCCAGCAAAACCCACACTGCCATCAACTACGGTCATCACCACCTCAGGCAACATCAACAATGCCCCAAACAGTGTGTTAAAAAACAACACCGTGAGCACATTATTGTTCGACAACGATAGTTTTTTAAATATGTCGTATACGCCTAATCCTACGGCCGATAATATTGCTAATAATATCCACATGTGTATTTACATTCTAATTTTCAACCTGCAAAATTACACTTTTTTCAACACTTAATCCACCACATTTGGCGAATATACGTCTTTCTATTGCTCCAAGCCTCCGCGATGCTTGTTTAATAAATTGAGAGTGCAATAGTTATTCACAAATCTATTCATCCTTATAGATTTAACTTGCCTTATCGCAGCAAAACTTTTATAGTTTGTCTTCTTTTTTTATCTTTGTATTATTGATTCACAATATCACAGAAATCGCAAATGAAACCACTAATATATATATTACTGTCAATAATGGCACTCGGGGCGCTGAGTTGCGGCAGCAGCAACGATTCGGCTGCCGAAACCGACACCGCACTGACACCCCAAGCAACCTATAACAACCGCTTGCCGGTATACATCGTTCCCACTCCTTTACGACAACTTTTCAACGACGTGAACGACCTTCATCTCGAAGCGGCAAAAACTCACGGCATAAGCCCCATATCAAACCTTAGAGATGCCTACAATCTGAAAAAACCTATTCAGCGCATTACCACTTGCGACAACTACACAATTGAGCATCTATCTCATTCTTTGCCTTTTTTGGTGCCTCGCGCAGCAAAACTGCTCGACAACATTGGCAAGCGTTTTGCCGACACCATCAGAGCCCGCGGCAATCGAGAATATCGAATTAAGGTTACAAGCGTGCTTCGCACCAATGGCTCGGTGAGCAAACTTCGCCAACGTAACATAAATGCTTCAGAAACGTCGGCACACTGTTTCGGCACCACTTTCGACATTAGTTATTCACGATTTATTTGCATGGATTCCATTCCTTGCGACATCGCACAAGAGGACTTGAAAAACATTCTCGGCGAAATTCTTTACGATGAACGCAAAAACGGAAATTGTTATGTGAAATTTGAAGTCAAACAAGGATGTTTCCATATCACAACACGATAATGACACACTCAGAACAAGCCATCAGAAATTATTTAGAGCAAAACCACTATAATCGATTCAACCTGCGCGCCGCACTTATCGACATGGACGGTGTGTTGTATGACTCGATGAAAAACCACACTCTGGCATGGAAGCAATTTGCCGACTCGCTTGGCATTGAGGCCACTCGCGAAGAGTTCTATCTTTACGAAGGCATGACCGGCGCTGCCACTATTCGCCTACTCTTTCAGCGTCAATTCCAAAAAGAGGTAACTCCCGAAGAAGCCAAAGAACTCTACAAGATTAAGGCTGAAAATTTCCGTAATTCGGGCCGTGTGGAAATGATGCCCGGCGCTCACGACATGCTATCATGTCTTAAGAGCAACAACATAGAGCGAGTGCTGGTCACCGGTAGCGGACAAGTGGATATGCTGAAACGCCTCGACGTGGAATATGCCGAATTATTTGAACCTAATTTGAGAATCTCGGCAGCCGACGTGAAGCACGGAAAGCCTAATCCCGAACCTTACTTAATGGCTCAAAAAAGAGTTTCGGCCGCTCCCGGACAATGCATTGTGATTGAAAACGCGCCTCTCGGCGTAAAAGCCGGCCACGACAGCGGTGCGTTCACTATAGCCATTACCACAGGGCCTATTCCTCGTCAACGACTAATTGAAAACGGTGCAGATTTGGTTTTCGGGTCTATGCAAGAATTTGCCGAATATCTGCCTACTTTAATCAACGAATTTAAGTGCATAACCATCGAATAATGCTTTTTATATGGAACATCAAAACATTCTGTTCACCAATAATGTGAGTGACGCAATTAGCCGCATCCTCAACAAAAAGCAGTTTAACAAGGTATTTGTAATCACCGACACAAACACCCAAAAACTGGTGCTGCCACTACTTGCCCACAATCCATACATTGCACAAGCCGTAAACGTTAACATCGAACCTGGCGACATCAACAAAAATCTTGATTCTCTGGCTTCGGTGTGGACTCAAATAGGCAACAACGGTGGCACTCGACACTCCATCGTAATCAATTTGGGCGGCGGCGTGGTTACCGACCTCGGTGGTTTTGCCGCAAGCACTTTCAAACGAGGAATCCCCTTCATTAACATTCCTACTACTCTGCTGAGCGCTGTTGATGCAGCCATCGGCGGAAAAACGGGCATCAACTTCCGCGGCCTGAAAAACGAAATTGGTGTGTTTAACGAAGCGTCCGACGTGATTATTTCCACATCGTTCCTCTCTACCCTTCCAAATGAAGAAATCAAATCGGGCTATGCCGAAATGTTAAAACACGGATTATTAAAAGGCGAAGAATCTTTTGAGGCATTAATCAATTTCGACATCAATTCTCTTGACGCCGACCGTTTGCTATCTCTCTTGCAAGAGTCGGTTGAGATTAAAGCCGACGTCGTGCGTAAAGACCCTCACGAACACGGATTAAGACGAGCGCTCAATTTGGGACACACTGCAGCACACGCTTTCGAAAGCTTTGCTATCAGCCAAGGCAAACCTGTGCCGCACGGATATGCTGTGGCTTGGGGGCTCGTTATCGACGCCATTCTTTCGCACTTCTCCTGTGGTTTTAATTCCAAACTTGTGCATCGTATTGCCGACTATGTGCTTTATAACTACAATGCGTTCTTCTTCACTTGCAACGATTACGACAAGTTGATTGAACTGATGCGAAACGACAAAAAGAGCCAACACGGCGAAATCAACTGCACTCTGCTTGGTGCGCCTGGCGATATAAGAATCGACTGCGTTGTTAATCCGCAAACCATGAAAGAAGCATTCGACCTCTATCGCGACTTGATGCACATATAACGCGTGCTGACTTCAGGTTTTTACCTCAATTTTTCTTGTATTACATTTTTTTAATATCTTTGTAAGACTTCTCTTAACCATTTGTATATAAATATTTTTATACCATAATATATATGAGCCACAACAAATCAGTAAACCGTCGACAGTTCCTAAAGTTGGTTGGCACAAGCACAGCCGCTGCAACTGTTGCACTCACTGGATGTAAATCCGACTCCGAAAAGACGGCTACTTCTCCACAAAACACAACTGTTCCTACCGACAAAATGACTTACCGAACTATGCCTGACGGCAAAACCAAAGTGTCGTTGCTCGGCTATGGAATGATGCGTTTGCCCGAAATCGACAAAAACGAGCAAGTGGAAGGTAAAAGCCACCTCGACCAAGAAGAAATCAACCGATTGGTGGACTATGCTTTAGAACATGGCGTTAACTACTTCGACACATCTCCTCGTTATTGCAAGGGGTTCTCTGAAAGCGCTTTGGGCATTGCACTTAGCCGTCACAAACGCGAAGATTTCATTGTTGCTACCAAACTTTCGAACTTCGCTGCCGAAACTCAATCTTTTGAAGGAAGTGTGGCTATGTATAAAAATTCTTTCAAAGAATTACAAGTCGACTACATCGACTATTATTTGCTGCATTCCATAGGCAACAAGAACAATTACGAACAACGATACATTAAAAACGGCGTGCTCGACTTCCTTTTGAAAGAAAAAGAAGCCGGCCGTATCAAATATTTAGGTTGGTCGTTCCACGGCGAAAAGGAATTCTTCGACTATATGCTTAACGAGCAACCTGTGAAGTTCGACTTTGTGCAAATCCAGATGAACTACAAAGATTGGCATCACGCGCGCGATGTTGATGCCGAATATCTTTATAACGAATTGGCTAAACACAACATCCCTGTAGTCATTATGGAGCCATTGCTCGGCGGTGGCCTTGCTAAGGTTAACCACAAAGTGCTGGCCATGTTCCAACGCATCAACCCTGCTGTGTCGCCTGCTTATTGGGCCTTCCGTTTCTGCGGACACTTCCCTGGTGTGCTCACTGTGCTTAGCGGCATGACTTACATGGAGCATCTTCAAGAAAACATTTGCACTTACTCGCCTTGCGAACCTCTTAGCGAGGAAGAATTAGCCATGCTCGACCGTTCGGCAAACATTATTGTCGAATTCCCCGAAATCGGTTGCACTAATTGCCAATATTGCATGCCTTGTCCTTACGGGCTCAACATTCCGGCCATATTCGCTCACTACAACAAGTGCGTGAAAGAAGGGACTTTCGCCGACAGTCCGCAAGCCGACGACTATAAAGCGAATCGTAGGGCTTTCCTAATTGGATATGACCGCGCTGTGCCTAAACTTCGTCAAGCAAACCATTGCGTGGGTTGCGACCTCTGCTTGCCTAAATGTCCGCAGAAAATCAACATCCCTCGTGAAATGCGTAAAATCGATGAATACGTTGAGAAATTAAAACAAAACCCTAACGAATAACACCCCATTAAGTCTCATGTTACGAAAATTAAGAATAGTATTCGCCGCAATATTTTTTATTGCCATCACACTATGTTTTCTTGATTTCACCGGTACCATACACGCCTATTTCGGATGGATGGCTAAGGTGCAATTATTGCCAGCTATTTTGGCCTTGAATGTTGGGGTTATTGCATTGTTAGTTGTGCTAACTCTTTTGTTCGGACGCATTTACTGCTCGGTTATTTGCCCTATGGGGGTAATGCAAGACATCATTTCTTGGATTCGAAACCGCAAAAAGAAGGCTCAAACCCGATTTGGTTTCTCTAAGGAAAAGCGCATTTTGCGATATGCCGTGCTCGTTGTGTTTGTGGTACTTATTGCTTTAGGACTAACATCTATCGCATCGTTCATTGCTCCATATAGCGCGTTTGGACGTATCGCAACCAACCTGCTCGCGCCTATTTACTTGGGCATCAACAATTACTTTGCAGCTATTGCCGAACAATACAATAGTTATGCGTTCTACAGCGTCGACATAATTCAAAAAAGCGTCATTTCGCTCGCTGTGGCTGCTGCAACTCTTGTCATTATTTTCATCTTGGCATGGCGTGGAGGACGCACTTACTGCAACACAATTTGCCCTGTGGGTACTCTTCTCGGGCTAATTTCTCGTTTTGCAATTTTCCGTCCGTTCATCGATGTTAACAAGTGTAATGGTTGCACCCTTTGTGCGAGAAAGTGCAAAGCATCTTGCATCGACGCGAAAAACCACAAAATCGACTATTCACGCTGCGTTGCTTGCATGGATTGCATCGAAAACTGCAGTCAGAAAGCCATCTCTTTCCGAAGCGCTTTAAACAAGCCTGCGCTAAAACCTGCAGAAGAGCCTGCCAATAACAACAATCCTGAAAGCCGACGCGCATTCATGACCGTGGCTTCACTTTTCGCTATCGGTTCTACCGTGAAGGCTCAAATCGATGCTGTTGACGGCGGATTGGCTGCTATTGCCGAAAAGAAAGTGCCTGCTCGCAAAAACCAAATTACACCTCCTGGCTCTATCAGCATGCGCAATGTGACTCAACACTGCACAGCTTGCCAATTGTGCGTAACGGCTTGTCCTAACGGAATTATTCGCCCTTCTAAGAGCCTCGACAACCTAATGCAACCCATCTTAACTTATGAAAACGGTTATTGCCGTCCTGAGTGCAACAAGTGTGGTGAGGTGTGTCCTACTGGAGCTATTCGTCCTTTTGAACTCAGCGAAAAAACTTCTATACAAATCGGAAAAGCCGTTTGGGTGCCTGAAAACTGCATCGTCAACACCGACAACGTGAAGTGCGGAAACTGCGAACGTCATTGTCCTAACGGGGCTATCAAAATGATGCCTAAAGACGAAAACCAAGAAGGTTCTCCACTATTCCCAGTTATCGACCCTGAACGATGCATTGGTTGTGGCGCGTGCGAATACGTTTGTCCAGCGCGTCCGTTCAGCGCAATTTTTGTTGAAGGTAATTCTAAACATCGTTCTGTGTAACCACACAGTTTGATTCGTGATAACAACGGTCTTGCTTTTACTTTGGCAAGATCGTTGATTTTATTATAGGCATCTACTATTGCAAACTTTTGCTTTATTTAATAACTTTGCTGCATGACTTTCGACTTAAAAAACATAGAACAACTTTTGCACGACTGCAAAACCGAGGAGGCTATCAGCGCTCTTAAATTGGCGGTGACGCGTCTTGAAGGAAACGACAAGGCTCAGGCTTATTATCTGCTGGGGCTTGCTTACCAAAAACTTTCCAATTGGAAGGAAGCTATCACTAACTATTGCCACGCTATGGAAATTAATCCCGATAGCCCTGCGGCTGAAGCATCTAAAGCAGCCTACGAAATTCTTGAGTTTTTCAATCACGACCTGTATAATCCCTAACGACCGAAAGTTATCATTTTACGGCAAATTCATTTTTTCATAATTAAAAATGGGCTACCTTAACATCTCGTTAAAGTAGCCCTAATTGTTGTGTTAACCTTAATTATCCCTATATACTCCACATTTATTCATACTTCTCTAATACCACATATTACTAACAAAATCATTCTTCCTAAATTTAATCCTATATTTAACTAACCAAAAAACTTTTCGTATTACTTTGTTACAAAATTACGTAATATCTGTTTCTTATTTTTAAAAGTGCAACATTACAACAAAATTCCGCTTTTCATGCCTCATTTTTTCTACAATGTTGCAACTGTGCATCCTTTCGTTGGCTACTCTTTCGCCATTGAGCATAATGCTTGCGAGTGTCAAGATAGTTTAGATTCGAACTATTTGCATACGCTTCCATTTCAAACGACATTTGTCTATAGGCCTTAAACTTATTGCCACACTTCAAATATCTGAACAGCCATTCCAATCCGTAGGCCAAATAGAAAAACACAAACAATAGTTCTTTTTGCTGCGCAGTGTGAATTCTTTCATGATTAACTACATATTTGTCAATCCAACTGTCATCGCGGGTCCAAATCGTATTAAACAAATTCACGCAATACCCTTTCGGTGCAAATCTACTAACTATTATTTTCATCTCTCTATTCTTTAGCCGTTTAGCCGTCAAGGTTTCCTTTACACTCTCTATTATTGATTATTACAAATGCCGTGCCAATTACTCAGCCTTGCACAAAAAAAGCACCGAGGTTACACGCCGCCTCAGTGCTTTTGCTTTATTTTCTTATTTACGATTACTTTCCAAAATGACACCACTTAGTGTCAACCAAACGAACCTCTTTGCCGCCTATCTTAACCCACACCATATCGGCATCAACATCTACCTCTATGATATTGTTATTACCTCGGCGGGGCATATAGCGTTCTATATTTTGAACCATGGCATGATTCTCGCTCAACTCTTTCCTTATTTTGCTCAATGCCACCGTTAAGTCATCTGAATATGTGGCTTCGTCCACATTCTCTGCGCCAAATTCAAAATATATGCTCCTAAACGCTTTTAGCGACGCATCATTATCGCGCATCTTGCAGTCTGCTCCACACAGCGACTGCTGCAACATGGTTACATACATCGCCTTAAACTTGCGAGTTAAATTTATGGTGCTTTCTATCTCTCTAAATCGCACCTCTCCTGATTCCACATCTATAACTATCGTACAGTCCTGTCGCTTTCCGGTGTACATCAAGAGGTCCAACAACGACTTGTGAAAACCATAATAGGCTATGCGGTTGGCATTTGGCACATTGGTGGTCGTAGTCAAACTTTCTACATATTCCTTATAGTCGTCAACAAATCGGTTTACCGTTGCCAAAACATTCTCTTTTATGCTTAGGCGCATATATTGGGTATAGATTTTGTGGCCTATCGAACCGTCTTCCATAGTATATGGCATGCTCGAATTTCCTATTGTCACCAACAGCGACGGCTCCACGCGTGTCATCTCTTTGATGCCCAATTTGCGCGACAGCAAATCTTTGCTAAAGCGTTCGGTGGTGATAGTGCACAAACTTTCATATATCTTTTCGCGGCGATCTCGCTTCAAGTTTGGCACAAAATAGGTTATAACATTCTTCAGATAGCCTTCATTCATCTTCTTGAAATCTGATGCCACGTTGGGAATATAAATAAAATCCATGCCCACCAAATTAAGTTCGTTTTCTATGTTTCGAAGATTGCTCTGTATGTCGGCATTTATATTTTCATCATAGTCCGACTCTACATAAATCATTTTAAACCGCTGTGAACCCACATCAAGCGACTCTCCTTTAAGCAAACTCACTTGACGCTGCAAATTGCGGTCGCCTGCCAAGCAATATTTCACTGCCATCATCAGCATAGCCTCTTGCGCAACGCATTTTCCGTCGGCCAACGTCATACGTTTCAAGCCATCTACTATCTCCTGACGCTGAACATAGGGCAACTGCGACAACTCGGCTACGGCTTCCGAAAAATGAATCTTCTCGGCCTGCTGCTTATCCTCCTCGCTTATATGATACAGTTTCGATAGTTTATCCAACTCCTCTATCTCGCCCTGCTCTATTACATTATCGGCTTTGATAAAGTCTGACAACAATCTTGCTATGGCTGTTTTTTTCGACATTAATGCTGATTTTTTAGTATTATTCTCACAAAAATAAATACTATTTATCAGTTATCCCAAATTTTTACACTTTTATATCCTATCATTCAGCGCAACCCTAAAAAATTAATGGGTTAGCATCTACCGATGCTAACCCATTTGTCAATCATTTATCTGATATGAAGTTACACGTTATCACTTTATCACAAACTTCTTGCCTAAAGCCACATAAACGCCTCTTGGCAATGTTATTGTTGCTTCATCTTCAAGTTCAAACGAAGTGTGTGTTCTGCCCATCATGTCGCACACTGTAACATCCACAGTTTCGCCGAAGTTTTTAAAATTCACTTGGCCGTCACCGAGCAATGTTACTACCACATCATCTTCATCGGCGCTCGCATCTTCTATGCCTGTTATCACACTCTTATTAGCGCTTATTGGTTGCGACACATAGTAGATTGCAGCCTTTTCAAGATTTGCCTTGGTCACTTCTTCCACATCATTGTTAACCACATATGTCACCACCTCTCCTGTTTGTGCCACTGTTGTGCCCAATGTGTTATTCAATTTCGAACCAATTACCATCCATGTTTGGTACACGCTTGGCATATAAACTCCGTCAGATATGGTGCTATACCACACATCTTCCACTGCACGATTTTTTACGCCTATACCATTCACCTTTGAATAGTCCACTACATTTCCAGCCTTATCATAAATCACAATATATGCATCGTTATACATTGTGTTGATGTCTGGAACTACTGTTACTCCTATTCTTGCATAAGGTGAGTAAGAATTCTTTATCACTACCGATTCCGACACTGTGTTTGCTTTTGTCGATGGGTCGTTGATTTGAAGACTTGCCAATTCCACTGTACCCATTGTTTCTGGATTTAGGTCGGCATTGCCTTCACTGTTCCATTTCACCGCACCATTTTCATTAACCAAGATTGTAGAAGATACTCGTTGATACAATCCTCCTTCAGCCTTATACCATGCATATATTACAATCATGTTATTGATGCCGTCCGATGTTACTCCTGCATATTCATCTATTGTCGGAACATCCACTTGATGCTGTGAATTATCGCTCAAGATATATGCATTCCATGGGTCAACTGTGCTCGATAGTTGGTCGTTTTCATATGTTGTGCCATTCAAGCTGAAGCCCATCAAACTATAGCGTGCATTTACTGGAGCGTTCAAATATAGGCGTTCGCCTGCGCCTACGGTCATCATTTCGCCTTCTGGGCTACCTGTTAACTGAATACCGTCGCAAACCATACTTGGATAATATTCCGACGACATTAGTGCTCCTTCATTCGCCATCTTTACCACAAGTTTCACCTTTCGGCCTGGATTTACGGCTGTGTATGTGCTCGCTGAATACAAACTTCTTCTCACCACGTTGCCATTAGCATCAAGTGTTACCACGCGAGCTGTTACAAGCACCTTGTCCAAACGGTTTACCTTTCCGGCCAACAATGCCTTAATATCTACTGGCACAGTCAAACTTTCTGTCCAGCTGCTTGCTCTCACAATTGTTGCTTCTTGCAATGTTGTTGATGCACCTGCTTGACCATTAGCATCTACCGATGTCTTGCTAACAAGATATTCCACGCCATATGCCACTTCGCCTGTTGCTTGGGTTGGCAATGTTGGAACTGTAATCTTCACTGCTCTGTCATCTTCAAACTCTGTTGACACCACCGAGCCGTTTGTGTCCTTAGTGATTTGGAATGAACGGTTGCCTGGATTTACCTCTGGAGCTTCCAATTCGGTTTGTGGAACTGACGTAACTGCTCCGTCTGTCAACCAGTCAAGAGTCAAGTTTTGATAGATTGCCGATAGCAACGCATCGCCGCCACGACCTTCTGCACAATTCACATAGTAATATGCCTTTGGATATGCTTCCATAAATAGGCCGATTGTTCCATCCTCTTGCACTGTCAAGCAGCTATAACCTGCTGTTGCAAAACCATCAGATAGCATCTTCTCTTCTGTTGCATGCCATTCCAATTTTTCTGTGCTGGTAAATTTTGTCCATCCAATATACATATTTGAGCGTGTGGTGCTCGCTGTGTTTACATAACTTACCACATTCAGTGGCTGACTCTGCAACAAATATGTCTCTCCGTTATATTTATATGGTATGATGTTACCGCAGCACTTCATGTCAGGGATAAAGTCATCACCAGTGCTCGACATTTGATTCTTCATTGTCAATGTTCCGCTTTCCGAAACTTCACAATACCACCATTGGCGAGCTGGATAAGTTGATGATGTGCCATCATCGCGACGGGCTTCAAGGATAAACTTGTTTTCGCCTACTTCCACAAAGTGGCTTTCACCAATGCGGTTACCGCTGTTATTATAACCACCTACGCGAGTCCATGTGTCGTTCTTTTCATCGTAGGCCAAGAAGTTAATATCGCTTGGCACATAACCAGTGTCCCATGTATATGCGGCCAAAAGAACCTTGTCCTTTAGCACACCTTCCTTAACCAAACACATACGGCCAGGGCCAGGACATCCTTGCTTTCCTGTTGGGTCATTAAACACCGATACTGGTATCATTTTTGGCTTCGACCATGTCATACCATTATTTGTGCTTATTTCATAATACACAGTTGGCGTACGAGTAGTGCTATTGCTACCCAAACCGTCACCACTGGTAAACACTGCCAAAATATGACCTGGTGTTGGCAATTGCGACAATGCACAGTCACCATAACCTACCACTGCAGTCGATGTACAATCGTCATCAATGCTTGTCAAACCAGTACCTTGCGCAATAATCAATGGTGTGCTCCATGTGCGGCCATTGTCTTCTGAATAGCGCGACATAACGTCGATGTCGTTTCTAACGTCGTGGTTTTCATATTTACGGCCGTCACTGGTTGTAACCAAGTTACCGTTACTTGCTGTAATAATCGATGGAATACGATAGAAATTTGAATAACCATTAAATGGACGATACACCACTTGGAAGTTTAGCATCACTGTGCGTGTGCCTGTTGTTGATGTAAACGATGTATCGTTAAGTTTTTCTATTGATACACCTATTTTCTTACCTTCCGCTACATCCGATTTTACATCTGCGCATACCACCAAATAATAGTTGCCCGACAAACCGTGACCTGTTGCCAAGTTATAGATATATTCCTCAGAACCGTTTGGTGTGATTTCTCCCACAAAAGCCACTTCAGTTGAGTTTTCCATAGTGCTTGCATCGTACATATACAAGTCAATTGGATTACCACTTGTGTCAGTTCCTCTAAATGGATTCTTGCCATCAGGGAATTTACGAGCATAAATCTTATATTTGCTTACCAAATTATCGGTTTCACCCAATGGTTTAAAGGTTAGATTATAAGCCGTTGCTGCATCAGCATTGAAGCCAACTTCGCTCAATGGTTCATTATTGCAGCCTGCACCTATGTTATATTCAATTGCTCTTGTTGCTGTTGGAAGCACATAAGTGTCCTTGTCTGTATAAGTGATGCTACTTGTAGTTCCCGACAAACCGCTCGCATAACTTGGTGTATAAGTAGTTTTTGTGCCAGAGGTATTTGTTTGGCCAAAACTACCAATGACTCCCTTGATTTTGAACTCTGCCTTACCATAATCTGCAGTACTTTTCAAGAAAAACTCTATTTGAACCTTATTATTGGTAAAACTATTAATTTGAAATCCATTTGAGTCAGTACGCACTGTAACAGTTTTCGCATTTGCATCCTTAACCCACATTAATTCAGAGCCGCTATATTCCACGTCTCTTGTCCACTTATATTTTGTATGCAAAGTGCCATCAGCATTTAACTGGTTTATAATACAACCATTAAAATTCTGATATGCATAGTCATTCATTTCAATAACAAAATTATGGACATAATAGTATTCATAAATTGTTTGTTGATTCCAAAATGAGCCAGTTGTTGATTCTTTTACATAGCCATAAATATCCGAATCAAAACTAAATACAATTTTTGCATTACCTGTGCCAGCAACATTATTTACCTGAGGCAAAGCACCGATTGCATCTTGGTCTAATGAAGAAATTGTGATAAAATCTGCATGTGCAACATTGCAGAAAAATGACAGCATAAGGACTGCCATCATCCTTGAAAATAATTTACGTAACATAATTAATTAGGTCTTTATAGGTCTTTAAAATTTTTTCTGGTCAAAAGATATTCTATCTTACATCACTTTAGGTCATATCTTTGTCAGCACAAATATAGATATTACAACCTTTATTTGCAAACGTTTTATTAAAAAAAGTTACAAAACTATGACTTTAATTGATTTTTATCTACATAATTCGAACTTTTCACTTCATCTTACATTATTATATAACCACCACAATTCACCACTATGCTACACATTTACATTTCATACATTTTCCACTAAAACCCGATTCGTTCATTTTATCGCAACAAGATTGCTTTTACATCCCTTTACTGCATAAGCATCGCCTCGCCCCGTCATCAAAATCCCATCAAAATTCATAAAATAATAACCTTATTCATCTGCCAACAATTCCATCTCGTTTACGAGCAAAAAAAAGCCCCGAGCGCAGTGCTCGGGGCTTCAGGGGGCGGTTACCTACTCTCCCACTTTCGCAGTACCATCGGCGTGGTGAGGCTTAAGTTCTCTGTTCGGAATGGGAAGAGGTGGATCCCTCACGCTATTACCACCTTAAT
>JAZLAU010000022.1:0-17532 GCA_045613305.1 Muribaculaceae bacterium
GCCGTTGGTTAGAGTGCGGTTTTGGCTGTTGGTTGGAGAGCGTGTGCCTTTTGGATAGGTGCAGAAAAGTGGTGGTTGGATGCTCTGTAGCGCAGGTTGGGTTGGTAGAAAAGTGGCTGAAGGCTTGTTTCGGCTGTTGGCTGGAGAGCATGTGGCATTTGGCCGGGTGCATTAACTGTGTGCAGATGCGTGGTGGTTGGATGTTCTGTTGTGCAGGCTGGGTGGCAGCAAGCATTGCTGCCGATGGGATGCCCTATGACCACACGGGTGCAACCGAAGTGCCCCCCTGCACGAAAGAGAAGGGGGCGATGGAGAGTTGAACTATGAAAATGCCGAGTGGTTACTTAATGAAATGAGCGAAGAATTTCCATATTTCGCGAGGGGTGTCCATGTCGTTCATTGCCCATGTGTGTTTTCCGCCGTTAATCTGGTAGAACCACACTTCTGCGTCATTAGTGCCTTGATAGTATCGGTGTAGAATCACCTCATTGGCCTTGTCGGGATAGCGAGGCAGCGTTTCGGCGCTGTAGCGTTTGCAGTGGTTTGCAATTACCATAGCGTTAACGGCAATAGGCACAGGCATGTAAGACCCCCATCCGTATTGGTTGTCGATGTCGCCAGTCCAGTATGACACCGTGTCGTTAGTTCCGTGCACCTCCATGAACGGTATAGGGCGGTTTGCTGGCAGTTGGTCGTACATCCAAGTCATGGTGAGTCCGGCAATTGAAGCCAAAGCCTTGAAGGTGCGACTTTTACGAGCCAAAAGGTAGCACATTTCGCCACCGTTTGACATACCGGTTAGGAAGGTGTTTTCGCTGCTGAGATTGTGCGTTTTTTGCAGATGTTTGGCGAGTCGTTCAAGAAATTTCACGTCATCGGTTTTCACGCCCTCTTGGAACGGGTATCCCACAATCCAGCAAGGTTTGTTGCGCGTGTCGACGTGTCCTTGCGGGAAGCACACAGCGAAACCGAATTCGTCGGCCACCTTCATCATTTCGGGGCAGGCCTTAAGGGCGTTTCCGCCATATCCGTGAAGCACAAACACCAAAGGCGCATCGTCGGGCAAGTTGTCGGGCAGATAGAGGTGATAAGTGCGGTCGATGCCTTGGCAACGGAATTGGTGTTGGGTGGGAGTGTGTTGAGCATTAGCGGCAACAATGCCTGTGATGATGACTAATAGAGTAGAAAGAAGTTTTTTCATGGATAATGTGATTTTGAGAGTTTTTTAAAGGGATTTTGAGCGAGAGTTAGGACTTTTTGTGACTACCAATTGAAAATGTTTCGTAGCACCCACCATGCAATCACCGCCACGAAAATGGCGATTATCACTTTCGGCGAGTTAAGGCATCGGTAAAGCCTAACGTGTTTTGTGCGCGTGAATTCGGCGTAGAAATAAACAGGCAGCACCGGAACAGAAATCACGAGCATGGCATTGTAGTGCCAAGCCGCAGCGAGATTGCCGTTGAGCAGGGCATGTATTGCCCTTTGCGACCCGCATCCCGGACATTTTAGGTCGGTGAGCGAAAGGAAGATGCACTTTGGGAACAGCGCGCTGCTTGAGGGGTCGAACAAAAAGTATATGGCAGCCATGCCGAGCAAGACTGCCAAAGATATGGTGAACAATATTATTTTGCGCGAAGTCATTACAGCAACGAACTAATCATGGCCACTGGCGTGTAGAGAATGCCCACGATGATAGATGCTATAATCCAGATTGCAGCCTTGTCGCTGAATTTTTGTGCAAGGTCAAGGTTGCCCAGGTTGATGTATTGCGATGTCTTGATGCTGAAAATTATTGCCACGATGCCAGTGAATTGGCAGCAAAGGATGGTTGCAAGAATGGCCCAAACCAAGTTTGTAGGCGGGAGTTTTTGCTGAGGGTTGCCGGTTGCCGGTTGTTGCTGAGAGTAAGCCGCGTGTTGGAAGGTGTTTTCCTTAGGTGGCTCAGGCATGTTTACAGGTCGGCTGATGTTAGCCTGTGTGTTAGGTTGGCAGCATGTAGGTTCGGCATCCTCGGCGGGTTGGTTGTCGGCGGGAGTTTCTGGCGCTACGACGTCAGAAGGTTGCTGACATGCCGAGCCGTCGGCAAGGCAAGGTGCATCGTCGGCAGAAGATTGCGCAACAGCGTCGGCCGCCGATTTTGAGCCAGCAGCTTCAACAATGTCGGCCAAGTCGGCCACTTCGGTTATTGGCAGCCAGTTTTCTAAACCTTGATACCATACATAAGTGTTTTTTGCGTCGGTCACCATTTCAGCAAGTTGCTGACGGTTGATAGGACCGCTTTGTTTACCGTTGATGTTTACCCAATATTGCATAATAAAAAATCCTTTTACGCAAAGATAGATAAAAAACGAATAAATGCTTCAGATTTAAGAGGAATATTAGTTATAAAAAATTATTTTAAGTAAATTTGTGGAATAAATAATAAAAATCTCGAGCGATGAAACAATACCTTGATTTGATAAAGCACGTGCTTGCCAACGGCGTAGAAAAGAGCGACCGCACCGGCACCGGCACAAAGAGCGTTTTTGGTTACCAGATGCGTTTTGACCTATCGGAAGGATTTCCGTTGTTGACCACCAAGAAGGTGCACTTGAAATCGATAATTCACGAGTTGTTGTGGTTCTTGAAGGGCGACACCAACGTGAAGTATTTGCAAGAAAACGGGGTGCGCATATGGAACGAATGGGCCGATGAAAATGGCGATTTGGGCCACATATATGGCTATCAATGGCGTTCGTGGCCCGATTATCAGGGCGGTCACATCGACCAGATAAGTCAAGCAATAGACCAAATCAAGAACACCCCCGACAGCCGTCGTATAATAGTGAGTGCGTGGAATGTGGCCGAAGTTCCGAACATGGCGTTGCCACCTTGCCACTCGTTCTTCCAATTCTATGTTGCCGATGGCAAGTTGAGCCTTCAGTTGTATCAACGCAGTGGCGACATATTCCTTGGCGTGCCTTTTAACATCGCATCTTATGCGTTGCTGCTGATGATGGTGGCGCAAGTGACCGGCCTTGAACCAGGCGAATATGTTCACACATTGGGCGATGCTCACATCTACACTAATCACTACGAGCAGGTTAACGAGCAATTGAGCCGTGAGCCGCGCGCATTGCCAAAGATGGTGATTAATCCTGATGTGAAGAGCATCTTCGACTTTAAATACGAAGACTTTAAACTTGAAGATTACGACCCGCACCCAGCCATAAAAGGCGTTGTGGCCGTGTGAGCGTAGGTTGAGGTGAGTAGCCGCGCTAATGGATGCCGCGTTAGTAGCGATGGTTGATTGAGTAGCCGCGCCATGCTTCAGCCGTGAGCGCTGGTTGGGCGCAGATTTTCGGCAGCCGCCGCGCTAAAGGGTGATGCGTTGATGCAGGCTTTTGCCTTCGTGCGGCGAGTTATGGCTTATGCACCTGGCTGCTTTGCAATGGCAGCACACAAAATGCTGCTTGCTAAAACAAAAAATGTAGAAAATAACGAAAAAAAGAGATATATGTCGCTATCAGCAATAGTGGTAATAGCCAGCGATGGAGCAATAGGCAAGGACAATGGTTTGCTGTGCCATCTGCCGGCCGACTTGAAGCATTTTAAGACGATAACCATGGGTCACACCATCATAATGGGCCGTCGCACCTTTGAATCGCTGCCCAAGGGCGCATTGCCAGGCCGCGAAAACATAGTGGTGAGCCGAAATTCGCAGTATGATGCCCCCGGAGCAAAGGTTTGCGGCAGCATCGACGAGGCGTTGGCGAGTGCCAGCATGCCCGGCGAATGCTTCATAATAGGCGGCGCACAACTTTATGCTTCTACTATCGATAAGGTTGACACCTTGTATTTAACCCAAATACATGCTCAATTTGAAGGAGCCGATGCCTATTTCCCGGCCATTGATGCCGAAGAGTGGCAGGAGGTGGAGCGCGAAGACCATCAAAGCGACGAGAAGAATCGTTACGACTATAGTTTCGTGACGTTGAAAAGAAAGAGAGTGTGAAGAGAAAACAACTGTCGCAGCACTTTCAAATCGCACCCTCCCCGAACTAGAGAGATATTGAAAACTTAACAGAAAAGCATTAGAAATTAAGCCTATTGTCACAATTTGATAATATAACACGGGCTGTTGGCGAAAAGTTTGGCGGAAAGAAAAATTTTTTGCAAAAAAATGAAGTCCGTGGCTGCATACTGAATTGCTAAATGGCAAACAAGAAAGCGTTGAATCAAGAGTCGCCGTCGTTGAAACTTAAAACGGCGCGCACACTGAAGTGGAACACCGTCGACAAGTTGTCGCAGCAGGTGCTCTATGCCGTTACGGGCATAGTGCTTGCCAACATTTTGTCGCAGGAAGACTTTGGTTTGGTGGGAGCGATATTAGTGTTTCAGGCCTTTGCGGCATTGTTTGTTGACAGCGGATTTTCGAATGCGTTGGTGCAGCGCAAAGACCCCAGTACCACCGACTACAGCACGGTGTTTTGGTTTAACCTCGGGGTGAGTGTGGCGATATATGCGCTATTGTGGTTTGCCGCACCTTTAATCGACGGCCTGTTTCATGCCGGAGGGCGTTTGGTGCCGCTTAGCCGAGTGATGTTTTTAACCTTTATCATCAATGCCACGGCACTGGTTCAAACCAATCGTCTGATAAAGCAGATGAATGTTAAGTTGGTGGCTTTGAGCAATGTAACCGGTCTTGTGGTTAGCGGAGTCATAGGCATATGGCTTGCGTTGGCCGGCTATGGAGCGTGGGCAATGGTGTGGCAGTCGGTGGCGCTTGCTTCGGTTAAGAGCCTGATGCTATGGGTTACCACCAAGTGGCGTCCGCAGGTGGAATTTAGCCTTGAGTCGCTGCGTTCAATCTTTAAGGTTGGTGCCGGCGTGATGACTAGCAATTTGCTGAACATAACATTCCAAAATATTTATTCGTTTATAATAGGCGCATTCTATAACCTCACTCAACTCGGATGCTACACGCAAGCCGACAAGTGGAGCAAGATGGGCGTGGCGTCGCTGTCGTCGATACTCAACACCACATTCTTGCCTGTGCTAAGCGGAGTGCAAGACGACCGTGAGCGCTTGTATCGCATGATGTCGAAAACCAATCGGTTGTCGGCCTATTTGGTTATGCCTTGCATGGGATTGCTTTTTGCCACAGCGCCAGCCATATTTCATGTGCTCTTTGGCCATAAGTGGGACAATGCTATCGTGCTGTTTCAGATTTTGGCCTTGAGAGGCGTGTTTACGATAATGTCGGCTGTTTGCTGCAATTACATCCTTGCCATAGGCGATGCCAAGAAGTTGGTGCACAGCGAGGTGGTGAAATGTGTGGTTATAGCGTTGGCCATATTGGTTACTGTGCCTTATGGCATAAAATGGCTGGTTATAGGCCAGTTGGTGGCCGGGGTGGTGTGCTATGTGTATACAGCGGTGCTTGTGTATAAGGCTACTGGCTATCATTGGGCGTTGCTGATAAACGAGGCGATGGTGTATGTTATGTGGATAATGTTGGCATTGTTCCCGGTGAAATTGCTTGAATTGGCGGTGACCGATTGCTGGTTGTTGTTGCCGTTGCAATTGATGGTGGGTGCTGCCGTTTATCTGCTTATTAATGCGTTGATGCGTAGCGAATTGCAGAAAGAAGTGCTGACTTATGCCTTTGGCCGCTTTATGAAGAAAAAGTGAGTAAAATTTCCGACCGGAGAATAAATTTGTTATATTTGTCCTAATAAAGGATTCGGCTCGGCAGAAACTCGAAGTAGGTGTAAGATGCCGCAGAATCGTTGTTTGAAAAAAGGAATAGAATAAACATAAACAATAAAATAATACCAGTAATAACTATGTACGAACAAGACAAACGAATAGTGATGGTGCTTGATGCGGGAGGAACAAACTTCGTGTTTAGCGCAATTCAAGGATGTGAAGAAATTATCGACCCAATTCGTCTTCCGGCTGTAGCCGACGATATTGAAGGTTGTTTGAATCGCCTTGTTGAAGGCTTTGAACAGGTGAAGGCACAACTTCCAGCCGAACCAGTAGCAATCAGTTTTGCATTTCCTGGCCCAGCCGACTATAAAAATGGCATTATCGGCGATTTGCCAAACTTCCCAGCGTTTAGAGGCGGCGTAGCCCTTGGCCCATTCTTGAAGAAGAAATTCGGAATACCAGTTTATATCAACAACGACGGTGACCTTTTTGCCTATGGCGAAGCATTGGCAGGCGCATTGCCAGAAGTGAATGCAGCGATTAAGGCAGCCGGCGGCACAAAGCAATATAAGAACCTTCTTGGCGTGACTTTCGGCACTGGCTTTGGCGGTGGTGTGGTGATTGACGGCAAGTTGCTATCGGGCGACAATGGTTGCGGTGGCGACGTTTGGTGCTTCCGTCACAAGGATGCTCCACAATGCATCTGCGAAGAGGCAGTGGGTGTGCGTGGCATTAAGCGCATGTATGCCGAATATTCGGGCACTAATGCCGACGACTTGACACCAAAGGACATCTGCGACATTGCTGACGGTGTTCGCGAAGGCGACATGGAGGCTGCAAAAGCAACATTTGCCAAACTTGGCGAAGTGGCAGCCAACACAATGGCGCAAGCAGTGACTCAATGCGACGGCATCATGGTGATGGGTGGCGGTTTGACTGGCGCTGCTAAGCACTTTGTGCCTGCAATGATTAAGGAATTTAATGGCACTATCGGCCGTTTCTCAGGCGAAACTTTCCCACGTATGCAGATGAAGGTGTATGACCTTACTGACATGGCAAACATTGGCGAGTTTGTGAATGGCGCGTCGGTGACTGTGAAGGTGCCTGTGTATGGCGACGAAATTGTGTATGATAAGGAAAAACGCACCGGTTTGATGATTTCGAAACTTGGTGCAAGCAAGGCTATCAGCCTTGGCGCATACACCTTTGCCCTTGCTCAAATTGATGCTCAATAATTGAGCCTATTTAGCGGTTTACACATTATTAATATATATAAGAGAGAGTTTGGCATAGTGCCGGGCTCTCTTTTTTGCAACATGTGGGTGTGTTTTCTTGCCCTCTGCTTTGATTAGCGAGCAATGTTAGGCATCGCAATAGCAACCGATATATGGAAACAAAACCGGCGGCAGGGCTTAGCCTGCCGCCGGTGTGTGAGTTATGCGATGGTTAGATTAGTCTTTCGAAAGTTTGTGCCACATCCAGATGCCGTAGATGCAATTGATGGTGTAAACGCTATATTTGCAAACGGTCATAAACGAGAATTCGGAAGGGCTCATTATCCAGATAGATATCGAAAGGATGTTAATCACGAGCCACAAGTACCACTGCTCCACATAGGCCTTTGCCGAAATCCAAGTTGTCATTATGGCCAGGATTGTGGTTGCGGCGTCGAACCATAACTGGTATTCGTTGGCGTAACTTGGCTGCACCTTAAAGTGCATGTAGGCGAAGAAGTCGGTTAGGTGAGGACCGGCAAATTTCAAGAACATGCCTAATGCCATGGTTAGAGCGGCCGTAATGGCAAAGTAAAGCAGTCTGACGCCCCAGGTCATGTATCGTGTGTGAATTTGAGTGGAGTCGTCGTCGCGTTTGCGTTTAGACCACAGGTGCCACCCTATGAACTGCATTGGCAGGGTGTAGAGAATTCGTTGCATTGCATCGCCATATATGTGGCCAGAGATGCATATGTAGGCATATAGGAAACATTCCACAATGCCAAATATCCAGTTCACCATCGAGCCTTTTGCCCCAAACACCACGCAAAACACCCCCAAGATGGCGCTCACCGCCGCTATGAAGTTGTTGATTTCAAACTCGCCCTTTATGACAAACGAGATAATTGCCAAAATGATAATCGATGCCATAAGCATGATTTCGAAAGCGTTAAGGTTGGCAAAACTTTGGCGGAGCAGCGTAACGTATTTGTTTTCGGCGTGTTTCATATAAAAAAATGTGAGATGTGAGTTAAAATTTTAGTGCAAGTGCAAAATTAATACATTAAAGTGCAAAAAACAAAAATAAAGAAAAATGGGTGCGGTTGCTGACAATTTTATGTTAAAGTGAGCGAGAGATTTGGAATAATGAAAGTATAAGTGGTGATAGAAATAAAAGATGAAAAATTAACGGTATTTTCAACGAATGTTAAAAAACAATTTTATAAACATAGAAATTTGCAGTTTTGTGAAAAATTCATAATTTTGCAAAGTTGAATCTTAAATGGGTTTAAAATTAAGGTAAAAAAGGCGCAGGTTAAACCGGTGTAGCGCCGAGATTTTTTTATCAAAAAAAAGAGAGACAGACTAAAACTATTTTATAACTTAAGTAAAACTCTATGGTTAAACATTTCAAACTATTATCAGCGTTGCTTGCAATGGCGTTAACAACCCCCGTCATGGCAAATGCAACTGAAACTGCGTCATCTGCGCCACAAAATGCAGAAGAGCAGGCAGGTGTTTTATCAGGTGTTGTAAGAGATGCCGAAGATGTAATCATCGGAGCAACTGTTTTGGTAAAGGGTACCACAAAGGGTATCTCAACAGACCTTGACGGTGCATTTACAATTACCGGAGTAAAGCCTGGTTCAACAATTCAAGTTTCTTACGTTGGCTATGCAACTCAAGAAGTTGTGTGGAACGGTGGCCCGCTAACAGTGACACTAAAGCAAAGCAACAACGTTCTTGAAGAAGTTGTTGTGACAGCTCTTGGTATGAAGCGCGCAACAAAGGCCCTAGGTTATGCAATGACCGAATTGAAGGGCGATGAATTGAACTCAAACCTAATCAACCCAGTACAAGCCCTACAAGGTAAGGTAGCCGGTGTTGAAATTTCAAGCTCTGACGGTGGTATGTTCGGTGCATCAAAGATTTTGATTCGTGGTGCTTCAACACTTAACAAGAACAACCAACCAATCTACGTAGTAGACGGTGTAATCCTTGACAACGGTATCGTAGAAAACGACGCTGACTGGGCAAGTGGTGATGCAAACTACGGTAACGAACTTAAGAACCTTAACCCTGACGACTTCGAGACAGTGTCTGTACTTAAGGGTGCTGCTGCAACAGCTCTTTATGGTTCTCGCGGTTTGAACGGTGCTGTGGTTATCACAACAAAGAGCGGTAAGGGTCAAAAGGGTCTTGGCATTAACTTCTCACAAACATTTGGTTTCGACCAAGTAACAGGTCAACCTGACCTACAAAACGAGTTTGCTGAAGGTTACTTCCCAGGTTATCTAGGCAACCCAGCTGACGCATTCGACAGCTACAACATGTTCTGGGCAAACGAAGCAGGTATCCCTTCATATAAGGTGCTTAGCCAATATGGCGACACTGGTGTAGCATGGGGTCCTTCTTTCGAATGGTTGAACAGCACTTATGGCCAACTAGAATGGTGGGATGGCTCAATCATCGAACCAAAGGCATATAAGAACAACTTCAAGGATGCATACCAAACTGGTTTCAGCACAAACACAAACGTTGCAATCAGCGGTGCTAACGATAAGACTTCATTCTATACTTCTATTTCGTACAAGCACGCATCAGGTACAATGCCAAACAACACATTCGACCGTTTGTCAATCATGGCAAAGGCTTCACACAAGATTTCAAAGGACGTAGAATTGGAAGCAAGCATGACATTTGCTAACTCAACTCCACGTAACGCGCAAATCAACATTGGTGAATACTTCGCACAAGGTGCATTCGACCGTACATACAACTCAGCATACTTCCGCGACAAGTATAAGGGTGAACACGGTGGTTTGGCAAGCACACAATATGGTGACGAATATGGTTATGTTCCAAACCGTGGTCTATGGTGGAACATTTGGGAAAACGACTATCGCCGCAAAGAAACAACAGTGCGTCCAGCATTGCGTTTGACAGCTCAACTTACTCCATGGTTGAAGTGGGTTACTGAAGGTAGCTACAACTACTACTATGTACGCGGTGAAGGTAAGTACCCAGGTAGCGGTTACGCAAACCAAGGTGGTAGCTACAAGCTTTCACTTAGCAACAAGGAACAAATCAACGCCAACACTAACTTGATGTTTGATCACCAAATCAACGAAGACTTCCGCGTAAACGGTTTCTTGCGTTATGAAATGTATCATGACTACAACATGGCATTGGAAGCAAACACTAAGGGTGACTTGATTATGCCTAACCAATTCTTCTTGGGTAACGGTGCTGACGGTTATGCTGCAAAACAAATCATGAACGGTACAAAGACTATCCAATCGGTAGCAGCACAAGTAGGTTTCAGCTGGCGCGACCAAGTATATGTAGATGTTACAGCACGTAACGACTGGTCATCTTCATTGGTATATGCCGACGGTCACGGTAACTACTCATTCTTCTACCCATCAATCAACGCATCTTGGTTGATACACGAAACACTACGTGGCAAGCTTCCAAAGTGGATTACATTTGCTAAGGTTCGTGCATCATACGCACAAGTAGGTAACGATACTCAAGCATTCTACATCAACAGCGCATACGATTTGTCATCATACAATGGTGTAAACGGTGGCTACTATGCACTTTCAGTGCCTAACAAGGTATATTCACAAAACCTTCGTCCAGAAAAGAAGGCATCTTGGGAAATCGGTCTTGACTGGCGCTTCTTGTCAAACCGCATCGGTTTGGACTTCACTTACTATAAGGAAAATACTACAAACCAAATCATGACAGTATCATTGCCATGGGTATCTGGTTACAACGAAGCCCTAATCAATGCAGGTAACATTCAAAATGCCGGTGTTGAAATTGCGTTGAACACAACTCCAATCGAAACACGCGACTTCACATGGGATTTGAACTTCACATACACAAAGAACAACTCTAAGATTATTGAACTTTCAGACCTAGTAACTAACTACATCACATTGCAAGGTACACCAGACTACGGTAACTACCGTATCGGTTCAGTAGCAAAGGTAGGCGGTGCTTACGGTTTGTTGATGTCAGACTCACATCCAGCTAAGGATTATGAATATGACGAAAATGGTAAGATTATCGGTGGTTCAGGCGAAAACATCCTTCTATGGAGTGATTCACGTCGCTTTGCTTACACAAAACGTGCAGGTAAGGTAGAAGAAGTGGGTTCAATGCAGCCAGACTTCTTGGGCGGTATCAATACATCACTACGCTACAAGAACTTCACATTGCGTGCAAGCTTCGATATGCGCTTCGGTGGTAAGGTAGCATCATATGATGGTCGCTATGGTCACGCTTACGGTTACACAGGCTCTTCATTGCGCGGTCGTAACGAAGAACACGGTGGTATCACTTGGACATCAGGTTTCGATGGCAAGACTTACCACGATGGTATCATCCCAGAAGGTATCCTACAAACAGGTACACGTATTGGCCAACCTGACGGTAGCGTATATGTAGTAGCATCAGGTAACGTTTCAGGTAAGGGTGAAACTTACAAGGAACTATTCGAAAAGGGTAAGATTGAACCATCACACGCAGGTACATGGGCATACTTCAATAACTCTTGGGGTCAAGGTGTATTGAACGATGACTGGTTCGTTGACTTGAACTACATCGCAGTTCGTGATATTTCATTATCATATCAATTCTCAAAGAATATTGCAGAAAAGATTCATGCAAAGAACTTGAGCGTAACAGCAGCAGCTCACAACTTGGGCTACTTGTTGAACTCAATGCCTAACCATGAAAACCCAGAAGCAGTAGCAGGTACAACAGCTGCAGAATTCCGTATCCGTCAATTCTCAGGTATCACTACAAACTTTACTCTAACACTTAACGCAACATTCTAACGATTGTTTAACGAATATTAATAATACACAATATGAAATTCAGTAAATTAATTTGTGCAGCGGTATTCACATCAATCTTGGCTATGACAACAAGTTGTCGTGAAGATTATCAAGAATTGAACCAAGACCCTGCCAACGTCACCATAACCGACCCTGCTGGTTTGATGACTAATGCAATATTGAAATTCCAACCAAGTGACTATTTGATTTGGTTCTACAACATCAACTATTTCACTCGTTGGTCACAAATGAACACTCCAGGTGGAAGTTTCACTGAAGCGTTTACAGAACAAGCTGAATGTGGTGGTCAAGGTTCACAATATATTGCTACATTGCGTATCCGCAACGAAATCAGAAACTATATTGAAAATACAGGCGACCAAACACAACTTGGTTACGAAGCAGCATGTACAGTGTTGACAGTTTACCTAGCATTGTTCGACAGCGATATCTATGGCGCACTTCCTTACACAGAAGCTTGCCAATACAAGACTCAAGAAATTCTTACTCCAAAGTATGAAACAGTAGATCAACTTTACTCAATTTTCTTGAACGAACTTGACGCAGCTATCGCAATCTTCCAAAAGGATGATATCGAAAGAAACCAAGCACAAGACCTTGTATACGGTGGTGACTGGAGCAAGTGGGCAAAACTTGCTAACTCACTTAAGTTGAAGGTTGCAGTTCGCTTGTATCACCAAAACAAGGAACAAGCTCTTGCAGTAGCAGAAGCAGTTGCTTCATCAAGCGTAGGTTACCTTGATAACTTGAGCGAAGACATGCGTTTCAACAAGGCAACTCAAGGCAAGTACAATGCAGACGAAAACAATGTTTACGGTACAGTAAACGGTCTTGCATCACCAGCACTTAGCGCTAACGTTGCAAACTTCATGTTGTCATCACTTGACCCACGTATCCGCTTCACTTACACTAAGAACTCATTCAACTCAACAGTTGTTCAAGGTTTCATCGACGCTGGCCGTTACGAAGACCTTCCAACATCAGTTAAGGAAGCAGCTATTCTTGACGAAGATGGCAACTTCAAGGAATGGGGTGGCCTAGGCGAACCATGGGTACGCTACGTTGGTCTTCCAGTTGTATTCAATGGCGACATCAAGCCAGAATATGCTGAATACTTCAACCCAGGTACTCGTTTCCAATTGACAGTTGATGATGCTGCTAAGACTTACAGCCCATTCTCATATCAAACTACTGAAATGAAGAAGGGTCGTACAGACTACAGCGTTCCAACTCTTGGCACTAAGGTTGTTCAAGATACTGATGACAACCCATTGTATCAAATGTACATGACTGCTGCTGAAACTAACCTATACTTGGCTGAATTCAAGTTGTTAGGTGCTAACCTTCCACAATCAGCAGAACATTACTACAACCGTGGTGTTCAATTCTCAGTTCAAACATACGATGCACTTGCAGCAGCTAATAAGATTCCTTACTACGGAACTACATATGGCTATGACCCACACGAAGATGTTATCGACTTGAAAGATGGTGAAATCGAAGCAATGATGGCTACTGAAAACGTTAAGTTGACTGGTTCAGTTGCTGAACAAATCGAAAAGGTTTACTTGCAACAACTTATCCACTTCACATTGCAACCAGACGACCAATTCGTAACTGCACGTCGTTCAGGTTACCCAATGATGGGTTCTAAGTTGCTTCCATTCGTTAAGTTCGACGAAGTAGCTCTTGAAGCAATTCCACGTCGTTTCGAAATCTCTGCTCCAAATGTAACAGATAAGATGTTCGATATCTTGACTGACATCTACAAGCAACAAGGTTTCAACGCTCTTGGTTCTGGTAACTCAGGTGCTCCATTCAACGCAACAAGCTCACCACTTAACACTGAACGCTTGTGGCAAGATAAGGGCGCTCCACAATGGGGTACTGGTTACGACGGTTCTGCTAACGCAGACGCTGCTGAATAATAGGTTTGAATAGTTTTAACAAACTTTATACTGATAAGGGGTGGGCTGAATAGCCCACTCCTTTTTTTTATTGCTGATTATCTGCTATATTTGTGAAGAAATAACTATTAAAATTCACATTATGAAGAGAAATATATTATTAATGCTTGTGCTTAGTGTGTGCATGTCGGCAATGGCTCAGCAGCCAAGAGTGTATCTGTTTGAGAATTTCACCGATGGCAAGATAGTATATAAAAACGGAGCAACGTTTAAAGTAAATATGAACTACGACGCATCGAACTTTGCAGTAATGTATATGCAAGACGATGTGTTGATGGAAATGACCTATCCCGAACTTGTAGACACTATCTATGTTGCCGATAGGAAGATGGTGTATCATAAAGACCGTTTTTGTGAGGTTGTAAAGTTGCCAAACGGCCAAGAGGTGCTTGTGGGATGGTTTTTGAAGAAGGTGTTCCAAGGCGAAAAGGGTGCTTTGGGCATGGTGACACAGGCCAATGTGCAGAAAGTTCGCAATCTCGACATTATGCCGCTTGGCGAGTCGGCTCGCGAAACTAATGCCGGCATGAGTGCTTCGCAATATGATTCTTGGAACGCTACAACTGAAGTGTGGAAGCAAAAGAGCGAAAATACTTATTTCTTTAAGAAGGGCGAAAAGGAATATGCTTTGAAGTCGATGCGTAATGTTGAAAAGGCTTTCAAAAAGCACAAAGAAACTATTAAGAAATATGTGAAAGAAAACCACCTTGACATGATGAGCACCGAAAAGGCTCTTAAGGTGATAGAGTTTTTGTACACTCTTGAAGATTAATAAAGCCGTTAGTGCGATAGATTTCACCGACGGAGCCAACGAAGTGGAAGAATATGGCTACGATGCCAACATTAATGTCTTATGGTGTTGCCGCTATTGCATTGACGGAATGGAAGAGTTTAATTTTGCTATCAGAAAGATAATGCCTAAAGGTCTTTTAAAGGAATTTGAGATTATACACAAAAACGCAAGAAACTGAAATATTAATAACCCTTCTCCAAAGTAAAAATAAGCGAAGATTTGTGACTTTAATGTTTACAAATCTTCGCTTATTGTCGTTATGGGGGATTTTAAGAGAATTTTGTGTAGAAAAATTGGGATAAATATGATGTAAGGAAATGGTATTGTTATGTAGTTGTAGTGGACTAACAATTAACGGTTTACAAAAATGATGTAAGATTGCAAAGATTTGAGTTGCCATGTGCGATTTTTTCAAATAATATTGTATATTTGAAGAGCAATAAATCTGCAGGAGAATATGCAATTCTTGAGAATATATAATTGTGCAGTGGCAGAGAGCAACGAATACTACCCCTACGGAGGGCTGTTCGCTGCCACCACCTCAGTGCAGCCACATAAATACGGAGCAAAAGAACTCGATCGCACCCACGGCCTCGACCTCTATGACTCCGAAGCCCGCTGGTATGACTCGCTGCTCGGTCGCACCACCACAATGGACCCAAAAACCGAGAAATACTATAGCCTTAGCCCCTACCTCTGGTGCGCCGGCAACCCGGTAAAGTTTGTGGATCCGGATGGAATGGTTATTTATCTACCTAATGGTACTGTATATGAATATGATATGTCTATTTCTGATTTGGATGATGTGTCAAGAACTTTGGTAGATGCATTAAACGATATTTATAGAATAGGCAATGGCTTAATAGAAGATTTAATTAATTCAACAGACTCATATTATTATTCCTTTAGTGATAGCAAAAACTCGGTAGTGCAAGAATCAGAATCTAAGTATACTGTGAATATAATCCTTTCGAGGAATGTTGTTGATGCTGTAGCACATGAATCATTTCATTGTGCTCAGTATTTAAATGGCACTGGCGGAAGAACAATATATAATGAAGCGGAGGCATATGCATTTGAGTATTTTATTTCCGGAAAATCTCTGTTATCTCAATATGACCCACCGAATAAGGCAGAAACAGCGTTTATGAAGGCATTTGAAACACTTTCTGCAGGATATAATAAAGAAGCCTTGGAAACTGTGATTGCTAATTTTAAAGAGGGATCATATTTTAATTATCCAAACAATGCTAATTCGTTATATTCGAATTATAAATTGGGAAGTACACCAGCATCAGAGTCATTATTAAAGAAATATTTACCTATAATTAATAATAAATGAGGTGCGAAATTTTAAAATATTATTTGCTAAGCATATCACTAATTTGTGCGGTAAAAGCTACTTCGCAAACCGTATATGGTAATCGGCAGTTTACGAAAGGCAGCATGGAATTCATTGATAGCGTTATGACGGAAGATTTTGTTGTGTTTAAAGCCTTCCATGATTTGCGTGCAATATCTCCTGATGATGATTATGTGTCGAAGATGTGCTATTTTACTGATTATAACGGTCGACCGAATTGGAAGCCTATCATAGTGAAAAATTCTGCTATAAAGAAAGGTGAGCTTATATGTATGGAGTTCTCCGAAACTACTATTAGTCAAGACAAATGGTATATGGTTGATGTTTATCGCTATGAGAAGTGTCAAGAACGAGGTGACACTATAACAAACGTCAAAGCGAAGAGCTTAAGCGATCTAAACAATAAATTGTGCGATAAGTGCAAGCAATTACGGTTTGTGTATGGCGATATTGTGTATATGAATAACTGGTTTCACAAGCATATTCCCGAACACGAACTATATTATCCGTCAATAGTGGAGTTGTTTGACGGATTTAGGGAACTGAATGCAGTTAAATCGTTTGGCTTTATAATAATTTATACATCTGAGGATTATACTCCGTTACCTGCACGGTATCGCAGAATGATATTGTAAATTTAAAAATTGAAAAGGTATGATACGAATATGTGCACTATTTATTATTGCTTTTGTTGCTGTGGTGCCAAGCGTGGCATATTGCCAAACGAGTTATGACTATGACCATAATAGGATGGTTTATATCAGTACAAAACATAAACATTATAGCTATTTGTATGATTTCAATTTCATGCTCTTTCGCTCATTTGATTCTATCGGCGAATTACTAAATAAGAAGAATTATTTAAAGAATAGTAGCGGGAGGCCAACTGCTAAGCCAATAGTCTTATATGAGAATAGTGTAAAGAATGACGAGGTGGTAGTGGTGTGTTATGCGGAAGCAAAGCCGCGAAAGGAGAATGCGAATGGGGCAAAAACCATTAATATAGACTACTATAAGGTTGGTTCAGACACTCCACATACATCAAAGACATATTATTCAGTAGCTGAACTCAATAGTGATAATGATTGGATATCTGAAAAAGCATACTCAAGCATTTTTTCGGTTCGAAACTGGCTGTTTGAGAATGTATCAAAATCAATATTATATCACGATCTTACGGTTAATGTGACGGATGGTAAAAGAGTATATGGGCAAGGCTTTACAATAACAGTCGTATATACAAGTCAAAGATATACTCAGCTACCTAAACGCATCAGAGCACAATTATTATTTTATTGATCATATATCTTGCCAATTATACTGATTTTTATATATTTGTGAGACATAATATCATAAATCTCATCACTGATGAAACGATACCTTTGCATATTATTCTTGTTGTTCGTTTGCTTCATATTTCGGGGTGACTATGTGTCGGCATCTGGCGTCGACCGCCTTGTGGAGGCGGTTTATACCGGCGCAGGCAATTTCTCAGCTGCTTATACCTACGATGCCAATGGCAATATGACAACGGACCTTAACCGCGGCATCGAAAGCATCACCTACGATTGGAACAATATGCCGAGGGAAATCACATTCACCTCAGGCGCAATCACACGCTACACCT
>JAZLAU010000023.1:0-128178 GCA_045613305.1 Muribaculaceae bacterium
GTTAAACGTGCCAAAAAGAATGTTAGAAATGTTGCGCAAATTGGTGTTAAATAGTGCGGAATAAAAAGTTTTAAATTTCTTAACCAAATTTTGAAGAAATTTTCGGTGTATTAAGATAATTCTTACGGCAATTTTCATTAACTTTACAACGCAATATGAGCATATGCGATATTTAGAGCGTGTGTGGCATTGCAGGAAGTAAAAGTTTGTAAAAAATGGAGGCAAACAATAAAAAGAAAGACCCAAAGAAGAGCATCAAAGTGATGTTCGGACTTTTTATGATATTTATATACGTAGGAATGGGAACATTGGTGCTGCTGGGAATGTTTGACTGGCTGCCTAATTGGGCCCGATACTCTTTGGGTATATTGTTTATAGTGTATGGGATTTGGCGTTGCTACCGATATGTTGCAGGCATAGATTCCCGAGTGTGAGATTAGTATTTGTTTTGGTTATCACAATAAAAATTGCGCAATGAGAAAGTTAATATTTTCAATATTGATTTCATCGGTGGTGGCAACTGTGTTGGTGTCGTGTGGAAAGGCTACGAAGGGAGTGGAAGACACAACAACCAGCGGAGTGGCATCGATAGTTTGCGACCAATCGTTTCAAAACATCTTGAATCAGGAGATAGAGGTGTTTGAGTTTACTTATCCCAACGCAAGCATCATACCATACTATCAGGATGAGAAGGCATGCATCGATTCATTGTTGGAAATGAAAACTCGCTTGATAGTGACAGCGCATGAGTTGACCCAGGACCAGAAGGACTATATGAAGATGAAAAATCGCCCTGCACGCACACAACGATTGGCGGTGGATGCGATTGCTCTGATAGTAAACAAAGAAAACGACATCGATGAATTGTCGATGCAGGATTTGCGCGATATTTTCACCGGAAAGGTTAGCCGTTGGGGCGAAATAACACCAACCAAACTAAAACGCGACAGCATAGCAGTGGTTTTTGATGATGGCGGTTCAAGCATAGTGCGCTATGTTCAAGATTCGTTGCTAAATGGCCAGCCAATGTTGAAGAATGTATATGCCCAAGGTTCAAGCGAAAAGGTGTTTGACCTTGTAGCGAACAGAAAAAATGCAATTGGCTTTGTGGGTGTGAGTTGGATTACTGCCGACATGAAGGGCAAAAGCGAACCTGTGGAACAAACTGTTTCGAGACTTAATGAGAACGACACTACAGTGATAGATTTCGATAATAGCCGTATTAAGGTTTTGAAGGTTCGCAGAGATGACCAATTGGTTGGCTACAAGCCATATCAAGTGTACATTTATGACGCACGTTATCCATTGTACCGAAGTGTGTATGTTACTTGCACTGGTCCGGTTGGTGGTTTGTCGCAAGGTTTCTATTGCTACCTGACTGGTTTCATAGGACAAAAGATAATTCAAAACACAGGCGTTTTGCCAGCAGCCATTCAGCCACGAGTGGTGAGTATAAATTAAGAGGGCAAATTAAACGGAACGCAATTTATAAAGTCAAATCAAATAGAGAGAGAAATCAATAATTAATAATTATATTTTAAACAGACAGAAATGAAATTTAAGATTTTTGCAATCCTTTTATTAGGTGGCGCATTGGTAAGCAACGCGCAAGGCTACAAGGACGGTATTGAGTATTTCAAGGTTGGCAAGATTGACAATGCCAAGGAATTGCTTGACAAGAACCTTAATGACCCAACAACAGTAAAGGCAGAAGCATACTGCTATCTTGGTCAAATTGAAGCATCAAAGGGAAATGTTGCAGGCGCAAAGGACTACTACAACAAGGGTGTAGCAGCAGACGCAACTTATGCATTTAATTATATTGCGCTTGGTGCATTGGATTTGAAGGCAGGTGATTTGAAGGCTGCAGAAGAGCAATTCAAGATGGCTCAAAAGGTTGACAAGAAGAATGCAAGTGTATATGCAGCAATTGCTCGTGCATATTATGAAGCAGATCCTGTAACTTATGTAAAGCAAATGGGTAAGAACATCGAAAAGGCTCGTAAGACTAACAGCAAGGACCCAGATGTTTACATCTTGGAAGGTGATATGAAGGCAAACGAAAAGGATTTCGGTGGCGCTGCTGGTCAATATGAACTTGCGTTTACATATGACGGCACTAACGAAGAAGCATATGTTAAGTATGCAAACACATATTTCCACGTAAACCCAGAAATGGCTACTCAAAGACTTGAAGAACTTTTGTCTAAGACTCCAAATTCAGCACTTGCTCAACGTGAACTTGCTGAAAAGTACTATGAAAGAGACCTTGGTACAAAGGCTGCTGAACAATATGGTAAGTACATTCAAAATCCTAACCACTTCAAGCAAGACGAAGTTCGTTACGTTCAACTTTTGTTCTTCGGCGAAAAGTACAACGAATCATACGACTTGGCAACACGCATTCGTTCAGCAATTAAGTCTGACGACAAGGATAACTTCTTCATGTGCCGTATGCAACTTTACAACAAGGTTGCATTGCAAGAATGGGTTGCTGCTGAAACATTCGGTACAGAATTCTTCGGTATGAGTTTCCCAGGTTTGGAATACACAGTTAAGGACTTTACAGACTATGCAACAGCATTGAAGAACAATGGCAAACTTGCAGAATCAGTAGTTCAATACGAAAAGGCAGTAGAATACAACCCAGAAAACTGGGACTTGATTCGTGAATTGGTTGACATCTACGAAAGCAAAGAAGTGGCTAACTACTCAAAGGCTGCAAAATACTATCAAAAGATTGTTGACGGTCCAGAATGCAAGGCAAATGACATCTACCTAATGTCAACAAAGTATTTCAACGTTGCTGCAACATCAAAGGATTCTGTTGAAGTTCAAGCATCAATCGAAAAGGCTCGTAAGTATGCTGCTGAAGCAAACGAAAAGGTTCCTGGCAACTATCGTATCGTTCAACAACAAGCTAAGGTAGAAAACTTGGCAGGCAATTCAGCACAAGCTGTTAAGTTCTACAATGAAACACTTGCTATCCTTGATGCAAAAGAAAATTCTAAGGTAGAATACAAGGATATTTATATCGGTGTTTATGCAAACTTGGCACGTATAGCATTCGATGCTGACGATAAGGCTGGTGCAAAGGCTATCTATGAAAAGTGGCTTGAAGTAGATCCTGAAAACGCTGCTCTTCGTGAGTATGTTGAAAACATGAAGGTTGACTAATTGAAGAGTTAAACATTCAATAAATAACTTTGGTGCGGTATTTAATTGCTTGGCGATTAAATACCGCATTTTTTATGTCGGTGCTTGATAATGTAGGTTTTTTGGGCTAAATTTGACATTAATATTGTAAGGAAATTAATGTTTATATAGCTATAGAGACGCATGCGTAGGACATTGTTGCTGTTAGTGATTATGCTTTTGGCTGTTATTCAAAGTAAAGCCGAAGTTAAATTGTCGAATTCAGCTAAATCATATATAGATAGATATGCCGATGTGGAATTGGCGTTGAGAGGCATTCAAACTTCAAATGGTCGTAATGTAACAGCGCCAGAAGGGCGTAGTGTGCGACAAGGCCGTTCGAGGATAATGCAGATTGCGCCGCGAATTAAAAACGGAGAGTATAAGGTTAGTGCACTGGTTAGTGTAATTGAAAATTCTAACGCAATTGAGGAAATCAAAGCACGAGGCTATAAGGTTTGTGGCGTGTATGGTGATGTGGTTTCGGTAGAAGCAAATGTTTCTGCGATAAGCCAACTTGCCAGTATTGAAGGCGTCAGTAGAGTTTCGCTTACTCACAACCGACGATTACTTAGTGATGCGCAGCGTGCGACGTCGAATGTAGATGCTGTTTGGCTTGGAACTGGACTTGATGTGCCTTACACGGGCAAAAATGTGGTAGTGGGTGTAGTTGATATGGGGATTGACTATAACCACTTGGCATTTTGCGATAGTGAAGGCAAGAGCAGGGTGGTAAGGGTTTACCAACCAGATGACAATAAAATCATAAAAATTGGGGATAAAGAGATACCTGGCGTTGAATATGCCACCCCAGAAGCAATTGCGAAACTCACGACCGACTATGATGGCGAATCGCATGGCACGCATACGTCGGCCATAGCCGTAGCGACAAAAATAGGTGCTTACAGCGGTATGGCGCCCGAATGCGATGTGGTGTTGTGTGGCCTTGGCGAAGATTTGTCGGACCCGGCTTTGCTCAATGCGATAGATTATGTGTTTACATATGCAGAAAGTGTAGGAAAACCTGCGGTTGTTAATTTGAGCATTGGCGACCATATAGGTGCTCATGATGGCACTTCAGAAATTTGTCGAGCAATGGATGCTTTGTCGGGCGATGGCCGCGTGATAGTGGCTGCCGTAGGAAATGAAGGCGACATTTTGATGCATTTTAGCACCAAGTTTGCAAATGTTGGCAGTTCGGTGGAGCAAAAGGCTGTTGTCTTGACCGACTATGACTTTGGAGGAGGTTTCTATGAGTCGTTGATTGATATATGGGGCAAAAATGACACATCTTTCACGTTTCAGTATGTTGTGGTAGACGGTAACGGTAAGATATTGGCGAGGTCGAAGCAGCAGCAGCCAGGAAGTGACGGGTCGTGTTGGTTCGACATGTCGTCACACACTACGTTTAAAAACTACTATACAGGAGAGGGTACTGCGTATTTTGGCGTAGATAGCAATAACGATAAGTATAATATCTTTTTAGACATACAAGCCGAATCGACCGGCGGTGATAACGATTGGCGGTTGGGCCTATTGTTTTGGGGTCCTGATGGAGTGGAACTAAATGGATGGGATGCCGATGGATATACCGACTTTGTAAAGTGGGACAATAATGACTTTATTAGTGGCGACACCGATATGTCGGTGAGTAGTATGGCCACAGGCAAAGAAGTTATATCGGTTGGAGCATTTGCCTCTAAAACATCATACACTGCTATTGATGGTAAAAACTATTCATATTTGTCGCTCAGAGAAAATGATATTGTGTCGTTTTCGAGCTATGGTCCTGATGCCAATGGCATAGCACGCCCTGATGTGGTTGGTGCTGGTGCCACAGTTGTTTCGGCGGTCAATCGCTATGATATAGGAACGGTTGGCGGAAGTGCTCATAATGTGCTTGCAGCAGAGGTTACGGGCCCAAATGAAGAGAAATATCATTGGGGAGATATGATGGGGTCATCGATGTCGTCGCCACAGGTGGCAGGCATAATAGCCTTGTGGTTGCAAGCAAATGGAATGCTTAATGCCGAAGATGTTAGAGAGATATTCAATAAAACTGCAATAAAAGACAACTTTGTGACCGATGGAGATGCTCGGCGCTGGGGTGCAGGCAAAATAGATGCCTTAAATGGCATTAAATATGTTATAGGAGCTACGGGCATTGATGACATTAACCTACCACATAGCCCTATAATGATTGATGCTACAGAAGAAGGCGGTATGATGACGATTTATGCTCCAAACGAGAAGCATCTTAGGATTTTTGTCTATTCGATTGATGGCGGGTTGTGCCGTGAAGTTGTGGCTAATGTAGAATGCGGCATGGCGCAATGTGATGTGCTGGCCGGTTTAGACGGAGGCATGTACGTGGTAAAGGTTGAAGGCGAAAAGTGGAACGCTACTGAAAAGATTGTTGTACGTTGATGAGAAAAGTGAAACGTGGCATATTATTGACGTTGTGTGTATTGATTGCTGGTGTGGCAGCTGCAACTTTGAGGGTTGCCCATGCAAAGTTTACTCCGCAAACACAACAGGCGATATATGAATTGCATGGCCAGGATGGTGGTGCAATGATGCCTTGTTTTATAAAAGTAAGAAGTGCAGAAGTAATAGATAGTTTGCGCAGGCTTGGAGTGACGGTGAACTGTAAGTTTGGCAATATTTTAACAGCGCAAGTGCCAAAAGAATCAATGGAGTCGGTGGGAAAATTAGCGCATGTGAAAACCGTTCAAGCCGCACAGTCGATGAGTTTGTGTAACGATGCCTCGCGCGAATTGATTAGAACAGATGAAATTGCTTACGGTTCGCATTTCGACAAGCCTTACACGGGCAAAGGTGTTGTGCTTGGTATGATAGATGTCGGTATCGATTATAATCATATAGAATTCAGAGACTCTGAAGGAAAAAGCAGAGTGAAAGGAGTGTATATGCCGTGCGATAACTCAGGACAATCGCCTGTTATAGATGGCGAAAAATTGCCGGGGTCGGCATATTCTACTGCTGAGGAAATATCACAATTGACAACTGACAATAGAGCAATGTCGCATGGCACTCACACTACCACCACCGCAGCCGGAAGCTATAGTGGAAACAACTATTATGGAGTGGCCACTGAAAGCGATTTGGTGTTGTGTGGTATGCCAGAAGATTCGTTAACCGATGTGAACATAGCAAATAGTCTTGCCTATATTTTCAACTATGCTGAAATGGCGCAGAAACCAGTGGTGGTGAATATGAGTTTGGCGTCAAATGTTGGGCCTCGTGATGGCTCGTCGATGTTGTGCCAAGTGATAGAATCGCTTACAGGAGAAGGTAAAATATGTGTTTTGTCAATCGGTAACGATGGCCGATATAGATTAAAAACTCAGAAATATTTTGGGCAACAGACCGATGTATTGAGTCACTTTTTGGAAAATCTGTATGACCTGTATAGCCTAAAAGGCGAGGTTGATGTGTGGTCGGACAATGAAAAGCCGTTTGAAGTACAAATGGTGCTTTATGACAAGCGAGAGCGAAGAATTGTGTATGAATTGCCATGTTATAAATCGCAGGCTGGAGAAGAAACTCTCGTTAAGGTCAATTGTGCCGATGATGCCTTTTTGAGAAATTTGTGCGAAGGAGAGATTGGTTTTTCGTCGGGTATTGGTGAGAATGGAAAGATGGAATTGTATACCAATTTTGACATAAAATATACCTGTTCGAAAGAAGAATCAAGAAATTATTATTTCGGATTGCGGTATATTGCAACCGTGGGCACAACTTTAACGGGGTGGAGCAATATAGGTACTCAGTTGGTTAGCAACGGAGTTGCTGGCTGGACAGAAGGCACACCAAACGGCGCAATCAGCGATATGGCTACAGGAAAAGGTGCGATTTCGGTTGGGGCATATTGCTCGAAAACAAGTGTGCCGCAAATTGAGGGAGTTGGAGCGTATGATGCCTATAACTTAGGTGATATTGCTGGTTTTTCGGGTTATGGATATGACTTGAATGGTGATGCGCATCCAATGATAGTTGCACCGGGTTATGCAGTTGTTTCGGCAATGAGCAGATATGACGAGAATAATGCAACGAATGTAGGATTTATGTCATTGCAAGAAGAAATTGGAGGAGAAACTTATTTGTGGGGAGCAATGTATGGCACATCTCAATCGGCTCCATTAGTGACGGGAACAATTGCGTTATGGCTTGAAGCCGACGATAGCCTCGATGCCGATGATGTGAAACACATATTGCAAGAAACTGCCATACGCGATGAACACATTACTTTGAGTAACGAGTTGAGATGGGGGTATGGCAAAATTGATGCTTTTAAAGGTTTGCAATACATTATAACAGGAAGCGGAGTTGATGAGAATGCAATGAATAAACTTTGGCATTTGTCGATGAATAACGGTGAATTGATGGTTACATCGCCAATTGACGGCAATATTAGCATTGGGGTGTATGATTTATCGGGGCGTGAAGTGTGCCAAGGCAAATGCGAAATAGAAGGCGGCCGAGGAGTGGCTGGTTTCGGTCAACGTTTAATGCAAGGTATATATATAGTTAGATTAAGTATTAAGGGCGAGAATCGTTCGTTTAAAATGATAATTAAAAATTAAGAATTATGTTAGATTATATAAAAGGTACGGTAGAGGAAATTAATCCGGCATATGTTGTGCTCGATAATAGAGGCGTGGGTTATATGCTAAATATATCACTAACAACTTACACAAAATTGCAAAATCAGAGCGGAGAAGTGAAAGTTTATGTGCATGAGGCGATACGCGAAGATGCACATGTGCTATATGGTTTTTACGACAAACGCGAGCGAGAAGTGTTTGTTTTATTGATAAGTGTGAGCGGAGTAGGTCCAAACACGGCGCGCATGATATTATCATCGTTGCCAACCGAAGAATTAGAGGCTACAATAGCATCGGGCAATTCGTCGCTGCTTAAATCAGTAAAGGGAGTAGGAGCAAAAACGGCACAAAGAATAATTGTTGACCTAAAGGATAAAATAAATGTGGTAGGTAGTCCGTTAATAGATAAAGCACCATCAACAAATGAAGCATATGAAGAAGCACTTGCAGCATTGTTGATGTTGGGCTTTACACAACAGGCAACTCAAAAAACACTCAAAAAACTGTTTGCTTCGGAGCCGGGATTAAGCGTGGAAGATGCCATAAAAAAGGCATTAAAGATGATGTAAGGTTCAGGAAATCAGTGATTTTGGGTGCAATGTTTGTTTTGTTGCCGTTGAATTAACGGTAAGGTAACTGGATGGTAAAACAACAAAGGAAAGGACATATAAAAAGAAAAGTTATGCTTTCTGTAATGCTGTGCGGAATACTATTGTGTTCGGCATTGCACTTTGATGTTTTTGCCCAATATGTGCAGTCGAAGATGACTCCACCGCCACCTGTTCCAGAAAAAAAAGAAAAAAAATCAGAGGGAGATTCAATAGAAACCCGCTTTAAAGTGAGAGAAACCGTGCCATCAGACTATGAAGGTTTGAAAGGTGGAGAGTATTCTCTTGACTTAAAAACGCCGGCAAACATTAAGACTGAGGCTGAATATGATGCATCTACCGGATGTTATGTGGTTCGTACCAAACTTGGAGACCGTGAAATCACAACCCCATTTTTGTTGACAGCCGATGAGTATAATAATATCGAATTGCGAAAATCGATGCAACGATATTATTATGAAAAAAACACCGAAACAGCCGAAGAAAAAAAGAAAGACCCGTTTAATTTCTTGGATATGCAGTTTGGCCTTGGACCTTTGGATAAGGTGTTTGGCCCAGGTGGAGTGCAATTGAAAACCCAAGGGTCGGTTAAAATCAATATGGGCGTGAAATCGAACAAGACCGATAATCCGGCGCTATCTATGCAGGCTCGTAGAAAAACGTATTTTGACTTTGACCAACAGATTCAAGCAAATATAAATGCTTCGATTGGCGACAAGATGAAATTCGATATGTCGTATAACACTGGAGCAACCTTTGATTTTGATAATAAGAATCTTAAACTTGCTTATGAGGGTAAGGAAGATGAGATTATAAAAAATATCGAAGCCGGTAATGTTAGTATGACTACTGGTTCGTCGTTGATTAGAGGAAGCACATCGTTGTTTGGTGTTAAAACAAAGTTGCAGTTTGGTAAATTAACGGCAACAGCGTTGGTGTCACAACAAAACGGAGAGACCAAATCGGTAAATACTAAGGGAGGGTCGCAAACCACAAATTTCTATGTCACAGCCGATTCATATGATAAGAACCGACACTTCTTTTTGGCGCATTGGTTTAGAGACAATTACGATAAGTTTGCCTCAACACTTCCGCTTGTGTCGAGTGGGGTGAGCATCACTCGCATAGAGGTTTGGGTTACAAATAAGCGCAGCGACTTTAGTAATTCGCGTAATCTTGTAGCCTTTATGGACGCCGGAGAAAATGCCCGATTAGCAAATGACCACTGGGTTGCCAATGCTGCAGTAGAAGTGCCGAGCAACAACTCAAATAATATGCTTTCGGAGATTAACAGCAATTATCCAGAAGCACGTTTCATCGACCAAGTGTCGAGTGTTTTGTCGCCGTTAGAAGCCTTTGGCTTTGAAGGGGGCAAGGATTTTGAAAAGGTTGAGAGTGCAAGGTTGTTGTCGGCAAATGAATATGATTTGAACACAACACTTGGTTACATATCACTTCGAGCGTCGCTCAATGACGATGAGGTGCTTGCGGTGGCTTATCAGTATACTTATAGAGGAAAGACCTATCAAGTGGGTGAATTTGCCGGTGATGTGACATCGACGGCCGAATCGCTATATGTGAAGATGCTAAAAAGTACCACAGTGTCGACAAAATTGCCGATGTGGGACTTGGCGATGAAAAACATCTATTCGTTGGGCGCAAATGATGTGCAATCGAGCAATTTTAAGTTGAACATCAAGTATTTGAGCGATACTACAGGCACATATTTAAACTATTTGCCAGCAGGGGCCATAAGTGGTGTGCCTTTAATTAGGGTTATGAATTTAGACCGTTTGGATTCAAATCGTCAGACAAATCCTGATGGTCGATTTGACTTTGTTGAAGGATACACAATTAACACGTCGAGCGGTAAGATTATTTTCCCGGTAGTTGAACCTTTTGGCTCGCATCTTGAGAGTAAGATAGGCAATGCTGCATTAGCGGCAAATTATGTTTATAAAGAACTTTACGACTCAACTCTCACCGTGGCCCGACAATTTCAAGACAAGAACAAGTTTGTGCTTGAGGGAGAATATCAGGCGTCGAGTGGTGCGCAGATTCGATTGAATGCTATGAATGTGTCGCGCGGGTCGGTTGTGGTTACAGCAGGCGGCGTTCCGTTGGTTGAAAATTCCGACTATACCGTAGATTATAATATGGGTATAGTTACTATCATCAACCAAAGCATTATAGATGCAGGCACTAATGTAAGTGTGTCGCTTGAAGACCAATCAACATACAGCAATCAGCGAAAAACGCTTATAGGGTTAGACCTAAATTATAAATTCAACAAGGATTTTAATATAGGAACTACTCTCATGCACTATGGCGAGAAGTCGATAACTGAAAAGGTTAATATCGGAAACGAGTTGGTGAAAAATACTATATGGGGCGTGAATTTGTCATATAATAAGAGTTTTATGTGGCTAACCAATTTGTTGAACAAGATACCAACTGTAAATGCAGTTGCTCCATCAACAATATCATTCACGGGAGAATTTGCTCATTTAATGCCACATCAACAAAAAACGGGCTCAAACAAGGGTAGTTCGTATGTTGATGATTTTGAATCAACCCAGTCGGGCATTGATTTGCGCTCGCCATACTCTTGGTTTTTGAGCGCAACTCCGTTTGACAACACAGCAAGCCCTTTATTCCCAGAGGCAGCATTAAGCAATGACACAGAATACGGAAAAAACCGTTCGTTGTTGTCGTGGTATTACATCGACAGAATGTTTACACAACGTAATAGTTCGCTTGTTCCGGGACATATAAAGAACGATTTGAAACAATTGTCGAATCCATATGTTCGCGAAGTGACCTATTCGGAAGTGTATCCGGGACGAGAACTGAATTATGGAGAATCGTCAACTTTGCAAACACTCAACTTGTCGTTCTATCCAAGTGAACGTGGCCCATATAACCTTGATGCCGAACGAGTGAACCCAGACGGAACGCTGATGAATCCTGAAAATCGTTGGGGTGGTATCATGCGAAAATTAGATGCAACCGATTTCGAATTATCGAACATAGAGTACATTCAATTTTGGCTATTAAATCCGTTCCTTGATGAGGAAGTTGATAATAAAGAAGGCGGTGACCTATATTTAAACTTGGGTGAAATGAGTGAAGATGTGCTCAAAGACGGTTTGAAGAGTTATGAAAACGGCATGCCTTTTGACGGCGATAACACTTATGTAAAAGAAAATGTGTGGGGTAAGGTGTCGACCAAGACTTCACTGACCTATGCTTTTGATAATGCAGACGGAGCAAGAGCAAAGCAAGATGTGGGGTTGAATGGTTTGACAACCGAAGAAGAAAAGAATTTCCCAACCTACACAAACTTTGTGAATCAACTTAGAATGAAGTTGTCGGCTGAAGCAATATCGGCGATGGAAGAAGACCAATTCTCACCAATTAACGACCCAGCCGGCGATGATTATCACTTCTATAGAGGTTATGATTACGACGAGCAAAAGATGTCGATATTAGACCGTTATAAGCATTATAACGGCACTGAAGGCAACTCAATGTCGCCCGACGACACCAGCGACAAGTTGTATCAATCGTCGCGCAGCGTCCCTGATGTGGAAGATGTGAATCAGGATAATACGCTAAACCAATATGAACGCTATTTCCAATATAAGATATCAATTCGCCCCGAAGATTTTGTGGTGGGTAAGAATTATATAACCGATAAGCAAGTGTCGAAAGTTTCGACTCGTGACGGTGAAGGCTTGAATGTGGAATGGTATCAGTTTACGATTCCGTTGCGCGATTTTGAAAAGGCCGTGGGTTCGATAAACGATTTCTCAACCATACGCTTCATCAGAATGTTCTTGACAAATTTCAAGAAACCTGTGCATCTTCGTTTTGCGTCATTGGAATTGTTGAAGGGAGATTGGCGAAGTTATGACTATAACCCTGATGAGCGAATCAATCAGCCTGCTGAGGGCGAAATGGCAATTACAGCAGTCAACATTGAAGAAAATGCTGGCCGTGAGCCTGTGAACTATGTTTTGCCACCAGGTGTGACACGAATTGTAGACTCTGGTCAATCGCAGATTCGCCAACTAAATGAGCAGTCGATGTCGATGAAGGTCACAAATTTGCCGGCTGGAGCGTCGCGCGCTGTTTACAAGAACACCAACCTTGACTTGCGTATTTATAAGCGCATTCAAATGTTTATTCACAACGAAGCGCTGATTGATAATGCAACAATGCTTCGAGACGGTGAAGTTTCGGCCTTCATACGTTTGGGTTCAGATGTTAAGAACAACTACTATGAATATGAAATACCGTTGGAGGTGACTCCAGCGAAGTCAAACTATAGCACTTACAGCACAAGCGACCAATATGCAGTATGGCCAGAGAGCAATATGCTCGATTGTGAACTCGATGTGTTTACCTTTGTGAAGAAGAATCGTAACGCTCAAAAGATGCAAGGCGTTAATGGCGTTTCATATAATACACGATTCACAGAAAATGACCCTGATAAGCCAAAGAACAAGGTTACAGTATTGGGTAATCCGGCGTTGAGCGATGTGAAAGTGATTATGATAGGTGTGAGAAACAATTCCGGCTCAACAAAGGAATGTACGATTTGGGCCGATGAATTGCGTGTTACTGACTTTGACCAAGATGGCGGATGGGCAGCAAAGGCCAATATGTCGCTACATGTTAGTGATGTGGCAACCGTTAATGCTGGTTTCCACAAAGAAACAGTGGGCTTTGGTTCAGTTGACCAAGGTTTGAGCCAACGCAACCTTGATAACTATCAGCGCTATAATGTGGCTGTACAGGTTGATATGGGTAGATTCTTGCCTAAGGCTGTTAATCTAAAGGCCCCAGTTTATTATTCGGTGACAGAAGAAGAAAACACTCCGAAATATAATCCTCTTGATAAAGACGTGTTGCTCGAGGACGCCCTTGAAGTGTGTGCAAACGAGCATCAGCGTGATTCGATTAACTCATTTGCAGTGACACGCAAGCGAGTTGAAAGTTTTAGTGTGTCGGGATTGAGGTTTGATGTAAAGAGCAAGTTGCCAATGCCATGGGACCCTGCAAACTTTGTGCTGAATTACTCATCGAATAAGCGCATGGATGTGGACCCAGATAATGAATATGAAAATACTAACGACTATCGCGGTAGTTTCCAATATAGTTATGCTCCAGCGTTTAAGCCATGGCGTCCGTTTAACAACTTGGATAAAAAGAGCAAGAGCAAGAATGTGAAATTCTTGCGTGAATGGGAATTAAATTGGTTCCCACAGCAATTGAGTTTCTATACCAACATCAATCGTTCGTACTACGAGCAACAAACTCGTAATGAAACTGATGTGGATGTAGAGTTGCCAGTTTCGGTTAGCAAGAGTTTCTTGTGGGACCGCCAGTTGTCGTTAACTTGGAATTTGACCAAATCGTTTAATTTCTCGTTCAACTCAAATACAACTGCTCACATTGAGGAGCCTATAGGTCAGGTGAATAAGAAATTGTTCCCTGATGAATATCGCGATTGGCGTGATTCGGTGATGCGAAGCATAAAGAATTTGGGCACACCATATAACTATAATCAGGTGGTTACAGCATCATATAAAGCACCGTTTAATAGAATTGCGTTCCTTGACTTTGTTAATGCTAACGCATCATATAACTCAACATATAATTGGGAACGCGGAACGGTGTTAGGTGATGTTTCGTCGGGAAATACCATTTCTAACCAAACAACATATTCTATAGATGGAAGATTTAATTTCTTAACTCTATATAATAAAGTGCCTTATTTGAAGAAGATTAATGACCGTTTCACAACTAAGAGGTCAAGTTCGGCAACACGCGGCAAAAAGGCAAAACGCTTTATCCGCACATTCCAGTTGAAGGAAGATACGACGTTGATAATAAAGCACAACTTGAAGAACAAGAATATTAAGGTTAATGCTCAAACAACCGACGGCCGTCCGTATGCAGTTAAGATTAGGGTGGTTGACGAAAATAATGTTGAAATTCTCACAAAAGAAAACAAGAATGTGAGATTTACAATAGTTGAAGTGCTTAAAGTTAAAAAAGATTTGGCGTCAGAAATTGCGCAATATGCATTGCGAGGATTGATGTCGGTGAGAAACTTTAATATAAAAATCAATAACACCCAATCGGTAGTATTGCCTCAATTTGTGCCAGAAATCGGCGACATGTTTGGGCAAACCAACAACTATGACATTATGTCTCCAGGTTTGGATTTTGCATTTGGTTTTATTGGCGAAAATTATATTGATAAGGCAAGAAACCGAGGTTGGCTCATGTGCGATGAATCGCAGACCACACCGGCCATCTTCTCGCGCAGTAAAGCCGTAACATTAGATGCAACAGTTGAGCCGATTAAAGATTTGAAGATAACCTTGACAGGAAATCGCACCGATAATCGCAGCGACCAAGTGATGTTTATGTATGACGATATGACCACTATCTATTCGGGTACATACACTAAAACTCACATGGCGTTGGCTACGGCGTTGAAGGGTTCATCATCGTCAGATGGATACCGCAGCGAGGCCTTTGAAAAATTTGTGGCTAATATTCCTACAATTTCATCGCGAATCAGAGCTAATTATGAAGGAAAGACTTATCCGCAGCGAGGATTTATGTTGACATCGAAATGGGCAAACCAAAAATTCTCAAGTGAAGTGGGTGATGTGAATAATATGAGCGGTGATGTTCTGATTCCTGCGTTTATGGCTGCTTATTCGGGTAAGGATGCAAATAAGGTTGATTTAAATCCGTTCCCAGATGTGTTGTCGATACTACCAAACTGGAGAGTCACATACGATGGCTTGAGTAAACTTGAGGCTGTTAAGAAGTGGTTTAAGGCGTTTACAATATCGCACGCATATCAATGTACTTACACCGTGGGCTCTTTCACCTCGTTTACCGACTGGGTGAGCATAGGCGACGGGTTGGGATTTACTGAAGATGTGTCGACAGGTAACCCTATGCCATCTTCTCCATATAACATAACTTCGGTTACTATAACCGAAAAATTTGCTCCGCTTGTAGGCGTGAAAGTGACATTATATAACAATATGACCTTTAATGCCGAATATCGCGATAGCAGAACCTTGTCGCTAAATTCATCGGCAGGTCAGATTGTGGAGGCTGCGCAAAAGTCGTTTAAACTTGGAGCCGGATATAAGATAGCCAACTTTAACACAGTGCTAAAGTTGAAGGGTAGTCAAAAGAATGTAAACAATGACTTGACCTTGAATTTTGATTTTGCATTTAATAACAATAATGCACTCATTAGAAAGATTGAAACAGGCTTGACACAGGCAACAAGTGGCACGCAGTCAATGACCATTAACTTCACTGCAAACTATGTGGTTAGCAAGAGGTTGACTGTGGGTGCATACTTTGACCATCAGGTGAATACCCCATTGGTGTCGTCAACGGCTTATCCTACAAGCAATAGCAATTTTGGCGTTTCAATCAATATGTCGTTGGCTAAATAATAGCATTGAAGGGATTTGAAAAAATTACATTTTTTTACTTTTTTGTTCAAATTTTCGGCTTTTATACCTATATTTGTATTCTAAACTTTTGTTTAATGGGCAATAATGTAATGTTGTTGCTCACCAAATTTTACAATAGAAATTATGGCAATAGATGAAAAATTGAGAGAACAGTTGAGCGGTGACTACACTGGTTTGGCTGCTTATGAATATATAGCAAACAATATTGGCGAAATAGATGACATTCTGCCTGACTTGGTGGATATCATAATAGAGGTAGACTCAAACGGTCAATTTGTAGTAAGTACAGCAAGATATTTGCACGCAATAGATTCGGAACGTTATGCAGCAAGCATTTCAGAACTTGTAAAAGCTGCCATAGAAAAAGACCGTGAGCGCAACTATCTGGGTGACTTGATTGCAAGCATCTATGGCAATGACTACAAAGAACGTGCAGAGGAATTGAGCGCACAAGACGATAACTTCCGCAGAATCTACAAGCGCCTGTATCCTATAATGGGCATTTAAAACCGAAATTACAATATATGAAGAGAATCTTATTCTGGGGAATGGTTGTTGTAGCGATGGCGTTTTCGTGCACGCAAGCACAATCGACAGATACAAAAAAAACAAATAATAAACAGGTATCAGCAGTAAAGAAAATGGATTTGAAAGACTGTGTTAAGGTGGAATTTGAAACCACTTTAGGAAAAATAGAAGTGGCTCTATATAATGAGACACCACAACATCGCGACAATTTTGTTAAATTGGCAAAAGAAGGATATTACGACGGAGTTTTGTTCCATAGAGTGATAAACGAATTTATGATTCAAACTGGTGACGGTGATTCTCGCAATGCAACTCCTGAACAGCGATTGGGCAGTGGCGGACCAGGATATACAATTGCGGCAGAGTTTGTTTATCCTCAATTGTTTCACAAGCGCGGAGCATTGGCTGCGGCAAGAACGGGCGACCAAATGAATCCTGAACGTCGTTCGTCGGGCTCTCAATTCTATATTGTAACTGGTAAGAAATACACTGCGCAGCAATTGGCTCAATTTGAAAGCGGCCGTAGAGGAAAGCAAATGCAAGAGGTGTTTCAATCATTGGCTGCCGAACATCGTCGTGACATTATGGTGTGGCGTCGTGAAGGCAATCAGGCTGCTTTAGATTCATTGCAAGCAAAATTAATAGAGCAAACAGAGGCAAAGGTGGCCGAAATGGGAGCCTTTTCATTTACTGCCGAACAACTTAATGCTTATCAAAACGTAGGTGGCACACCACACCTTGATGGAGAGTACACCGTGTTTGGTGAAGTGACAAAGGGCATGGATGTGGTTGAAAAAATTGAAAAGTCGGAAACCGGAGTTGCCGACCGTCCTGTGACTGATATTAAGATTATTAAAGCAAAAGTTAAGGATTAATCATCAAGCAGAACATAGCAAATGATTACATTCTCGAAATATGTGTTAAGCAACGGCTTACGCTTATTACATCATTACGACGCTACCACTCAAATGGTAGCGTTGAATTTAAGATATGATGTGGGTTCGCGCGACGAAAGCCCAGAGCGAACTGGGTTGGCGCATCTTTTTGAGCATTTAATGTTTGGCGGCTCGAAAAATGCACCAAACTATGATGCTGCATTGCAGTATGCAGGAGGGTCGAGTAACGCGTGGACTAATAGCGATTGCACTAACTTTTATGAAATATTGCCGGCACATAATGTGGAAACGGCATTCTGGCTCGAAAGTGACAGATTGCTTCATTTGCAACTCAACGACCAGGCTGTTGAGGCGCAAAAAAGTGTAGTAATAGAGGAGTTTAAGCAGCGCTATCTGAATCGGCCATATGGAGATATAAACCATTTGATGTTTGACATGGCCTACACCACGCACCCGTATCGTTGGCCTGTGATAGGAAAAGAACTTAGCCATATAGCCGACGCAAGCAATGCTGAAATCATGGATTTCTTTAATTCGCATTATTCGGTTGATAATATGGTGATGTGTGTGTCGGGTAACATACTGTTTGAAAAGGCTATAGAACTTGCTGAAAAGTGGTTTGGCGACATTGCACCGCGAAACGTTAAGCGCAGAAATTTGCCTTCAGAGCCTAAGCAGACCGAAGCACGACATATGAGTGTGCATAGAGAAGTGCCAGAGAATACAATTTTGCGAGCATATCACATGTGTGGCATAAACGATGCCGATTATATTGCTACCGACTTGTTGAGCGATGTGCTTTCAAACGGCCATTCGGCAAGGTTCTATCGCAATGTGCTAATGAAGTGTGACTTGTTTTCTGACCTTGACGCATGCATATTAGGCAGCAATGACCCGGGCTTAATGTTGGTTTCGGCTCGACTGTGCGATGGCGTTCAATTTGAAGAGGCCTCGGCCGCTATAGACACCGAACTCGATAAACTGTTGCGCGACGGGGTGGGTGAGAACGAGTTAATGCGATATGCTAATAAATATAATGCTCGCGAATTGTTTGAAAATGTAGGTTATGACAATGTTGCCGAGAAGTTGTGCAAATATGAATTGCTCGGAGATGCCAACCGTATTAACACTGATCCTGAGGCTTATCATAAAGTTACGGTAGACGATATTAATAGAGTGGCTCGCGATGTGTTTAGGCCGGAAAATTGTTCTACTATTTTTTACGGCCCATTGGTGAAAGAATAACTTTTAAAGTTTACATATAAATAAAAATGCCCCAAACGTTTTTGTCTAAACGTTAGGGGCATTTTATTTGTGTGATTTTAGCTTTTTTGCCGGCCTAAAGATACCGGCATTTATTGTTACAGATATAGTTACTTCGATTATTAATTATGAGTGATTGTGCTTTTTTATGGGTTATAATTACAGATGTTTTAGGCGATTGTGCCTACAGTGTTGATATTCAGTAAAATGTAAAAATAAAAAAGAGGAAGATTCTTTCGAATATTCCTCTTAATTTCGCATTGTGCCACATCGTGCCAGACCATCGAACTTTTATAGATGATTACTTGAAGATTGTCGAGTTTGTCGAGTGGTTAAAAGACTTTTATCCCGAAAAAGCAGCGTTTCTAACCGAGTAATCTTGACTATTGTATTGTTTTAAAAATATCTCCTTCGTCTGTTAAAACCTAAGAAGCGAAGAATGTAAGAATATGTAGATTCTTACTTACCCAAATTTACACTTTGAACCTTTTGAAGATGTTCAAATTTGATGGTATCGTCATTGCCATTCTCAACTGCGGATTTAAGAATTCGCATAATCTCCCATTTATCTGTAAATATAACGGGTGGGGTACTATCTATAATATGTTTAATGAGTTTTACTGCTTCATTAGGATATACGACCCAACAATTTGCGGGGACATTACTCAACTTTTTTACTTCACTTGACCCATAAAATACAATTATTGAATACATAGGTATATTCTTCAACTGTTCTGTGGAGTTACGCAAAGCGGATATATGTCCTTCATTTTGTTTTATAGGGTTGTAAAACTGATGCTTTTCTTGTCCATAAGCTAATACTTGAGTCCATTTGTTATGATTTGCATTACCAAATATCCATCCGCTATAATCTTTTATCTCAAACACAAATATCCCCACACTCGTAGGAACAACCAAATCGACTTGCGTATGTCCATTTTTGTTTGGAATATATAGATCGTGGAATATTGTTGAGGAAGGAATACCAGCCTTTACAAGACGATATACTAAATCTCGCTCGGATGATTCTCCACGAGATAAAGAAGTTACGGATATTATGATTTGTCGTTTTTTGTACTGATAATATAACTTGTATATTATCGTTATTACTATAATAACGGCTAATAAAATGGTAGACAATGTTTTTATCATAATAATCCCTATGAGATGAATACTACAAATTTAATAATTATTATTTAATAAAAAAATATTGTCAAGCTAATACCATCACGCGGATTTGAAAGAGTAAGCAATCAGTTAGAGTATAAACTTCTTTAACGCGGGAATACCTTTGAAAATCAAAAATATTTTTATTCCCGCAACCCCATAATAAACGATACTTATCTGCACTCAAGGCGAATGCCTTAAAAGTCGCTCGCCCAATTTATAGCCTCCCTTTCTCAAAGGGAGGTTTGGAGGGAATGTCAATATGGTTGCGGAACCCGCACAAAAAAAGAGCTGTCGTGTGAACAGCTCTTTTTATTGTGCGCATGAAGGGACTCGAACCCCCACGCCTCTCGGCACTAGATCCTAAGTCTAGCGCGGCTACCAATTACGCCACATGCGCAAATCGTGCGACAAAATTACAAATAAATTTTTAAATACAAACAATAAAAAAGATTTTTTTTCAAAAAACTTTAATTTAAGGGAAAAATCATTGAATAATGAGCCAATGTAAGTGAAATAGAGTTTATAAAAAGTTAGAATTGTGTAATAGTTTTGTGTGGCAAGAGATAATTTAGTAATTTTGTGAATTAAAAATCATCTAATGAAGAGAGGTAAAATATATATATTGGTGGCAATGCTCATGGTAGCCACACTCAACGTGTTTGCGGCAAAGCGAAAGGGCGTTGCGCCATCGTATGCGTGGACTATTTCGGAGCCATTGGGATTGCACTTTCCGGGCACAATCGACACCTTACATTTGAATTATTTTAGGACCACAGTTCCGTCGTTGGTAAGCCATGCGTATGCAACTACAGGTAACTATGGAGCAGAGGGCCAAACACAAATATTTTTTGACCGTGAGCAGACCTCAGATTTCTTTTTTGAAGATGCCTTAAGCGCCTGGTTGCCGTCGATAAAGAAGCAAGTGTATTATAACACTCGCATACCTATGACTTTAATGTCGTACACCTTTGGCGGAAATCGTTATAGCAATCAGGACCGTTTCCAAACCATTTTGTCGGGTAATGTTAACAAGGCAATTCAAGTGGGTGGCGCTGTTGACTATTTGTATAGTAAGGGCTCGTATGACATGCAAGCCGACCGAGATTTCACATGGCGACTATTTGGCTCGTATATAGGCGACCGCTATGAGATGCAGGCGTGTTTTAATCACTATGATTTACTGAATAAAGAAAGCGGTGGTATAACCGACGACCGATATATTACTGACCCGGCTGCAGTGCAGGGCGGTGTGACTAAAGTTGACACTAAGACCATTCCAACCCGCTTGAAGGCTGCACACTCGCAGATATGGGGAAAGGAGTTTTATATGAATCATCGCTATAAGGTGGGATTTTATCGACATTGGAACGACACGTTGCCCGATACGATTATTGCTCAAAAGGAATATATTCCTGTGACAAGTTTCATCTGGACAATGAAATATAAGGACGGAAAGCACATGTTCCTTAATGAAAATGCTGCCGACGATGAGGAATATTTTGGAGTGAACTACTTGAGTAACAACGGTACTAACGATATTACAAAATATTGGAAGTTGACCAACACTGTTGGCATCGATATGCTTGAGGGTTCGCAGAAGTGGGCAAAATTTGGTGTGTCGGCTTATGCAATGCATGAATTGCGAAAATACACCCAAACCATCGATACCATTACCCCAAACTTTGACCCGGCATTGGGGCTGCAAGAATTGCCCGAAGCATTGCGCGTGCCACAAACTGCAACGGAAAATGTGGCATGGGTAGGAGGTCAGTTGACGAAGCGAAATGGCTCGGTGTTGACCTATGATGTGGATGCACGATTTGGTTTGCTTGGCTCTGTGGTGGGCGATTTGAGTGTGGCCGGTAACGTTCACACCAAGATGAAGTTGTTCGGCGATTCGGTAAAGGTGAGTGCATACGGTTATTTTAAGAATGAGGAAGCGCCATACCTTATGCGCAAATATGTGTCGAATCACTATGCTTGGAATAATGATTTTGGTAAAGTGCGCAGGTTTAGGGCAGGCGGTATATTAACAGTGCCACAAACCGGTACAAGGATAAATGCTGGTTATGAAACATTACAGAACTATGTGTACTTTGGCAACGAGGGCACACCTGTGCAAGAGAGTGGAGCAGTGCATGTGTTTAGTGCTACTCTTGACCAGAACTTCCGTTTTGGCGCGTTTAACTGGGATAACACGCTGACTTATCAAACTACGTCGAACGAAAATGTGTTGCCGTTGCCTAATTTTGCTGTATATAGTAATTTATATTTGCGTTTCACTATTGCAAAGGTGCTTCATGTGCAACTGGGAGTCGATTGCAACTACTATACAGCATATTATGCTCCGATGTATAATCCGGCAACAATGAGTTTTCATACGCAACAAGATATAAAGTGCGGTAATTTTGCGTTTATGAATGCATATGCTAATTTCAAGTTGAAGAAAGCACGATTCTTCATTGCAATGACGCACTTTAACCAAGGACTGTTTGGTGGAAATAATTATTTTTCAATACCGCATCATCCGTTAAATCCACGAAGATTGCAGATGGGTGTTTCGGTTGACTTTACAAACTGATTGTTATGCGTGAAGAAAAGGTAAAAAAAGGCAATGCCGCATTATACATTGTTTTGTTGATAGTGGTTGTAGGCATGATGGTAGCGCTGAAGACATGTGTAGGCAGCGATTCGGCTGCCGAGAAAGCGTCAACAATTGCAGACCATGGCGATACTATAAGGGTGGCGATAGAGTACTCGCCAATGATGTGTTACACCTATGATGACACGCTTGGCGGTTTTAACTATGATTTGCTTCGTTTGATATCGAAAAAAGAAAATCGTCCGATGAAGTTTTATCCGATGGTGGCTTTGCAAAAAGCTTTGTCGGACTTGGAAAACGGGGCGGTGGATTTGATTGTGGCACAATTTCCGGTAACAAAAGAAAACCGAAGCAAGTTGCTCTTTACAGATGAAGTGTATATCGACCGACAAGTGTTGGTGCAGAGAAAAACATCTGATGGTGCAGTGAGCGTGAGAAATCAACTTGATTTGGCGGGAAAAACGGTGTGGATAGTGAAAGGCTCGCCAATGAAGGAAAGAATAATAAACCTTGGCGATGAAATTGGCGATTCGATAAATGTTGAGGAAGATGCGCTCTATGGTCCGGAACAATTGTTTTTGCAAGTAGCAACCGGTGAGATAGAATATGCGGTGATTAATGGCAGAATTGCAAAGTTTATGGCACCAAAATATGGCAATGTTGATGTCTCAACATCTATCAGTTTCTCGCAAATTCAAGCGTGGGCAATGCACATAAATAACACGGAATTGCAGACCCAAATAAACGGGTGGCTTAAGTCGATGAAAGAAACCGATGACTATAAGTCGCTATATAATAGATATTTCGAGGAAGAAAAGTAAACGGTTAGGCAGATTATAATTCACATAAAAAAGGCAGGTCGTCTTGGCGGCCTGCCTTCATGCGTTTTCTGTTATATACTTTTTTCGATGTGTGAATCTTTTTGTGGCAAATAGGGTGCCCGAAAGTCGCTATTTCTGCTTCGCGACTTGCCTTACGATTGGCTTTGATGTAATCGTCGAGGCTGAAGTTGTTTTGTTTCTTCTTTTTCATACTACTTAATTGAATAAAGTTATTAAAGTCGGTTGTTTATCTATTTGATAAAAATAAACACTTTAAGTTTAAATATCCATATGAAAATTCATTAAGAATCATTCAAAATGAGATAATGAAACTATTGGGTATCGGCATCGTGCGCTAGGTGTATTAGTAGATTGCACGATGTGAAGCAATGGCTTTATTTCAGTCGAAAATTCAGCAATGGTGGTGAAGCATAAGCAAACTATATATGTGGGTTTGCTTTATGCAATGATATTGTTGGCGCATTTTTTGTTTGCGTAACAATTTATTTTTCGTCGCTGAGGTCGGCAAGAATTTTTTTCAGTTCGGTGTCGGTTTTAGTGAGTTTGTCGTTGCAGAATTTTATTAGTTTCTGTGAACGAGATGTTAGTTCTGAAAGGTTGTCGATGGAGCATTCGTTGCTTTGCATTTTTTGAATTATTTCTTCAAGTTCGGCAATTGCTTCGCTATATGTTTGTGCTTTTTTCATAATGAGAAAGTGTATGTTGGTAAAAAATGATTAATTAACAGTTGATTCGATTTGTCCTGATTTTAGTTTTGTTGTAATCACGTCGCCACTTTTGATTTCATCGGCTGAGGTAATGGCGTGGCCGTTGATTGTGGTTATGGAATAACCACGGTTTAATATGTATTGCGGCGAAAGCATGGTTGCTTTGTCGCAAAGGTTGTTTAGCCTAAACCGTTCATGAATAATACGGTTGTTAGCTGCCGATTTTATTTCGTTTGCCATATTGTTAAGCCCGATTTTGTTGGCGTTTATTTTCCCGCTTACGATGGTAGGGATTTGCTTCAAACATAGGCTTAGTCTCATTGCATCGCGTTGCAGAACATTTGTTGCCGATATTGGCATTTGCGATTCAATGTAGTCGAGTCGCTGATGTTCTTCGCGAAGGCTTTGCGATACAATGTTTGCTATATTAACTTTGAAATCATTTAATAATTGCATGCATTCGTTGCATCTGCCGATAATCCATTCTGCGGCCGCAGTAGGGGTTTTTACGGGAATCGCCGAAACGAAATCAAGCACCGTTGTGTCGCGTTCATGACCGATGCCTGTAATAACCGGAATGTTGCAATTAGCAACGTTAGCGGCTAAATCGTAGTTGTCGAATGAGTTGAGGTCGGAAGTAGACCCGCCGCCGCGTATTATCACCACTAAGTCGAAGAGGTCGCAATTGCTGTTGATTCGTTCCAATGCGTTGATTACAGATGGAACAGTGTCGGCACCTTGCATTGAAGCAGCAAATAGGCAGGTGTAGAATTTTATTTTTGAAGAGTTGTTGTGCAGTTGTTTGCAGAAGTCGCCGTAACCAGCAGCGCCAGCGGCCGAAATGACAGCAATTCGTTGTGGCTTTTGTGGAATCGGCAGAGTTTTATTAAGGTCAATCATGCCTTCTTCAGTAAGCCGATTGATGATTTCCATGCGAATGCGTTGCATGTCACCAAGGGTGTATTCTGGCTTGATGTCGGTGATGTTGAGCGAGAGTCCGTAGCGCTCGCTCATGTTTGCCGAAACTTGTAGCATCACTTTCATGCCGTTGCCTAAATGCTGTCCGGTGGCATTGAGGAATTTTCCGGTTACAAGATAAAGAGAACTTTGCCATATAGTTGCTGAAACTGTGGCAATGGTGTTGCCTGAATCGTCTTTTTCAAGCAATTGCATGTAACAATGTCGGCTCAGTCTGAAATCGCTAATCTCGGCAATAACCCATTGAAAACTAAGTGATGGCTCAGAATTGATGGTGCGTTTTATTTGAGATAGGAACGATTTTAGTGAAATGCCTTGTGGTGAATCAGAGAGTAGTGTTTTGGGCATTTTATTCTTTTACTAACTTAAATTTTAATCCTTGTTGTTTGTATGTCAAGCTGTCGTTGAGATAATCTTTCACTACATCCCAATCTTCTTTTATGATTATATCTTTAAGGTTGAGGTGTGCAGTGATATCGCCATTGTCGGGCGATAGGGTGTAGGATATGGTGTGAAATGGTATGAGTTTTAAAATTTCGTTTTTCTTTTGTTTGTTTGTACCCTTCTTGATGAAATCGCTTACATCAGGGCTTTTGAAAAACTTATTGTCGTTTAGGCGACACCAGTTGGTGTCGAAAAAAGCCACATGGCTATCCTTGGCGGGCAAAGATGCAGTTGTGACAACCATTATCACAGAGTCGTTTTTCGCAGTAGTAAGGAGCTTAAATTCTACTTGTGTAGCCTTTGTGAGCGAAAGAGCGAGATATGAGTCGGTCACATCGATGAGTTTAGATGTGGAATTGTCGCTGTTAAGTTTTGTGGTGTCACGAGGGTCGTCTGCAAAATTGTTGGCAGTAGCCACTTTTTGCCCCACATCAAAGTAGTCGAGCATATCAAGGCGATTTCTTTTAGGGAGTACGATTAAGATATCGTCGGGTTCGCTCACGAAAAAGTCACGAATTGTTTTTGCTTCACCTAAAACGGTGAAGCAAACAATCGTTAATAATATGATTGATTTGATGTGTCGCATTTGATGAAATTGGTTGTTCTGAAAAAAGTTAGTGTGAAGTTACATAACTTAGAACAATAAATCAACCTTTTTTCTTTTTAAATTTATCGTAGTTTCCGTGAAAGTCGGCTTTGTCGTTTTTTCTGCTTCTCTTCTTCGAAGCGTTCTTAGCGTCGTTTCGTGAGCCAAATTGTTCTTCGCGACGGTCGCGGCGCGATTTTTTGCGAGCCGGAGCATCATCAGCACTTCTTTGTCCGCGTTTTTTCACAGCCTTGCCTTTGTTTTCGCTTGCGTAATCTTTGTCGACGACAGCAATTTCGCAGTAAAGTCGTTTGCCAAAGAATTCAAGTCCTTTAATTGCGCTCACTACTCGATGCGCGTCGCCCTTGCGAATGTCGAAAAGCGAATAACCCGAAAGCAAATCAATGCGGCCGATGTCAATACGTTGGCCAGTAACGCTTTGGTTGATGATGTCGATTAGGTTTGGTGCAAAGAAGCCATCGGCTTTACCTACGTTGATGTAAAGTCGTTCATAGCCATTTTCGCCCACGCGGCGGTCTTTGTCTTCCATAGAGCGGTTTCCGCCTTTCTTTTCGCCTTTTTCCTTTTTGCCTTTCTTTTCTGATTCAGGTGCGTCGAGCACTCGAGCATCTTTGTAATACTCCAATAGGCGATTTGCTTCAAGTGAAATGACACGTTTTAGCAAATCTTCGCTTGTGAGCCACTCAAGTTTTTTCTTGATGCCCGGCAAGTAGTTGTTGATTTGTTCTTCGTCAACAATCACTTTTTCTAAACGGTCGGCAAGGTTAAACAGTTGCTTAGTGATGATGTCTTTAGGCGCAGGAACATCAGAGCGTTCGAAGCTTTTGCCAATACGTTTTTCTATATCGCGAATTTTGCCTTTTTCACGCATATGAACGATTGACACCGAAACACCGGTTTTTCCGGCGCGACCAGTACGGCCGCTTCGGTGGGTGTAGGTGGCAATGTCGTCGGGCAAACCGTAGTTGATGACATGTGTTAGGTCGTCAACGTCGATTCCGCGAGCAGCCACGTCGGTAGCCACAAGAAGTTGAATGTTGTGGTCGCGGAATTTTTTCATCACAAGGTCGCGTTGCGCTTGAGACAGGTCACCATGAAGAGAGTCGGCGTTATATCCGTCGGAAATTAGCCAATCGGCCACTTCTTGAGTTTCGCGACGAGTGCGGCAAAAAATAATGCCATAAATGCTTGGAGAATAGTCGGCCACACGCTTAAGGGCAAGATATTTGTCGCGAGCGTGAACCATGTAGTAGATGTGGCGTACGTTTTCTGCACCTTCGTTGCGAGAACCCACTACAATTTCTTCAGGGTCGTGCATGTAGTTTTTAGCGATAGATGCAATTTCGTTAGGCATAGTGGCCGAGAAAAGTAGCATCTTGCGTTCGTTGGGCACGTGTGTGAGTATTTCGTTGATGTCGTCGATGAAACCCATGTTTAGCATTTCATCGGCTTCGTCAAGGATTACGGTTTTAACTTCCTCCATGTTAACGGTTTTGCGCTTAATCAGGTCGAGCAAACGTCCGGGAGTGGCAACTACAATGTGCACTCCTCGGCGAAGCATTCTGATTTGGCTTTCGATGCTTGAACCACCGTAAACCGGAAGCACGCGAAGGTCGGTGATATATTTAGAATAATCGGCTAAGTCGGCCGAAATTTGAAGACACAGTTCGCGGGTTGGGGCAATAATCAGCGCTTGGGGCTTTTCGATGTCGACAACAATGCGTTGCAATACAGGCAAACCAAATGCTGCAGTCTTGCCGGTGCCAGTTTGTGCAAGTCCAATGATGTCGTTGTTGCCGTTTAATAGATGTGGAATTACTTTTTCTTGTATTGGCATTGGGTTTACGTATCCCAATTCAGTGATTGCTCTCAAAATATCCTCGCGGACTCCTAATTCTTGAAATGTCTTCATTATAATTATAAAAATGTTATTGGTGATTCGTTTTTGCGGAATCACTATAGAGTTTGTTTCTTAAAAATCGGGTGCAAAGTTACTGATAATTTGTGTATTATGCAATTGCGAAAACTAAATATACCAAAAGGCAAGGTAATTTAGTCTTTTGGTATATTTATAAGTGTGTAAATGTTGTGATTAAGCCATTTCTACTTTAGTAGTAGGGGGCAGCGAGGCGTTTCGGTTGTCGACAGCCTCAACCACATTGCGCGCCAATTGCATAAACGCGGCTCCCGATACTGAGTTTTGTAGCACAACAGGTATACCGTCGTCACCACCACGGCAAATGCTTGCCACGAGAGGCACTTGTCCCAAAAGTGTCACGTTAAGTTTTTCGGCAAGTTTCTTGCCACCGTCCTTGCCAAAAATAAAGTATTGTTCGTCGGGGTGAGAGGCAGGGGTGAACCAAGACATGTTTTCTACAAGGCCCAATAGCGGCACGTTCACTTCTTGGCTTTGGAACATGCTTATTCCCTTACGGGCATCGGCAAGAGCCACTTCTTGCGGAGTTGAAACCACAATGGCTCCAGTTATGGCAAGTGTTTGGACAAGTGTAAGGTGAATGTCGCTTGTGCCAGGAGGCATATCAATTACAAAATAATCAAGGTCGCCCCAGTTGGCTTCGGTGATGAGTTGTTTAAGTGCGTTGCTTGCCATTCCGCCACGCCAAAGCACGGCTTTTTCGGGGTCGACAAGGAAACCAATAGAAAGGAGTTTCACTCCATGTTTTTCTATAGGGATGATAAGGTCGCGCCCGTCAACGTTTTCCATATAGAGTTTGCTGTCTTCAACGCCAAACATTTTAGGCACCGAAGGGCCGAAGATGTCGGCGTCGAGTAGGCCTACTTTGTAACCTAATTGAGCCAAAGCCACGGCAAGGTTTGCTGAAATGGTTGATTTTCCAACGCCGCCTTTACCCGATGAAACACCAATAATGTTTTTAACACCAGGTAGAGGGTTAACTGGTTTTTGAGGCTTGGGGTTTCGTATGATTGTTGAAATATTGCCTTTGATGTCGATTTCTTCGCTGATGTAAGTTAAAAGTGCAGTTTCGGCCGCTTTAATAATCGACTTCATGAATGGGTCAGTGGGCTTGTCGAAGATTATCGAAAACGACACTTTGTTGCCGTCGATGCGAATGTCGTCGTCAATCATTCCTGAACTTACGATGTCTTTACCTGTGCCAGGGTATCTTACATTTGATAGTGCGTCGAGTATTAATTTAGGATATAGTCTTTCCATTTGTTGTTAGAGTTCGTTGTTTTTCTTTTCCATTTCTTGAGGACATTGAATGTAACCTCGCGAGAAGCTGCGATAGGTGTCTTCTTCGAGTTCGATGTCGGGTTCGGTTAATTGTCCATTTTTAGGTAGATGGAATTTAATGTATTTAATAGTTAAGCCGCGGCTAAGCCATTGACGCTCGTAATAGGTCTTTATCTCAAGAATATCGTCAACGATTTCTGAATTATAAAGGTCGTTAGTGTTGATAAGAGTGTCAAAATTATTTTCCTTTACCAAAGCATCGGTGTAAGTGTATAGGAATGGGCTGTCGGTTTTTAGGTGAACAATTCCGTTGTCGCATAATATGTTACGGTAAAGTTCAAGAAAACGAGTGCTTGTTAGGCGTTTTCTCACTTTTTTCATCTGCGGGTCGGGGAATGTAATCCAAATCTCACTCACCTCGTTTTCGGCAAAGAAATTATTGATAAGTTCGATGTCGGTGCGAAGAAAAGCCACATTTGTCATGTTGTTTCGGTTTGCTTCAGTGGCGCCAGTCCACATTCGAGCGCCCTTGCAATCTATTCCGATGTAGTTCTTGTTAGGGAATCGTTGCGCCAAACCTACGGCGTATTCGCCTTTTCCGCATCCAAGTTCGAGAACAATAGGGTTGTCGTTGTGAAAATATTCTTTGTTCCACTTTCCTTTTAGAGGAAATTCTTCTTTTTGTATTCTTGCAAACGGATATTGGAGAACACAGCTGAGTGTATCCATTTCTGCAAATTTCTTAAGTTTGTTTTTGCCCATTGCGGTTAAGATAGTGTTTTTTGAAAAATTGATTGATTATTGGATAATCAATTTAGTGTCATTAACAAGATATACACCAGGCACCTCTACAGGGAAAATGTTTTTGCCGGCCGAAACTTCCAATGGTGTGGTTTGACCAGCCACATTTGTGAATTGTAGGGTGGTGTTTATAGGAGAAAGTATGATGATATTCTTGCCTGATGCGTAAATTTCTAATTTGCTGATAGAGGCAGCATTGATTGATGAAACAAATGTGCCAAATGTGAGGTCGTTGAAAGTGTATTCAACGCATTCGGTTTCGGCGTCGTTGCTTTCAACATGCGAGAAAATGATGTTTGTTATTGTTGTGTATGCTTCAGAGTCTTGAGTTGGCTCTTTTGCTGCAAGCGTAAATGAAAATATGCCATCGGTCTCGTTGTTGAACTCTGCGTTGTCGGTTGAATACACCAGGAGTCGTAATGTGTTAGAGTTGAGATGTTGCTCAATAATCTTGTGAGTTTCGTGCATACGGCTTGAGCCAGTAATCACCTTCTCGTTGTTTGTTACGAACTGCACGGTTTCAGGTATTGTAATGTCGCACTGAAATGCAGTGAAACTCACATTGTTATTAAGGGCAATGGTTATCTCTTTGTTTTCGTCTTGGTTAATAGTTGTGCTTTGGTGTGACAAACTATTGCCGGCATCTTGAGCCGACACAATACCATTGCATAGCCATGCTGCACAAATTAATAATATATATTTTAATGTTTTCATTACCGTTGCTTTAAAGTGGGTGTGAAATAATGATTCCAATCGACAAGAGCAGTTGCTATTGCTGAAGGATGGCGTTTATAATGTCGTTAACGTCATTGTCGTCAATGTTGTTGTCGACGTTAGCGTCGGCTGCTTCAAACATAAATGATTTTGGCTGTTTTCCCTTGTTGTTGCTTATGATTGAAGTTATGTCGTTGATGTTGATTCGTTTGTTGTTGTCGGCGTCGCCGTTAAGCAAAAGCGAGAATTCTTTCCATTGGCTGTCGGTGTCATAGCCTTGAGAGTCGACTTTTGTGGCCAAGAACACATTGCTTGGAATGATGCCGTCAAACACAGCGTTGCCCATTTGTGGGGCTGTGGTGTTGGCACTGGCAATTCGTGCCAACTTGTTCATGTTAGCAAATGCGTGGTTGTTAATATAAGAAACGTTTGAAGGGATAAAAAGTTTTTCGGTGTTGTTCCAACCATAGTAAGCATATTCTCCAATTTCTTGTGTGGTGTCGGTTAATCCGGTAGAGGCCGAAGCGTTACATCCAGCAAATTGAAGTTTTGATATGCTTTCTTGATTTTTGTCGAGGGTTATAGAAGTGACTTGTGTGTTGTAGAAAAATGCACCTTCGCCAATAAATTGCACGCTCGATGGGATTTCTACTTTTGTGAGTTTTGACGAAGCAAATGCATACATAGGTATAACACTCACCAACGGACATTGCGAGAAGTCGAATTGAGAAAGTCCAGATTCAAGAAAAGCCCCTTCGCCAATATCCGACAATTTGCTGTTGTTGCCAAGTGTTACTGTGAATTCAGAAGCAGAGCAGTTGCTGAAAGCATATTTACCGATTGATGCAGTGCGGTTGCCCATATTGGCCGAAGTTAGGCTTGTGCATCCGGTGAAAGCGTTGTCCTTGATTGTTAAATCGTTGGCCGACTCAGAATCGATAACGGTTACTGATTTTAAAGATGGGCAGTGAGAGAATGCTCCTGTGCCTATTGTGGTTACCGATGCGGGAATTTCGATATTTTCGAGCGCATTGCATGCAGAGAAGGCGTAGTCGGAAATTGTGTTGAGGTGTTGAGGCAGTGTTATTGACGAGATGTTGTCGCAGCAAAGAAAAGCTCCCTCGCCAATGGCTGTTAAAGAATTAGGCAACACCACAGAATGCAATTTGCTGTTGGCGAAGCATCCGCCAGGCAATGTGTTGTTTTCGAAAGAGTTGGCACTTGTGAATAGAGGGGTGGTAGTAGTGCACGACTCGATTGTGGCGTCGCTTAGGTTCAGGCTGGTGAGATTAAGACTATCGGCTATAAACTTAAAGTCGATGGCATTGATTGTCCCCGACACTTCCAACTCTGTAATGCTTTTGTCTGTAATTAAAGTGGCAAGTTTGCCCGATGTGCTTTCTACTGTTAGGGCTAAAGCATTAAATGCCGAAAATAGTAGAATTATACAACTATATAGTACCCGCATTATATTAAATATTTACACAAAAATACTAATAAAAATTTGAATTACAATGTAAAAGACATGTAATACTTAAGCCGCAGTGGAGTATAAAGGTGAGAGATGTGAAGGTGGGAGTTGAAAAAGGCACAAAAAAAGGATATCCCGATTGGGATATCCTGTAATTCTGTTAAGGAATTGTGTTTTATTAATTCTGAAAGCCTTCAGAACGAATAACCTACAATTAGTTGTTTTCGCTAACTGGTTCAACAGCGATGTATGCGCGACCAGCCTTAGTCTTGAATACAACAGTACCATCAACAAGAGCGTAAAGAGTGTGGTCTTTACCCATACCCACGTTTGCACCTGGGTGGTGAACTGTACCACGTTGACGCTTGATGATGTTACCTGCCTTTGCGAAAGAGCCACCAAAAATTTTAACGCCAAGTCGTTTGCTTTCTGACTCACGGCCGTTCTTAGAACTACCTACACCTTTTTTATGTGCCATTTTTTTAAAATTTTAGGGGTTAAGCAATAACTTCTTTAATCACAACTTTGGTGAAATATTGGCGGTGACCGTTCAAACGGCGATAGCCTTTACGTCTTTTCTTTTTGAAGACGATGATATGTTCACCCTTAACTAGTGGTTCAGCAACTTCGCAAACCACTTTAGCACCTTCAACGGTAGGTGCACCGACTGTTACGGTACCGTCAGCGTCAACAAGAAGTACCTTAGCAAATTCTACAGATTCGCCAGCCTTAACTTCTTCGCCAAGATAGTGGACAAACAAATATTTGCCTGCTTCAGCCTTGAATTGTTGTCCTTGAATTTCTACAATTGCGTACATTTAATTATTTAATGTTACAAAGTTAACCCGTGAGGCGGATGCTTATTGTGGGGCATCACTTAGTTGGAGCCTATTCGGAAAATGCGGTGCAAATTTACGCAATATTTATGGTAAAACAAAACTCTTTTGTTTAAAAAATGATGCTAATAGTCAATTTTTTACGTTGCGGGTTGAATTAATGAAAAAAGATTGCTGAAAAGGTTAGTTTTCAGCAATCAAGATGTGTTTAGTGTATGTGTAAGATTTTATTTTTTCTGAAGTAGAGCCACTGCATAAGTTGCAATGCCTTCGCCGCGACCAGTGTAGCCGAGTTTTTCGGTGGTTGTTGCTTTAATAGATATTTGGTTGGTTTCGCATCCAATGCATTGCGACATGGCTTCTTTCATTGCTGCAATGTGAGGGTTGATTTTTGGTTGTTCGCAGCATATTGTCATGTCGGCATTCACGAGTTTGTAGCCGTTTTGGTCGATTAAATTAGCCACTTCGCAAAGTAGTTTTTTGCTGTCGATGCCTTTATATTTAGGGTCTTTGTCGGGGAAGTGATGCCCGATATCGCCTAAATTTGCAGCTCCGAGCATTGCGTCGCAAAGTGCGTGTATTGCAACATCGGCGTCACTGTGGCCGAGAAGACCAAGATTGTGAGGAATTAAAATGCCTCCTAACCAAAGTTCACGCTCCTCAACGAGACGGTGAACGTCAAAGCCCATGCCTATTCTGAACATAATAATAAGAGTATGTATTAGTGTTATTCTTTACCTAACAATTGCTTAATGCCGTCCATGTCGAACGAGAGGGTGAATCTCAAAGTTTGGTCGAGTGGACTGCTTTGAGCAGTGGCAATCATGTAGGCTGCGTCAAGACGGAGCACGTTTAACGAAAAACCGGCGCCAAAACCAAAGTATTGTCGGTTGCCTTTGTAGGCATTTTCGTGGAAATAACCGCCACGAAGGAAGAATTGCTGATTGTAGCTATATTCTGCACCGATAGAATAGTTAATTTCACGAAGTTCTTCTTTTGAACCGCCCGGAGCATCAGTAAATGATTTGAAAATGCCGGTAATAGGTGACATGTCTTTCCAGTCTTGAAGGGCATCTTCATATTGTTCGTTGTCATCGTAATCGGAACTGCGAGGACGTGCAGGCACAAGGAGTTTGTTTAGGTCGGCCGAAAGTGTAAGGTTGTGGTAGTCGGCCAATGGGAATGTGAAAGCTGTACCAACACGAAGGTTAGTAGGCAAGAATGCAGGATTGTTTCCGCCGCTATATCCCACTTTAGAACCGATGTTGGAGATGTTCCAACCTAAAGACCATTGGCATTCGTTACGTCCTACGATAGGATATGAGGTGTAGTAACCAGAAATGTCGGCAGCAAAAGCCGATGCACCTTTGGTTTCGTCGTCGGCGCTTCCGTCGCTAAATCCGAGGTCAGAGTAGATGTATCGAAGCACAACGCCCATAGAGTAACTTTCAGAAAGTTTGCGAGAATAACCAAGGTCAACGGCCATTTCAAAAGGGTTGATGCTAGTCATTACTGCGCCCTGATAGTCGCGCGATGTCACTTCACCGAGTGAAAAATAGCGTAATGAAGCACTCACTGCTTGGTTGTCGGCTGAGCCTAATTTCCAGTAGCCTGTCAAGTTAGCCAGGAAGATGTCGTTTACAATCTTTCTTAACCAAGGGGTGTAAGAAAGAGATGCTCCGGCTTGACTATATGCAAATGCATATTTTGAAGCATTCCAAAATTGAGAGTTAACGTCGGGGTCGGTTGCAACACCGAGGTCACCCATAGAGGCGCCGCGAGCATCGGGGGTGATGCTTAGCGATGTTACGCCTGTGGTGATTGGGTTAAATTCGTTCTTTATGTCGTCTTGAGCATAAACTGCTGTGCATGTAGCGATTACAGACGACAAAACCAATGTTAATATTCTAATGTTCTTTTTCATTCTGATGATTCGAAATTTTGTCTATCTTAAATAACTCATAAAAAGTGATTTTATTGTGTGGGAGATGACTAAAAACGCAAATTTACTTACATATTACGCTGATGTGTGGATGAAAATAAAGAATGCTGCCAAAAAAATGGCAGCATTCTTTATTACATTATAATATGTGATGGTGTCATTTGTCAATAATCGCCAAGCGATTGATTTCAGTGCCTCCGCTTTGCGCATCGGTGGTGGCGGTTCCGAAGAATGTGTAAACACCAGCAGGAAGGCGATTGCCTGCATTGTCGTTTAGATTCCATTCGTACGGGAACGAGTCGACTGATTGTTGCCAAACAATTTCTTTTTTCGCATTCATCACAGTGATTTTAACGGTTGGTTCGGCGTTGAAATTGTGAGAAAGGTTGAATGTTGCCATTTCTCGAGCAGGGTGTTCGTTAACGCTGAGGCTGGCTTTGCCTTCAGCGCTAATTACAATGAAATTGATGCTGTGAGAAGTGCTGTTTCCGGCAGCGTCGCATACAAAGAATGTAAGGGAGTGCTGGCCTTCGTTAATGTTGTTAAGAGGCAGCGCAATGTCTAAGTTTTCGCCGTTGTTCGATATTGTGGCAAAGCCTTTCACTTGGTCAAACAGGGTTCCGTCTTCAAGTTTCAGTGTCATTTGCTTGCCAATTTGTTGGCTTGGGTTGCTTAGCGAAACGTTGTCGGAAACTGATATGTGTAGTGTTATGTTGCTGTTTACATAAATGTTGTTGGCGAATGATTCTTCGTTGTTTATGTACATTTTGTTCACTACAGGGGCTTCAGTGTCGATAATAGTTTCGCTATCGGCTTCGTTGTATTCGGCAAATGTTAGGTTGCTCAATGTGCCGTTAACCATTGTAGAATTATTGTTGCTGTGAGCAAAAAACTTTAATAGACCTGTTTTGCCCGCTTGACAGTTTTTAGGCACTAAAATGTCGGCGGTGAATTTTCCGTTAGTAACTTTAACTGATGATTCGGTCAAAAGAGGACGGTTATGATAAACTTCGGTTTCAACCGATTCGTAAGTGAACTTAGTGTAAAGTTGTTGAGCATCGTAAAGAGAAAGTGTTGCGTCGCCGTTATATTCGGTGTCGATTTCTCCATCTTCGGTGGTGATGTGTCCGGTTATTGTAACCTTAGTCATTGGTTTGATAATGATGCTTGATTCGCTTGCGGCAGAACCGTTTACTGAATCAAGTTTAACCAATGGGGTAGGAAAAGCGGGTTGAAGAGCAGGGTCGGCTAATAGGCTGAAACACATTTTGTTTCGAGAAGATGTGTTGCCGTAAGCGTGTTTTGCGGTTTTGTATGCATCGCCAAGGCGTCGGAATGTACCGTCGGAGTTTTTGGTGAAAAGAGCTTGAATGAATGCACGGTTTATGAAGTCGTTTTCGGTGGCTTCAACGGTGCGGGTGGTTGTGAAAATGCCAATTGCGCCGTGGCCAGGAGTGATAACCATGTATTCGCCAATGCCACGAGTGTTGCTGTCGAAGTTGGCAATGTCGCATGCTGCCAATGTCATAATAGGCAAGCGGGGCAGTGGGGTTGAAAGCACATCGTTTCGGGTCCAAACCAAACGCTTAGAAAGGCTTGTGGCTCCGCCGTGTCCCATGTAGGTGGCAAACAAAACGCCTTGTTTTAAGAAATCTGCCAATTGAAGCGTGCTTGTCTTGGCGTTGTTGGCGCCCATTGCAAACACCGGAGAAGCGGCACTTTCAACAAGGGTGTAGGCTGCTACGTGATATTTTTTAATGTCGAGATTAATGCCATCTGTTTCGTGGAATAGGGTTTCAAGATTTGCGCCTTGGAACATGTGGATGTTTTCGTCGCCATATTCGTCCATGATAAGCACCTTGTTTCTCCAGTTAGAGAAGTCGGTGTTGTTCATGTAGTCTTCAATTTTATCGACAACGTCGGTTGCTTCTTTTTCAGTAACCACAGGCAGGCGACCAACACCAATTGAAATGGCGTCGGTGAGGATGTTGTTGCCAGAGTTGTCGGCAAGCATTGCAAAATAGTCGTCAGAGACGTATGTTGAAATGCTATTGTTACTTATTGCGCTTTGGAATGTGAGAAGATAATTTTCGCCTTTATTACGTTGTAACTGGCGGTTGTCGAAGTATCCGCCGCCGAAAAGAAGCACGTATTTTAGTTTTTCGGGATTGCGGTCGTAGAACATTTTAAGCATAAGACGATATGCTGTGGCATCGGGTGTTCCTGAAGAAAACTCGTTGAAGATGGTGTTATGGTCAATTACCAAGACATCGAGGTTGCTATTGTCGCGATGGAGTTGAGCCAAACGTTCGGCTTGCGCGCGCAGTTGTGGAGTGGTGATTATGACGTAGTCGGGTGTGCTTTCGCCGTGAATGTTTTGATTTTCGATTACCTCATATTCCTTAATTTTCATTAGGGTGCGAGTGGGGTCGAATGCAATGTAATTTGCAGTGCCTTTGATACCTGGAGTGAATTCGCTAACAGGGCACTTGATGGTTTCTTGCAATTCTTCGTCAAATACTTCGAGCGAATCGTTGTATGTGTATATTTTTTTAGGAACATCAGGATTTGTGACGTCCCAAACTTGTAGGGTTTTTGAATCATTGTATATCGACACTCGGTCGTAAATTCCAAGGTCGGTGTAGGTTATGCGTATTTGGTCGTCGAAACCTATTGCGTTGTCTTGAGTGTAAGTTGCAATTAGATAATCGAGGTGCGCCGATTTTAGGTTTGCTTCGTCGGTAAACGAAATTGATATCTTTCCGTTAGGGTCGGCTGTTGTAGGCTTTAGTTCGGTGTACGGAGTAATTATTTTGTAAGTTTCGTATCCTGAATTTGCGGTAACCGTAGCAGTTAATGTGTCGAGAGGAAATGCTTCGCCGTTGAGAGTCAAGTTAAGGGTTGATTCGGCTGAAGCCGTAGCTGCAAAGGCACAAGTAATTAACACAGTGGTGGTGTCGGAGATGTTTGGCATTGGCATGTCGAGCGTAAGTCCGGCTTTTACATCTTCGCCATATAGGTCCTTACCTGAGCAACTGTAAGAATATTCTTCGGCTTCGTGATAAACATAGTTGACGCTTTTGTCGCGAACGTTGCTTCCCCACACGCTGGCTTCAGAAGCGTGTTTTATCTTGTTGGCGTTTTGTGATTGTTCGGTTATGAAATAATAGCCCGCGGTTGAATAGGTGTTGATTGTTCTGGCAAATCGCGCATTGTAAGCTTTGTTAATATACATTTTCACCGGGCCTTTGCCATAAAAGTAGATTTTGTTGTCGGAAACATTATAAGGCACAGAAACGAGGTCGTCGGGATGAGTTCCGTTAAGGAATTCCGACATTACAAATCCACCACTTCCGTATATACGAACCTTATTTGGATCGGTAAATCCCATTTCTGCCAATTCATCGAAGGTGATTTCGTAAATACCGCTTTCTTCAACTTTAACTTTTACCCATTTGCCCGTTGCGAGTTTTGATTTTGTCGCATACCGAGAGGCATTAAACGAAGCTGCGCTGAAGCTAAAGCAAGCAAAGATGCAGATTGAAAGAATTATTTTAAAATGATTGGTGTTCATATTTTGTGAAAGTTAAGTGATGGTGCAATTAGGTTATTTGATTTTAATGTTTAGCACTTCATTGCCGTTGATGGTGCCACTCAAAGTTTGTCCTATGCTTAATTTTGTGCTATTGTCGCCGAAACCAGAATAAATGATGTCACCTATTTTTAGCGTGAAATATTTGCTTAGGTATTCAATCAATTCGTCGATTTTGCATATCATGTCGGCGGTGTTGAGGTTAGTGGCGTTTTCTCCGTTAACACTTAAAGAGCCCACAATGTTGTTGATGTCGTTGATTTCATCAATAGGAATAAATTCGCCTATCATAGCAGCCCCGTCGAAAGCTTGAGATAACGCGCCGTCGGGGAGTCCTGTGGCGTGAACCGAGGCCCCAATTGTTACGGCGTCGACATAGCGTGACGCAAATCGCTTGGCAATGTTTTTTCCTAATCGGCCTATGCGAAACACGATGTGCGTATTATAATGAAATGATTCGGCATATTCGGGCAAAAACCAAGGCTTGCCGCTTTTTGCCAATGACGAATCGGCCATTAGAAACACGTTGAGGTTGCTTTGTTCTGATATGCTTGGATAATTTTCTTTTATGCCTATTACTTTCATCGGTCTTTTAAGTGTAGGATTGCTTACGGTGAATAGTTATTTATTTGCTGTTGCCGTTCATTCGGTTGTACATCAATGCAAGGTGAGCATATATTGATGTGTTTTGGACCACAATGTTGCTGTCGGTCTTAATTCTGTAAGGGGTGAAGTTCCATATTGCCTTAAGTCCTGCGTCGATGATTTGATCGGCAACTTCTTGGGCCGATTCTACGGGAACGGCAAGAATTGCAATCGACACATCGTAGGCGTCTTGTTGCTTGGCAAGTTCGTTGATGTGGTAGATTGGAACTCCGTTAATCGATTTGCCTATCATTTTCGGATTAATGTCAAATCCGGCAACGATGTTTAGCCCATATTGCAAAAGCCCAGAGTCTTGAATTAGAGCTGCGCCAAGGCTTCCGGTGCCAATCATAAATGCTTTGTGGCCTGTTTTGAATCCCAGAAAATCGGTGAGTTCTTGCTCGAGTTGAGTCACTTCATATCCGATTCGAGTTTTACCCTTAATGCTAAGAAATGACAAGTCTTTGGCTATTTGAGAAGCGTCAACGCAAATTTCTTTTGAAATCTGTGTTGATGACACGAACTCAATGTTTTCGCGCTTCAGACGTGTCACATAGGCCAGATACCAAGGCAGACGTCGAAGCGTTGGTTCGGGCAGTATTGGGCGAGATATGTCGTTTTCTTCAGGTTTCATTATTTTTTGTAAAGGGGGAGAGATTCTTTTGTTGTTACGATTTTTTTATATTCAATGTGTATCAATCTACAAAGATAAAGAAATTGGCAAAGAATCACAATAGCAATACCTTGTTTTTAAGGTATAAATGGCTGAAAAAGATTGAATTTTGTGCAATGGCAGTTGTGTGTATAAAATAAAAAACCGCAGTGTAGCACTACACTGCGGTTATAAAGGTGTTTTGTGTGTATAAATTAGATATTAGAGTTAAATTTTAATCTTAAATCCGGCAAATAGTGAGCGCGGCATCATAGGTCCGTAGATGTATCCAGAGTCGCGCATTTCACCTTGGTCAAAGTCGTTTTGGAAACTGTTGAATATGTTTTGCACGCCGGCATTAACTTCAATTGTAGCATAACGCATCACTTTGAAGTCGTATGATAATTTGAGGTCAAAGTCGAAGAAAGAAGGTGTTTCTTTTGCAACGTCGATGTCGGTGCCAGAACCCTCAAGGTGTTGAACCAACATGCTTCCGGTGTAAGTTCCGCTTAAAGATATGGCAAACGGTTTTGTTGGATTGTATTTAAATGTCAGATATCCATATGTGTCGGGTGTGCGGAAAATGCGTTTTACTGGGGCAACGTTTTCGTTTTCGCTCCAGTACTCTAATTCTTTGTATCGGCTTCGTTGCCAGGTAAATCCTAATTGAGTTTGTAGTTTAGAGCTAAGTACAGCCTTGCCTTCAATTAAGCAACCCATAACAGTTGCACCTGAACCGTTGTAACGTTCGAGCACTTGATTTCCCAATGCATCGGTGTGGCCTAATTGACGAAGGGCAAACACGTCGCTGAGGTCGGTGTAGAACGCTTCAAAAAGGAAATTGGTTTGAACTGTGCCGAAGGCGTGATACCAGTCGACAGAAGCGCTAAAACTGTTAGAGCTTTCTTCACGAAGGTCATCGGCAAGGACTGTAACCACGCGGTCGCCGCCAACGATTGCAACATGGAAATCTTCGTCGTAGGCTTGAGGTGCACGGAATCCTGTAGAATACGACAAACGGAAGTTGAGGTTCTTGTTGTGGTTGTATCGGATGTTTGCACGAGGAGAAATGATTGCCTTGTCGATTAGCGAGTGCTTGTCGACGCGTGCGCCAATTAAGAATCCCCAACGGTCGTCGCGCCATTCGTTTTGAAGATAGCCTGAATAGATGTTTATTTTTTGCAACATGTCGTGGTTGTAACCAAGAGTCACGTCGTGAAGCTTGTTGTGGTTGTATTCAAGTCCGGCAGTGAGTTCAGAGGGCATGAATATCAGGTTGTCGAACGAGTGTATATATTGTCCGCCGGCCACCACAACGAGGTCTTTGGTTTGGCCATAGGCATTTATGTCCATGCCTCCACCATAATAACTGTCGCGGTGAGTGTTTTGCATCGATGCAAAGAAAGTGAAACGGTCTTTGTAGTCTTCGTTCCAAAGGTCAAATGCAAGGTCGGCAGCGTGTATGTTGTGGTCGGTTTGTTCGGCTACATTCACATTGTGAGGCTGTAGGTTGATTTGGTCGCCACCACGTCGATATTCATGAGTTCCGTGATATTCAAGAGAAACCTTAGAGAATTCAGAAGTGCGCATAAATCCGCGAACTCCAAAAGTTTGAGATTTAAGCAAAGGAACTTCGGTGTATCCGTCGTCATCGTGGTCGTATCCGTCGCGAGTTCGGTTTTGTCCGTAAAGGAAAAGTCCCATGCGTTGGTTTTCATTAACAACAGAGGCATTGAGCGTAGTGTTGTTTTCAAAAGCTCCGGTGCAACCAATTGATGTGAGTGTGTGGCTTGCTTCGGCAGAGTTGTTTAGTGGGTCTTTGGTGATGATGTTGATGGTTCCGCCGATGGCAGAAGAACCGAAAAGTGCCGAGCCGCCGCCACGCATAACTTCAACACGGTCGATCATGTTTGCTGGAATTTGTTCCAAGCCATACACGCCGGTAAGCGCAGAGAACACTGGGCGAGAATTCATTAGGATTTGAGAATAGTGGCCGTCAAGACCGTTAATTCTAACTTGAGTGAAGCCACAGTTTTGGCAATCGTTCTCAACTCTCACGCCTGGTTGGAAACTCAAACCGTCGGCAAGGCTATTGGCGCTTACGATGTCGAAAACTTGTGCTCCAACAACGCTAATCAATGATGAACTGTTGCGGCGTTTTACTTCGCTTTTGTTGCCCGTAACCACCACTTGTTCAAATTCAAGAACGTCGGTTAGAAGTTCAAAGTTTACTTCTGCTGTGCGATTTTTCTTAACGGTAACTTTCTTGGTTTGGCTAACGTAGCCTATGCAAGAAGCCTCGATTTGGTAGGTGCCTTCAGGAACGTTTTTCAAAAAATAGTGACCGGTGACATCGGTTGAAATGCCAATGTTGGTGTTGAGCAATCGAACGGTAATGTATGGAATGTGCTCATTGGTGCTTTTGTCTATGACGTGGCCCGAAATGTGAGCATCTGTTAGGTTTTCGTCGCTAATTAAAGTTGGAGTAGACTCGTTTGTATTGCTTGCATAGAGCAATGGAGCTGACAAAATTGTTGCCAGCATGAAAAATATAAGTTTTAACATGTTGTTTGCTTATGATTATATTTAAATAAGTAAATTGCGGGACATAATAATTTATGTCTCGAGATTTATAAAAACTTTTGAATTTAAATATAAACAGGCGGTGCGCGCAAGAATTTGCAGTGTTCAACGATTGACTTAACTTGGTTATTGACAAAAAATGTAATGGGCGCAAATGTGAGAATCTGCGGATTGATTTCGACATGCTCAACCTCTTCGGTGAAAATTAAGTGGTTGATTTGTGCGATTGTGTCGGCTGCACTCTTAGTGTGATTGTTGCTTGTAAAAGGGTGAGAGTGCCAAATGGTTTCGTTGTCAATAACGTGAGAGTGCACGAAGAGTGTGTTGCCGCAATAGAAGCAGCACACTAACGCTAAAAGCAAAGTGGCTATTGATTTTTGCTTTAGGCTGATATTTTTAACCTTCTCACTTCTCATTTTTAATTTCAAGGTTGCAAAGATACGAAAAATTTTCGAGAAAAATGAGAGCGGTAGAGATGCTAAGTAAAAAAATAAGACGCCTTTGAGGAGGCGTCTTATGTATGATGTGTGAATGTTTTTATAAACCTGTGACGGCGATTTTCTTCGCTTTTGTGGCTTGTTCTTTTCCGTCGGCAGAAATCGTTGCTTTGTAGACATAAATGCCACGAGATACTCGCGAACCGTTTAAATCGCATAGATTCCATGTTATAGGGAATGATGTGTAAAGGTCGCTTTTGCCTGTTTCGGTAGTTGACCAAACGAGTCGTCCCATGAGGTCGAAAACCTGAATGGTTATTGTGAGAACAGCATCGGGCCTATTGTGCTTTAGGAAGAAAGATGCTTCGGTTGAGGCTGGGTTAGGTGTGGCATACACATCAAACAATTCTGGCTTTAGGCCTTTAACCACATTAAACTTTATGTGCTTTTCGCTCGAATTGTTAAAGACGTCCCATACTTTTAGGCGGAGCGTGTGTTCGCCTGGAGTAAGGTCGGAAAGTTGATAATTAATCACGCCCGAATTTCCGTCGGAGTCGAATGTTGGTGTAAAGAATGATGCAACGTCATAGAATGTGTTTTTTTCATCGAGTTGCAATGTTATGTTGTGGCCAATTCCGCCATTTGAGAAATTGATGCCGTTTTCGTCAAAAATGTTGGCAATTACTAAAGGAGATTCATTAATATTATCGCCATCCTCGAATGTTTCGTTGTTTAGAGCGAAAATTCTAATGTCGGGGCCTATAGAGTCGGCTTTTACGTTTTCGTCATAGCCATATATATAAAATTGGTCGTTTGAACCAGAAGCCTCGCTGCCGTTGTTGCTATTATAGGCATAGAAAAATAGGCGTGCTGGGCTGTAGTTTTCAAACGATTCGGCGGCTGTGAGTTCAGAAGGAACAGTGATATTAATAGAAAATTGACCGTTTGAGACCGAGTCGGTAACAATAGCGAGTCGGTTGTCGCGCTCTTGGAACACATATTTTTCGCCGTCTTCGCCATATCCTTTTGTTTCAATCGACTTTTCGGCGTCGAAAAGAGTTGAGACGATAGCTCCGTTGAAGTCGTTAACCGTGTTTCCGTCAGAGCCAACGATTCTTCCGGTGAAGGTTAGGTTTTGTCGAGCTTGGAATGTAGGCATGTCGTCACTGCCAATTTCATAACCATTAATGGCGTCGATTACGGCTTCGTTTTCGGGGTATTTTAGACGAAGAGCAGGGTCGCCGAGAAGCACATATCGCAACTTATTGTCTTCTCCTTTGAGTTCGTTTTTGCCTAAGCGAACAAATTCGCCAATGGTGTAATGCTTGCCATTTTCGTCGCGGGCAAATGCATAACGTGCAATGCTGTTGTTTAGAGACCCATTGTTAGGGATGTAAACAAGTCGGGTGGTGGCTAATTCAGCAATAACTCCACCATTAGGGTTGTTGAGCATGATTTCCCCGCCAGACACAACGTTTGCGTCAAATCGGGCAAATTCGCAAGTGGCAGCAAGAAGGAATGGCCAGCGCTTGTTGTACATGTTGTTCATGTCGGTGTAACTAAGAAGCCCTTCTTCGGTCCAGCTTGAAGGGTTTGCGTGGCCAATGTATGAAAGCCACAAAGCGCCTTCGTTAAGTGAGTTGAAGAATTTTGTGCGTCCAATCTCCGACACTCTTCTACCTCCGTTGCTCGTGGTTTCGTAAGCATCGATATATACGCGGTTGAAGATGTTGTTGCCACCGCCATTATTGTTATATAGGTTGATTATCGATTCGGCTTGTTTCATGTGAATAGCCTGGTTTTGGTCGTCGGCTATGATTATGGCGTTTGTCTTCCATGTGCCATAATTTGGGGTGTTGACATATTTATACAATTTGTCGACTGCGCTTTTTGCCTCACCAACGCTTTTAATAGGCAAACGTCCTACGGCAATTGAGCATATGTTGTTGAGCATTGAAGTGGCGTTGTCCTCGAGCATAACAAATATGTCGTCGGTGGTGTAAGATGTGTTTTCGTTAGAGCTTTCTACAGTTTGATAAGTTAAAAGCATAGGGTAAGGGTTCGACTTAATGACGGTGGTTAGTTGGCGGTTGTCGAAAGAACCGCGACCGAAAAGCAGCAGATATTTTAGCTTATGACCTTCAGCATCAGCACCACGATCGTAAAATAATTTGCATAGTTTTCGGTATGCCATAGCGTCGGGTGTTCCCGATGAAAACTCGTTGAAAATCAAGTCGTGGTTGATGACCAGCACGCGCATAGCATCGTTAGTTTGATGCAAAGCCGCTAATCGGTTGGCTTGAGCAGCATATTGGCTCGGTGTTATGATAATCATGTCGGGGGTAGCCTCGCCATGAATGTTTTGGTTTTTTATGTTTCCGGCGAATTCTGGAGTTGGGAGAGTTGCGTCTTCGTTAAACGCCACATATTCACGGTTGCCGGTTTGAGTCGGGGTGAATGTGACTCCGTTTTCGTCGGTTTCGGTTGCTATTGAAATAGGGAGGGCCGGGTTGGTTACATCCCAAATGTGAGTTGCCTCTGACGCAGAATGTAGGCGAAGTGATTCGTTGCTAAGTTTTTTGTGGCGAAAACCGAGCTTACCTTGCAGTAATTCCATTCTGCGGGTGTAGTTTACTGTGATGTAGTCGAGGTGTGCAGCATTAAGTGTGCCGCCATAGTTTAAATTAATTGAATATGTGAATTCGTCGTCGCCTTTAAGCTTGAATGTTTTGACGAAATTGTTTATTCTCACATGTTGGTATTCGCTAATTACCGGGTCGATTCGGTCAGATTCGAGGCTTGCTAATTGAGTGCCGTTATATTTGAATGTCAAATAGCAAGGGTCGCCGCCCTCGGTGTTGGCTGCAAATGCAGTTAGCACAGAGATTTGTGTGTCGTCGACGTATCCAGGAATAGAAAACTTGAAGGATTGGGTAGATTTGTACTTAAAATCTTCGCCTAAAAGTTGACGTCCGGTTTCGCTGGTAGAAACGAGTTCCGATTCGTGGAATGTGAAATCGGTAAAAGTGTCTACGATATTGTTGCTGTTGGTTTGTTGCTTTTCAGATTGCGAGAGTTCAGCGTCAGGAATTTCGCTGTTTTCGGTCACGAAATAATATGCGGCATTGGCATATGGGTGTTGTGTTTGAGAGAATGGCACTTTCTTGCCATCTTGCCATGTTATATGCCCTTGAGCATAAAAATAAATCTTGTTATTAGCGCGAATAACGGGCACCAACGGCAGGTCGTCAATGTAGTTTTCGGCAGTTAATGTTTCGCTGATAGGTGCTCCGCCATATCCGAAAATCTTAATTTTTGAAATGTCAGAAAATCCCCATTTTGAGATGTCGCTTTGGGTTATTGCGTGCACTCCACTTTCTGATATCTTTATCTTTACCCATTTTCCTGAAGACAATCGCGACTCATTGGTGTAATGCTCGGCTGTGAATGCAAAGCATGTGTTGCTGTAAGCGAGCAATAATAGGGTGAGTAGGGTTGTCAGTATGTTTTGTTTTGGTGTTGAAATCATGCTGTAATTCTGTGTAATAAGTAAGTGTTCATTTTTTGCGTTGAAGAAAGATTTCCATTAAGCAAAATATAGTTTACCAATAATAAAACGAATAAATACGCAATTTATTGTAAATAATTATTTAAAGATTTTTGTTGGTGAATTTTATGCTGCAAGTTGGTTAAATTTTCCGAAAAATGATAGCATTGCTCGATTTTCTTGGGGTGACCATTATTTTTTTATAAATTTGCATAATAATAGAAATTAAAGAGAGAGAAATGCGAAGATTTAATAAGATATATAAAATTGTATTATTAGCGGCAGTGATGTGCGTTAATGGCAATAGTGCCATGGCGCAAAATTTGAACAATGCTAACGCACAAAGTCAGGTTATAATCACTGATAAGGAAGTGTTGGTGGTAGACACCAATATGGTTGTGCGAGAAAATGCAGAGTTGGTAAATCCAGTGGTAGAAACAACTGTGACCGAAATTGTGACCGACACCTTGATGGTGTTGCAAAGAGTGCCGTCGCTAAAGCTAAATGACTGGATGACGCTTGATTATGATACAATTTATTTAAAACCTAATTATGCTTTTATTCCACTAATTTTCAAAAAGCAGAAATTGCAGTCAGACACCATTGAAAATTGCTCAACTGCAGGAGCATATAAGTTTGATGTGGATTATAGTTGGATTGATAATGCAGTAAAAGCACAGAATAACATGCAAAACATACGATATTATGCCATATCGCATAGCCCAGGTGTGGTGTTGTATAACTCACAAAAGTTGCCAGAACCACCAAAGGAATTTGTTAGTGTAGTGGACCCCAAAAGCCGCACTCTTAAGATTGTAGAGAGGGATTTGAAGAAAGATGCAGGCGTGTCGACAAAGCGAGAAAAAGTGAAAGTTCGCAATTGGTTGCACACATTCTCGGGGTCTTTGCACTTTTCTCAAGCCTATGTGTCGAAAAACTGGTATCAAGGTGGTAACAATAACTTGAACGTGGTGAGCGATATGCAGTGGAATGTTGAGTTGAATACCAATAAACATAAAAACTACATGTTTTCTAACACTGTGCGCTATAGAGTGGGTGTTATTTCCACTCCCGACGATAAGGAGAGAAAATATAGTTTGAGCGATGATTATTTTCAACTCAACACACAATTTGGTGTGAAGGCAATAAAGAAATGGTATTATTCTGCCTCAATGCAGTTTAAAACACAGTTGCTTAATAATTATCAGGCAAATTCCACCAATAAAAAGGCTTCGTTGTTGAGTCCAGCCGAATTGAATATTGGTGTCGGTGTGTCGTTTAACAATGCAAGTAAAAATGGCGCGCGAAGCATAAGCCTAACTTTGGCACCGGTGTCATATAACATGAAATATTGTATGTCGAAAGAAAATCCGGCGCCAACAAATTTCGGTATTAGCAGCGGTCAGATGAAGCACGACGTCGGTTCTAAGATTGAGGCTCGTTTCAGTTGGAAATTTAATCACGCCATAAACTGGTCGACAAGACTTTATACGTTCACCAACTATAAGTTTGTGCAGGGCGATTGGGAAAATACGTTTAACTTTAACGTAACTTCGTATTTAACTACAAGATTGAACGTGCATTTGCGATATGACAAGTCGGTTAATAAGCATGAGGTTTGGGATTATTGGCAATTGAAAGAAATCTTAAGCTTCGGTTTGAGTTATCGATTTGCTACAAACTAAGAGATATGATTAGGCTAAGGCGATGTTGGATTGTTATAGCAATTGCTCTTATGGGTAATTGTGAGGCAATTTGTTTGGCATCGTCGGCAGAAAAACTTCCTGAACAGGAAGTGATAATGAATTATAGTGAAGAAGTAGCAAAGAAGCGCATTGATGAACTTGGCCCGCAGCCAATAGAGGGATTGTGGTATTATGCCGAGGAGCAAACCACTCTGGCTATTGAGAGATATAAAGACTTGCACGATGGCAAGGCATGGGCATATAGGGTTATATATGTTGACTCTGAAGACTACGATGTTCTGCCAGGTTCGGTGATGGGGTATATAGAGGAGAGTGTAGACGAACAAAAATATTCACTTTGGCTGTATAGCGCACGAAAAGGGGCAAAACTGAGCAAGCCTGTGAAGTGCGTGGCTACTTTAAACAAAGAAAAGGGCACCTTGATGTTCGAAAAATCGAAAATGAAACTTCGCTTCAGGGTAAATGTAGCACGGTTCTTGCCAACTTTGTTCAAAGGCATTTCTATAGTTCCCAGCACTGACAAGGAAACCTTGCCAGTTGGGTTTAGAAAAATATATCCGGTGAAAGGCGATAATGACATTAATACTAAAAAAATAAGGTATTTGTAACTGTTTGTAGAAAATGAGAATTTGGGCTTGCATATTAGTGACTACGTTGACCTTAGGAATGGGCTATGCGAGAGTGAAAACCACACGCACAAATCTTGTGACGAAGGTGGAATCGAGCCCTAATCTTGTTGTGGAACTCCCAGAATATAGTAGCGATAGCCTTTCTGATGTGAGATATAAAAACGGAGGAATTGTCATAAAGGGCTTTTGTAAGCGCGCAAGCGATAGAAATGAAACGTTTTTCGTAACGAATAATACAGGGTCAAAAATAACCGGCTTAAAGTTGCAGATTCGCTATACTGACATTGACGGTAACATGCTACATCAGCGAAATGTGGACCTTGACTGCGACCTTGAAACTGGAGAAACAGAGCAGGTGAAGGTTAAATCGTTTGATGCGCAGAGGTCATTTTATTATTATGCAGGCGATAAGCCCCGAAAACCGGCCACGGCGTTTAAGGTGCAAATGCATGTGATATCGTATGACGTTCCGGTGATGAATCCTAACAAAGTGGCGGAATGAAATAAAAGTTTCACGGCTGAATAGATTAAATAGAAATATAAACTAAACCAATAATAAAGAAATGAAAAAAACGAGCTTATTTTTTGCGTTGGCAATGTTTGCCGTATCAGCAAGTGCGCAGACTGCAATCACCCCAAAGGTGTTGAAACAGCTTTCAAGTAAAGAACAAACAGCTTCAGACAAGGCCATTCGCAATGCAATGGCTCAAACAGCGCTTAATACGCTAGCCACTGACATTTCGACCTTGAAGGGTGTAACGGATGGAGATTTTGACTATCAAGTGTATACCAAGGGCATCACAAATCAAAAGCAATCGGGACGTTGTTGGTTGTTTACTGGGCTAAACGTGCTTCGTGCGCAAGCAATCAGCAAGCACAATTTGGAAAAACTGGAATTGTCGCAAGTGTATTTGTTTTTCTATGACCAGTTAGAGAAATCAAATTTGTTCTTGCAAGGGGTCATCGACACAGCCGACAAGCCAATAGATGATAGATTTGTAGAATGGTTGTTCCGTAATCCGTTGAGCGATGGCGGTACGTTTACAGGAGTAGCCGATTTGGTGCAAAAATATGGTGTAATGCCAGCTTCGGCCATGCCTGAAACACACTCGAGCAATAACACTTCGCAAGTAGCATCGCAAATGAAATGGCAATTGCGCGACTTTGGTATGCAATTGCGCAAGATGAGTGCAAGCGGAAGTTCAAAGAAGGATTTGGAGTTGAAGAAGGTGGAAATGCTTGGAACAATTTACCACATTCTGACACTTGCTTACGGTGTGCCTCCAACAGAATTTAAGTGGGAGCACAAAACGGCTTCGGGTAGCCTTGTAAGCGTTAAGACTTACACTCCTCAAAGTTTCTTTAAAGAATTGTGGGGCGAAATTGATTTGAATAAGGATAACGTTTTAATTATGAACGACCCTTCAAGAGAATATGGCAAAGTGTATCAGATACAATATGACCGTCACACATATGATGGCCATGACTGGGTGTATTTGAACCTGCCAATCGAAGACATTAAGCCAATGGCAATTGAGTCGATAAAGGATAATTTGGCTATGTATATTTCATGCGACGTGGGCAAATATTTGAATCGCTCGCTTGGCACATGCGATTTCAACAACTTCGATTATGAATCGATTCTTGGCGTTAAGTACACTATGGATAAGAAAGAACGTATCCAAACATATGCCAGTGGTTCGTCGCATGCCATGACTTTGATAGCAGTAGATGTGGATGCACAAACAAAAGAACCTTTGCGTTGGATGGTGGAAAACAGTTGGGGCGCAAGCAGTGGATATAAAGGAAACATCATTATGACCGATGAATGGTTTGATGAATATATGTTCCGCTTTGTCATCAACAAGAAATATGTGCCAGAAAACATTTTGAAGATGTTTGACCAGAAGCCAATCTTGTTGCCATCGTGGGACCCAATGTTTGATGTTGAAGAATAAACCAAAATTATAATTATGAATAGAGTTAAAACTTTAATTTTAGGAATTTGTGTCAGTTTGCCCGTTGCAATGACTTCACAAACGTTGTTGCATTTAAACAAGTTGAATGGCTCGTTTAAGTACGGAGTGAACACAGAGTGCGGCACTGACTACACTGGTGGCATTGAGTTGGATATTGACAACGATGGTAGCCTTGAAGTGCTTTACGGAGGTAGAGCTCGTGACGGTTATGCAGAGAGCGGTATTTTTAACACTCGTTTGATGAAATGGAGTGATGGCGATAACGCTTATGGCTTGTGGCCAGTGAACATTTATTTGAGCTCAAGAGCTCAAGTTGCGGCAGCCGACTTTAACAATGACGGTTGGATTGATATATTCGTGGCTGACGGACACGACACGAAATCAGACAGCAATCACGCTTATGGCTTGTATTTGAATAATGGCGAATATGGTTTTGTAAAGCAAACTATAAAGGTTAAAAAATCGACTACTGGCGGAACTATGAGTGTTCGCCCTACGGCAATCGATGTTGCTGATTTTAACAATGACGGTTTGCCTGACATAGTTTGCGCCGGTTATTCGGGCACTCTAAGTTATGAAACTGTGCTAATAAACAAGGGTAACTTTGAATTTAGTGCAGAGTGCCTAAGCTTAATGTCATATAATAAAGCAAACTTTAGATTTTCGTTAGGAACAATTAAGGCTGTTGATTTAAACAACGATGCTAAGATGGACATTGTTGTGACCGGTGTGATAAATAGCAATTCGGCTATGCCAAGCCCAACAAAACCAAGCATACTTGAAGAAAAAATCAATCAGGTGACATTGGTGTACTTGAACACCACTGAAAACGGAGTGGTTTCGTTTGAAGATTTGCAGGCTTACAACTATTTGCCATGTTTGGGCAATAGTAACTTGGCTGTGGGTGACTTTAACAGCGATGGCATAATGGACTTGTTTTTAGGTGGTAAGTGCGATAGGGACTTGCGCCCAAAAGGCTCAGAAGAGTTCTATAATGCATTGTGGCTTGGAGATGGCAAGGGTGGCTTTTCGGAAGTTACCGATGGTATGATTCGCTACGACATCAGAGAGCTAAACGCAACAAATATCGGTTTGAGAGCTATCGATTATGATTATAACGGAACGCTCGATATCATTTTGTTGGGTTGGGCTTCAGCCGACAGAACTCAAAGTGGATATGTGTGCTATAATGGAGGTGACGGCGTCACGACTAAGCGCCTTCGTGTGCCAGGTGCATCAGAAATGGGCATCTTGTTTGGCGATATGGGTGACGTGAATTCGCGCCATTTTATATTCTCAGGATATAGTGGTGACGATACGTACTTTAAAGATGTTAAAGGTCGCTCGTTGACAGCTACCCAAAACCCTACAGCCAAAGGTGAACGCCCAGCAGCACCACAATCGGCAACAGCAACTGTAGATAAAAATGAGGTGACTTTCGCTTGGACTCCTGCAGACGGAGCTAACAAAAACACCACCTATGAGTTTTATGTTAAAGATGCGTCGGGAAAAATTGTGAATAATTGCAACTCATTTGTGGGAGGCGCAATGGATGGCATTCGCAAGGTTGTTAACTTGGGTAATGCAAATCTTAACACAGCAATAAAGTTGACTTTGCCCGATGGAGAGTACACTTGGGGTGTGCAAGCAATTAATGTTGCAATGGTTGGAAGTACGTTTGTGGCTGGAAATTCGTTTGTTGTAAGCACAAGTGGCATAGACGGCGTAGAAGCAGACGACGTTAAGATTTTGGCGGTGAACGGAGCTGTTGAGGTAGTTGGCGGTGAAGGCGTTGTTGAAATCTACAACATTGCCGGTGCTAAAGTGGTTTCGGCACGTTATTCAAAGTCGTATACAAAAGAGTTGCCAACGGGCGTATACTTGGTTAAGGTGGGTGCTGTGACTCAGAAAGTTGTTCTGTAAAAAAATGAAGTAGAATTATGAAAAAGATATTATTAGCAATTATAGTAGCTTTAGTTGGTGCAGGCCAATCGATGGCAAAAGATTACACCAACCCAGTGTATAACGGAGGAGCCGCCGATCCTACGGTAATCCGAGCTCAAGACGGTGCATTTTATGCCTATGCAACAGGCGGTGTGGTGTTGAAATCAACCGATTTGGTGACTTGGAGAAAACAATCAAGAGCATTCACCTCAATGCCTAATTGGATTGAGGGTGGCGGTGGTGCGCTATGGGCACCAGACATTAATTATATTAATGGCCAATATGTTATGTATTATGCTCAATCGAAGTGGGGCGAAGAGTGGAAAAATGGTATAGGTGTTGCCGTATCGAACACTCCTGGTGGCCCATTTAGAGATTTGGGTTGTATGTTTACAAGTACAGAAATAGGTGTGCAAAACAGCATTGACCCTGACTATGTGGAAGCTAATGGCAAAAAATATTTGTTTTGGGGTAGCTTTAGTGGCATCTATTATGTGGAGTTGAGTGACGATGCGATGTCGGTTAAGACCAATGCGTCGCCAGTGCGAATAGGTGGTAATGCTTTTGAAGCAGCCTACATACATAAACGTGGTGAATACTATTATATGTTCTGCTCAATTGGCACATGCTGCGAGGGCGCAAATTCTACCTATAAAACTGTAGTAGGCCGTTCGAAGAGTGTTACTGGACCATATGTAGACCGCAACGGAAATTCTATGCTTTACGATTATTTTGAAGTGGTGATAGGCGGAAATGGTCGTTGGGCAGGCCCTGGCCATAATGGCGATATCATTACTGATGATGAGGGTAGAGATTGGATTCCTTATCATGGTTGGGATATTTTGGATGAGGGTCCAGGAAGAAAAATGTTTCTTGATGAAGTGATATGGGTAGATGGTTGGCCTGTGGTAAAGGGCAAAACTGCTTCTTACACAACACAAGACGGACCAACTTTTTACGATAAATAAGATGTTGCGAGTGACTCGTGATAGAAAAGATAAAAGCCCCAAACGGGGCTTTTATCTTTTTGTTATGGTGAATTTTTAATGAGCGACAGACGGGATTCGAACCCGCGACCCTCGGCTTGGGAAGCCGATGCTCTACCAGCTGAGCTACTATCGCAGAAAGATGTTTGTTTAGATTTTCTTTTTTAGTTCAGCAACAATGTCTTCGCCATCGATGGTGGTGTAGGTTACTGTGATGGTGTCGCCAGCAGCCCATGCATATCGCTGCTCGGGCGCGAGGTCTGGGTAACTGAAGTTTAGTGTGTCGCCATTGTCAGAAACAATTGTTACGCTATTCATGGCGCCGTCTATCACAACGCCAGTTGCTTTAATTGTAATAGTGGAGTCGGCTGCTACTGAGTCGGTATTTTCGCTGCTGTTCTCAAAGTTGCCAAATGTCCAAATACCTATTATAATAAACGCAATAAATAATATTACTAAGAGTCGTTTCATGGTTGTTTGGTTGTTTAATCCTATACAAATATAAACGAAATATTTTAAATATTGTTCATGTTGTGGTTAAAGTTACTACAGGAAACCTAATTTGTGGAGATGTGTAAGTGAGGAAATGGGTTGCGATATTTAACTTACGTTGATATGTATGGGCATATAAGTTGCCCATAAGCGGCTTACTTTTGTAGTGTACAAATAAAAAAGTAAGTTATGAGCAAGTTAGAACGACAAATAAGCAAAAACGATAACATCTATGCATCGCTTATGGTGGACGGAGAAGAAAAGTTGAGTTTCAGAAGAAGTGAATTCAGCAGCATGGGAGATGTTGTACATTTGATTTATCGCCTTGCCGGAAAGTTTGTAGGCAGTGCTCGATTAATAATACGAAACCAAAGCCAAGGGTGGAATATAGCTATGCCATTGGCATCGAACTCAGTATTTTCGGCCTTTAGTGCAGAAAAAACGCCACAGGTGGAAAACGGACAGTATCTGATTCCGTGGTGAAATAAAAGGACAAAAATTTCTGTTTTCATATTCTATACTTAATCTTATCTAATATTGTGAAACACACACGATGTGTGATGGCCCAGTACTTAAAGTATTGGGCTTTTTTGTGAGATGTGAGGTCGTGAATGAAAAGATTAGCATGTTGTGTTATGGCATGTTTTGAAGTAGGTTGTTGCATAATCAAAACGCATTTGCCGGGAAAAGGATAAGAGTGATTCGAGCGTAATAGGAAAAACAAGTAAAATGCAATAAAAAATCTTTGAAATTTGTGATATAGTATAATCGATAAATGAATTTTTTTAAGTAATTTTACCAAGAGAAATTATAGCATGGGTAATTGTGTATTGACCGATGCTAAAAATTGTGTGCTTAAGTAGTTGCATGCAAGAAGTTTAAATAAAGAAATAACTATAATTATAATACGAATTAATAATATTAATACAAACTATTATGGTTTATACACACGAAGTACAACACATGTGTAGTGTTGCAAAGGGAGCTAACCATCCATCTGCTCCAATACCAGAGGAGGGAAAATGGGTTAGAGCAAAAGAAATTAAGGATATTTCAGGTTTTACACACGGTATTGGTTGGTGTGCTCCACAACAAGGTGCATGCAAGCTATCGTTGAATGTAAAGGACGGTATCATTGAAGAAGCATTGGTAGAAACAATTGGTTGTTCAGGTATGACACACTCAGCAGCAATGGCAGCTGAAATCCTACCAGGCAAGACAATTTTGGAAGCCCTAAACACAGACCTTGTATGTGACGCAATCAACACAGCAATGCGTGAATTGTTTAAGCAAATCGTATACGGTCGTACACAATCAGCATTCTCTGAAGGCGGTCTACAAATCGGTGCAGGCCTAGAAGACCTTGGTAAGGGTCTACGTAGCCAAGTAGGTACAATGTTTGGAACAAAGGCAAAGGGCGTACGCTATTTGGAAATGGCAGAAGGCTATTGCACACGCATGGCATTGGATGCAAACAACGAAGTTATTGGTTATGAATTCCTTCACCTTGGCAAATTCACAGATGCTATGAAGAAGGGTAAAACACCAGCTGAAGCAATTGAAGGTGCAATGGGCACATATGGTCGCTTCAACGATGCAGTTAAATATATTGACCCACGCAACGAATAATAGGAGGAATCATTATGGCAATTAGAGAAGTAAAATTTGAATCTCAAGACCGTCGTATCAATCAAATCATTGCAGTATTGAACGAAAACGGCATTAAGGATATTGAAGAAGCAAACGCAATCTGCGAAGCAGCAGGTATCGACCCTTATTTGACATGTGAAGAAACTCAACCTATTTGCTTTGAAAATGCAAAGTGGGCTTATGTGGTAGGTGCAGCAATCGCAATCAAGAAGGGTTGCAAGAACGCTGCTGATGCTGCAGAAGCAATCGGTTTGGGTCTACAAGCATTCTGTATTCCTGGTTCTGTGGCTGACGACCGTAAGGTAGGTCTTGGACACGGTAACTTGGCTGCACGTTTGCTTCGTGAAGAAACTAAGTGTTTTGCATTCTTGGCAGGTCACGAATCATTTGCTGCTGCTGAAGGTGCTATCAAGATTGCAGCTAAGGCTGACAAGGTGCGCAAAGAACCTCTTCGCGTTATCCTAAACGGTCTTGGTAAGGATGCTGCATTGATTATCAGCCGTATCAACGGTTTCACATACGTACAAACTGAATTCGACTATTTTACAGGCGAATTGAAGGTTGTTAAGGAAACTCCATATTCAAACGGTGCTCGCGCTAACGTTAGATGCTATGGTGTGGACGACGTTCGTGAAGGTGTTGCAGTAATGTGGAAGGAAGGCGTTGACGTATCTATCACAGGTAACTCAACTAACCCAACTCGTTTCCAACACCCAGTTGCTGGTACATACAAGAAGGAACGCGTATTGGCAGGTAAGCCATACTTCAGCGTTGCATCAGGTGGTGGTACAGGCCGTACTCTTCACCCAGATAACATGGGTGCTGGTCCTGCTTCTTATGGTATGACTGACACTCTTGGTCGTATGCACTCTGACGCTCAATTCGCTGGTTCTTCATCAGTTCCTGCTCACGTGGAAATGATGGGCTTCCTTGGCATCGGTAACAACCCTATGGTAGGTTGTACTGTAGCTGTTGCAGTTGACGTTGCTACTGCTTTGAGCAAGTAATTTATCAACTACAAATAAATTTCAAGAGAGCTTCCTATCATTAGGAGGCTCTCTTTTTTTCTTTTAAAGAATGCTCGGATTATTGACGTTGAGTGTTCGAGGCTTTCTTTTGGCTACTTGGTGATGTAATGATATTATAAAGATGTGACGCTAAAAAACTACACCCTATAGAATTTAAAATTTCTATAGGGTGTAAGGTTTTATAGATTGTTATTCGTTGTTTTCGATAATGTATAGCAGTTTGTCACCTTCATGCAGTTTTAGTTTACCGTCGGGGATAATGTATTTTTCGCCACGTTTGATGAGCATCACCAAAGTGCCTTTAGGTATGTCCATATCGGCGAGACACGAACCGTTTTTAAGCATGTCGGCCGTAAGAGTCTTGTCGATGAGTTTAGAGTCGATTTCATCAGGCAATTCTATGCCGAATTCGTTTCCTTCCTTAACGTGAGGGAGGTCTAAGTGTAACATTCGGGCTACATAGGGAATGGTGGTTCCTTGCACAATCAACGACACCAAAGTGATGAAGAAAACGATATTGAAAATTTGTTGCGAACCTGGTATGCTGGCCACAACGGGATAGGTGGCGAAAATAATAGGTACAGCACCGCGAAGCCCCACCCATGAGATGAATGTTTTTGCGGGGAATGACATTTTTCTGAAAGGCAGTAGGCAAAGGTAAACACTTAAAGGTCGGGCAATAATAATCATAAATACGGCCACAAGGATAGAAACAAATGCCACGTCGAGCATTTCGTGAGGATTTACCAATAGGCCCAGAGAAAGGAACATTATGATTTGGAACAGCCATGTTAAACCATTCATGAATGTGTCGACTTCCTTTCGGAATGCCAAACGAGAATTTCCCACTACCACGCCGGCAATATAAACGGCTAAGTAACCATTGCCATTTATTAAGTCGGTGATTGTAAAAGTTATAAACACTAAGCTAAGCAGAAGGATGGGGTAAAGCGATGCGTTGGAAAGTTGAATCTTGTTGATTAGCCACACGGAGAATTTGCCAAGCACAAAGCCTATTATGCCACCAAAGAAGAATTGTATGAATATGTTTTTTGTAATCCATGCGATGCTTAGGTCGCTTCCGCTCGCTATAACTTGAATTAAGGCTATAGTTAGCATGTAGGCCATAGGGTCATTACTACCGCTTTCTAATTCAAGTGTGGGCTTTAGGTTTTCTTTTAGGTTGATTTTTTGAGAACGAAGCAAGTTAAACACCGAAGCCGAATCGGTTGAAGAAATTGTGGCCGCTAATAAAAAGCAAGTAAGTATTGGCAGGGAGAAGTCGGCAGGTGTAGAAGCCGACAAGAAGTATAAAAATCCGCCGGTGAGTATTGTGGTAATTACAACACCCAAAGTAGATAATAGCACACCTTGTGCTAAGATGGGCTTTATGTCGTGTATTTTTGTGTCCATACCACCGGTGAAAAGAATAATGCTAAGAGCTATCATGCCGATAAATTGGGCATCGGCTGCACTATCGAATTGCAGACCAAGTCCGTCGCTACCGAATCCCATACCCAACAACAGGAATAGTAAAAGTGTTGGGATGCCAAATCGATAACCGGTTTTACTAATTAAAATGCTACAAAAAATCAGTATCGCTCCAAGTAATAAAATATTTTCAGCATTAAAACTCATAATTAAATTAGGTTGGTGTTGTCAAACAAAAAATGGGTGTGTTGTAGTAGTTGGATGAACTAATTGGTCGTAATAAGTATTTTATAATCATTATGAGCGCCTTAGATGTTGGATTGTTTGGTTGCTATAAGTGTGGTTCTCATAGATTATCACAATACAAATAATTGTAATTAAAGTGTTTAGCTCATCATTTTTTGCTATATACAAATATAGCAATTTTGTTTGACATTATGGGGTAATTAAAACATAACTAAAGTTAATATGTGGCATTTGACTTTAATTTTTTAGCAAATGCAAACTGTCGCTTATGGTTAGCGGTTAAGGTAGTAAGCGGGTGATTGATAGTGAATTAGTGGATTGTGGCGGTCTTTTAAGATTTGCGTCGAAAAAGAAGTAATCCTGCAAAAGTTATGCATCCGTTGAGCATGAGTAATTCGTAGCCAAACTCATAACCAAACCATTTTAAACAGCCTATCTTAATCAAGTGGCAAATTACGGGTGATGCAATTGCTATGTAGGGCGTTGCTTTATCGTTAACGCTTCGATTTGTGAGCATTCCGAAAGCGAAAAGTCCTAACAGCGGGCCATAGGTGTATGAACAAATGGTGTAGATGGCGTCGATAAGGCTTGTGCTGTTTATATTATTAAACAAAAGTATGAATGCCACAAATGCAGTGCACATGGCGATGTGTGTGCGTTTGCGTAGCTTTGTGTCGGATGGGCGTTGCTTAATGTCGACGCAGAAACTTGTTGTGAGTGAGGTGAGTGCGGAGTCGGCGCTGCTAAACGATGCAGCTACAATTCCCAAAGTGAAGAAAATGACAATAGATGTGCCGAGTTGACCAGTAGCGGCAAAAAAGGGCAACAGGGCGTCGGGGTTGTTTGGTAGTGTGCAGCCTTGCTTGTTTGCGAGGGAAATGAGCAATATGCCTAATGCTAAAAACAATAAATTGACTGGTAAAAATGCCATGCCGTAGGCGCACATGTCTTTTTGGGCATCTTTAAGGGTTTTGCATGTGAGGTTTTTTTGCATCATGTCCTGGTCAAGCCCGGTCATTACTATTACAATGAAAATGCCGCTGAAAAATTGTTTCCAGAAATTTTGTTTAGACGCCCAATCGTCGAACACAAATATTTGGCTATGTGGGTTGTTGGCGATTGTTTTTATTGCGTCGGGCACTGATAATCCGAGTTGAGAAATCACGTTAAACAAGATTATGGCAAGCGCTATAAGCATGCAAGCTGTTTGAATAGTGTCGGTTACGACCAGCGTTTTTATTCCACCTTGCTTTGTGTAGAGCCAAATTAATGCTACCATGGCTATCACCGTGAGGGAAAATGGTATCCCTAATTGCGAGAGGACAAACTCATGTAAAATCATGCATACAACATAAAACTTCACTGCAGCACTTGTGAATTTTGAAAGTATGAAGAATGAAGCTCCTGTTAGATAAGATTTTAGTCCGAATCTGTTGCCTAAGTAGGTGTAGATTGATGTGAGGTTAAGTTTGTAGTAAAGTGGCAGTAGAATGAATGCAACCGCAAAATATCCAAATATAAATCCGATGCATGTTTGAAGATATGTCATATTGCTGTTGAGCACCATGCCCGGCACGCTCACAAACGACACACCTGAAATAGATGCGCCAATCATGCCAAATGCCACAAGATACCATGGCGATTGGCGGTTGCCTCTGAAAAACGAAGAGTTGCTGTCGCCTTTGCCTATAGCCTTGCTAATGAGATAAATGACAAGGAAATATGAGATTATGATTGTAATAATAAGCATTTTGGCTCAACGGTTATTGGTTAATGTTCGGTGAGGTGTTTAATTCTTGAGTGTAAAGTGGGATGAGAGTAGTGGAAAAATGCATAAGCAGGGTGTGGAGTTAAGTTTGAAAGGCTCTGCTTAGATATGGCTTTAAGCGCAGCGGCTAAATGAAAGTTTGTGCCGTGTTGTTTGGCAAATTCATCGGCTTGCCACTCGTGCTTTCGAGAGATTATGTTTGAAATAATGTTTAGCACCAAATTGAGCGGTGTAAGTAGAAGTGAGAAAACCACAAGGTTGAGGTGAAACGATGGCTCGGAGCATCCGGCTGCTTGAGCAATTTGTGTATTGTTGATGGTTAGTCCAAACAGATAGAAAATCACGAGATTGACCGTTAACGACATAATCATTGACTTGATTAGGTGGTTGTGCTTATAATGGCCTATTTCATGAGAAAGTACGGCTACTATTTCGTCGGTAGAAAGTTGTTCGATAAGGGTGTCGTAAAGCACAATGCGCTTTCGGCTTCCAAATCCGGTAAAATAAGCATTGGCGTGGCTAGAGCGTTTTGAACCATCTATAACGTAGATGTCTTTTATCTTAAAATCGCAAATTCGACTGAAATCTTCAATTGATTTTCGCAGTTCACCCTCAGGTAGCGGTGTCTGTTTGTTGAAAAGAGGAACGATGAGGTCGGAATAAAAGAATTGCATAAATATACTTATGGCTGTTACTGAAGCCCAAGCTACAAACCAAAAGTTTTGTTGCATAATTTGGTATAGCCATGCGAGTAAAGCAATGATTCCGCCTCCGAGTATGGCTGTTATTAAAAGTTCCTTGAGTGAATCTGAAAAGAAAGTTTTAGGAGTCGTCTTGTTGAATCCGAAGCGTTGTTCGATGGAAAAAGTGTTATATATGTCGAACGGAATGCTTGGTATCCAAGATGTTAAGAAAATTATGGCGAAAAAGCAAAGTGAAACGACAACGGGAGACGATGCTGCCATGTTGGCCCACTGGTTGAATGTGGCGAATAGTCCACATGCGAATAAAATTAAAAGAATCCCTGTGCCTACTATTTCATTAATTACGCCAAATTGTGACTTTTGTCGGAAATAATCTTGCTGGCGATTGTATGCCGATTCGTCATACATGTCGGAAAGTAATGAAGGTATCTGCTTGCGCGACGCTTTTATATTTAAATGTGTCAGCGATAAAGATAGAGCGAACTCGAAAATGACTATCGCTAAGATTAACCAATAAAGCATATTATAAGTGTTTGTTGATGACTAATGAATTGTAAAAATAACCAATTATTAAAAGTCGTGCAAATAGTTGCGGATATAATAATAATGTTGGCATAACTTAAAGAAAATTATTGTAAATTTGGAGTAATAAATAGTTAACTAAAATGGTAAAGAATAGAGAATCGAATCTTGAGCTATATAGAATTATAGTGATGTTGATGATTGTTGCTCATCACTATGTGGTAAATTCGGGCTTAATTGGTGTTGTGGATTTGGTGCCTACGTCGTTAAAATCAATATATTTATATTTGTTTGGGGCTTGGGGGAAAATAGGCATTAATTGTTTTGTTTTAATTACAGGATTTTACATGTGTAAGTCACATATTACAATACGTAAATTTGTGATGCTTGTATTGCAGGTTATATTTTATAATGTAGTTGTGTATATGGCTTTTGTAATATGTGGTTATAAGAATTTTGATATAAAAGAAGCTATAACGTTATTTTTGCCGGTTAAAAATATTGTTGATGGGTTTACAAGTTGCTTCATTGTCTTTTATTTGTTTATACCATTTTTGTCTATATTGGTAAATAATTTAACGAAGAAACAACATTTAGCGTTGATTGTTTTGTGCTTGAGCGTATTTACATTGTGGGCAATGTTGCCATGGTATTCAGTTAGAAGTAACTATGTCGTATGGTTTAGTGTATTGTTTTTTATTGGTTCTTATTTGAGAATGTATAATGTTGGAGAGTATATTTCATCCAAGAAATGGGCTAGAGGTTTATTGTTGTCAATTGTTTTATCAAGTTTAAGTGTTGTTTGTTTAATCTTCTTAGGAAAAAATGACAATGCATATTACTTTGTTGCTGATTCTAATGCGATATTGGCAGTTGTAACAAGTTTGTCTGCTTTTATGTTCTTTAAAAGTTTAAAGATTAAATATAGCAAAGTGATTAATGTAATAGGTGCATCTACGTTTGGGGTGCTGTTAATACATGCCAATAGTGGGACTATGCGTATTTGGTTATGGCGAGATTTATTAGATAATATAGGCTGGTATGATAAGAATATATATTTACATTCAATTGTGTCGGTTTTGCTGGTGTTTACAATATGCTCAATTCTTGAAATTATTAGGAAAAAATATATAGAAAAGCCAATGTTTGTATATTTAGATAAGTTTTTCGAAGAAAAGAAATGTGTAAAATATTGGAATTGAGTATGAAAGAAGAATTGGTAAAATATATTGAGAGTGAAATAATTCCTCGTTATGAAAACTTTGATGCGGCGCATGGTGTGGCGCATGTACGTTATGTTATAGATGAAAGTCTGCGCTTGGCGCAATATTTTGATGTGGACGTTAATATGGTTTATGCCATAGCTGCTTATCACGACACTGGATTGTGTGAGGGGCGTGCAACGCATCATGTGGTGTCGGGGCGAATTGTAATGGAAGATGAGAAGCTTAAGGCTTTCTTTTCAGATTCGCAGTTGCAGACTATGAGGGACGCTGTGGAGGACCATCGTGCATCGAATGAACATGCCCCTCGAAGTGTGTACGGCTGTATAGTTGCTGAAGCTGACCGTCAAATCGACCCAATGGTAACTATACGCCGAACTATTCAATATGGGCTTTCGCATTATCCGGAATTGGGAGAAGAGGAGCAGTACGAGAGAATGCTTTTGCATTTACACGAAAAATATGCTGAGGGTGGTTATTTGAAACTGTATGTAAAGCAGTCTTCAAATGCTGAAAGATTGGCGCAATTAAGGAAAATAATTGTCGATGAAGAGCAGTTGAATGCAATATTTTGTAGGATATATGCAGAAGAAACCGAAGCCTAATGCTTAAAGGTCGATGTGCGTTGGGCTAATGTTTTCTTCAAGGAATATTGATGCCAAATCTCCAAATTTTTCTGCTGATTCGGTTGTTAAATATTTGCAAGAAGCACCTTTTGAAAGCCTTTGCTCCATTTCGTGGTGTCGGCTTAAATAGTCTTTAAGGCTTTCGGCCACAATTGGCCCTTGTTGAACAATGTTGATTCCGCAGGGTGTGTATTGCTCTATTTTGTTGATTAGCAGCGGGTAATGTGTGCAACCTAAAATGATAGAATCGATGTTGGCATCCATCGAAAGGAGTTGTTTTATGTCTTTTTCTACAAAATAGTCGGCTCCTGGGTTGCAGTATTCCTTATTTTCAATTAAAGGCACCCACATAGGGCAGGCGTGACCTGAGGTTTTGAAGTGTGGGTGAAGTTTGCTAATCTCGATGTTGTAAGATTCGCTTTGAATGGTGCCAGGTGTGCCAAAAATGCCCACACTGCCGGTTTTAGAAATGTTGCCTATTTGTTCTACTGTAGGTCTGATTACTCCAAGCACTCTTCGGTTTGGGTCAATCAGTGGCAGGTCGTTTTGCTGAATAGTGCGCAATGCTTTAGCAGATGCTGTGTTACATGCTAAAATCACTAATTGGCATCCTTGAGAGAAGAGATATTTTACGGCTTGAAGGGTGAAGCGGTAAACGATGTCAAACGAACGTGAACCGTAAGGAGCACGGGCATTATCGCCAAGGAATAGGTAATCGTAGTCAGGTAAAGTTTTGCGGATGTCTTTTAGAATAGTAAGACCTCCAAAACCAGAGTCGAATATGCCTATTGGAGAATATGTTTTAGTGTTTGACATTATTAAAAGAGTTATTATTTGTATGCTTCAAAATTCTTATGCAAAAATAAGGACAAAGTTTGAAATATTAGCTTAAAGTTAATGAAAAGCTTATTAAAACAATTGTTCAGATAGTTAATGTAGGACCAACAAGGAAAAATATTAACTGTTGAAGCCGTTTATGATTTGAGCTATAATTGTGGCATCGTTAGGCGTTAGTGGCGCTGCTATCGGAAGGCTCACAAGTTGATTAGCGATTTTTTCGGTAACTGGCATTTGAATGTCGGCAAATTCGTTGTAGCATGGTTGCTTGTGAGGCGGAATTTCGTAGTGAATGTCAGTTTCGATACCGTTTATTTTTAAGTATTCGCGAAATTCCTCTCGTTCAGCGATTTGAATAGGGTATTGGTGCCAAACTTGTCGCATATCAGTGAAAATTGTTGGTTTTGTAACCAGTTGGTTTTTTATTTCACGATTATATGCTTCAGCAATAGAACGTCGTCGGGCTGTTTCTTGGTCAAGATGTCGAAGTTTCACTCTCAAAACGGCCGCTTGTATTTCATCCATACGGCAATTGTATCCTTTGTAGATGTTGTGATAACGGCGGTCAGAGCCGTAATTGGCTAAGGCCCTTACGATATTTGCTATTTTCTCGTTGTTAGTGGTTATTGCACCGGCGTCGCCAAAAGCTCCAAGATTTTTAGTTGGATAGAAGCTGTTAGCGGCAGCGTTGCCAAGTCCGCCGGTGGCTTTTGTGCCGTGAATTCCGCAGCATGAAGCCTTCGCTCCAATTGCCTGAGCGTTATCTTCAATAATTACGAGGTCGTAATCTTGGGCAAGGCGTATGATGGTTTCATCCCAACATGGGTTGCCATATAAGTGTACGGGCATAATGGCGCGAGTGCGTGCATTAATCACCTCTTCAATCTTAGATGTGTTGATGTTTAAAGTAATAGGGTCCATGTCGACTAATCGAGGTATTAGCCCATTGTCGCTGATTGCTAATAATGATGCAATGTAGGTGTTGGCCGACACGATAATTTCGTCTCCGTCGCAAAAAATGCCTTCTTCTTTATATGCTCTAATGATTAGCCGTAGAGCATCAAGTCCGTTGCTTACGGCAACGCAGAATTTTGTTTGGCAGAGGTTTGCAATTTCATTCTCGAGAGTAGCAGTTTCTTCGCCGTGGAGGTAGATGCCGGAGTCGATTACTTTGCACACGGCGTCTTTTATTTCATTGATGTGCTGCGAATTGGCATGCTTTAGGTTGAGAAACGGAAACTTTTTCATAATATATTATTTCAGAATTGCTGCTTTAAAGTCGTCGTAGTTGCGAATATAGTCAGATTCAATATATTTGTTTGAAGCAATAACTAAACAAACCGAACCTCCAGAGAAATTTTCAAGAGTGTTCCAAATGCCTGGGGCAATGAGCAGCGCTTGATTTGGGCGGTTTAGCGTGAATCGTTTTTTATTGTAACCATCATCAGCAATTACGTCAAAGCAACCACTAGCCGCTACAATAAGAGAATAGCACTCTTTGTGAGAATGTCCTCCACGTTCGGCACCAGCAGGAACGTCGTATAGGTAATAAACACGCTCGGTGTCAAAAGGTATTTCTTTTCCGTTTTGCACAACGGTTAAATTGCCGTTTCGGTGATGGTTCATCTCAAGATTGATGATGTGGCAATCGCTGATGTTAGTTTTTCCGTGGTAGTCGTTCATAATTTCAATAATTTAAATTGTTCGAAATCACGGATGTATTCCTCTTCGGAGAAATTTGTAGAAGCGAGAACAAGCACAACAGAGTTGGTTGAGAAGTTATCGATGCTGCGCCAGGTCATGGCCGGTATGTAAAGGCCATAGTTAGAACGAGCCATGTGGAAACGTTGCTCCTTTTGACCGTCGTTAATTACGATATCGAAACTGCCAGATAGGGCCACTATGAATTCTTCTTGAGAACGGAATGCATGCCCGTCGCGGTATTGACCGCCAGGAACGTCATAAATCCAATATGTGCGTCTGATATTGAAAGGTATGTGATTGCTACTCTCAATAAACGATAAGTTGCCTCGTTCGTCAAGCAATTTTGGAAGGTCTATTATTTTAGCAATCGGTGATGACATATTAAATGATTATATAGCAAATTTAATTATAAAAGGTGAATAATAAAAATTATAAGTGCGAGAGAGTATAAATAAGTGCAATAAAACACAAAAAAGAAAGGCATACGAATTCGTATGCCTTTCTTGAGCTTGTATTAATTATAAAATTAATTGTCAGCATTTAGGTTAACTCGCTTGAAAGCAGTAGCCTTAAGGTCCTTGTCGGCCTTTTGAAGGTAAGCAGCAACTGTTTCCTTAGTGTCGCCAAGTTCTTGTTCCATAAGAACGTTGTCCTTGAAGAACTTGTTAAGACGACCCTTAGCGATGTTTTGAATCATAGCGTCGTTAAGGTTAGCAGCCTTTTCAGCAGCAACAGCTTCCTTAATTTCGCGAGCCTTAGCAGCTTCTTCTTCAGTCAACCAGCCCTTAGCGATGTTAGAAGCGATGTGGTCTTCAGAGTCAACAAGGTTAGGGTTCAAGCCAGCCTTAGTAAGAGCGTTGTCAACAGCCTTCTTAACCAATTCAAGCTTAGTCTTGTCGATAGCTGCTGTCATTTCTTGTTGCTTAACGTTTTCAGGAACTTCGTCGATAGTAACAGCGATTGGGTTCATAGAAGCAACTTGCATAGCGATTTCGCGAGCAACTTCGTCAGAGATTTCGCACTTGTTGAAACCAACGATAGCAGCAAGTTTGCCGTTGAAGTGGTTGTAAGCAACCACCTTAGCAGCTTCAACTGCTTCGTAAGCACCGATTTCCATCTTTTCACCAGTCTTACCTGTTTCTTCAACAACGCGTTCAGCTACAGTGCGTTTGCCAAGCTTAAGTTCCTTAACTTCATCAAGAGTCTTAACCTTAGCTTCAAGAGCAGCTTGAAGGATTTCGTTAGTTAGAGACTTGAAACCATCAGTAGCAGCCACGAAGTCAGTTTCGCACTTAAGAGAAACTACTGCAGCAAATTCGCCGTTAACGCCAGCGATAGCGCGACCTTCAGAAGCGTCGCGGTCTTCGCGCTTAGCAGCGATAGCAAGACCTTTCTTGCGGATGATTTCGATAGCGGCATCGATGTCGTTGTTAGTTTCTACAAGAGCCTTCTTGCAGTCCATGATGCCAGCGCCAGTCATTTTACGAAGTTTATTGATATCAGCGATAGTAACTGCCATATCTGTCTTAGTTTTTTTAGTTGTTAGAAAATAATAATTATTCAGCAGCTGTTTCTTCAGCAACTGGAGCAGCCTTGCGGCCTACGCGAGCGCGTTTTGGCTTAGCAACAACTTCTTCGCCTTCAGCGTCCTTGTTGTCAACCTTTTCAACCTTGCGTTCTTCAAGACCTTCTTGCATTGCAGCACAAACGGTGTCAAGTACAAGTTCGATAGACTTAGAAGCGTCGTCGTTAGCTGGGATAACGAAGTCGATGTTAGTTGGGTCGCTGTTAGTGTCAACGATGCCGAAAACTGGAATACCAAGACGGTTAGCTTCAGCAACTGCGATGTGTTCCTTCATAACGTCAACAACGAAAAGAGCAGAAGGTAGACGGCTTAGGTCAGCGATGCTGCCAAGGTTCTTTTCAAGTTTAGCGCGTTGACGAGTGATTTGAAGTTTTTCGCGCTTTGACAAGTTGTCGAAAGTACCATCCTTAGCCATCTTGTCGATAGCAGCCATCTTCTTGATAGCCTTGCGGATAGTAGGGAAGTTAGTAAGCATACCGCCTGGCCAGCGTTCGATAACGTAAGGCATGCCTACAGAAGTAGCCTTGTCAGCAATTACTTGCTTAGCTTGCTTCTTAGTTGCAACGAAAAGCACGCGCTTTCCTGATTTAGCTATGTTCTTAAGAGCGTTAGCTGCTTCTTCAACCTTAGCTTGAGTCTTATATAGGTCAATGATGTGGATACCATTGCGCTCCATGAAAATGTAAGGAGCCATTGCAGGATTCCATTTTCTCTTTAGGTGTCCGAAGTGACATCCTGCTTCAAGTAGTTGTTCAAAACTTGGTGTTGCCATTTTGATTTAATTTTTTTAATGTTGTTTACTTTCGTTTTTTGTTTTAATCAATTGCATGGTAGCCACCGACACTCTCGTGCAGTGAGAGTCCACGCAATTTCGATACTAAACTCTTATGCGTATAATATATAATAATGTGTAAAAAATATATTAACGCTTGCTGAATTGGAATCTCTTGCGAGCCTTTGGTTGACCTGGCTTCTTACGTTCAACAGAACGTGGGTCGCGAGTCATGAATCCTTCTGCGCGAAGAGCTGCCTTATCGTCAGCATTGATTTTAACCAAAGCGCGAGCGATAGCAAGGCGAAGAGCTTCAGCTTGGCCCTTGTAACCGCCACCGCAAAGGTTTACGTTGATATCATATTTCTCAGCTACTTCAAGCTTGTTAAGAGGTTGCTTAACGATGAATTGAAGAATTGAAGATGGGAAATAAGTTTCCAAAGTTCTTTTGTTGATTGTAATCTTGCCTTCGCCTTCAGTAACGAATACGCGAGCAACTGCTGCTTTACGACGGCCTACTGCATTAATTTTTTCCATACTTCAATTTATTACTTTAGAGTGTTGATATCAATTACTTTTGGGTTTTGAGCAGCGTGTGGGTGCTCAGCGCCGTTGTACACGTGAAGGTTCTTGATGATTTGTGCGCCAAGGCGGTTTTTAGGAAGCATACCCTTAACAACCTTGATGTACAATGGGTGCATACCAGCCTTCACAGCCTTAGAGTTAGACTTAGTCATAAGGATGCGAGGAGTAGCACTGCGTTGACCACCAGGATAACCTGTGTAAGAATAATAGATGCGGTCGTCCCACTTGTTGCCAGTAAGTTTCACCTTGTCAGCGTTGATGATGATAACGTTGTCACCACAGTCAGCGTGAGGAGTGAAGCATGGTTTGTACTTACCACGCAAAATTTTTGCAACTTTAGCGCAAAGGCGACCCAAAACTTGATCGGTAGCATCGATAACTACCCATTCTTTTTGAGCTGTTTCGGCAGTAGCCGAGATTGTTTTGTAACTTAAAGTATCCACTTTTAAATTCCTGATTAATAGTTAATTAAATATTCGTAAACACGCTTAGAGCTTGGCCAAAAGCTCTTGCGGGCCTCTGAAATGATAAAAAATAAGGACATAATCGGACTGCAAAGGTACGACTTTTCTTTTAAATATCAAAGAGTTGCGATGATTTTTCTCTTAATTAAGAGTCATTTTTTCGTAACGATATCCCATTCGGTACATTTGCATTGAAACGCCAATTTCAAACATGAGTTTTTCGACCGCGGCATACATATAGAATGCTTCGGTGCTTTGAGGCTCGATGCCTTGTCGGCGAATCATGGTAAGGGCGAGTTCGGCACATTCTTGTACGCAGCTTGTGAGTTTTTTTGCATCGTCGATGTCGCGTTGCTTGGTGCTGCTAAGGCTTATTCCGATGAGTTCTTCGGTGATATACTCGTCCATATAGTCGAATCCGCGCTTGTCGCGGATGAATTTGTAAAGGTCTTCACAGTCTTTCACGCTGTCCCACGCGCCGTCCCAGTACACAGCAGCGCCCATGCCGTAATAAAGGGCCCAGCCGATAGCCACCATAGGGTAGTTGGCTATTTCAGGCACTGCGTCGGCCATGTATTGTGGGGCTGACTGTTGCCACTTTTCCGACAGTTCGGGGATGTCGTAGAGTTGATTGTTAAGCATTTGACGCGAAGTGCATAGCTTGATGAGTTCGCGTGTTAGATTGTCGATAAATATCTTTCGGCTGTAGATTGGCTGTTGTTCGTCCATAAAATAAATTTTTTGCAAAGATAGTGAGTTATGGGCGAATATAAAAATGCTAAAAGGGGAGTAATGTGGGTGTTATAGGTGTGAAATAAAGTGTAAATGATGAAATTTTCAATGTAAATTATTATTTTTGTTGCCAATAATACAAAATGTCAAATTAAAATTAATATGAAGAAAATTATTTTTGCTGCTTTGTGTTGCGCAATGGCAATGCCTGCAGTTGCTGATGTGACAATTGAGATGAAGGGTTTCACCGATAACACGTTGAAGGTGATGCGATATGATTTGATGTCGAGAAAGCGTTTGTATGCCGACACTACATGTGTTGCAAAGAATGGCGTGATAGTTTTGCCTGATGTGAAAGAAACTGCTCGCATCAAGTTGACATCGAATGAACTTATTAGTAAAGCCGATTATTCGTTCTATGTTGGCAAGGGTGAAAACATGCATGTGGTTTTGAGCAAGTCGGGAAATTCGGCGGAATTGGTTGCGACAGGAACTGAGGCTCAGGCAGAAATTAACAAGTTGAGCGAAAAGATGCAGTCATATGCAGTTCAGTTGGCAACTGTTGCCGATGAGGCGCAACGTAATAATGTGGTGAGTGAAATGAAGAACTTGCTTCCGAACTACGTTAAGGAAAATCCTAATTCACCAGCAGCATTGTGGGCGTTGGCTCATATTGAAACCGAAGAGGCTGTAGAATTGTTGCCATTGCTTGGCGAGACAGCAAAGAACTCAATCTTTGGCCCATTTGAAGGTGCGATTAAGGCGAAGGCAAAAGCTGAAGCAGACCGCCGCGAGGCTATGAAGAATGTTGCAGAAGGCTGTGATGCTCCTGATTTTGCATTAAATTTGCCAGATGGCTCAGCGTTTGTGTTGTCGTCGTTGCGAGGCATGTGGGTGATTCTTGATTTCTGGGGAACTTGGTGTCCATGGTGCATTAAGGGCATTCCTCAAATGAAGGAGAACTATAAGGAACTTGGCGACCGCCTTGAAATAGTGTCGATTGCTTGCCGTGACTCTAAGGAAGCTTGGCTTGAAGGCATTAAAAAGTATGACTTGAATTGGGTGAATGTAATAAGCGAAGATGTTGTGCCTGGTACTGACAAGAAGGTAGAACAGATTTATGCAGTGGAAGGTTATCCTACAAAGATTGTAATCGACCCTAAGGGCAAGATTGCAATGCGATGCGTGGGCGAACGTCCAGAGTTTTACGACCAATTGAAGGAGTTGATGAAATAAAATTTGATTCATTTCAGTGCAAAAAAATATCCAGGCTGCCGAGGCTGCCTGGATATTTTTTTTGTGTATTTTGTCAAAGTCCTTTAGTTAGGTCCAAGCCAATAAACGATGTTAGTCAACGATTTCGCGACCCTCTACAATTGCTTCTGTATCGCGAGCAATTAGATACTCTTCGTCGGTTGGGATGACGCATACGGTAACCTTAGAGTCAGGGGTGCTGATTACGGTTTCCTTGCCGCGGATAGTGTCGTTTAGTTCGTTGTTTAGTTTAACGCCCATAAATTCAAGAGGCTTGCACACGTTAGCGCGTACGCCAGTTTGGTTTTCGCCAACACCGCCAGTGAATACGATGATGTCGACACCGCCCATTTCAGCAGCGTAAGCACCGATGTACTTTATGATGCGTTGTTCGTACATTTGTAGGCCAAGCACAGCGCGTGGGTCGCCAGCTTTGTCGGCGTCTTCGATGGCGCGCATGTCAGAAGAGATTTCAGTTACGCCAGCGATGCCGCTTTCCTTATTGATGATGTTTTGCAAATCGGTAGCGCTAAGGTTGTGCTTGTTCATTAAGAATGTAAGAGCACCTGGGTCAACATCGCCGCAGCGAGTACCCATCATTAGACCTTCAACAGGAGTAAGACCCATTGAAGTGTCAACACTCTTGCCGTTGAGTACGGCAGTGATGCTACCGCCATTACCAACGTGGCAAGTGATGATTTTTTTGTCTTCAGGTTTTACGCCAAGAAATTCACAAACGCGCTTTGAAACGTAGCGGTGGCTTGTGCCGTGGAATCCGTAACGACGAACGCCGTCTTCAGCGTAATATTTGTATGGAAGGGCATACATATAAGACTTAGCAGGCATTGTTTGGTGGAAGGCAGTGTCGAACACGCCAACTTGAGGCACGTTAGGCAACACCTTAGAAATAGCGTTGATGCCTGCAATGTTAACAGGGTTGTGAAGAGGAGCTATGTCGTAGCATTCCTTAACCTTAGCAATAACTTCGTCGGTGATAAGGACGCTCTTGTTGAATTTTTCGCCGCCATGAACTACGCGATGTCCAACAGCGTCGATTTCGTCGAAACTCTTGATGCAGCCGTTGTCTTCACTTGTGAGGATGTCGAGAATGGCCTTGATTGCACCATCGTGGTCGGTGATGTCAAGTTCGATGATTTTCTTAGAGCCGTCTTCTTGCTTGAATTTGATGAATGCTCCAGGAAGACCGATTTTTTCGATACCGCCTTCTGCAAGAACATTGTTTGTCTTAATCTCGATTAGTTTGTATTTTACGGAGCTACTTCCGCAGTTAAGCACTAATATGTTCATTTTTTTGGATTTATGATGTTTGAATTTTTTTTATTTAAGGTGTTTTGCCTCGATTGCTTGGTTGCAAGTCATTATCACAGTCTTAACGATGTCTTCAGAAGAGCAGCCGCGAGAAAGGTCGTTAACAGGGGCGGCAAGGCCTTGCATGACAGGTCCGGCAGCAACTGCGCCAGCCAAACGTTGCACAAGTTTATAGGCGATGTTTCCTGTTTCAAGGCTTGGGAACACAAGCACATTGGCTTTGCCGGCAATTTCACTGCCAGGAGCTTTGCTTGCACCAACAGAAGGCACAATTGCAGCATCGGCTTGAAGTTCGCCGTCGATATGGATTGTTGGGTCCATTTCTTTTGCCAATCTTGTGGCTTCGATAACCTTGTCGACGCGTTCGTGCTTAGCGCTGCCTTTAGTAGAGAAGCTAAGCATAGCAATCTTAGGCTCAGCGATATTGGCAAGAGCTTTGGCTGTGGTGTTGGCAGAAACGGCAATTTGAGCCAATTCGGCAGCTGTAGGGTCAGGGATTGCTGCGCAGTCGGCAAATACGAAGATGCCGTTGTGTCCGTAAGGGCTTCCTTCAGGAAGCTGCATGATGAATGCGCCAGAAACGGCGGTAATGCCAGGGGCTGTTTTGATGATTTGGAATGCAGCACGAAGAACATTGCCGGTAGAGTTTTCGGCACCTGCTACTTGACCATCGGCTTCTCCGGCCTTCACAAGAAGACAACCTAAGTAAAGCGGATTTTTTGTAGTCTTAGCAGCGTCTTCCATTGTTATGCCCTTTGACTTGCGTAGTTCGTAGAACAGTTCTACGTATTTTTGTATTTCTTCGTCGTTGTTAGGGTTGACAATTCGCGCTTTGTCGATGTTTGTTAGATTGAGTTCTGCTGCTTTGGCTTTAATCTCGGCAGGTTCGCCAATAAGAATTATGTCGGCAATACCTTCTGCAATGATTGTGTCGGCAGCGATTAGTGTACGTGGTTCGGTGCTTTCAGGAAGAACCACTCTTTGTTTGTTGGCAACGGCTGTTGCCTTTAGTGCTTTGAATAAGTCCATAGTTTTAGAGTAGTGTTTTAATAGTTGCAAATTTAACATTTTAATTTCACTTACTTAGGTTAAAAGAGTGATTTTTTTCGTGAGTTTGTTAAAAATGTGGCGATGAACAATTTTTTATATGTAAAAATTTTGGAGTATTCTGTAGTTTGTATATATATTAGCAACCTGAAAAAATCCTTATTTAATTTTATGCCCATGACACACGAGCAAAAATTTGTAATAGACTATGATATGAAGAGGGCATCAGCCTCTTTGATATGGACCTTTATTTCAACCCCAAATGGGTTGGCTGAATGGTTTGCCGACGATGTGGAGAAGGATGGAAAGCAATACACATTCTATTGGAAAAAGGCATCGCAAAAGGCAAATTTGTTGGCAATCAGAACCGGTCAGTATGTAAGATTTCGTTGGGAAGAAACAGAGATTCCTAAGAGTTATTTTGAGATTCGAATAATGAATTCGGAGATAACGGGCAGCCGAAGCCTCCAAATCACTGATTTCGCAGTTGATGAAGATGAGCAAAAAGAGATGGTTGACTTGTGGAACAAACAAATAGCAGTGCTTAAGCGCGTGCTTGGATGTTCGTGATGTAAATGTGAAAAAACAGATAAGTGAAAAGAGTCGTAAAACCGGCTCTTTTTTCTTGCAATAATATTGCATTTGGAGGTTGAGGCAAACCCATAGTAAAATACAAAAATGCTAAAAATGGTGGAATATTAGCGATTAATTGCTACTTTTGTACTTGAATTCGAAATAATCACATAATGCTAAAGGTAAAAAGATTACATACATTTGTGTTGCAGACTTATCTGCCGATGTTTTTTATGACATTTTTCATATGTCTTTTTATCTTGTTGATGCATTTCTTGTGGAAACGTCTTGAAGACTTGGTAGGGAAAGGATTAGGTGTAGATGTCATAGCAGAATTGTTTTTCTATGCAGCAATCACCTTTGTGCCTATGGCCTTACCTCTGGCCATACTATTGGCATCGATTATGACATTCGGTAATTTGGGAGAGCACAGCGAGTTGACGGCGATGAAAGCATCGGGAGTTTCGCTGCTTAATGTGATGAAGCCGTTGATAGTTTTTATCTCGTTTGTTTCGGTTTGTGCCTTCTTTTTCCAGAATGAAGTTCTTCCTAGAGCGCAAGTAAAAATGTGGACAATAGTGTTCTCGGTTCGTCAGAAATCGCCCGATTTGGATATCCCGGAAGGTGCTTTCTATGATCAGATACCAGGATATAATGTGTTTGTTAAGCACAAGGATAAGGTAAATGGAACATTGCACGACATGACCATCTACGACGTGTCGAAAGGTTACGGTTACGCGAGTATTATAGTGGCCGATTCGGGGAAGATGCAGTTTAATGAGGGTAAGACGCATTTGAATCTTCATTTATATAATGGAGAGAGTTTTGAGGATATGCGCGACACTCGAAGCGGAGGAGCCGGCGAGGAAGGAAAGTTGTACCGTAGAGAATCGTTTAAGGACAAGTCGGTGCTGATACCTTTTGATGCTAATTTCAATAAACTGGACGAGGGTGCAATGCGTTCGCAGTATGTGGGGAAAAACATTAAAGAATTGCAGCATACAATCGACTCTGTAAGTTTGCGACTTGACTCAGTTAGCCGCACGATGATGGTTGCTTATAGAACTGAGCAAGTGGTTGGTGTTCCTCATGTGCAGTATGTGATGAAGGACTCGGCCCGAGTTGGCCAGGTGGTTGAATTGCCAAAGTTGGCACGGGTTACAGATTTGGATAGTTTGTACATGAAGCAGACTCCCGATGTGCGAACTGTGCTGATGAGTACGGCCATAAACAAAGCTTCGCAAAGCCAGCATGATTTTTTGTTCCGAGGAGCAGAGGTGGCCGATGACGTGATGACTATTCGTCGCCATGAAATAGAAAAATTAAGGAAATACACATTGTCGCTTGCGTGCTTGATATTCTTCTTTATTGGCGCGCCATTAGGTGCGATTATTCGAAAGGGTGGATTGGGAACGCCACTTGTGATTTCGGTATTGTTTTTCATCATATATTATTTTATCGATAACTTCGGCTTTAAGCAGGCGCGCGAAGGCCGTTTTGACGTGTGGTTTGGAATCTGGTTGAGTTCGCTGGCATTATTCCCGTTGGGTGTGTTCCTAACTTATAAGGCTATGAACGACTCGGCGGTGTTTAACCCAGACGCATATCGCAATCTTGTGAGAAGAATTTTGGGTATCCAAGAAGCTCGTAAGCTTGAGTTGAAAGAGGTTATCATCGATGAAGTGGATAATGCTAAGGCTGTTGAAATGCTTACTGCACTTTTGGGTGACATAAAGGCGTTTTTGTCGAAGCACAAAGGCCGTCAATTGTACACTACATATCTTATGAAGGGTTATGATAGAGAGTCGCTTGAAGGCATAAACAACAAGATGGAATCGGTTGTGGAATATTTGGCAAATGCGCGTGACCGCTTGGTGCTAAATAAGGCAATGGACTTTCCAATATTGCGTATGTCGAGAATATATAGCCCTAATCTTAAGAAAACGTGGGGCTCTGTGGCGGCAGTAGTGTTCCCAGTGGGTTTGCTGTGGTATTTCATTGGCACGTCGAGCCAAAAGTCGCTAAAGACAGATTTGAAGACTGCTGAAATGGTGTGCGACAAGTTGATTGAAATGCTAAGCAATGATTGATGTTGCTAAAATGGCATTTTGCCTTTTTGTTGATTAACGTGATACATTGATGTTAAAGAAGATAATCTTATAAAAAAGAGTCCGATGGATTTCATCGGACTCTTTTTGTGTATATAAAATTCAACTTGCTGTGTTTAGTTATTTGGCTTCGTTAACAATATATTTGTCTAAATGTTTGCTAAACCATTTTATTGTGTTGCCTTCGTTGTCGGAGTAAATAATCATAGCTTCGATGTTGTTGTTTGCGTTGATCATTTTTGAACAATTTTCAAATCCCATGGCAATGCAAGCGGTGGCGTAAGCATCGGCTTGTGCAGCGGTCGGCGCTATAATGGTGGCGCTAAGCACGTCAGATTGCTCGGAATAACCGGTTAAGGGGTTGATGATATGTGACACTTTTTTGCCGTCAATGATGTGGAAGTTTCGGTAGTTGCCTGATGTGGCTATGCCTTTGTCGGTTACCGAAAGAATTAATGCCGATGAGTGAATGACGGTGTCGCTTTGTTCGATTGGCATGTCGATTGAAATATGCCAGTTTTTGCCGTACTGATTTTTGCCGCTTACGTAAATTTCGCCGCCAATTTCAATCATGAAGTTATCGATTTTGTGGCGTTTGAATAATCGTCCTATTTCATCGCAAGCGTAACCTTTGGCAATGCTGCTAAAGTCGATGATTGTGCGAGGGTCGAGTTTTGAAATTTTACCGGTGCTGTCGATGCTGGTTTTGTGAAATCCCACAAATTGCCTGATGCTGTCGATGCGTGCGCTGTCGGGAGCTTCTTCATGTGTTGTTCCAAATCCCCAAGCATTGACTAATGGCGCCACGGTGGGGTCAAAATGACCGTTTGATTCGTTGTGAATCTGCTTAGAGCAGATGTAGAGTTCGGTTAAATAATGGTGTGGCTCCACTGGTGTGTTGGCGTTTATTTTCGAGATGGTGGAGTTGGGGTTAAACATCGAAGCGCTGTTGTTGATTTCGTTGAAAATCTTTGTGATGGAGTCGCATATCGAAGGTTCCCCTTGAAATGATATGTTGTATTGTGTTGTCCAAATAATGCCGCTCAGTTTGACGAAATCGCGGTTGGGTTTGTTGAAAAATAGTATAAGCAGACCGATTATGGTTGCAGCGATGACTGTGTAGTGTATGCGTTTATCTGTGTTGAATTTTGCCATAGTTGTAAAAAATATATGCAAACTTACGTAAAAACACTGGATGAATATGGGTGAATGGAATAAAAAAGATGAAATTGATGATAAAAAAAGGATGAAAGATGAGCGCTGCTTGCATTCTTGTGAAAAAAATGATATATTTGAGAAAGAATTAACATTAAAATTTAAGTAACATGAAGACATTTTATTTATTTCTTGCAGATGGCTTTGAAGAAGTTGAAGCGTTGTCAACAGTTGACTTGCTGAGAAGAGCGGGTCTTGACATAAAGACAGTGTCGATAAAAGACGGATTGATGGTGACTGGAGCACACGGCATAAAGGTTGAATCAGATATTACGATGTCGCAAGTGGGTGAAATTGCCGTAGAAGATTGGCTTATTTTGCCTGGCGGAATGCCTGGTGCGACAAATTTGAAGGCTGACGAAAGATTGTGTAAGATGTTGGTTGACCACAATCAAAAGGGTGGAATGTTGGCGGCAATTTGTGCCTCACCAGCAGTGGTGCTTGGCCAAATGGGCTTGCTAAAAGGAAAATCGGCAGTTTGCTATCCCGGATTTGAGTCGATGATGGATGGCGCAAAGGTTGAAAGTACACCAGTTGCTGTTGATGAAAATGTGGTGACAGGAAATGGCCCTGCTGCAGCTACAGCATTTGCCTTGACAATAATAGAGAATGCTTTGGGCATAGATGCTGCTGATGGTGTTGCCGAAGGTATGTTGTTGAAAGACCGTGTGAAGACTTCAGAATATTATTTCTGATATAGTTCACTTTAATGCATATGGTGACCCTGCCGATACTTCGGCGGGGTCATTTTTTTTTGAAAAAAGGGGCAATCGCATAGCGAAAGCCCCCGATGTGACGTAAGTGTGATTGCTGCTAATGTGAGCAGCAAGAGTTTTTATAAGCCGGTGTCTTTGATAGGAACAAAAGAATGCTTGTTGATGTAATCAAAGAAGGCAATTTTATAAGTTTCGGATACTGGGATGTATTGCTTGCCAAACACTATGCGATTGCGCTCAATGATTTTGATTTTTGCGGTGTTGACTATAAAAGAGCGGTGTACTCTCATAAACTGATATTTTGAAAGTTTCTCTTCGATGTTTTTGATGCTCATGAGCGACATTACAGTGGAGCCGTCTTCAAGGTAGAAACGAACGTAATCTTTAATGCTTTCTATGTAAGAAATGTCGTTTAGAGGAATTTGCACTAACTTATATTCGCTTTTAACAATGATGTGCTGGTCGTTGCACTGGTAGCATTGAGAGGCGCGGTCTTCGAGTTCTATTAGTTGCAACACTTTGTTTGCCGCAGTCAGAAACTCTGTGTAGTTTATAGGTTTGAGCAAATAATCGACAGCATTAGTTTTAAACGCATCGATGGCATATTGAGAAAACGCTGTGGTGAAAATTATTTTGCATTTGTTTGATATGACTTTTGAGAATTCAATTCCGTTAAGTTCAGGCATTTGAATATCGAGAAACACCAAGTCGATGTCGTTTTCAATAATGGTTTTAATGGCTGCTGAAGCCGAAGAAAACGATGAGACGAATTCCAGGAAAGGAGTTTGTTCGATGTATCGCTTTATAAGTTCCTGGGCTAAGGGTTCATCATCAACAATGCAACATTTAATCTTGTTCATAGTTTAGGTTTTAGTATTTTAAAGTGTTATTTTCAAAATAGATGAGTGTTTGTCGGCATTGCAAAATTGCTCAAATTTGTGCCTGTTCGGATAGATAATGGCGAGTTGCTTTTTTAGGTTGCTTATGCCAATGCCACTTCCGCTTTTGTCGGATTTTGCTTTAGGGCAGTAGCTGTTTTCAACCGAGCATTCCACTACGTTGCCTGTCAGGTGAATTGAAATGCAGATGAAAGCGTGCTTATCGTTGCAGATGCCATGTTTAAATGCGTTTTCGATAAGAGAAATGAACATAAAGGGTGCAATTTTTAAACCTGAGCAATTGCATTCGTCAATGTCGATATTGAGTTTTATGTTTGACGATAGCCTCAGTTTCATGAGGTCGATGTAATTATTGATAAATTTGATTTCGTTTTCAAGTGGGACTAATTCCTCTTTGTTTTCATAAAGCATGTAGCGCAAAAGTTGGCTGAGTTGGTGAATTGCGCTTTGGGTTTTTTGTGTGTCGATAACAACAAGCGAGTATATGTTGTTTAGAGTGTTAAAGAGGAAGTGAGGGTTAAGTTGGTTTTTTAGGTTTTTAAGTTCAATTTCTTTTCTTTCGGCTTCAATGGCTTTGTTTTTAGCCTCGATTTCGGCCCATTTAACATATAGCCTAAACGCAACACTCAAACCCACAGTGAGGAAGTGAAACACGAGGTCGCGAGTTATGAAATGAAGAATAGATGTCATATTTCCCGAAGGGGGCGGGGGTAGTTGATTAAGTAGGTTGTCGGGTAGGTTGGGCCTTTCGATGTTAAGGTGCGTTGGCCCTCCCGACATGTGAATGAAGGTTATTAATGAGAAGTCGGCTATTGCCAAAATGATGTTAAACCCAAAGAAATACCATATGAGTCTCCTCTGGGTTAAATATCTCGGCACGAGAATGAAATAGTTGATAAAAAACGTAGCAATATAAGTGATAGGGCGCACAAAGTGCAGCAAAGTAGTTGACTCGGTGTCTTGCCAAGAGAATAACAAGTCGGGGATGAGAAAGACTAAAATCACCACAATTGTGCATGTGGCGATTTGAAAGTATTTGATCTTTGTTTTATTTAATTTGTGGCTTATTGACATTATTCAATGGTTGATATAATGTTGTGTTTTGTGTTTGTTAAAGATGTTTTTGTCTATACAAATATAAATTACATCGTTAAAAAATGGGGAATAATATAGATGTATTTTGCTTTTGTTAAGAATTAATAAATGATTTAACGCATAAGATAAGAGAATGAGATGATGAGTCGGGTGTAAAAGTTAAATGAAGTTAAATGTTGATTAAGGCTTGGCTCGAATGAAGAGCCAGGGTTGTAAAAATAACGGCAAATGTGATTTTTTTTTGAAAAAATCTGTAAATCGTGCAAAAAAATGTGTATATTTGAAATTCCAAGCGCTCATAAGAGCGAGAGGAATTGCTATAGCTAATTTTAAAAATGTATTGTATATGGAATTGCGTAACGACGTATCATTGCCAGAAGAAATTGGCAACGATGCAACCTTGAACACAGAGCTTGCTGCTGAAGTGGTTGAAGCAGAAGAAGCTATTGATACCACAGAAAACAAAGAAACAATGGTGCAGATTGAAGATTATGCATCGAAGTCGAAAACAGAACTTCTTGCAGCTCTTGAAGCGTTGGTTGAGAAGCCAATAGAAGAGATTAAACGCGACGAGGCTCCAATTAAAACGGCATTCTATCAGATTCGTAAGGCCGAGGTGGAAAAAGAAAAAGAAGAATTCTTGGCAAACGGAAATGAAGAGGCAGCATTTGTTGCAAGTGCTGATGAGGATGAAGCAAAGTTGAAGGACTTGCTAAATCAGATTAAAGAAAAGAGAGCTGCGCATAATGCTGCTCTTGAAGAAGCACGTGCGAAAAATCTGGAAGCAAAAGTTGCTATTATCGACGAAATAAAGAAGATTAGCGAAGACGCAGATAATGTAAATAAACAATATAACAGAGTGCAAGAGTTGCGCCACCAATTCCAAGAAATTGGCGAAGTGCCAGCTGTGAGCTCAACAGAAGTTTGGAAGTCATATCAAGCAGCAGTAGAGTCGTTCTATGATATGCTAAAAGTGAATAAAGAACTTCGCGACTACGACTTTAAGAAAAATCTTGAGTTGAAGCAACAATTGTGCAGTGATGCAGAAAAATTGTCGGAGAACGAAAATGTGGTTGACGCATTCAGAACATTACAATCTTTGCACGATAAATGGCGTGAGATCGGTCCGGTGGCAAAGGAATTGCGCGATGAGTTATGGACACGATTCAAAGAAGCATCGGCTGCAGTAAATAAGCGTCATCAGGCATTCTTCGAATCACGCAAAAAGAATGAAAAGGAAAATGAAGATGCAAAGACAGCGTTGTGCGAAAAGATTGAATCAATCGACTTGTCGAGCATCTCTACATATGCTGCATGGGATGAAGCTACTAAGCAGATTATAGCATTGCAAGAAGATTGGAAGAAGCTTGGCTTTGCTTCACATAAGGTGAATGCTGCGCTTTTTGCACGTTTCCGTTCGTCATGCGATGAGTTTTTTGCACAAAAGGCTGCGTTCTTCAAGAAGATGAAGGAAGAGATGGCTGCTAACCTTGAAAAGAAGGTTGCTTTGTGCGAAAAGGCTGAAGCGCTAAAGGATTCGCAGGATTGGAAGAAGGCTACAGATGCATTTGTTGCTTTGCAAAAGGAATGGAAGACTGTGGGCCCAGTTGTGAAGAAGCAAAGCGATGCAGTTTGGAAGCGTTTTGTTAGCGCATGCGATTATTTCTTTGAACAAAAGAATAAGTTGACTGTAAATGTTCGTCAAGAAGAGCGTAGTAATTTGAAGCAAAAGAAGGCTGTTATCGCTGCTGTGAACGAACAACTTAATTCGGCCGACGAAAAAGAAGCGGTTAAGAAGATTCGTGAGCTAATGAAGCAATGGCAAGAAATTGGTCACGTTCCATATAAAGATAAAGACAAGGTTTACGCTGAATATAAAAAGGCTATAGATGCGGCATTCGAAAAATTCGACATGAAGGAAAACCGCGCTAACATGGCTAATTTTGAGAACTCAATTAATAACATGACCGATACAGAAAAGATGTATCGTGAGCGTGAAAAATTGGTTCGTACTTATGAGCAGAGCGTGAATGAGCTTAAGACATTTGAAAATAACCTTGGCTTCTTTAATGCACAGAGCAAGTCGGGCAACTCAATGTTGAAAGAAATGGAACGTCGCATTGCTAAAATTAAGGAAGATATAGCTATGCTTGAAAAGAAAATTAAGATGATTGATGAAAAGTTAGGTTAATCAAATCATTAATAAAATAAAGGTAGCGAGTTTTCCACGAAACTCGCTATTTTTTTGTGTGTTATGTGTGTGGCGGTGATTGTTTGTGCAATTATCTGAAACTTGTGCGCATGGGTGTAGAAATTCAAGTTGCCTTAGGTCGGTCAGTTGTTTTTTTTGTTTAATGGTATTTGTCGAAGTGGGTAGGTGAAATGCGTGTGCTTGATGAGAGTTGTGTTAGGAAATAAGAATTGAAAAGAGGGGAATTTTGTGTTAAAGGGATAGGATATGGAGAGAATAAAATGATGGGAAGAGTGTGGGTGACGTTGATTTTTTAGGTGGCAAAAGGGCTATTTGGGTAACGTAAATAAGTTTAGCGCGGTTGCTTGGCGAGGGCCGCTCAATGAGGCATTGCCTTCTCGTCGAATTACGATAATAAGACTATGAAAGCAGAAATAAAAAAAGGGTTGTATCAATGTGTGATACAACCCAAAGTTTATGAGATGGTTAAAGTTTTTACTTTTCAACAGTGAATTTAAAGATACATTGGCTGATGTAAGTTTGTCCTGGTTCAAGAAGAACAGAAGGCCATTGTGGCTTGTTAGGGCTGTCAGGATAGTGTTGAGTTTCAAGACAAACAGAAGCGCGTTGGTTGTAAACCACGCCATTCTTGCCAGTTACAGTGCCATCAAGGAAGTTGCCGGCATAAACTTGGATGCCAGGTTCGTTAGTGTAAACTTCAAGACCGATGCCGGTTGATGGGCAAACAAGCTTAGCAGCAAGTTGAGAGATGTCGCACTTAGTGTCGAGTACCCAGTTGTGGTCATAGCCATTGCCGTTTTTAAGTTGTACGAATTCGTAGTTGTTGATTTCAGCGCCAACTTCCTTAGCAGTAGTGAAGTCCATTGGAGTACCTGCAACAGGCTCAATAGTGCCAAGAGTCATAAATGTGCTATCAACAGGAGTGTAGTTGGCAGCATTTAGGTAAAGAAGGTGGTCGGTAGCTGGCTTGCTTGGGTCGCCACTCAAGTTGAAATAAGAGTGGTTTGTCATGTTAATGATAGTCTTAGCGTCGGTTGTTGCGCTGTAAGCGATATCAATAGCATTGTCTTCTGTTAGGGTGTAAGTAACCTTAGCAACTACATTACCTGGGAAGTTTTCTTCGCCGTCAGGAGAGTTAAGTGTCAACTCAAGAGATGTAGGGGTTACGTTAGTTGCTTGATATACTTTGTATTGCCATCCGTTAGGACCGCCGTGCAAGCAGTGACCATAGTTGTTTTGAGGCAATTGGATTTCTTTGCCGTCGATGGTGATTTTGCCTTGGTTGATGCGGTTAGCATAACGGCCAATGCAAGCGCCAAAGTCGCTCTTAATAGTCTTGTAGTCTTGGATGCTGTCGAAACCAAGTACAACATCGCGCATAACGCCATCTTTGTCTGGTACCATTACAGAAACGATACGGCCACCAAAGTTTGTGATGCAAACTTCCATGCCGGCAGCGTTCTTAAGCACGTAAAGTGCAGTAGAGTCTTCTGCTGTGGTTCCTGATTCAAACTTCACAGGGTCAAGGCCCGAGTCAGTGAGTGTGCTCTCTTGTTCTTGAGGAGCGCAGGCACCAAGCAATAGTGCTGCAATACCTGCAAATAAAAGTTTAGTTTTCATTATTTTTTATTATTTGGTTTGAGATTTAGATTCTAATCAAACAAAGATAGCAATATTTTTTTTAATAGCAACAATGTGTGGGGCAATTAATGTTTGATTTTATTGGGTATTAATGGTTTGATTTATTAATAAAAAAACTGCCGATGAAAATATTTTCACCGGCAGATATTTTGATTGAAGAAAAATCAATTAAGGACGAGCTTCGTACTTTGGGATGTCAACAAGCTTCATGTCGAAAATAAGGTGAGTGTAAGGCTTGATGATGGAGCCTGAACCGCTTTCTCCGTAAGCTACATTCCATGGAATGATTGCAGTGACAGAGTCGCCTACATGCATGTTCATAAGAGTGATAACCCAACCTGTGATTAGGTTGTCTTTTTGTGCGTTAAATCGAACTACGCTGTCGGCCGGATTAGTACTTAGGTATGAAGAGTCGAATGCTACGTTGTTGAAAATTCTTCCGTGGTACTTCATGTCGACAACTGAAGTGTAAAGAGGAACAAGGTTGTTTTTTGTTTCCTCGGTGTTGTTATGGAAGTGAAGATAAACAACGGCATTGTTGTTGAACGATGCTGGCACAGTCATGTAATAAGGGTTGCCGGCTTCGTCTTTCTTGGCTAACTCGTTTTTTAGCCATTCATCTTGAGTCTTACGCCATTCTTCAAATTGGTCCCATTGGCTTTCTTCAAAGCAAGATGACAAAAGAGAGCAAGTGATGGCGATAAACAAGATGTTGATTAATTTCTTCATAAATTATTGATTTTCGTAATTTGCTTATACAAGTTTTTTGAGAAGTTCCTTGAATGAAACTTCGCGATCGATGATTGTGTTAAGTTCGTCGATTGAAACTCGTTCTTGCGCCATAGAGTCGCGGTGACGAATTGTTACGGTGTTGTCTTCAAGAGTTTGGTGGTCAACAGTAATACAGAAAGGAGTACCCACTGCGTCTTGGCGACGGTAGCGTTTGCCGATAGAATCCTTTTCGTCGTATTGGCAAGCGTGGTCGAACTTAAGCATGTTAACGATTTCGCGAGCTTTTTCAGGAAGACCGTCTTTTCTTACTAGCGGCATAACGCAAGCCTTAACTGGAGCCAATTGCTTAGGCAAGTGAAGCACTACGCGAGTTTCGCCATTTTCCAAAGCTTCTTCTTCATAAGAAGAGCAAAGGATAGAAAGGAACATGCGGTCAACACCGATAGATGTTTCGATAACGTAAGGAGTGTATGATTGGTTAAGTTCAGGGTCGAAGTATTGAATCTTCTTGCCAGAGAACTTTTCGTGTTGTCCGAGGTCGAAGTTAGTGCGAGAGTGAATACCTTCAACTTCTTTGAAGCCAAATGGCATGCGGAACTCGATATCGGTAGCGGCATTTGCATAGTGAGCAAGTTTGTCGTGGTCGTGGAAGCGATATTTTTCGTCGCCCATGCCAAGAGCCTTGTGCCATTTCAAGCGTGTTTCTTTCCATTTTGCGAACCATTGAAGTTCTTCACCAGGGCGTACAAAGAATTGCATTTCCATTTGTTCGAATTCGCGCATACGGAAAATGAATTGGCGGGCAACGATTTCGTTACGGAATGCTTTACCGATTTGTGCAATACCGAAAGGAATGCGCATACGGCCTGTTTTTTGCACGTTAAGGAAGTTAACGAAGATACCTTGTGCGGTTTCAGGGCGAAGATAAACACCCATAGCGCCTTCAGAAGTGCTACCCATTTCTGTTTTAAACATAAGGTTGAATTGGCGCACGTCGGTCCAGTTCTTAGTGCCAGAGATAGGGCAAACAATTTCGCAGTCAACGATGATTTGCTTTAGCTCTTCAAGGTTGTTAGCTTCCATTGCGGCTTTGAATCGGTCGTGAAGTGCATCGCGCTTTTGAGCGTACTCAGCAACGCGAGGATTTGTAGACTTGTAAAGTTCAGCATCAAAAGAGTCGCCGAAGCGTTTAGCGGCCTTTGCAACTTCCTTTTCGATTTTTTCGTCGTATTTGGCGATTTCGTCTTCGATAAGTACGTCGGCACGATAGCGCTTTTTAGAGTCGCGGTTGTCAATCAATGGGTCGTTGAATGCGTCAACGTGACCTGAAGCCTTCCAAATGGTAGGGTGCATGAAAATAGCAGAGTCAATACCAACGATGTTTTCGTTGAGTAGAGTCATTGCCGACCACCAATAGTTCTTAATGTTATTTTTTAGCTCAACGCCGTTTTGTCCGTAGTCATAAACTGCTCCAAGGCCGTCATAGATTTCGCTTGAAGGGAATACGAAACCATATTCTTTGGCGTGAGATACAATCTTTTTTAGAGTTTCTTCTTGTTTTACCTGTGCCATTTTTTTAATGATAAAATCGCTTTTAATACAATGTTATAAAATCAATTTGCGAAGTTAGCGAATTTGCTTCATAGTGGCAACTTTTTTAACAAAGTTTCTAAATATTAGTGGCGTTTTATCGCGGAATTTCAAAGTTTTGGAGGTTTGGCAAGTGCGCCGTTGGTGCATTGTTTGATTTGAGCGGAGAAATGGGTGTTCCCAAATTTTTCAACGAAAGGCGTAATGATTTGTGGAAGTGGACATTTTTTTGTAATTTTATTGCAATTTTAGATAAATATGCCTTTTTTGTGGGCAATGTAGGAACCTATATGAAAGAAGAAAACGAAGAATACGACTTTGACTCGATATTGGGAGGCGATGATTCGAATGAGGCAGTAGGCCATTCGTCATATCAAGTGCCAAAGGACAAGCGTTTGCATTTGTCGGGAATGTTCCAAAATTGGTTTGTTGACTATGCGTCATATGTAATTTTGGAGCGTGCCGTTCCGCACATTGAAGACGGTTTGAAACCGGTTCAGCGACGCATTTTGCATGCCATGAAAGAATTGGATGACGGCCGTTTTAACAAGGTTGCGAATCTGGTAGGTAGCACAATGCAGTATCACCCGCACGGTGATGCTTCGATTTATGGTGCGTTGGTTACACTCGGACAAAAGGGCTTGCTGATAGATACTCAGGGAAACTGGGGTAATGTGCTGACTGGCGACCAGGCGGCTGCTCCTCGTTACATAGAGGCGCGCTTGTCGCAGTTTGCTCTTGAAACTGTGTATAGCCCAAAGGTTACAGATTGGACTAAGTCGTATGACGGGCGAAAGGATGAGCCGATTACTTTGCCGTCGAAGTTTCCGTTGCTTTTGATATATGGTTCGGAAGGTATTGCTGTGGGGCTTTCGTGCAAGATTTTGCCTCACAACTTTAATGAAGTTTGCGATGCTGCTGTGTCGTATTTGCAAGAGGAGGAGTTTCATTTGTATCCCGATTTTCAAATCACAGGCGGATATGTGGATGTGAGCCACTACAATGATGGTGAACGCGGCGGTGTTGTGAAAATCAGGTCGAAGATTGAAAAAAGAGACAACAAAACCCTTGTTATAACCGACTTGCCTTATGGTAAGACAGGTACAGCTCTGAAGGAGTCGATATTGAAGGCTGCTGAAAAGAATAAAATAAAGATACGCAATGTGGTTGATTACACTGCCGAACAGGCAGAGATAGTGGTAACGTTGCAGCCGGGTGTATCGAGCGATAAGACAATAGATGCACTATATGCCTTTACTGATTGTGAGGTGAGCATATCGCCTAATTGCTGCGTGATTAAGGACCACAAACCGCAATTCTTGTCGGTGAGCGATGTGCTGCGTTACAGTGTTGACCGAACAAAATATTTGTTTGGACAAGAATTGGAAATTCAAAAACAAGAAACGCTTGAAGCATTGCATTTTGCGTCGCTTGAGAAGATATTCATCGAGCAGCGAATCTATAAAGATAAAGGATTCGAAAATGCTCCAAACATGGATGCTGCAGTAGCGCACATTGACCATCGTTTAGAGCCGTTTAAGGCAAATTTGTATAGTGAGGTAACTACCGACGACATTTTGCGTTTGATGGAAATAAAGATGGCTCGTATCTTGAAATTCAATACAGAAAAGGCCGATAACTATATTGAAAGCCTTAATGAACGAATTAAGGATATTGACTACAAGTTGACTCACTTGGTTGAGCATACAATAGAATGGTTTAAGCATTTAAAGTCGAAGTATGGAGCTAAGTTCCCACGAAACACTCAGATTCGTAATTTCGACACTATTGTGGCATCGACAGTGGTTGAGGCAAATGAGAAATTGTATATCAATAGAGAAGAAGGTTTCATCGGTACAAATTTGAAGAAAGACGAGTTTGTATGCAATTGCTCGGATATAGACGACATTATCATTTTCTATAAAGATGGCCGCTTTAAGGTTGTTAAGGTTGCCGATAAAATATATATTGGTAAAAATGTTCTTTATCTTAACGTGTTTAAGCGCAACGATGAACGAACAATATATAACGTCTTGTATCAAGATGGCAAGGGCGGAATAACCTATATGAAGCGTTTTGCAGTGACAGGAGTTACTCGCGATAAGGAATATAACCTTACTCAGTGCAAGCCGGGCAGCAAGATTGTGTGGTTTACGGCCAACGCAAATGGTGAGGCTGAAACGTTGCGCATCACATTAAAGCCAAAGCAACGCTTGAAGGTGTTGCAGTTTGATGTGGATTTGGCAAACTTGATGGTAAAGGGCAAGCAGGCTCGTGGTAACGTGGTCACCAAAAATGAAATACATCGCATAACGCTAAAGGAACGCGGAGTTTCAACTCTTGGAGGCCGTGAGGTGTGGTTTGACCCAGACATTCTTCGAATAAACTACGATGGCAGAGGAAATTTGCTTGGCGAGTTTTTTAACGACGAACGAATATTGGTGATAATGAAGAATGGTGATTATTATACCACTACATATGACGTTGAAAATCACTATGAGGACGGAATTTTGCGAATAGAAAAATATCGCGACGGTGTGGTTTGGACCGCAGTGCTATATGATGCTGACCAAGGATATACTTATGTTAAGCGTTTTAACCTTGAACAAAGTGCTAAGAAGCAACGCATGATAGGTGATAACCCGAAGTCGGAACTGCTGATATTGACAGACGAAAAATATCCGCGCTTTGAGGTTAAATTTGGCGGAGCCGACTCGTTTAGAGAACCTTTAGAACTTGATGCTGAGGATTTTATTGCAGTGAAAAGTTTTAAAGCAAAGGGTAAGCGCATCAGCAACTGGGAAATAGAAACAGTTACACAAATTGAGTCGCGAATTGTAGAGGAAACTGAAGAAGAACCTGTTCAAGCCGATGTTGACGATGAAATTGTTGATAGCGAAGTGTTGGGAAAGGACTCTGTAATTGACCAAGATGCTGTTAGAGACAAATTGACAGGACAGATGCGAATGTTTGAAGATGAGGAGTAATTTCTTAAAGAATATGATAAGCAGAGCGGTGTATGTTCTTTGTGTTGTTGCTGCGATTATGATAGCAACGGCCCCAAAGAGTATGGCTCAAACCATGCAGGATGGTGTGGGCGTTGAGCGCCCTGCTGCATCGTTCTTTATGGTCGATTTAGGACCTGCTTCGATTCTAGATACTTATTTGAGCCCTGTTGAAAACGAGGGTGTGGGCTTACGCCTTGAGTATGAGCGTAAGCAGGCTATGCGCTTTGACCCTGAACGCTGGATAATGCAAATGAATGTTGGCGCTGATTATGCAAGTGTAAATAATCCAGCTGGTAACCATGTTGCGCATTCGTTGCATGCCGATTTTAAGTGGGGAATGATGCGACGATGGCGAGATGTGTTAACTCCGGGGCTTGGTGTTTACGTAGGACCGAGTGCACAATTTCGTGGTGGCGCAGTTTATAAGCCTACCAATAGCAATAACGTTGTTTCGGTGCGATTGCATTGCGCAGTCAACGTTACGGCCATGGTGTCATATGACTTGAACGTGAAAGAATTGCCAATTGCCTTTAGCTACCAAGCAACCTTGCCGGTTATGGGAGTGTTTTTTTCGCCAGAATTTGGTGAAACATATTATGAAATATATTTGGGTAACACTTCTGGATTGGCTCACTTTGGATGGTGGGGCAATAGGTTTGACATGGTAAACCAGTTGTCGGCCGATTTACATCTTGGCAGAACGGTGTTGCGTTTGGGCTATCGCAATAGTGTTGAAAGAACGTTTGTGAACAATTTGAAAACGCGTTCCGTTATGCATTCGGCTGTTTTGGGCGTAGGTGGCGAATGGTTGAGTGTGGGCAAAAAAGCAACAGAAGTGAATAAGGCGAAAATAATATCATCAATGTATTGATTATGCTAAAGATTAAGTCGGTGAAATATGTTTTAATGATTGTTGTTTCGGCTGTTGCTGTTGCATTGTCGTCGTGCAATGACGAGGTTAACTATGCAAATGACCCTTATGGCAACTTTGACGCATTATGGAGCATAATCGACGAACATTATTGTTTCTTTCAATATAAAGATGTGGACTGGAAGCAGATTGGGCAAGACTATAGGGCAAAGATACACCCTAATATGCAGTCAACAGAATTGTTTGCTTTGTGTTCGGAAATGCTTAAGGAACTGGAGGATGGACACACTAATCTGATATCGGGATGGGATGTATCGAGATATTGGATTTGGGAACAGTATCCGGTTAACTACGATGAAAGAATAATTGACCAATATTATTTGGGATTTGATTACAAAAATACGTGCGGCATTAAATATCAAGTGTTGCCCAATAACTATGGATATATGCACTATGGAGATTTCTCTATTAGTATGGGCGAAGGAAATTTGGATGCTGTTATGTCGGTGCTTGCTTCTTGCGACGGTTTGGTGATTGATGTGAGGAGTAATGGCGGAGGGCTGTTGACTAATGTTGAGACTTTAGTTGGTCGATTTATCACTGATAAATTGCATGCAGGAGCCATTTCGCATAAAACAGGCCCTGGGCACGACGATTTTTCAGAGCCATATGACTATTACATAAGCCCAACGCCTTCAGATAGAGTGAAATTTTCAAAGCCGGTGGTGGTTTTGGCTAATAGGGGTTCGTTTAGTGCAACGAACAACTTTGTGTCGATAATGAAGTCGTTGCCGCAAGTGCGTGTGGTGGGCGATACAACTGGAGGCGGTTGTGGAATGCCATTTACGAGTGAGATGCCTAACGGGTGGTCGGTGAGATATTCGGCAAGCGCCATTACAGATAGCGAAGGTAATCTTACGGAGTTTGGCGTGGAGCCTGATTATAAAGTGGATATGACTCAAGAAGATATATTGGTGGGTAAAGACAGCATATTAGAAAAGGCCTTTGAAGTGCTTGATGATATGCTTGCTCAAAGTGATAGATAATGAAAATAATAAACTTAATTTAATTTTAAATTATGGATAAATCAATAATAAAGTATGTTGAGGAATCGGTAAAGAAAAACTGGCAAGTAAAAGCATTGACTGATTTGCAAGGAGAAACGATTACCTATGGCCAGTTGGCTGAAAAATTTGCACGATTGCATGTTTTGTTTAAGGCTTGTGGAATTGAAAAAGGCGATAAGATTTCGATAATTGGTAAGAATAGTTCGCAATGGGCAAGTACCTTTTTCGCGACTTTGGTGTATGGCGCTGTGCCAGTGCCGTTGTTGCACGAATTTAAGCGCGATGCTGTGCATTATTTGGTTAATCACAGTGGCTCGAAGTTGCTTTTTGCTGAAGAAGGTATACTAAAAAATCTTGATGCCAAAGAGATGCCAAATTTGCTTGGCGTGTTTAAGATGAACGACACATCACTTGCAGAGTTCAGAAATGAAGAGTTGAAGTGTGCGTATGAAAATATTGATAAACTATATAATGAAGCATATCCAAACGGATTGACACCAGAGGCAATATGCTATGCCGATGCTGAAGCCGAAGATTTGGCAATTATAAACTACACTTCGGGTTCAACAGGTAAGCCAAAGGGTGTTATGATACCACAAAGAGCATTGGCGTCGAACATGAAATTTGCCTTAGAACATCTAACATTCTTGTTGCCAGGCGACGGAATAGTGTGTATGTTGCCGTTGGCTCATATGTATGGATTGATGATTGATTTGATACATCCGATTGTAAAGGGTTGCCATGTGCATTTCTTGACCCGTAACTTGTCGCCAAAGGTTATTTTGGACGCATTCCGTGAAGTTAAGCCAAAGCTTATTGTGACAGTGCCATTGATTTTGGAAAAGATTATTAAGGGTAAGGTGTTCCCGTTGTTGGCAACACCAAAAATCAGTTTTATGCTGAAATTGCCTATCATTAGAAATGTAGTATTGCAAAAGATTAAGGGCGAAATTATTAAGGTGTTTGGCGGAAATGTGGTGCAGGTTATCGTTGGCGGAGCTGCACTTTACGATGAAGTTGACAAGTTCTTGACAAGAATAAAATTCCCATTCACAGTAGGATATGGTATGACAGAATGTGCGCCATTGTTGGCATATGCACCATGGGACGTAACCAAGAGTGGAAGTTGCGGTCGACCAGTTGACAGAATGGAAATGCGAATTGATTCGGTTGACCCAGAAAAGGTTGCAGGCGAATTGTGGGTAAAGGGCGAAAATGTGATGCTCGGCTACTACAATAACGAAGAAGCAACTAAAGAAGTCATGCGTGAGGACGGCTGGATGAATACAGGTGACTTGTGTAACATGGACAGCGATGGGTTTATATTTATTCGTGGCCGCAGCAAGACAATGATATTGGGTCCTTCTGGTCAGAATATCTATCCTGAAGAAATAGAGCAGGTGATTAATAACATCGACTATGTTATCGAATCGTTGGTAGTGGAAGACAATGGCAAATTGATTGCGCTAATTTATCCTGATTATGAAGCAGCTAAGGCAAAAGGTTTAGAAGGTGAAGCTTTTGCTAAGGCTATGAAGGAAATGGTGTTGGCTAAAAATCAGGAACTTCCTGCATATTCTAAGGTGGCTGATATAAGACTACGCGACCAGGAGTTTGAAAAGACACCTAAGCATTCAATCAAACGATTCCTATATCAAGGACAATAAGAAATTTGAATATAAATGAAAAAATCTTGCAGCCCATGTGCGGGTTGCAAGATTTTTTTTATGTTTAAAGTTTAATGCTGATTTTCTAAGTCTTGACCGCTTGCGTTTTGTGATTCGATAGCGGAAATAAGAGCTTTGGCAAGGAGTTTTCCTTGTAGTTGGTAACCGGCTGCAGAGCAGTGAATGTGGTCGCGTTTGGCAAGAAGGGCATTGCTAACCCACAGTTTTGCTGCTCCTTCACCTCCGGCAATTGTATAGAGGTCCCAAACGGCAATGTTGTGCTTGGTGCCATAGTTAACTATTGCATCCCTTACTCTTAGGCAATTGGTGTTGGTTGCGAATTTGTATCGGCGGCGTCCACGATATCGGTAGCGTGTGCGTCGGTCGCATTCCATTGGTGTTGTTAAAAGAAATTGCGCGTTGGGGTTATGCTTTTTGAGTTCAGTAACTAAAGCGTTGATGTGGTTATATAGTTCATCGTCGCTGAATTTTGCAAAAGCTTCGTTTGTGCCAAGCGATATGATGATTAACTGAGGCTGCATGAGGGTTGTTTGCTCGGCAAAATTAGCAATTTTGTTATAATGAGAATAGCATGCACCGTTGTTACCAATAGAGTTGAATATTACGCCATGGTGGTTGTTAGTGACATAAGCGCCCCAAAATTCGGAGTCGGCGTTAATGTTGCCAAGGGTAATGCTGTTAGTTGGTTTGCTTAACGTGAATGTGCTTGAATAAGAGGTTTGTGTGGTGTCGGTGAGTGTTTCGCCGTTTACTTTTGCCTTTTTGTATCCGTTGCCGGGGGCATGGAGAAGAGTGACTTGAGAGAACTGGTCGTCTTCGTGTTTGGTAGTGATAGATAGTTCAATGGTGCTGGTTCTGAAAGTAGCAGCAACGCCAGTGATTCCGACGTTAATTTTGTGCTTAGAGCGTCGTGTGGCTTGTGTTTTTTGTAACACTTTTGCCGATGCTGTTATGGAGTAGTCGGTGGGTTGATTTGTTGCTATAAGTCGTAAAGGGGCAATACAACCGCGACCACCATTGCCGTAGGTGTTTTGCAGTGCAGAACGAATTTCTTCACTCATAATGCCGGCCTGGATGTGAGAATCTCCAATTTGAAGAATGCTAAGCTTTACGGGATGTTCTGCGCTAATGTTTTGACGATTGATAAGAGTGATTGCTGTTTCTTTTAAAGAACTCCAATCGGCATTGTTCATTATGATTTGGTTGGCTTGAGTATTTATGAAATCATAATTTATAGAGTCGTTGGCAAAACAAGCATAGGTGGCAACGAAATAGGTTATAATGAATGAAAGTAAGTGTCGGCACATAGAATTCAAAGGAGATAAAATAAAAAAAGCGTCAAGATTTACTCTTGACGCTAATCGTTTTGCTGTTGTGCGCCTGAAGGGACTCGAACCCCCACGCCTCTAGGCACTAGATCCTAAGTCTAGCGCGGCTACCAATTACGCCACATGCGCAAATCGATGTACAAAAGTAGTAATTTTTTTTGGAATGGCAAACTATAAAGTGCAATTTTTTTCGGAAAGACGTTTTAAATAAATGGGCGATGTGAAGATGCGTGAGTGTATTGTAGTGACTTATTGCGATTTAGGACTAATGTAGCAATTTTAGTTGTTTTTATCTATTAACAACAATGGGCAATAAATGTGCCCGCTATGACTCTACCTTTGTAGTGTCGAAAGCGATAGAAATGCTTTTGTAAGTGAGAAAGAAAATAAAAATGTATAAATAATAAAAATAAATAGGTTATGGAATTTTTAGCAATTTGTATGGTAGTTTTCTCTGCATGTTTGTTTTCAAAAAGAAGTGTAGAATAAATTATATTAGGTTTTTTATATTTGTTAGCTGCTAAAGCAAAAAACGGGGATTGATTCAAAAAGAGTCAATCCCCGTAAAAATATAAAATTATGAAACAAAGTTCGTTGGTGAAACTTGAATGGCTTATTGCTTATTAGCGCGCTTACGTTCAAGTTCGTCGAGAATAATCTTGCGAATTCTCAAGTGGTTTGGAGTAACTTCCACATATTCATCTTCCTTAATGTATTCTAATGCTTCTTCAAGGCTGAAGACAATAGGAGGAACAATTTTGGCTTTTTCGTCAGCGCCAGAAGCACGCATATTTGTTAGCTTCTTTGATTTTGTTACATTAACAACGATGTCGTTGTCTTTAGCATTTTCGCCAACCACTTGTCCGGCATAAACTTCTTCTTGAGGGAAAATGAAGAATTTGCCGCGATCTTGAAGTTTGTCGATTGCATAAGCGTATGCAGTACCACTTTCGAGTGCAATTAGAGAACCGTTAGTGCGACGTTCGATATCGCCTTTCCAAGGTTGGTATTCAAGGAAACGGTGAGCCATAATTGCTTCGCCCGCACTTGCAGTTAGCACATTGGTTCGAAGTCCGATGATGCCGCGTGATGGGATTTGGAATTCAAGATGAATGCGGTCGTTCTGAGTTGTCATTGACAGCAAATCTCCGCGACGTCGGGTTACCATATCAATCATTTTGCTGGCTGACTCTTCAGGAACGTTGATAGTTAACGTTTCAACTGGCTCGCACTTAATTCCGTCAATTTCCTTGATAATAACTTGAGGTTGACCAACTTGAAGTTCGTAGCCTTCGCGTCGCATGGTTTCAATAAGCACAGCTAAGTGAAGCACGCCACGGCCAAACACAATCCAAGCGTCTTCGCGTTCGGTTTTTTGAACGCGTAAAGCAAGGTTTTTGTCAAGTTCTTTAACCAGACGGTCGTTTATGTGTCGAGAAGTTACGAATTTGCCATCTTTGCCGAAGAAAGGAGAGTCGTTGATGGTGAAAGTCATCGACATAGTAGGCTCGTCGATTGCAATGCGAGGAAGAGGCTCTGGATTTGAGTCGAGCGTAATGGTGTCGCCGATTTCAAAGTTTTCGATGCCAATAAGAGCGCAAATGTCGCCGCTTCCTGCTTTGTCCACACGCATGCGTCCCATGCCTTCGAAAGTGTGCAGTTCCTTGATGCGTTGCTTAACTATAGAACCGTCTTTTTTGCAAAGAGCAATGTTCATTCCTTCGTTAAATTCACCGCGATGAACGCGACCGATTGCAATACGTCCCACGTAGTTAGAGTAGTCAAGCGAGGTGATTAGCATTTGGGCGTCGCCTTCGTTGATTTCAGGACCTGGGATATATTTGATGATAGCATCGAGCACGGCATTGATGTTGTCGGTTGGTTTGCTCCAATCGTCGCTCATCCATCCTTGTTTAGCCGAGCCATAAATAGTAGGAAAATCGAGCTGTTCTTCTGTGGCGTTAAGGTTGAACATAAGGTCAAACACCATTTCTTGAACTTCGTCAGGACGGCAGTTTGGTTTGTCCACCTTGTTTACAACAACAATTGGCTTTAATCCGATTTCAATGGCTTTTTGAAGCACAAAACGGGTTTGAGGCATAGGTCCTTCGAAAGCGTCAACAAGAAGTAGGCATCCGTCGGCCATGTTTAGCACACGTTCCACTTCACCACCGAAGTCGCTGTGCCCTGGGGTGTCGATGATGTTAATTTTATATCCGTTGTAGTTGATGGATACGTTTTTAGAAAGTATAGTGATGCCACGTTCTCTTTCGAGGTCGTTGTTGTCGAGAAGTAAATCGCCGGTATTTTGGTTGTCGCGAAACAAGTTTCCGGCAAGAAGCATTTTATCTACTAATGTAGTTTTGCCATGGTCCACGTGGGCGATAATGGCAACATTCCTAATTTTTTGCATAAATAACGTTATTAAGGAGTACAAAGTTAGTCATTTTGCTTAAAATATTGATATAAAATGTAAAAAAAAGGGAGGTTGGTTGTGAGAAAAGAAAAAAACTATTATCTTTGCACCCGAAATTTTATTAACATATAAAAAAGCGAAAGAATGTATCTAGATTCTGAAAAAAAGAAAGCAATCTTTGAGACATACGGTGCAAGCAATACTGATACTGGCTCACCTGAAGCGCAGATAGCATTATTCTCAATTCGTATTTCTCACTTGACTCAACACTTGAAGTCAAACCACAAAGATTATAACACACAACGTGCGTTGAAGAAATTGGTAGGTAAGCGTCGTCGTTTGTTGGATTATCTAATCCGCACTGACATCAACCGCTACCGTGCTATCGTAGCAAAGAAGGAACTTGGTATCCGTCACTAATTTCTGGTGTTAAGAAATGAATTTATGGCGTTGCAGAATTTCTGCGACGCCAATTTTTTTGCATACTATGTGATTGTTGTGTAATGTTGACGGTTTTTGTGTTTTTTGGCATGAAAAATTTAGTGATGTTTGGAAAATTGCGTATCTTTATTGTTTAAATAAATAGTAGGCTAAATTTTGCTAACAAGGTATATATTTAATGTTTCAATCGATAAAAAATAGAGCATTGCGCATAGCACTAAAAGCAATGTTTGCGATATTGGCAATTGTAATACTTTTGCCTACGATGCTATATATACCTTTTGTGCAGACTTGGGTGAAAGATGTGGCCTGTAAAGAATTGAGCGAGTCAACTGGTTGGAATGTGAAAATAGGAAGTTTGTCGCTTAAATTCCCGATAGACATTAACATTGAGGATGTGTTAGTTCTATATGAAAATTCTGACACGATGCTATCGGCTGAGAGGTTGGTGCTCGATGTTGAAATGTTGCCGTTGATGGCACTTGATGTTGTGGTAAATGATGCTCAATTGATTGGGGCTCAGTATAATATGGTTAGCGAGGATTCGTCGATGATACTTGCTGCAAAACTGCACAATGTGTCGTTTGATGTAGCAGATATTGCGATAAGCCAAAGCGACGCTAAACTTGGCAATGTGGATTTGAGCGGAGGTGATATTAGGTTGATGTATTGTCCTGAAAAAGTGGATGATACTCAAGAAGAAAGTGCTCCGGTTGAATGGAAAGTGGGTGCTGACAACATTGCAATTAATGATGTGAGATTTGCCATGCAGATGTTGCCAACAATCGATAGCCTTGATGTGAAAATAGGCTTGGCTAAATTAGAAAAGTGCAAAGTGGATATGTCGACATGTAAAGTGGATGCTTCGTACTTTGGGCTTGATAGTTTGGACGTTAAGTATATTTATCAGAATGTTGCAGTTGCTGCCGAAGAACCCAATGAGACACCAGTGGAAGACAAGTCGCAAACATGGACTATAGAGGGCGGAAAACTTAAGGTGCAGAATTCAAGTGTGGTGTATGCTTTGAAGGAAGCCAAGCCTGCAGATGGTCTGGATATGAATTACTTGTCGCTTTCGGATATAAATTTTGAAATCGATAGCCTGTATAATAGAGGAACCGACATTACTGTGCCGCTAAAGCATATAAGTGCAAAAGAGCGATGCGGATTGTTTGTAACCGATGGTAAAGGCACTTTTAAGATTGACAGCGAAGAGATGGATATCGATAAGTTTGCCTTAAAAACTGTGTTGTCGACAATTTCGGTTGATGGCAATTTAGACATGTCGGTGTTTGAAACTCCGTCGGAAGGCAACATTAATCTTGATGCCAACGCTCAAATTGATATTGTTGACGTTGAGGTTATGTATCCGATTTTCAAAGGTTATTTTGGTGCAGTGCCTCGCAAGCGTCCAATAGAACTGGTGGCAAAGGTGGCAGGAACAGCGGCAAAATTAGATGTGAAGGAAGTGTCGGTTAATTTACCCAAGTATGCATTTGCTGAAATAACTGGCGAAATTACTAATGTAATGGAGTCGGAAAAACTTGGCGGAGAATTAGCAATGGTAGGCCGATTTGACAATATTAATTTCGTTAAACCTACTATTCTCGATGCAAAACTTAGTAAGCAAGTGCATTTTCCGGCAATTGACTTAATTGGGCATGCCTCAATGCGCGGAAATAAAATGTCGGGAGATGTTGACTTAACCTTAGAAACAGGCCAAGCTGTGGGTAGCGCTGAATTTAATACGGCAAACGATGCCTATGAGGTGTCATTGGATTTGGCCGATATGCCAATACATGCAGTTTTGCCTTTTAGCGACTTTGGCGACTTAACAGCGAGCATAACGGCAAAGGGTAAGGGATTTGACCTAATGGACAAGTCAACGGAATTGGAGGCAAACTTGATTGTTGACCATTTGGGCTATGACGGAGTGGACTATAAAGATGTGAAATGCGATGTATCGCTAAGTAGCGGCACTTTCGTGGCTAACTTTGATTCAAATAATCCCAATCTGGATTTTACTCTTGGATGTGGCGGTGAACTTGCTGAGAATCATTATGTGGTGGCATTAGACTGCGATGTTCGCGATTTGGACTTATATGCGCTTAAGTTGATGGATGTGCGAACAAATGGTCGCGGTCGAATTAATGCATTTGGAGACATTGATTTGAGCAATAATCATTATGATTTGACGGCTGAAATTCAAAGTTTAAAGTTGGCATACGATACAATAGACCTTAATACCTCGTCGGTGTCGATGCAATTTTTGAGTGGCGATTCTACAATATCGGCGCAATTAGATAATGAAGATTTATCGGTCGACTTCACGTCGCAAGTCGGTATCGATCAATTTGTGGAAAGTGCTATTGGCTGCTATGATGTGGCGATGAAGCAGGTAGAAAGAATATCGCTGAATATCGACACGTTGCAAGAAGCATTGCCGCCGTTTGCTTGTGAAATAGAGATGGGCCGAAAGGGTTTGGTGCCTCAATATCTGAAATATTCAGGCATTGAGATGCGAGACATGAATCTGCAACTCTATAACGATAGCACAGTGTATGGGCGGGGTGTGATTCATCGTTTGAATGCATTCGGAACAGAACTTGACACGATAACGGCGAAACTGGTTCAGACAGGAAAGTATTTGGATTATCGTTTTCATGTGGGTAATCGACCCGGAACGCTCGACAATTTTGCATCGGTAACCTTAATGGGAGGTGTGTTGGGAAGCAGATTGTCGACTATTTACGATGTGAAAGACATCAGGCAGAGCACGGGATATCATTTTGGAACGCATGCCGATTTAAATGATTCGATAGTTAAAGTGAATATATTTACTCCAAAACCACGCATTGGTTATCACGATTGGAGTGTTAACGAAGGCAATTATGTTCAGTATAACTATAAAAATCAGCACCTTGATGCTGATTTGACCCTTGACGGCGGAAGTTCGGGCGTTATAAGATTGTTTACCGACTTGGCGCAAAGTGAACTTCACGACCACGAGCAAGAACAGGTTAACTTGCAGATGAAAGGCATTAAAATCGATGAATGGATTTCAATGCTCCCATTTATGCCCGACATGAGCGGAGAATTGTCGACCGATATGAAGATAGCCTACAAGGGTAATCAGTTTTGGGGCGAAGGCGATGTGGAATTGAAGGATTATAAATATGAAGGAGAACGAGTAGGCGACTTCAATTTGAATGCTTTGATGACGCTTGACCCGAAAACCGGAAATACTAACCTTGAATCGTATATGAATGTCAACGGCGCAAGGGTTATGTTTGCAGCAGGCGTGCTTAATGACTCTACAGCAACAAGCCCAATGTCGCTTAAGTTGGATATTGATAAGTTCCCTATATCGACCGTTACCGCCTTTATACCTAACGGCATAGCAGAGTTGCAGGGTTATTTGAATGGAGAAATGAGTATGTCGGGCTCTTTCGACAAGCCAATTTTAACAGGTGTTGTTAAGGCTGAAGATGGCGCAATATATGTGCCCATGTTCGGGTCAAAGATTTTGTTCCCATCAACCGACATTCCAGTTGATTCAGGAATTGTTATGCTCAATAAATATGCTTTGTTGAGTTGTAACGACAAGCCGTTGGTGATAGATGGTCATATTGACATAAGAGACATGTCGAATGCATATGTAGACATGTCGATAAAAGGTCGCAATGTTCAGTTTGTAGATAGCAAGCAGATAAAGAAATCGCAATTGTTTGGTAGAGGTTTCGCCAATGTAGATGCAACAGCCAAGGGCCGATTGAGTGCATTATACGTAAATGCAAATGTGGCATTGTTGTCGGGTAGCAATTTGACTTATGTGTTGCAAGATGATGTGAGTGAAATTGTTACCGAAACAAATCCCGATATGGTGCATTTTGTTCAGTTTGATGATTCAACGAGTGTATATGGAGATTCATTGTTGCAGAATCAGTCGTTTGGAATGAGCATTAATGCAAGTTTAACATTGCAGCAAGGAAACACCATCAATGCATATTTGTCGACCGATGGCAAGAATAGAGTGCAAGTTCAATCGAATGGAACGTTGAATTATGCTCAAGGATTTTCTGGCGACCCACGAGTAACTGGCCAATTGAATGTTGACAATGGTTATGTCAAGTATACTCCGCCATTGATTAAAGAGGTAGACTTTAAGATTAAGGAGGGAAGTTATTTGTCGTTTACGGGCAACATGATGAATCCTACATTAAATTTCTTAGCAGAAGAAAAATATAAGGCTTCCGTATCGGGCGATGGCATGACATCGCATTTGGTAGATTTTATCATTGCATGTAAAGTGGGAGGTACATTGTCGCAAATGGATGTTTCGTTTGATTTGAACACTAATGACGATTTGACCGTTCAGAATGAGTTGCAGTCGATGTCACAACAGCAGCGCTCAGCACAAGCAATGAATCTAATGCTCTATGGAAGTTACACCGGAACCAATACGTCGACCATGACCAATAATGCGCTTTATTCGTTCTTGAATTCGCAATTGAACAGTTGGGCGGCGAGTGCGATAAAGGGCGTGGACCTATCGTTTGGCATCAACCAATATGATAAAGCCGGCGATGGTGTGTCGACTGTGACAAGTTATAGTTATAATTTGTCGAAATCGCTGTTTAACGACCGATTTAAGATTGTAGTGGGAGGAAACTATAACACCGATGCGAGTGCTGAAGATAATTTGTCGGAAAATTTGATTAGCGATGTTTCGATAGAATATTTGCTTAACAGTTCGGGAAGCATGTATGCACGTTTGTTCCGCCATACTGGATTTGAAAGTATACTTGAGGGGCAAGTGGTAGAAACAGGTGTGGGCTTTGTCTTAAAGCGTAAACTTTCGAACCTGAAGCATATATTTAAATTCAGGCCAAGCATAAGGGGTGGCGCACGCAATATGCCTACAAATAAGATGCAATTAACATTGCCATCCGATAGTGTGTCGCAGCCAAAGGATAGTGTTAAAACAAATGTGAGTGAACGTGATGGGCAGGAAAAATAGAATAGGATTAAGAATATTGTTATATGTGCTGATGGTTGTAGGGATTATGGGCATTGTGTCGTGTTCCACCACCAAGCGCATAGAAGAGGGTGAACTGTTGTATACTGGTGTGAAAAAATTAAATATCATGCCAAGTAACGACTCTTTGCACCTTGTAGATGAGGTGGCGGAGGGTATATCAACAGCAATTAATGTTGCGCCAAATAATAGCCTTTATTCCCCATATTTGCGTCACCCGTTTCCTATAGGTTTATGGGTGTATAATCATTGGAACGATAGTGCCAAGGGATTGAAAGGGTGGTTATATAAGAAACTTGTTGAAGAGCCTGTTTTGGTGTCAACGGTTCGACCTGAACATAGAGTTGAGATGATAAATACGGTGTTGCAAGATAATGGATATTTTGATTCCAGAGCATCGTATGAGTTGGTTATGTCGGGAAAAAATAAGAAAAAGGCTCGCATACAATATAATGTCACAGTTCACGAACCGTATAAGATTAGCAGTGTGGGATATCTGAATAACGGCACAGAACTTGGAAATAAAATTTATTCGTTGGCAAAAGCCGATAAATATTTAAAGCCTGGGAATCGTTATAGCATGGACTCTCTAAATGCTGTGCGAGTAAATATTGCCAATGTGTTGCGTAATCGTGGATATTTTTATTTTCGTCCGGAATATATTGAGTATTATGCTGATAGTACGATAAAAAAAGGTCAAATTGCTCTAAGGTTAAAACAGGCGCAAGGCATTCCTGCCAGGGCTTTAGAAAAATATTACACAGGAAACGTCACAACTGTGATAAATCGCTATATGGGTAGAGGAAAGCCTGATACTCTTGACGTAGGCAATAAGGGCATTCTGATTAAGATGAATCCGGTTAGGGTTAAGGATGATGTTATGCCTCCAAGAATAGCATTCAGAAAGGGTAAAGTGTTTTCGGTTCGCGATATGAATGCTACGCAAAGCGGATTGTCGAGGTTAGGCATATTTAGTAGCATCGATATATCGGTGACACCGTTAGATTCGATAAAGCCGGGTCAGAATACGGTAGATGTGAATGTGAAATGCACTATGGACCAACCTATAGAAGCCAAGATTGAGGCTCAGGCCACATCGAAGTCAAATAGTTACATAGGCCCAGGCGTGTCGTTGGGTATTGCACATAAGAATTTGTTTGGCCGTGGTGAAATATTAAACACCGACTTAAACGCAAGTTATGAATGGGCTACGGGTGGCAACAATGTTGAGGGCTATGATTATAATAGTTATGAATTTGGTTTGTCGTCAACATTGTCGGTGCCAAGATTATTAGCGCCCCGATTTATTGACCGCAGCCGTCGATATCAAAACTGGACAAAGTTCTCGCTGTCGGCCGAATTGCTTAACCGTCCAAGTTTCTTTAAAATGGTTCAATTTGGTGCCGGTGTTACTTGGCAGTGGCACAGCAGAAGATATTCTCTTAATGAGTTGGTCCCATTTAAGTTAACTTACACAAAGTTGCTTAACACAACCGAACAATTTAATGAAGCTATGCAAGGCAATCCGGCAGTGGCGTTAAGTTTTCGAGACCAATTTATTCCGGAGATGCAGTATAACTACACCTATGACCGTCAGTTTGGTGGAAGCAATTTGAATTTTAATGTGCAGTTTGTAGAGGCCGGAAATATATTTTCTGGAATCTGGTCGCTTTGTGGAGCCGATGGTGAGAAAAAATTATTTGGGACGCCATTTTCTCAGTTTGTAAAAGGTCAGGCTTCGGTGGTTTATGATTATGGAATAACATCGCAGCAACGATTGGTTAGCAGATTGCTAATAGGAGCAGCGCATGCATACGGAAACTCAACACAAGTGCCATATAGAGAGCAATTTTATATTGGTGGAGCAAACTCGTTGAGAGCTTTTGCTGTTCGTTCAATTGGTCCGGGCAGTTATAGGCCTGACTCGAGCAATCCTAATGGATATTATGACCAAACAGGTACTTTTAAGTTTGAGTTAAATCTGGAATACCGTTTCCCAATATTTAGTTATTTTAAAGGTGCGGTGTTTTTGGATGCAGGAAACATCTGGTTGTTGAAAGCCGATGACTTGAGACCTGGAGGCGAATTAAGGATGAAAAATTTTGTTGACCAGTTGGCCGTAGGAACCGGTGTGGGATTGCGTTTTGATATGGATATGCTTGTTGTGAGAGGTGACTTGGGCTATGCAATACATGCACCTTATGAAACAGGCAAAAGAGGATATTTCAATATGCCATCGTTTAAGAAATCGTTGGCTTTCCATTTGGCAATTGGGTATCCGTTTTAGACATTGAATAATTATAATTAAAATTTTTATGAATAAAAAATTGTTGTTTGGATTGTTATGCACCGTAGTGTGCTTAACGGCGGTAGCACAGAAAAGTGTGCCTGAGTATAATGTTGTTTATAAACCGCAAGTCGATTTGTCGGAATTTGAAAAAGACAAAGATGGTTATTATCACATCTTTGACGGAACTTCAACAAATGGATGGCGAGGTTACGGAAAGTCAAGATTACCTCAAGGGTGGTCGATAGAAGATGGTTGCTTAAAGTTCACACCAGGCAAAGATGGCGGCGACATAGTGTTTGCACACCGATTTGAAGACTTTGTGCTGGAGATTGAATGGAAAGTTTCAAAGGGGGCTAATTCAGGAATATTCTATTTGGCTCAAGAGGTGATGACTAAGCATGGCGACAGGATGCAAATGGAACCAATATATGTTTCATGTCCTGAATGTCAAGTGCTTGATAATGAAAATCATCCAGATGCAAAGTTGGGAGTAGATGGTAATCGAAAGTCGTCGTCGTTATATGATATGATTCCGGCAAAACCACAAAATTCAAAGCCATGGGGCGAATGGAACAAGGTTAAAATAGTGGTTAAAGATGGTAAGGTTACGCACTATCAAAATGGTAAGAAAGTGCTAAGTTATGAGATGTGGAACGCAAAATGGCGCAAGATGGTTGACGATAGTAAGTTTGGCTCATCGAAGTGGCCAATAGCATATGAGTTGCTGACTACTAAACACGATGGCTACATTGGTTTGCAAGACCATGGCGATGTGGTATGGTATAAAAATATAAAAGTGAAAGAGTTATGATAAGAAAATTGTTGATAGTCAGTGTTTTGGCTATGACTGTTACTGGGGCTAGTTCGCAAGATAGTCCTGCAAGAGATGAGTTGAAGTATCCAGAACCGATACTTGATGAGTCATGGCAATTGGTGCATATGAAGCATAATTGCAGCAATCATAATGTGTATGTGTATAAAGACAAACTATATGATGCTTTGTTTACACGCACATTAGGATGGAATGGCGGAGATGGTGTTCAAACCACATTGCTTCCAGGAGGCCATTTGTTCTGGTCGTTTAATGATAGTTTTTATGGCACAGTTCAGAAGTCATTACGTTCTCGAATAAGTTCAAAGAACAATTTCCCTCGCAACACTATTATGGTGCAAAAAGCAGGGGCAGACGCTATGCCTTCGTCTGAGCAAGAATCGCTGATATGGTTAGCCGATTTTGTTCAGACTACAAACAGCAGCCGAGATGACTACTATAAAGCTCGTACGCACATACGTCACCCTAAGGGCGAAAAAAGCGATGCGCAAATAGCAGCTGGAGATATCGACCAACAGTATTTGTATTGGGCAGGAGATGGAACAGTTGTAAATGGCCAGTTGCAGGTGTTGTGGGCAGGCGTTTATAATGGTACAGAAAACCTTATGCAAGCCGATAATAGGGCATTGGCAATTTATAGCCTTGAGGGCGAACCTGGTGATGAGTCATACTTGAAACTGATTTCAGTAGACCATAATTTCTTTGAATATGATCCGATTGGATATGGCAGCACATTGTGGGAAGATGAAGATGGACACACATATCTATATGCCGGTAATCAGTATTTCAAGACGCCAGACGATATCATTAAAACTTGCGGCACGGTTGTGGCACGTTCAACCACACACGACTTGCGCTCGCAGTGGGAATACTATATAGCCGACGAAAACGGTAATTTTTCATGGCAAACTACTTATCCAACTGAAGCCGAGGTTAATCGTTCATCGATATGTGAAACATCGTTGTCGACAGCGTGGGTGTTTAAGAAGGGCGACTATTATTATTTAACAGGACAGTCGTTCCCATATGGCAAGCAGTTGTATATAGCTCGTTCAAAGTCGCCATACGGTCCGTTTGTAAATCCTCATCAGCTTATGACGATGCCAAATGTGCTTGATAAAGTTTCAACAAGAACCTATCAGCATTTTTACATGCCACATTTGCACATGGGGCTATCAAGAGAAGGTGAACTTGTATTTTCTTCGAATACCGATTGCGCCGAATTTGGCGATAATTTCGACAAAAGGGGTAGTGCCGATTTTTATAGGCCTTACTTCTTTAGAATATATAATTGGGAGAGCCTGTTTGAGGAAGATGGTATTTAAAAAAACGATGTGAGTTATGAGAAATAAGATAACTAAAATAGTATTATTGTTGACAGCATTAGTTGCTTCTACATGTTTTGTGTCGTGCTATAAGATAGTGCGAACTCAAGCGCCCAAAAATATTGAAGCCGGCAAGACATTTGAGGGTAGAATAGTGTTGGCCGATGATGGAAGTATAAATCAGCAAGAAAAAAAGACTTGGTCGCTATTTGCAGTTAGAGTGCCTGAAGGATGGACAGTGTCGGTGCCTGATGACTGCTATGAATCGTATGCCGAAGATTGGGTGTATTTCACAAGTGGCAATCCGGTTTCGTTTAAGAGCAATATGACATATAGCGCCAATATGTCGAGAATATATAATGAAAGTAATCCAAAAGCGGGTTATAAGTGGGTGGCATTTGTTACTCCAAAACAGGTGGAGGGCTATATGGCAGCTTGTTGGCGTAACGGATGTGACTCTGTTGCAATCAACTTCAATGTGACTACCGATAAGATTGCGGGTACTTATACATTAGATTATATTGTAGGTGACGATGAGTCGGAAGCCGGAGTTGAAGCATATTCTAATCGTGAGTCGTGTAGCTCAACTCGTTTGTATCATGTAGGAACTGAGGCTACAAATGTAGAGAAAGCTCAGAATGAATGGCAATCGACAATAACAGTTACTGAAGCTTCGGGTATAAATAACGTAATTGCCGATGTTAAAGACTATCGATATGGTGTTTACACCCTCGATGGCCATCTGCTTAGAAATGATAACAACATTGACGGTTTAGCACCGGGAATTTATATTGTGGGAGGCAAGAAAACATTAGTGAAATAATAGTAAAACAACAAAAAAAGGAGGTTTAACAAACCTCCTTTTTTTGTATTGCGAAGCGTTTAACTATCTTCTTTAATTATGATAAATTGGTGATTTAATCGTAACGGTTTTGTTGTTATAATTGAGTTTTGATGAATTCTTGCATTTCGCTCAAATGCTTTTCGGCGCTGGTTAGCAACTTAAATTGCGCTAACGAGCGAACGCGATTGTGTTCGGGATACTTAATCTTGTAATAAGTGTCGCCGTTGATATAGTCGGTTAAGAAACGAACCGTTTGCATATAAGGGAAAAGGCAAGCAGCAAAAGGCAAGTTTTCAATTTCTATAGGTGTTAGGAATGCTTTTGCCGATTTGATGTAACCTTCAGCAAAAGGCTTGAAGATGTTCATATTAAACTCAATGTTATCGGTGTTAGGGTCGTCTTCGGTGCTTGTGTTTGAAGCAGAACGAAGGAAATCGCCAAAATCAGAAAACACAAAGTTAGGCATAACTGTGTCGAGGTCAATAACGCAAAGCACGTTGCCATTTTGGTCGAAAAGAATGTTGTCAACTTTTGTATCGCAGTGGCAAATGCGTTTTGGCAATTTGCCTTCGCGATGCAGACGTTCGCCTTTACACATTTCGTCGGCGCGTGCTTCTAATTCATCGACTAACCATTTCACCTCAGCCAATCGTCCTGCTTTGTCTTCGGCAACAGCATCACGCATTTGCTGCAGGCGGAATTCCATGTTATGAAAATCCTTAATGGTTTCACCTAATTGAGTAGGGATATCGGCTAGCATGGCTTGGAATTCACCGAAAGTTGAACCCACAATATAGGCACTTTCAGGCGACACGCCAGAGCGAGAAATAGTGTCAGGGATAAATTCCATTATTCTCCAGCACTTGCCGTTGATTATAGAGTAGTATTTGCCGTCTTTAGCGGGAACGAATTTTAAGCAACGTCTTGAAGTGTCGGTAACGCCATTTTCAGCAAGTTTTTTTCTAATATGGTCGGTAACAGCCACAATGTTGCCCATAAGCATGTCGGCATCGGGGAAGATGTCGGTGTTTACGTGTTGCAACACATAATCGGGGGCGTTGCCATCAGTTATAACTTTATATGTGGTGTTTATAAGCCCATTGCCGAGAGGGGTGACTTCGGTAGCATTGCCGGTAATTAAAAAATTATCTACAATAGACAATAGTTCAGTTTGAGTCATGGTTTTTGTGTTATTTAATGGTTCAAATAATTAATACAAATATAGTGAATGCTTGTTGAAAATCATCAATTTTCACTTGAATGTTATAAAAGCAGCCAGTGTTAAGACAGCTCAACAACAGTTATTCCCGCGCCACCGAGTTGAATGTGTTCGTCGTGATAAGAACGAACGCCAACAATAGTGTTGAGGTATTCACGAATAAGAGTGCGCAGAATGCCGTTTCCGGTGCCGTGAAGAATGCGTACTTGCTTGCTGTTAAACTGTATGGCATCGTCGATGAAATATGTCACCGCTTGAATTGCTTCATCTCCACGCATACCTCTCACATCAATATCGGGGTTGAAGTTTAGTTGGCGGTCGCGTATGGAATCGCTGGTTGCTTTAGTGACTGAAGACGAAGTTTTAGGTTTGTCGGCTTGTCGCATAGTGCCTTTGAGTTTCGACAATTTAGTGCGAGTCTTGAATCCACCTATTGCAACCATTGCATTGTTGCCCTCAATTGAAATTATGGTTCCCACAGAATTAGAGCCTTCAATAGTTACATTATCGCCAACATTAAGAGTTTCGCTGTTATTGTTTGCGGCAGGGGTGGCCTTTTTAGGCTTTTTCTTGCCGGGCAGAAGGTTTGGCATATTAGCAACTGCATCGTTGTCGTTTTGTTGCTGTATGCGTTGCTTAAATTCGTCAAGTTGACGACGCAATTCTTTGGTTTTTTCCTTTTCGGCTTGTGCCGTTTTTATCTCACGAATAGTGCGTTCGATGCTGGCATTGGTTTGGTTGAGGATGTCTTTAGCTTCGGCTTTAGCGGCGTGAATAATTTCACGCTGTTTGATGCGCAAATCTTCAACCTTGCTGTTGTATTGTTCGGCAACCTCATTGAGGTGTTTTTCCTTGCTATGAATCTCTTGGCGTTTAGTTTCCCAATATTTTCGGTCGCGTGCAATGTCGAGCAGATATTTATCCATGTTAATGTAATCGCTGCCCACAATTTCAGAGGCTTCGTTGATTACTTCGGCAGGAATGCCAATTTTTCGAGCAATTTCAATGGCAAACGAACTTCCAGGATATCCAACAGAAAGTTGGAACAGAGGTTGCATGCGTTGTCGGTCATATAGCATTGCACCGTTTATTATGCCGTCGGTTTCATCGGCATAATGCTTTAGGTTTTGGTAGTGAGTTGTAATGATGCCAAACACACGTTTTTGGTTAAGTTGGTGCAAAATTGCTTGAGCTAATGCAGCACCAATTTGAGGCTCGGTGCCGCTGCCAAATTCGTCGATAAGAATCAATGAAATGTTGTCGGCCTTGTTTAGCATCAGTTTCATGTTGTAGAGGTGTGAACTGTATGTACTTAGGTCGTTTTCAATCGATTGCTGGTCGCCGATGTCAATAAATATGCTTCTAAACATACCAATGTGGGAGTTATAGTAAACAGGAGGAAGAACACCACATTGAGTCATGTATTGTATTATACCCACGGTTTTTAAGCACACTGATTTACCCCCTGCATTAGGCCCAGAAATTACAAGAATACGGTCTTTTTTAGTCAGTGTGACATTAAGAGGCACCACCTCTTTCCCTTGTTCGCGAAGAGCCAATAGCAGACCTGGGTGAACGGCATGATAGAGTTCGATTTGCGCCTTTTTTTCGATGTGTGGCAAGCAGGCGTTAATGTCTTTGGCAAATAGGGCCTTTGCTCGAATAAAATCGAACATACCAAGTGTTTCATACGATTGCAAAAGGTCGTGAATGTGAGGTCTGATGAAGGTAGTAATGGCGGTTAAAATGCGAACTATTTCGCGATGAATTTCTGCTTCGATTTCGCGAATTTGGTTGTTTGCTTCAACTATTTCAGCCGGTTCTATAAATACGGTTTTTCCGGTAGCCGATTCGTCGTGAACAATGCCTTTAATTTTTCGTTTGTTCATTGGCGAAACTGGAAGCACCAAACGTCCGTCGCGAATAGAAGGTGTGGCATCTTTGTCGAGAAAACCGTCTTGACGAGCGCGTGTGATAATGCCTCGAAGTATGCTGTTGATGCTGGAAGTGGTGGCATTGAGCGAGCGTCGCAGTTCAAGCAGTTCGGGAGATGCCGAATCTTTGATGTTGCCAAATTTGTCGAGTATGCGATTGATTTCATTCACAATCGTCGGAAAGTCTTGCATCGATTCAGTTAGTTTTCTGAGCGAAGGGAATGGACTTTCGACGTCGTCGGATGTGTGGAAAAATTTGATGATTTCGCTGATAGTGTTGAGCGAACGAAGAAGGTCGAACAAGTTTGCTTCGGTGATGAAACTTCCTGGCGTAGTTATGGCTTTCAGAGCTGGACGTACGTCAAAAAAGTGATTGAGCGGAAATTCTTTCTCGCTTTGAAGAATCGATAGAAATTCGTTGGCTTGATTTAGCCAAGTTACCACTTCGTCGTATTTTGAAGAAAAATGCATTTCGCCGCAATGAGAAGACCCGAGGGAACTAATGCAGCGGCGTTCGATTTCTGCTCTTACGGTGTCGAAACCAATCTTATTCTCGAAATTTTTAGGATATATCATAATACAAAGATACGGATATAAAATGAAATAGAGGAGACTAAAACCAATAATGTGCCTAAAACGTCATGTTACAGAGAGCGACGACCATGTAGCAAGGTTGATATATGGCAATGTCATCGATTGGTTTTGTGAGTTAGATGCCAAGCATTGCAAGAGTTGCAGAAATATGGCTTTAGGTGTACGTTGGAGGCTTTGTTGTGTTTTGATTTGATGAATTTTTGGGCTTCAATCTCTGTCTTAAAAAGCACTTTCGGTTTGCCGCAAGATTCACATAGGCGTCTCATAAGGCTAATGGTAGGTGTTTGTGTCGTGGAAATCTGAAAATGATGGACAAAATTACCATAAACGCTAATGTCCAAGCGTAGTAAAGGTAAGGGAAAAATGCTACAGGAGTGACTTGAGCAATTCCTGCGGCTAAAAGAGTTTGTGCACCATAAGGAATTATGCATTGCACTATGCAAGAGCAAGTGTCGAGAAGACTTGCTGTTGTGCGAGGGTCGATGTTGAATTGCTGTGAAATTTTGCGAGCAATTTGTCCTACGGTGATTATAGCAATAGTGTTGTTTGCGGTACAAACGTTTACCACACCAACTACTCCAGATATGCAAGCCATGGCTCCACGCTTGCCGTTGATTTGATTTGTGAGAATTTGTATTATAAATTGTATGCCACCGTTATAACGTATGACTTCGAGCAGTCCTGATGCAAGAAGAGTTACGATTATCAGATTGCCCATTTCGTTAATTCCACCGCCCATGTGTGAACACATGTCGATAAGTGGCACATTAGTGCAGAATAATGCAATGACGATGCAAGAAATAATGCCTAATGTGAGCACGGAGAGCACGTTAACGCCAAACATGGCTGTGATTATGACGAGCAGGTATGGAACAATAAGCCACGGATTTTGATTGTTAACGACAATTGGCGCGTTATTTGTGTCGCTGAATGCTGCAAATGCTATTAGTGCCATAATAGCCGCAGGTGCAGCAATCCATAAGTTGACTTTAAACTTGTCGTTCATTTTGCACTTTTGGCTTCGTGTGGCGGCAATTGTGGTGTCGGAAATAAAAGAAAGGTTGTCGCCGAAAAACGAACCGCATAAAATCACTGCCACAAAAAATGGAATGTTGTTGCCAGTAGATGTGGCTAACTCAACGGCAAACGGCGTTAGTGCAACAACTGTGCCCACCGATGTGCCAATTGACAATGATATGAAGCAAGCGGCCATAAACATGCTTGGCACTATGAATTGTGCAGGAAGAACAGATAGGGTTAGTGATACGGTTGCTTCGATTGACCCTACACCTTTAGCCAATGCGGAGAATGCTCCGGCAAGTATGAATATCCAAATCATATATAGGACATCGCTATTAGCAGCACCGCGTGAAAATATTTCTATTCGCGACGAAAAGGGTGTGTTTTTAACAGTTGCAATTGCCCATAAAGAAGCCACGATAAATGCCAATGCTAATGGCATTTTGTAGAAGTCGTTAATTGCAACTGATACTGCTAAATATAGTAGTAGAAAAACTGCAATTGGTGATATTGCAATTATTCCTTTTTTTAGTGAAATTCGTTCTTGATTTTCCATAATGGTTGCAAAGTTACGCATAAATTTTAAAAATCACGCGGCGACTGCGGTAAATGATGGTTCAAGTTGTTAGTATATAATAAAATAGGGACAGAATCATTCTGTCCCTATTAATGTTTTTTTCAGGCTAATTATGTAGGTGATTATTTAGCCGGGAATAATTTTTCAAAATCGCGTTTGCTTGCTTTTTCAACATATTCTTCAGGAATAAACTTCCAATTGTTGTGCGCTTTGGGCGATATGGTGTTGTTTTTGCGGATGTATTCCAGCATGTAGAATCGAAGGTCTTTGTCGGTAGAATACATTATTCGCTTGGTTAATTCGTCTTTAGGAATTCCGGCTCCTGAAGTGAGCAAACCGCCTCCTCCGTTGCCGCGATAAGAGTTAATGGCAACTTTGTAATTTTTGTTAAGTTCGAAAGGAGAGCCGTCGGCCATGCTAATGATATTAACTTTTTCGCCACGAGGCTTTGTTAGGTCAACGGTGTAGATGATGCCTGCAGCGGAGTCGAAATTGTAGCTTTCGTGTTGGAATGAAGCTCTGCTTTCATCGCCTTCGGTTTTTGTTTCTTTAAACCAAAGCATGTGGTCGTCGGGCGATGACATTTGAGAGGTCCAGATGTAATAAGAATATTCAAGATAGTCTTTAATTTCCTTGCCGCTAAGCTGCATAGCATAGAGCATGTTTTCGTATTTCATTAGGGTGAACATGTCGCTTATGTGAATATTGCCTTCATCGATTTGGGCGTCGAACGACAATGGCGCGGCAAAAGATATGTCGGCGTCGGCAATATTTAACTGAATATCGTGAATGAAATCGATAAACGCCGATGAACCGAAATATGCAGGACGAGTGGAGATGGTTTCGGTGCAGTAGCCTATTTTTTCGCTCACAAATTCTTTGATTTCAAGGAATTGAGAATTGAATTTTTTTAAGAATTTAGCATCGGGCTGATATTTGTTGATGTCTTCAAGACCTCCGCTGATGGTTTTAGATGTTACCTTTTTGTTTTTTAAAGTAAATTCAACCTCTATGTTTGCCACCCAATTGCCGTTGTTTGCAGGATTAGCAATCAGCACTTTGTGTCCGGCGTCGTTGGTGATGAACTTGTAGTCTTTGCGGTGGTCGTGACCGATTAGTATAATGTCGAAGCCGTCGACTTTTTTTGCAACTTCAAGTGAGGCATTTTCGGCATATCCGGCCACTGAGTGGTTTATGTCTTGTCCGGCGTGGAAAAGACCAATGATTAAGTCGGGCTTTTCATTTTGCTTAATGATAGGAATCCATTCTTTAGCGGTTTCAACCATATCTTTGAAATAAAGTCCTTCCCAAAGGTTTTCGGGTAACCAAGCCGGAATGGCAGGAGTGATAAGGCCAATGACGGCAATCTTAACGTCGTTGCGCTTAAAAATTTTGTACGGAGTTAGATAAGGCTGGTCGGTGGCTGCGTTAATGGTGTTTGCGCTAATTATTGGGAACTTGCATTGCTTAATCCATCGGTCGTATACTTCGTGCCCAGTTTCAATGTCATGATTGCCTATATTGCCGGCGTCGTATTTCATAAAGTTAAGCGCATCGGCAAATAGGTGCTTTTGTTTTGTGTTGATGAAGTTATAGTAGTAGGCGCTTGGCTGACCTTGCAGTATGTCGCCATTTTCCAATAAAATTAGGTTCTTACCGTAGGTTTTGCGTTGTTGGTTAACAAAAGTGCTTACTCTCGACAAACTGCCTTTCCATTCTTCTCCGGCAATGAAATTATAAGGGAAGCAATTGCCGTGAATGTCCGAGGTTTGGACAATGTTGATTTTTACAATTTTTTCTTTTGCGAAAATTGTTGTTGCTACAGAAATTAGCGACATAATTATAAAAAAAAGTCTTTTCACGATTGTGGTGTTAAAAGTTTAATTGAGTAATTAGTTACAAAATTAGTAAAAAAGAAATGATAAGAAAATTTATAAATTGTTTTTCAAGGATAAATATAGAGAAGAAGGCTATTTGAGTGTTAATATCTTTTCGATTAGAATATTAGTTAAAGTAATGGGAATTTATTAATTTTGCTACTAAAGAAAATTTCCGAAAAAGTGAATGAACCATTAGCAGAAAGAATGCGTCCGCGGACGCTTGACGGATACATAGGACAAAAACATTTGGTGGGGGAAGGAGCCATAATCCGCCGAATGATAGAGTCGGGCAACATATCTTCGTTTATCTTGTGGGGCCCTCCTGGAGTTGGGAAAACCACCTTGGCAAAGATAATAGCAGAGCAGATAAAGGTGCCATTTTATACACTCTCGGCCGTAACATCGGGGGTGAAGGATGTTCGTGACCTCTTGGAAAGATGCGCTCACGATGCTCGAAGTGTGTTTTCGAACGGACGCCCTGTGCTGTTTATTGATGAAATACACCGATTCAATAAGTCGCAACAGGATTCTCTTCTTGCGGCAGTGGAAAATGGCACAGTAACTCTAATCGGGGCAACTACAGAAAATCCTTCGTTTGAGGTTATAAGGCCGTTGCTTTCGCGAGCACAGGTGTATGTTTTAAAACCACTGGAAAAAGAAGATTTGCTTGATTTGCTCAACCGAGCAATTGCTACCGATGCGCTTTTGAAGACAAAAGACGTGAAGGTGGAGGAAACCGAGGCGCTTCTGCGCTTTGCCGGAGGAGATGCACGCAAGTTGCTTAATATTATTGACATAATGGTGCAGTCGCTTAAAGAAGATGAGCCGTTTGTGATAAATGATGAACTGGTGACGGTGCGCCTGCAACAGAATCCTATGGCTTTTGACAAGGACGGCGAAATGCACTATGATATAATCTCAGCATTTATAAAGTCGATAAGAGGAAGTGACCCAGATGCGGCAATATATTGGTTGGCTCGTTTAGTTGCCGGCGGCGAGGACCCTAAGTTCATAGCTCGCCGATTGGTAATCTCGGCAAGCGAGGACATTGGATTGGCAAATCCGAATGCTTTGTTGTTGGCAAATGCCACATTCGACGCAATCCAGAAAATAGGTTGGCCCGAAGGTCGCATTCCATTGGCGGAATGTACGGTGTATTTGGCAACATCGCCAAAGAGCAATTCGGCATATATGGCAATTAATAGCGCACTTCAGTTTGTTGAGCAAACTGGTAATTTGCCGGTGCCTTTGCATTTGAGAAATGCCCCTACGAAACTCATGTCGCAGATGGGTTATGGCAGTGGATACAAGTATGCGCATGATTATCCTGGCAATTTTGTACGACAAGAGTTTATGCCTCGTGAAGTAGGCCATCAAGCTTTTTGGCAGGCGTGTGGCAACCCACAAGAGCAAAAAATGAAAGAGCGAATGGATGAATTGTGGGGAAGGACCGGACAAAATGAGAAGAAATAGAAAAAATTACGTTTTTTAAGCAAATGCGACCTTTAGACCAATGAAAATGTAAAAATAACTAAAGGGGCGAAAAAAGTTGTTTGCTATTGGTATTTTATGTAATTTTGCAGTCAGGTAATGAGAATGTTATATACAAAGTATATATGTTCCACAAAGAATTGTAAATTTTTATTATTAAATCTAAATATTTCACGAAATTATGAGTTTAAACATTGTAGTTTTGGCCAAGCAAGTGCCAGACACTCGTAATGTAGGCAAAGATGCAATGAAGGCCGATGGCACAATTAACCGTGCTGCGCTTCCAGCGATCTTCAATCCTGAAGACTTAAATGCATTAGAACAAGCCTTGCAATTGAAAGATAAGAATCCAGGATCGACAATCACATTATTGACAATGGGTTTGCCAAAGGCGGCAGAAATTATCCGCGAAAGCCTTTACAGAGGTGCAGATACTGGAATTGTGTTGACAGACAGAGCTTTAGCCGGAGCTGATACGTTGGCAACATCGTATGCATTGGCTACAGCAATAAAGCACATGGGCAAGTGCGACATCATTTTTGGTGGTCGTCAAGCTATTGATGGCGATACTGCGCAAGTAGGTCCTCAAGTGGCCGAAAAGTTGGGATTGCCTCAAGTAACGTATGCAGAACATGTAGATGTAGTTGATGGTAAGGCAATAGTTACTCGCCGCTTGGAATCGGGTGTTGAAACAGTAGAATGTCCGTTGCCATTAGTGGTTACAGTAAACGGAAGTGCAGACGCATGCCGTCCACGTAATGCACGCTTGATTCAAAAATATAAATATGCTGTGACACCAAGTGAAAAGGCTACATTGTCGGAAGATAAACTTAAGTTGGTGGAAATGCGTCCGTTCTTGAATTTGAAAGAGTGGAGCGCAGCTGAAATTGAAGCAGATTTAGAACAATGCGGTTTGGCAGGTTCGCCAACAAAGGTAAAGACTGTTGTAAATGTTGTGTTTGCTGCTAAGGAAAGCAAAGTTATTGATGGTAATGATGAGGCTGGTCTTGAAGAATTGATTCAAGGCTTAATAGCAGAACATACAATTGGTTAATAGTAACAATTTCAAAAATATTCAAAAGATGACAGACGTTAATAATTTAATAGTATATTGCGAATACGACGAAGGCAAGGTTGCTGATGTTAGTTTGGAATTGCTTACAAAAGGCCGTAAATTGGCAACAGAGTTAGGCGTAAAGCTTGAAGCAGTAGTAATAGGCGACAAGCTCGAAGGCATTGAAAATCAAGTTTTCCCATATGGCGTAGATGTTGTTTACAAGGTTGAGGATTCACGCTTGTACCCATACACATCACTTCCACACTCATCAATTGTGATAAATCTGTTCAGAGAAATCAAGCCACAAATCTGCTTGATGGGAGCAACAACAATAGGTAGAGACTTGGGCCCACGCGTTTCATCATGTTTGCATAGCGGTTTGACAGCCGATTGTACGTCGCTTGAAATTGGTGGTCACACAGACCCAAAAACAGGCAAGAACTATGAAAACTTGTTGTATCAGATTCGTCCAGCATTTGGCGGTAATATTGTTGCAACTATCGTAAACCCAGATTGCCGTCCACAAATGGCAACAGTTCGCGAAGGTGTGATGAAGAAAGAAGTGCTTGATGAAAACTATAAGGGAGAAGTGGTAAATCTTGACGCAGAAAAGTATTTGGATGCAGATAGCTTTATCGTAAAGATTATCGACCGCCATGTTGAAAAGTCGAAAGTGAACATTAAGAATTCATCGATTATTGTAGCCGGTGGTTATGGCATGGGCAGCAAGGAAGGATTTGATATGTTGTTTGACTTGGCAAACACATTAGGCGCAGAAGTTGGAGCATCGCGTGCAGCAATCGACGCAGGATTCTGCAAGGATAAAGAACGCCAAATTGGTCAAACAGGTGTGACTGTTCGTCCAAAGCTATATATAGCATGTGGTATTTCGGGCCAAATTCAGCACATCGCCGGCATGCAAGAAAGTGCAATCGTTATTTCAATTAACAACGATCCAAATGCACCAATTAATGCAATTGCTGATTATGTGATAAATGGCGATGTGGAACAAGTGATACCACGCCTAATAAAGTATTATAAAAAGAACTCAAAGTAAAGAAATAAGAAATGGCAAATTTTTATACCGATAATAAGGCGCTTCAATATCATCTAAATCATCCGTTGATGAAGAGAATCGTTGCGCTAAAGGAACGCGACTATGCAGATTGCGAAAAGTATGACTATGCACCAATGAACTTTGAAGATGCAATAGATTCATACGAAAAAGTTCTTGAAATAGCAGGTGAATTGGCAGCGGAAGTGATTGCCCCTAATGCAGAATCGGTTGATGCAGAAGGTCCACACGTAATCGATGGCCATGTTAAATATGCAGAAGGAACACAAAAGAATCTTGATGCAATCAATAAGGCAGGTTTGATGGGCATTTCATTGCCACGCCGTTATAATGGTTTGAATTTTTCGATTGTTCCATACATTATGGCTAACGATATTGTGAGCCGTGCAGATGCAGGATTTGAAAACGTATGGGGTTTGCAAGATTGCGCTGAAACTATCTATGAGTTTGCAGACGAAGACCAAAAGATGCGTTATTTGACTCGTGTGAGCGCAGGTGAAACAATGGCAATGGACCTTACAGAGCCAGATGCAGGTAGCGACTTGCAAGCTGTAATGCTTAAGGCAACATATTGCGAAGAAGATGGCACATGGCGATTGAATGGTGTGAAGCGTTTCATCACTAATGGCGATGCTCACATTTCGCTTGTTCTTGCTCGTTCGGAAGAAGGCACAAAGGACGGCCGTGGATTGTCGATGTTCATCTATGACCGCAACGATGGTGGCGTAATAGTACGACGCATAGAACATAAATTAGGTATCAAGGGCAGCCCAACTTGTGAACTTGTTTTTAAGAATGCTAAGGCTGAATTGGTTGGCTCACGAAAGTTAGGCCTAATAAAGTATGTGATGGCGTTGATGAACTGTGCTCGTTTGGGTATTGCTTCACAATCGGTAGGTATTAGCGAAGCTGCATATCGCGAAGCTGTAGCCTATGCAAACGACCGTAAGCAATTCGGTAAGGCTATTATCGAATTCCCAGCAGTGGCAGAAATGATTGCAAATATTAAGGCGAAACTTGATGCATCTCGCGCATTGCTATATGAAACTGCTCGCTTTGTGGATATGACAAAGATTTTGGAAGATATCTCACGTGAGCGTACGTTGACACCAGAAGAACGTGCTGAAATGAAGGCATATTCTCGTTTGGCTACTGCATACACACCACTAACTAAGGGCATGGGCAGTGAATTCTGTAACCAAAATGCATATGATTGTCTTCAAGTGCATGGCGGTAGCGGTTTCATGAAGGATTATGCTTGTGAACGTATATATCGTGATGCTCGTATTACTTCAATCTATGAAGGTACGACTCAACTTCAGGTGGTTGCTGCAATTGGTAATGTTACTAAGGGCGTGTATGGCGACCAAATGAAGGCGTATGCTGCTGAAGAAGTGAGCGAAGATATGAAACCATTGCAAGCAAGAGTGAATGCTATGGCTGAACAATATTTTGACATTGTTTCTAAGATTGATACTGCCAATAAGGAATATTTTGAACTTCAGGCACGTCGTCTTGTGGAAATTGCAGGTCATACAATCATGGCATACCTTTTGGTTAACGATGCTTCAAAGGCTCCAGAATTGTTTGCTGACAGTGCTAAGGTGTATGTAAACTATGCTGAAGGCGAAGTGGCTAAGAATATGCGTATGCTTAACAGCATTGTTGCTGAAGACCTAAACGCTTACGGAATCAAATAAAGAAACTATTGATTTTTAATTATAGCGAAATGAGGGGTATGTTAAGTGTCCCTCATTTTTTTATATTATATAGAAGCATTTGCAAATTTTCGGTTAATAAAATGTCATTTGCCATAGGGTTGTTGGCAGGTTATTAATCTTTCACAAAAAATAGGATGCAGTAATGAGAATTATTGTGTAAATTTGTTGAGAATACGATATAATGAAATACATATATATAAAATGAAAAGAATAAACAGAATTTTGCTTCTAATAGTGGCATTTGTGGCATCGGTGTTTGCGACCGCAGAGGCATTTACTATGCGTGACGCCGTATTATGGCAAGGAAAGAAAGGTATTGGTTCGGTTACTCCTTCAGTAGATGGTGTAAGTTACTATCAGATGCGAGGAGCATCAAAAATTGTGAAGGTGGATTATAAGACTGGCGCAGAAACTGTGGTGTTTGATTCGTCAACTGCCCGTGATTGTGAAATTTCACAATGGAATGGTTTTGAATTGTCGCCAGATGAATCAAAGATTCTTCTCTATGTAAATTATGAGCCAATCTATCGCCATTCGTTTAGGGCAGACTATTATGTTTATGAAATTCGCCACAATAAGTTGTCGAAGTTGAGTAATGCCGGAAGGGAAGAAATAGCAACATTCTCGCCCGATGGTAGAATGGTGGCATATGTTCATCAAAACAACATTTATATTAAAAAACTTGATTATGGCAGTGAAGTGGCAGTGACCACCGACGGCAAAATAAATCAAGTGATTAATGGTGTGCCTGATTGGGTATACCAAGAAGAATTTGGTTTGCTTAATTCATTAGCATGGGCACCCGATAACTTGACTTTGTCGTTTATTCGTTGGGATGAATCGGAGGTGCCAATGTACTCGATGCAGATGTATAATGGTGCATGTAACCCAATTAAGGGCAATGAGTTGTATCCAAGTGCATATGAATATAAGTATCCAAAAGCAGGTGAGGCAAATTCAAAGGTGAGCGTGATTAGTTATGACGTTGAGAATCGCACTCTAAAAACCATGAAGGTGCCAATGAATAGCGATGATTATATACCTAAAATTGTGTATGGAAAAACACCAGAACGCTTGATGGTGACAAAATTAAATCGTCATCAAAATGAGATTACTCTTTATGCTGTAAATCCACGCTCAACAGTGGCGAAGTCGATTTATACAGAAAAGAGCAGCTCTTGGTTAGATTATTCGATGGTGACAGAGGCTGTTTATTATGACGATTTCTTTATTATAAGAAGCGAAAAGAGTGGATGGACTCACTTGTATCAATATTCAAATAGCGGTTCGTTGATGAAGCAATTAACCACAGGTAATTGGAACGTGACTGCGTATTATGGCTATGATGCATTGAAGAGAACTTTCTATTTCCAAACAACTCAAGTCAGCCCGCTCGACCGCACAATTTCAAAAGTTGACGCAAAGGGAGTTGTGACTCCTATTGTTAAAGGTGCAGGCACATATTCTGCAATATTTAGCAAAGACATGAAGCATTATATACAGAACTTCTGTGACGCAACAACACCAAATCAGTATAGGGTTATAAGTGTTGCAAATGGCAAGACTGTAAGAGATTTGGAACTTAATGAGCAGTATGCAGCGAAATACACTGCTGTGGATATACCGAAGCGCGAGTTCTTCCAATTTCAGAGCGAGGGTCATATGCTAAATGGTTATATGATTAAGCCTTTGGATTTCAATCCAAATAAGAAGTATCCTGTGATTATGTCGCAATACAGTGGCCCGGGTTCACAACAAGTGTTAAACAATTGGAAGGTTGATTGGGAGGAATATTTTGCAACACAGGGTTATGTGGTGGTTTGTGTAGATGGTAGAGGAACAGGAAACCGAGGTAAGGAATTTGAATCGGTGGTGTATATGAAACTCGGCTATTATGAAACAATCGACCAAATTGCAGCAGCAAATTATATGGCCAAGCAATCATTTGTAGATGCTAACAAGATAGGTATTTGGGGATGGAGCTTTGGCGGTTATGAAGTGCTAATGGCAATGTCGCAATTAAATAGTCCGTATGCAGTAGGTGTGGCAATTGCGCCTGTTACAGATTGGCGATTCTACGACACAATATATGCAGAGCGATTCATGCGCACGCCTAACGAAAACGAAAACGGATATAATGAAGGTTCTCCACTTAAGCGAGTGAAACTTCAAAAGGGTAACTTGCTTATAATGTCGGGCACGGCCGATGATAATGTCCACATTACAAACACTTACCAATATGCAGCTGAAATGACGCAACAAGGTAAATTGTTTGACATGATGGTGTATCTAAATATGAATCACTCGATTAACGGTTGTGAAACACGTTTGCCATTGTATAATAAGGTTCTTGATTTCTTTAATAGAAATTTGAAATAATCTGTTTTGATGCAAGTAGACGATACATTATACGTTATAACAGGGCCAACGGCGTCGGGGAAAACCTCGAAAGCCGTTGCTTTGGCACGCGCAATAGGGGCAGAAATCATCAGCGCCGATTCTCGACAGATTTACAGAGGAATGGACCTCGGGACTGGAAAAGATTTGGCTGATTATGGTGAGGTGCCATATCACTTGATTGATATTTGTGATGCAGGTTATAAATATAATCTTTATGAGTTTTTGCGAGATTATAAAATTGCGTATAATGAGATAATAAGCCGAGGTAAAAAGGTTGTGCTGTGTGGCGGAACTGGACTTTATGTGGAGAGTGTGCTCAAAGGAATTGAATTGCCTGAAGTTCCTCAAAATATAGAGTTGAGGAAGAGTCTTGAGGGCAAGTCGCTTGAAGAGTTGACGCATATATTGAGCGAGATGAAAAATCTACATAATAGTACGGATGTGGACAACTGCAAGCGCGCTATCAGGGCAATAGAAATACAAACATATTATCAGCAAAATCCGCATTTAGAGGTGGCTACAAAGCCTCATCCTGTTGAGAATGCTTTAGTGATAGGAGTAGACATAGATGTGGAGAATCGCCGCCGCCGCATTTCGGAAAGGTTGAAAACTCGTCTTGAGGATGGCATGGTGGACGAAATAAGGCGATTGATTGATAGCGGCATCAGTGCCGATGATTTGATTTATTATGGACTTGAGTATAAGTTTATCACTCAGCACGTTATTGGCGAAACAACGTATGAAGAAATGTTTAAGTTGCTTGAAATTGCCATACATCAATTTGCCAAGCGTCAGATGACTTGGTTTAGAGGCATGGAACGCAGAGGTTTTCCTATTAATTGGCTGCCTTGGAATATTAGTGACGAGGAGTTTGTGGCAAGAGTGTTGGACTTAAAGAATCAGAAATGTTGATTTTAAAAAATAGAGAGTACATATGAAGTAACCCCCAAAGTTTGGAAAAACTTTGGGGGTTACTTTTTTATTCTGGGGTTAATAGTTTCCGTAACTTGCTCGTGTGGAATCAAGACGCAATAACACGAAGAGCAGGATAGTGAATCCCCAAAGTGAAGACCCTCCGTAACTAAAGAATGGTAGTGGGATGCCGATAACGGGACAAAGCCCGATAACCATACCCACGTTGATTGCCAAGTGGAAGATTAGGTATGATGCAACCGAGTAGCCATACACTCTGCCGAAAGCAGTACGTTGCCGTTCGGCAATCGAAATTATTCGTAATATGAAGATGAGGAAGGCACTAAGCACAAGTGTGGTTCCCATAAATCCTTGTTCCTCTCCGATGGTGCAGAATATGAAGTCGGTGTGCTGTTCGGGCACATATTTTAACTTAGTTTGAGTTCCGTTTAGGAAGCCTTTGCCTAACACTCCGCCAGAACCGATGGCAATCTTAGATTGGTTTACGTTGTAGCCAGCACCGCGAAGGTCTTCTTCTATGCCCAATGTGACCTTGATTCTCATTTGCTGGTGAGGTTGCAAGATGTTGTTGAAAACATAGCTGACAGAGAATAAAAATATAATTGAACCAATGGCAAAAGCAATTGTGATTAGTATTCTTCGGATATTGTCGCGGAACATTGCGATTAAAAGATAAATGATTGAGGCGCTAATAACAGTAAGGAAGAATGCTAATCCGGGAATGTTGATGTCGGCTAAATGCAGACCGTAGGCAATGATGCCCGACACTATGTAGCCTAATAAAATGTTTCGGCAAATGAAAATCGAACGGCAATAGAAGAAAAGCATGCCCACAATTATTGCCATAGTGTAGATGAACACAATGAATTGGCCAGTGGTTATGCCCATAATCATGGTGTCGGCAAACATGGTGGAAATGACAAAGATTAAAATTGCGCTAAAAGATGCAAAAAGAACAAACCCGCTCATGCCTTCGCGGTATAGCACGAAGATTAAAGATGTGTATACGAGTGCGGAGCCAGTTTCTTTTTGCGATAAAATCAAGGCAATTGGTAACCCTATGATTAAGGCACATTTTGCATAATTAGTCCAACTGCGGTTTAATAAAAAGTTATATCCGCTGAATAGTTTTGCCAAGGCAAGGGCTGTGGTGAATTTTGCAAATTCGGCGGGCTGAAGGCTCACCGGCCCGAAAACGAGCCATGACCTTGACCCTTTAATGTCGGGGGCTACAAATATGGTGACAATCAGCACTATAATCATCAGCCCGTATAAGGGGTATGCATAGGCTTCGATTAACCGACGGTCGACTAATAGAATTGCAAACCCGAGAATCATAGAAAGGCCAATCCAGAGGAATTGTTTTCCGGAAAACTCAGAAAAGTCGAAAAGACTTGCGTGGTCGAAGTCGTAACTTGCGGCATATATGCTAACCGCTCCCGAAATGACGAGCAATAAATATATTAGTATTGTAATCCAGTCAATGTTTCGAAAAGATGACGAATTACCATAAGAGTCGTTGTTGTACACTTAAAAATAATCTTGAAAATTATATAATGTGAATTGCATTGGCAAAGATAGGAAATATTCAAATAATTTGAGTATTTTTGCCGGGTAAAAGACGATAATTATATGGAATGGATAAATGAGGTTTTCTTAAATCACAGTGCTGTGCAGGCGGTAGTCATTTTATCGATAATATGTGCAGTAGGGCTGTCGTTGGGAAAGATTAAGATTTTTGGAGTCTCATTAGGAGTAACATTTGTATTCTTTATGGGTATTGTTGCCGGACATTTGGGGCTCACAATAGATGAGGATATCCTGTTCTATGTTGAAAGTTTTGGTCTTGTCTTGTTTATTTATACTTTGGGGCTTCAGGTAGGTCCTGGTTTCTTCAGTTCGTTTAGAAAAGGCGGCATTACACTCAACCTTTTGGGTCTTGGGGTAATTCTTATTGGTACAGCATTGGCAATATTGGCAAGTTTTGTAACTGGCATGAATCTTCCTGACATGATAGGGGTTTTGTGTGGGGCTGTTACCAACACACCGGCGCTTGCTGCTACTCAGCAAGCAGTGGAACAAGTTGGATTGCCAAGTAGTTCGTTGGCTTTAGGCTGTGCGGTGGCTTATCCTCTTGGCGTTGTAGGTGTCATTATAGCCTTAGCGCTAATGAAGTGGCTGCGTTTTGGAAAAAATCAGGCCGATCAGCCGATAGATGATAATGATGAGGCGCATCTGGTGGAGATAAAGGTGCTTAACCCAGGCGTATTTGGCAAATCGTTGCAAGAGATAGGCCGAGTAAGTGGTAAAGCATTTGTGGTGTCTCGTTTGTGGCGCGATGGCAAGGCTTGCAGCCCTGATTCGCACACCATATTGCACAAAGATGACCACATTTTGGTGGTGACAAGTGAAAAAGACACTGAAAATCTCGTTTTATTGTTTGGCGAACAAGTTAAAGATGTAGATTGGAATAAGAAGGATATCGACTGGAATTCAATTGACCGGGAATTGATTTCGCAACGCATAGTTATTACCCGAACCGAGTGGAATGGAAAGAAATTGGGTACCCTAAATCTTCGCCATAAATATGGAGTAAACACTACGCGAATATATCGCAGCGGCGTGCAATTGTTAGCTCGACCCGATTTGCGCTTGCAGATGGGTGACCGCTTGGTTGTGGTTGGCGAGGCACATGCAGTCAGAAACGTTGAAAAGATGTTGGGTAATGCGGTGCAGAACCTTAATGAGCCAAATCTGATAGGCGTGTTTATAGGGATGTGTATCGGTTTGATATTAGGTGCAATTCCGATTGCAATACCCGGAATGTCGATGCCAGTAAAACTTGGTTTGGCGGGAGGCCCAATTATTGTGGGCATTTTAATTGGTACGTTTGGACCTCGATTGCATATGGTTACTTATGTGACACGAAGCGCAAATCTGATGCTTCGCTCGTTGGGGCTGTCGTTATATTTGGCTTGCCTTGGTTTGGATGCCGGAGGAGAGTTTTTTAATGTCGTGGTTAGGCCAGAAGGGGCAATATGGGTACTGATGGGATTCTTGTTTACGGTGGTGCCTGTGTTAATAATGGGGTTTGTTGGAATGAAGTTCTTTAAACTTGATTTTTCTACACTTTCGGGAATGTTGTGTGGTAGTATGGCTAACCCAATGGCACTTAACTATAGCAATGACGCTTTAAAAAACGATGTTCCATCTGCAGCCTATGCTACTGTATATCCGTTTTGCATGTTTGCACGTATAATCATAGTGCAAATAGTGGTAGTGTTGTTTTTAGGATAGACGCGCAGATAAACATATGAGACACAAAAAAGGCCAGTAAACAACTGGCCTTTTTTGTGTTATGTTAATTAATATTATTCTGTTTTAGACATGCTTACGAGTTTGTCTCGGTCTTTGATGCTTATTTCCGACAGGTTGAAGTCGATTATGCCAGCATCTTTCATGTGCTGAAGAGCATTTACGAAAGACGTGCGTTGAGCACCGAGCATAGTGCTAAAATCTTTTTGGCGGAATGAAATCTTAATGTCGGTACTATCGGGGTGTGTGATTGATGTTACCATTTGAGCGATGCGTTCGCCGATAGTGCCTTTAGTAAGGGAAAGGATGGATGCTTTGTGCATTTGGGTGCTGCGTGATAGGGTGTTTAAAATATTAAACAGAAACACCTTGTCGTTTTGCAGCATGTTAATATAGTCGGACTTGGTTATTTGAAGAGTTCCGCAAATGCCTCTAGCGTGCACGCTGAAAGGGTAGTGTGTGATTTTTCCAAAAAGGTAATCGTGTCCAATCACATTAGGAGCGGAAACTGTTTCAAGGAAGTGTATACGCTTATTTTGGCATGGAGTGTCGATTCGTGCTTGGCCTGAAACGATAAAAACTAAAGAGTTGCACTTGTCGCCTGCAGAAATGATGTTCTCTCCGTCTCTATATTTTATAAAGTGGAATGGAACCTTTTCTACAAGTTCAGATAGTTTCAATCGGCTTACACCTTGAAACAAAGGCAATCCCATGAGGGTGTCGTATATACTGTCCATTTAAAGAAAAATGTTTTTGGTTTAATTAATTTATGATTGCAAAAATACAAAAATTTTGAAAATTAACTTAATGAGAATAAAGATATTTGTGTTAAAATTTTAACTATGTTAAATTATTTACAAAATAAAGCGTTGGATTTATGTGAATCCAACGCTTTTCTCTTATGCTTTGTTGTTATGTAATGTTATGCGTTTAATAAGTCAATTAGTCCTTCTGGGGTAACTAAACTTTGTTCGCCAGTTTCCATGCATTTAACAGTTATCTTGTTTTCGGCCATTTCTGATTCGCCAATGATTGCAACAAAAGGAATTTTCTTTTCGCTAGCATAACTCATTTGTTTCTTAATTTTCACAGCTTCAGGATATATTTCGGCCGAAATGCCAGCACCTCGTAAATTTTTCATGATTTTTAAAGCGAATTTGCTTTCAGCGTCGCCGAAATTCACAAACATTATTTTTGAAGCAGCCGAGGTGTCAGATGGATAAAGGTCGAGCGTGTTAAGAATGTCGAAGATGCGGTCGGCGCCAAAACTGATGCCCACTCCCGACACGCCCCTTAAGCCAAATACGCCAGTAAGGTTGTCATAACGTCCGCCGCCAGTTATGCTGCCCATGACAACGTCGT